>JAHEJW010000001.1:212760-231680 GCA_024638655.1 bacterium | reverse complement strand
CTTCGCTATGTAGCTTCCTTGAGGTTGTCGCTAGAAGCGGGAGGAGTCTTTTTGTCGTACTCGGACGACTGGCAGGTCGGGGCCCTGTGCCGGGGGAATCACGCCTATTTGTTCTTTCCCCCATCCACATTCGAACGGAAAGAAGAGCGTGAGCGTCGGGAGATGAAAGCGAAGGCCATCTGTGGGGTCTGTCCGGTGCAGGAGCCGTGCACAGACCATGCAGTGACCATTCGGGAGCCGTTCGGGATCTGGGGAGGTCTCACCGAAGGCGAGCGCCGGAGCCTGCAACTCGTCAAATAGCGGGCTGAACACGGCTCGGCCGGCTCTATCTCACTCGGCGATGGTCTCCGCTCCTGATGGTTATCGACTCTCTGTCGGTCCATTCGAGGATGGGCACCGCATACTTGCGTGACAGGTCTGCGGCGTCTCGGAAGTCGGACACGGTGAATCCCTCCGGAAGGGAGCGGAGGATCTCCTCGATTGCCCTCATCTGTGAGGGTAGGTAGACCAGGTCCTGGCTGATTCTCACGAGATCTCCTCTTCGCACCAGCAGATGAAGCAATTCCGGATCCACTTCGAGCTCGGCGACCGTCGGAGTTGCCAGACGCTTCTCCAGGACCGCCTTCACTCTCTCCCACTCATCGATCGATTCTCTGGGGATTTCGACCTCCCTCCCTTCGATCGAGACGTCGGGCCCCACCCTCTCCAGGTTGGGGCTCCGATCAACGATCATCTCGACTACCTCAGGGGCGACACCTAGGCGAACGGCGAGGGTGGCCAGGGGAAGGCCTGTTCGCAGAGGTCGGTCGGCATGCTCCTTTTGCACGAGCTCGGCGGCGCGGGTCTCCAACCTTTCGATGGTCGAAGAGTCCAACCGCCACTCACCGGCGGATTCCACATCTGGCGGTTCTCCGCCGGTGTGGCGCAGCAGCCGATCGATCGACTCGATGCCACGCTGCCCGAGGAGGGTGGCCGCTACCTCGGCTGGGTCTGCCTCAGGATCTATCTCACGTGCGTTGCGCAACGCTCTAGCAGTGTTTGGCGGCAACGGGTCGAGGACCCGACCACCTCCGACGACGAGTTTTCGACCGGTGTCCCGGAGGATGTATCTGTCCCCGACCTTCATGGGGAGGGGGCCGCTCAGTCTCAGGACGGCCACCTGACCATCCAACCCCACGATCTGGGCCTGCTCGACGGCGCTCCCGATATGGAACTGGTATGCACCGCGTCGGTCCAGCTCCTCCACATATCGGGCGGATCTCAGACTGACTGCAATCCGATCCGACGACTCCCAGTCCCCGGGTCTTCCCACCATGTCGCCGCGACCGACGTCCTTGCGGTCGATTGAGGCCAGATTCAAGGCGACACGACGCCCCGGCTCAGATCTCTCGGTGGAGAGCTCATGGCTCTGGGCTCCGCGAATCCTCGCCTGGTGACCTGACGGATAGATCTCGACGACTTCGCCCACTTCGAGGTGCCCGTCGAGAAGAGTGCCGGTCACGATGGTTCCGGCTCCGCTGGCGGTGAACGACCTATCGACCCACATCCGGGGCCTTGCGAGCGAGGCTCCGGGCACGTGGGCGACAAGGTCATCGAGCGCACCCAGGAGACGGTCGATGCCTGCACCCGTCTTTGCCGACACGGGCACTACAAATGCCTTCTCGAGTGTCGTGCCGGCGAGCTTCTCATCGATCTCGAGGGAGGCAAGCTCAATGAGGTCGGTTTCGACGGAGTCGATCTTGGTCAGGGCTACGACGCCGGCTCCGACCTCGAGAAGGTCAAGGACGGCCAGATGCTCTTCGGACTGTGGCATCCAGCCCTCGTCCGCCGCCACAACGAACAGGGCAACGTCGATGGCCTCGATACCGGCGAGCATGTTCTTCAGATAGCGTTCGTGACCGGGCACATCGACGAACGACACTTCCGTGCCACTGGGCAGACGTGTCCAGGCGAAACCGAGGTCGATGGTCAATCCCCGCCTCTTCTCCTCCTCCCACCGGTCGGGATCTCTGCCAGTGATGCGCTCGATGAGGGTGGACTTGCCGTGGTCGACGTGCCCGGCAGTGCCGATCAGCGGCATCGCATCACGGTCTCACCGACCACATCGTCGCGCTCCGGCTCAACGGTGCGGAGGTCGATGAGAAGCGATCCCGCCTCCCGCCTGCAGATGACGGGAGGATCTGATCCCAAGAGCCTCTCGTAGAGATGGTCCTCTCCAGAGAGGACGACCAGGGTCGTGGGGATGTTCATGCCCGGAACGCTCCCCGCTCCAACGGTCGATTCCCCTGGCGCCGTCTCGGCACCCAGGCTCTCGGCCAAGGTGTGGGCACGGGAAGCCATGTCTTCCGCCGAGATGGTCGCTTGTTTCCAGAAAGGCAATTTCAGGACTTCTCGGTCGAGATACGCCTCCAGTGTTGCGGCGAGGCCGGCCAGCGTGGGCCCATCGACCCGGAGGGCGCGAGTCAGGGGGTGGGCTGCCAGCTGATCGACCAGTTCGGTTTTTCCGACAATGATCCCGGCTTGGGGACCGCCCAGCAGCTTGTCCCCACTGAAAGTCACGAGATCAGCGCCTTCGGCGAGGGACTGACGGGCGGCCGGCTCATCGCGGAGCCACGCCGGTGTGGGCCCGTCGAGCCAGGGCGTATCAGCGTCGAGGAGGCCAGAGCCGATGTCGTGGATGAGAGGTAGCCCCCTGCTCGAGGCCAATCCGGCGAGATCGCTCAGGGACGGAGCCTCGGTGAAGCCTTCGATCCGGTAGTTCGACGGATGGACCCGCAGCACGGAACCGCAGTCATGGATCTGGAGCGCAGTTTCGTAGTCACCGATCCGGGTGCGGTTGGTGGTTCCCACTTCGACCAGTTTTGCCCCACTCGCCTCCATGACCGCAGGGAGACGGTATGAGCCGCCGATCTCGATGAGCTCGCCGCGAGAGACAGGCACCGACCGCCCCGCAGAAGTCGCAGCCAGTGCCAGGAGGAGGCCCGAAGCATTGTTGTTCACCACGAGAGCGTTGTCGGCGCCAGTGAGTGCCCGAAGCAGACTGGAGACGTATACGCCCCGCTTGCTCCTTCGACCACTCTCGAGGTCGAGCTCGACGTTGCTATATCCGGTTGCCGCGTGTGATGCGCGTGCAGCGGCTTCTTCACTCCATCGCGCCCGACCCAGATTGGTGTGTAGCAATGTGCCGGTCGCGTTGAGCACCTCGATACCGGAGCTCCGCTCCAGGGCCCTCACCAGGTCCACCATGTGTCGTTCGACGTTCGGCTGGCGACCTTCAGAGATCTCGTTCCTCGCCAGATCCAATGCAGCCCTCGCGACCTCGACGACCAGAGGGCGGGGCAGTCTGGTCGTCGCTCGGCCGGCGAGCTCATCGACTGCGGGAAGATCACGGTAGGGATTGGGCTCCGGCACGTTGGAAGTGTGCCATGTGCCCATAGGATGCGTTGGTGAGCTCCAACATTGTCGAGCCCAGCCCGGCGGCAACGGTCATCCTTCTCCGTGAATCGGCAGGCGGTTTCGAAGTGCTGGTGGTGCGACGCGACCGCCGGGGTTTCTTTGGCGGGTTGGTGGTGTTTCCCGGCGGAGGAGTCGACCCCATCGACCGCAGCAGTCTCGCCGAGAAGGTGATCAGGACCTCAGAGGTCGATCGGGCACACCGTTCGGCTGCGTTGCGAGAGCTGGGCGAGGAGACCGGGCTCCTGCTTGTTGGTGGAAGTGCGATTCGTGCGCCAAGTGGCAAAGGGGAGCTGTTCTACAGGGCTCTTGCCGACGGTTCGGTCGTTGTCGACGGTGACCAGCTGGTCCTGGTGTCACGTTGGGTGACTCCCGAGGATGCACCACGAAGGTTCGATGCTCGGTTCTACGTGGCGACAGTCGATGAGGCACCTGAGGTCCGTTTGGAACTCGGCGAACTGACGGAGTACGAATGGGTGACTCCCTCGACGGCGTTGGATCTCAATCGCGACGGTCGGTGGCCGATGTTCTTGCCGACCGTTGCCCATCTTCGCTGGCTACAACGTCGCGTGTCGATAGACGACGCACTGGTAAGCGCCCGCGGTGCCGACGGCCGGACCCTGATCGAACCGCAGAGGATGGAAGACGGGTCGATCGTTCCTCTCCTGTTGCCAGTGGACCGCCCATGAGGATCGACCGGGTTTTGGCCAACAATCCGGGTCCCTTCACTGGACCGGGAACCAATACATGGCTGCTGGATGATGGATCCGGGAGCGTATTGGTGCTCGATCCCGGTCCGGTGGACTCGAAACACGCCAGGGCGATATTCGATGTGATCGGGAGACGATCGGTCGTCGCCGTTTTGGTGACGCACACACACGTCGACCACGCCCCTCTCGCCAATCCAATCGCTCGGGACCTGGGTGTTCCTGCGGTCGGTCACGGTCCCGGTCCCCATTTCGATCCAGACGTCCGCTTGCTCGATGGCGCAACCTTCGATGTAGGGGATCTGCCTCTCTCCGTCGTGCACACTCCGGGACATTCCGACGATCATCTCTGCTTCCGGGCCCAGAACGTCCTGTTCACCGGTGATCACATCATGGGTGGATCATCGGTCATGGTCGACAAGCTCGGCCCATACCTGGACTCGCTGCGGAGGCTGAGGGGCACTGATTTGGAGCGGTTGTACCCCGGCCATGGGGATGAGATGGACGATCCCGACGCAGTCATCGACTGGTATCTGGCCCACCGCGCCCAACGACACCGTGAGATCCTGGAGTCGGTCGAAAAAGGTGCCTCTACGATCGACGAAATCGTAGAGACTGTCTATCTCGATATCGACCGATCGTTGCATCCGCTTGCGGCCAGGTCGGTGACAGCACATCTGGAATTGCTGTCCGAGGAGGGGCGGATAGCCTTACACGGCGGCCACATAACCGCTCTCCCCATATGAACCGATTCGTCAGGATCGTCGCAGGCCTACTACTGGTCGGAATGGCGGTGCCCGCCGTGGCCGCTGTAACCGACGCCGATATCGATCGCGCTCGCGACGAGGTCAATCGGATCGTCTCCGAGTCTCAGGAGCTTGGTGATGCCGTACAGGCGGCGTATGCCCGGCAGGCGGAGTTGGAGAATGAAATACAGAGCCTCGAATCCTCGATCGAGTTTGCCCAGATCCAATTGAGGGAGACCCAGAAACGTCTCGAGGAAGTTGCGGTCGAGCTCTATATCGGTTCGACGAGCGGCGTGTCGATATCGGTCCTGTTCTTGGCGAACGATGACAGGTTCGAAGCCGGGCTCGAGTACCTCCGGGAGGCCAGCGGTGTGGATACGGGAGTGATCAATCAGTTGAGGATCTTCAAGCGCGAGCTCGACCGACAGACGGGACGTCTCTCCGATGCCTCCGCCGAGCAGGAACTGGTGACAGCTGAGCTCCAGGAGCTGGCTCTAGAGCTCCAGGCAGATCTCGCCGACGCCCAGGCCGTTTACGACCAGTTGTTGGCCCAGCAGCAAAGAGAAGAAGAGGAGCGCCGACGCCGTGAGGAGGAGGAGCGTCGGCGTCTGGAAGAGGCAGCGCGTCAAGCCACCTCGACCACGGCCGCTCCGGCAACTTCGGTCACCTCGGCGCAGCCTGGTACGACAACCACCGCTCAGGCACCAGCCTCGACATCAGGCGAGACGACCACCACACTCGGCGAGACCACCACCACCAGCCCTCCGCCGTCGTCCGGAGGGGGGGTCTGCCCAGTGGCGGGCGCGGTGTCGTTCAGTGATACCTGGGGTGCTCCCAGGTCGGGTGGGCGGCGACACCAGGGTGTGGACATGATCGCGGCGCGAGGAACACCCATCGTCGCCATCTACGCCGGAACGATCAAGCGTATCTCGACCAACACACTCGGCGGCAAGTCCATCTGGCTCAGGGCCGGCAATGGCGACGAGTTCTACTACGCGCACCTGGACAACTACGGCGACATCTCGGTGGGTAAGTCGGTGAGCGAAGGGTATGTGGTGGGCTACAACGGAAGCAGCGGCAATGCCCCGGACTGGCTTCCCCATCTCCATTTCGAGTTCCATCCAGGTGGTGGCTCCGCCGTCAACCCTTATCCCTTGGTCAAGTCCGTCTGCGGCTGAGCTGGCGACGGCTGAGCCGGTCCGCCATGGGTCGACTTGGTGGGCCAGAACGCGAGAAGAGGACCTTCCCCGTAGGTCCTCTTCGTCGTCGGGCCTCCCGTTCCCTGGCGCCCCCATCCCCCCGGATGCATCGGTGCACGTTCTGTGAGTCATACTCGATCACCGAGGGTGGCCAGGAAAGGAGGGTTCCGAGCCCATCCCATATGACTAGTCAGGATGTGGAAAAGTTTGTGCGGCTATTTGAGACCCACCGCCCGAGACGTCCGGTATGGTCGCCGCCGGGCACGATAAGGAGGAACATCGCCTTGAGCACACCCGAATTCCCGGCTGAGGCAGCCGATGCCGGCGGCACGTCGGCTCCACTCGCATCGTGGGGCACCCGCGCCCTGGGTTTCATCATCGATGCGGCCCCGGTTTGGATACTCCAGCTGATCTTCTTTCGGAGCAGTGTCATCAACATCCTGATATCTCTTGTCTCGGTTGCGTACATCGGCTACATCGGCCATCTCGAGGGCATCACCGGCCAGACACCGGGTAAAGCGATGATGGGGACCCGGCTGGTGAACACCCAGGGGGAGCTGATAGGAAGTGGAGCTGGGATCGGGCGCAAGTTCGTCCACATCCTCGACAGCATCGTTTGTCTCCTCGGCTGGTTGCTGCCGCTGGTCGACTCGAAGCGACAAACCATCGCCGACAAGGTGATGTCGACCTACGTGGTCGAGGGAGCTGAGAAGAAAGCCTTCTCGGTCGATCTCTGGACACCGCCGAAGACGGCCTGACCTTCGGCCTCAGGCCGCTCCGTTTTCGAGGTGGGCGAGTAACTTGGCGATTCTGCCGGTGCAGGTCTCGAGCTCTGCCGGTGGGAGCGCCTGAACGAGTCGCTCGACGATCTGGATGATCGCTCGCCCTGCGGGACCGGCCTCGGGGTCCAACACGACTGGTGCCCCTGCGTCCCCGCCCCGGACCACCGACTGGTCCAATGGCACGGAACCGAGAAGGGGAACTCCAAGCTCGTCGGCAAGCTCTTTGCCTCCACCCGACCCGAAGATCTCGCCGGTCATGTTCTCGATCACGCCCACGATCGGCATGTACGACCGCCGGGCCATGTCGGCGACTCGGATGGCTACCCGCTGCGCCGCGCTCTGAGGTGTGGTGACCACAACCATCTCCGCCTGGGGAAGCATCCTCGTGAGGGCCATTTGCACGTCCCCGGTCCCCGGAGGCATGTCGATCACCAGGTAGTCGAGCTCACCCCAGGCCACCTGTTTGAGGAACTGTTCGAGGGCCTTCCCCAGCATCAGGCCACGCCACATGAGTGCCGTTTCTTCGTCTTCGATGATCAGTCCAGTCGAGATCACCTTCACGCCGGATGCTTCCGATGGCTCGATCAACTGGGTATCGGCATCTGCTTCGAGGCGACCCTTCGCCCCCAGCATGCGAGGTATCGAATACCCCCAGATATCTGCATCGAGGATTCCGACGCGAAACCCTTCCGCAGAGAGCCCCGCAGCCAGATTGACCGAGATCGACGACTTCCCGACCCCGCCTTTGCCGGAGGCGACTGCGACGACGCGGGTCGTAGGGGAGACCTGGGTCGGCTCGGCACCCTCGCGGGCCCGACGACGGGCCACCGACATGAGCTCAGAACGCTGCTTCTTGGTCATCGCCGTCACGCGAACGTTCACTTCATCGACGCCGGGCATGGCGAGGACTCGACGGTGAGTGTCGCCCTCGATCTGATTTCGAAGCGGGCATTCGGCGATGGTCAGGGCTAGCCCGATGTTGACCGTTCCCTCATCGACCCTGACGTCGGTGATCATCCCGAGCTCTACGACATTGCCGCCCAACTCGGGATCCTGAACACCTTCCAGGGCCTCGAGGACCTGATCGCGAGATACCATTACTGGAGAGGTTATTTCCACTACGCCGATAGGGAGAATGGTCAACTCGTCATCAGCCGTTACAATTGACTACGACTCACGTAGGAGCCAATGACTCAGATTCTCACCATCAAGTCCAATAAGCCCGAGAAAACGGTCAACGTGACCGATGCGGCCGTCGAGAAGATCGGCGAGCTCATCGCAGCCGAGGGAGATGAGAACCTCGCTCTCCGCATGGCAGTTCGTCCGGGTGGTTGTAGCGGATTCTCGTACGAGATGTACTTCGACAGCCAGATCGAGGCCGGTGACTTCGTCGAGGAGTACGGAGACGTCAGAGTCATCGTCGATCCCCAGAGTGCCGAGATGGTCAAAGGCTCGACCTTGGACTACAAGGACGGTTTGATGGGCGCCGGCTTCGCCATCGAGAACCCAAACGTCACCCGCAGCTGTGGTTGCGGCAACTCGTTTGCCTGAATCTCACGGCGAGCTTCTTTGAAAGGGTCCCGAACGGGGCCCTTTCTGGTGCAGGTACCCTCCGTTCCCTGATAGTCAGGAGGAACCTTGCCCAAGAGCGTCCCGCACACACCTTCGGCCCCCAAAGCCCTCGGGCCGTACTCGTTTGCCGCCGAGGCCCACGGCCTCGTCTTTCTGTCCGGCCAGGTAGGGCTCGACCCGACAACGGGTGGGCGGGCCCCAGAAGACATCGCCTCGCAAACACATCAGGTCATGAAGAACATCGGTAGGTTGCTCGGCGATCTCGGCCTTCGCCATGAGGACGTCGTCAAGACGACGATCTTTCTCACGGACATGGGCGACTACCCCGAGGTCAACGAGGTCTATGGGTCATATTTCAAATCCGAGCCCCCGGCTAGATCGGCGATTCAGGCGGCGGCGCTACC
This sequence comes from bacterium, assembly GCA_024638655.1. Taxonomy (GTDB): domain Bacteria; phylum Actinomycetota; class Acidimicrobiia; order Spongiisociales; family ZC4RG35; genus Ww567. The sequence goes on along the minus strand of JAHEJW010000001.1, from coordinate 222,817 downwards.
GGCCGGGTTCCAAGTGGAGATAGAGGTGATAGCGGCGAGATGAGAAAGCAGGAGATCTTCGAAGCTCTCGAGCTCGACGGGCACATCTCAGGAGTCTTCGCCGGCCAGTGGCTGGAGGGGGCCGGTGAGTCGATCGATGTCGTCAACCCATCTACTGAGGAGACGATCGCAAGCGTCACGATGGGGTCGGCCGCGGACTATGAACGCGTCGTCAAGAGCTCGAAGGAGACGTTCGAGCGGTGGAAAGCTCTGCCCGCTCCCAAACGGGGGGAATACGTGCGTCTCATCGGCAACGCCCTCCGTGAGAAGACCGACGCCCTTGGAGCCCTGGTGTCCCTGGAGAACGGGAAGATCCATCCCGAAGGTGTCGGCGAAGTTCAGGAGATGATCGACATCTGCGACTTCGCGGTGGGTCTCTCTCGACAGTTGTACGGCAACACCATGGCTTCCGAGCGGCCCAACCATCGAATGTACGAGCAATGGCATCCTCTCGGGCCCATAGGGGTCATCACCGCCTTCAACTTTCCCGTGGCGGTTTGGTCGTGGAACGCCGCCATTGCTGCCGTCTGTGGCGATACCGTCGTGTGGAAACCGTCGGAGCGAACGCCGCTGACGGCGATCGCAGTGATCAAGATCGCTCAGCGAGTCATGGCCGGGAGTGGTTTTGAAGGCGTCTTCAACCTGGTGGTGGGGGACGGCAAGACAGTTGGCTCTGCCATGACAGCGGACACGAGGTTGCCCCTGATCTCGGCGACGGGGTCCTGCAACATGGGGCGCATAGTCGGACCATCCGTAGCTCAGCGTCTTGGACGCAGCATCCTCGAGCTAGGCGGCAACAACGCCGTCATCGTCATGGACGATGCCGACCTCGATCTGGCTGTCAGAGCAGCTTTGTTTGCTGCAGTCGGAACGGCGGGCCAGAGATGCACCACATTGCGACGACTCCTCGTTCACAGTGCAGTGGCCGACAAGGTCGTGGACAGGCTCGCCGAAGCCTACAAGCAGGTGAGCATCGGTGATCCCCTGGATGAGGGCACGCTGATGGGACCGGTCATCTCCAATGGAGCGATCGATCAGATGATGAATGCCCTCGAAATTGCACGTGAGCAGGGTGGAAGGATCGTCACTGGAGGCAAGAGACTGGAGCGACCGGGGTATTTCGTCGAGCCGACGATCGCCGTGGTGCCAAAAGAGGCCTCGATAACCCAGGACGAGACATTCGCTCCCATTTTGTGGGTCATCGAGTTCGACACCCTCGAGGAGGCAATCGAGATCCAAAACGGCGTGAGCCAGGGCCTCTCCTCTGCCATCTTCACCGAGTCGCTGAAGAACGCCGAGAAATTCCTCAGCGCATCGGGGTCTGATTGTGGGATCGCCAACGTGAACATCGGCACCTCGGGCGCCGAGATCGGCGGGGCCTTCGGGGGAGAGAAGGACACCGGCGGCGGTCGCGAGGCCGGATCGGATGCTTGGAAAGCCTATATGCGAAGACAGACCACAACGATCAATTGGGGTGGCGACCTGCCCCTGGCCCAAGGCATCGAGTTCGGCTGAGCCGGGGAACCCAGGCGATGGATCGAGGAAGCTGGGATCAGCGTTACCGACAGACGGACCGTCTTTGGTCCGTAGAGCCAAACATCTTTGTCGCGGACAGGCTGGGACCTGCCGAGCCTGGTGTTGGCTTGGATGTCGCCTCGGGGGAGGGCCGCAACGCCATCTGGTTGGCTTCACGAGGTTGGAAGATGACCGCAGTCGATTTCTCGGAAGTCGCAGTGGAGCGGGGGCGAGCCGAGTCCGACCAGGTCGTCTTCGTCGTCGCCGACGTGTTGACCTGGGAACCGCCCGAGACCTACGACCTTGTCCTGGTCGCCTATCTGCACCTGCCGCAGTCGCAGATGAAAGACGTCATAGAGCGGGTTGCCTCCTGGCTTGAGCCCGGGGGCGAGTTGTTTCTCATCGGGCATGACGAATCCAACATCGAGGAAGGACATGGGGGACCCCAGGTCCATGAGATCCTCACCCGGGTCGAGTCGATCGTGAAGTGGCTGCCCGGGCTCGATGTGGTCGAGGCCCAAGTCGTGAAGCGACCGGTCGAGACGGAAGAAGGTCGTGTGTTCGCCCGGGACTCGCTGGTCAGAGCGAGGGTGCCGGCCATGGACGGTTGAGCGGCCAGGCGTCTTTGCTTGGTCCGTGCTCCCTGAGGCGCATCAGGCGGGCGTGTGCCTCCCCGACCATGGGGATACTTCCGGCTTCTATCCACCAAGCGACACTCGTTGCTTCCGGGTTGGGCTCGAACCATTCACGGCGACGTCGTAGATAGGCCATATGACCTGACTTGTGGATGAAGTGCTTCAACGACTCCAAATCCTCCCAGACTGAGTAGTTGATGATGAACAGGGGGTCATCGATCCCCGGGACACGGACATAACTCGACGATTGCCCCTCATCGTCCTTGAGCCGCCAGACGAAGCCAGGGCTCGACTCGGCAATTGCATTGATGGGCTCGAGAGCAGCGATGAACTCGGCCAGGTCGGGGTGCTCGAGTGGCGAATGGACTCGCCCTACGTTGTATTGGGCCAGGTGAAACAGCTTCATGAGACGAGGCTAGATATCAAGGGCCGGGCGTACCCTGGAACGGGACCTTCTCGAACTCGATGCACGCCCGGTCGTCGGCCAGCCCGCACATCCGGTAGATGTCTTCCGGAGCGTCGAGAGGCAGCCGTACCAGGATCTGCACATCGTCGAGCGATTGGCAGGGAGGGTCCGGCACGGCGTCATGCCAGGTGCCGGTCCTGGTGTCGTCGATCGAATAGGTCTGGCCGACGACATTCCACCCGAACAGATCCCATCGCTCCAGCTCTAGACATGGGCCCCCGAGACGTCGGACGACTCCCGAATACCGATCGGCGGGCCTGGGATGGGTAGAGGCGAGCAACAGGACGAGGGCCGCCACGGCGACACCGCCGATCAGGGTCATTCTCAGGGTCGGGCTCGTGGTCCCGAACCGCACTAGACGCGTTCCAGGGCTACCCGGAGAGCGGCGATGAGATCTTCGGTGTCCTCGAGCCCGACCGAAAGCCGAACGAGGCCATCGGTGATGCCTGCGGCAACTCGCTCTTCTCGGGGTACGGCGGCATGGGTCATGGTCACCGGATGCGTGATGAGGCTCTCAACCGCGCCTAGATTCTCAGCGAGGGTCCACAGCTCGATGGCGTCCATGAGCTTCGTCCCCCCTTCGACACCACCGTTGACTTCGAAGCCAACCATGGCGCCGAATCCGGAGGCCTGCCTCTTGGAGATGTCGTGCTGAGGGTGACTCTCCAACCCGGGGTAGTTGACGTACTCGACCTTGTCGTGATCTTGCAGAAATCGGGCGATCTCCATGGCGCTGGCCGACTGGGCATCCATGCGCTCACTGAGAGTCTTCACTCCCTGCAGTGTCAGCCAGGCCACCATCGGAGACATCACCAGCCCGGCCGAGATCCGGGCAAAAGCGATCTGTTCTTGGAGCTCCGGATCCTGAACGACGACGGCCCCCCCCAAAGTGGCGTTGTGGCCGTCGAGGAATTTGGTGGTCGAGTGAATGACGACATCAGCCCCGAGCTCGAAGGGCCGCTGGTAGTAGGGCGTGAGGAAGGTGTTGTCGGTGACGTGCAGTACGCCGGTCTTCTGGCAGATCTCGGACACGGCGGCCAGATCCGTCACTTTCAAGGTGGGGTTGGCTGGTGACTCGGTGAAGACGATTCGGGTCTTCGGCCCGACTGCCGACTCGACCTCCTCCATGTTGGTGGCGTCCACGAAATCCACCTCGACACCGAACTTGGTTAGGAATTGATCCGCGAACCGGTAAGTCCCGCCGTAGACGACGTCTCCGACGACGACGTGGTCCCCTGCCCGAAGCGTTGCCAGAAAGACTGCGACGGTTGCGGCCATTCCTGAGCCGTACGCCGTCGAGTCGACTCCACCCTCCAAGGCCGTCAGCTTCTCTTCGAGTGCTCGAACCGTGGGGTTGCCTCCCCGGGCATACGAATATCCCCGGCTCATGTACTGGTCCACCGACTCCTGGACGAACGTCGTCGCCTGATGGATGGGGGTCAGTATCGCTCCCGTGACCGGATCGGGGACCACTCCTGCGTGCACTTGCTTCGTCTTGAAACCCATTGGCCCAATTGTGCCACCACCGGTCACCCACGTCTGCACTGCGGGCGTTGGGTTGATTGAAGGTCAGCCGAATCGGTACCCAACGGAGCGAACCGTCGTGATCCAGGACGACCTTTCCTCACCCAACTTGGAGCGCAATCGCCTGATGTGCACGTCGACTGTTCGAGCGCCGCCGTAATAGTCGTAGCCCCAGACTCGGGAGAGCAATTGCTCCCGGGACCAAACCCTCACCGGGTTCTCGACGAGGTAGCGGAGCAGCTCGTACTCCATATAGGTCAGGTCCATGGGCATTCCGGCCAGGGCCGCCTGGTAGTTGAGCGGGTTCAGCTCCAGGTCCTTGAACCTGAGAACTTCGCTGGTTTGATCTCCTGATCCAAACCGCTCCAGACGCAAACGCAGCTCAACCGGATTCAGCGGCATTACCACGAAGTCATTGATCCCATCGGTGCCGTCCATCAGCGCCAGGTGCTCCCGGTCGGCGATGACGAGGACAGGCAGCCCGATCTCATCGATGATTCGCTTCAGCTCACGCAGCCGCCTCATAGGCTGTGGCCCGAGTTCGACGACCAAGGCGTCGGCTTCGTGGATCGCCCGTGACTCGATGACCAGATCGTCCACTTCGACAATCTCCGCGGAGGTCAGTGCCAGGCCATCGCGCAGTTCGTCGGAGCATTCGGCCGGGTAGAGCGCGCAGATCACAGGATTGGCAGATAGGTCTCGAGCTCGAACCGGGAGACGTGATGCTGATAGCGGTCCCACTCGGCTCGTTTGTTCCGGATGAACCAGTCGAAGACGTGCTCACCAAGCGCATCGGCAACGAGCTCCGACTGCTCGAGGAGGTCGAGAGCCTCAGAAAGGGTGTCGGGAAGTCGTTTGATCCCCGCCGCGGCGCGCTCCGCCGAAGTGAGGCTCTGGACGTCGGCTGTGATCTCTGGGGGGAGCTCGTATCCCTCCCGGATGCCTGAAAGACCGGCGGCGAGGATCACGGAGAGCGCAAGGTAAGGATTACAGGCGGCGTCGGCCGCCCTGTACTCGACTCGAACCGAGCTCGGCTTGCCTTTCTTAACCGATGGGACGCGCACCAAGGCGGATTGATTGTTTCGGGCCCATGAGATGTAGGTCGGAGCGTCGTAACCACCCACCAGACGCTTGTACGAGTTCACCCACTGGTTGGTCACCGCCGTCAGTTCGGCTGCGTGGCGCAAGAGCCCTGCGATGAAGGCCTGGCCGATCTTGGACAGACCGCCTTGAGTGCCCGGCTCGTGAAATGCGTTGACGTCACCCTCGAATAGAGAAAGATGGAGGTGCATACCAGAACCGTCGAATGCCTCCAGCGGCTTGGGCATGAAGGTCGCGTAGATGCCGCTCTGCAGAGCCACCTCCTTGACCGTCAGCCGAGAAGTCATGATGTTGTCCGCCATTGTCATAGCGTCGGTGTATCGCGCGATGATCTCATGTTGGCTGGGGGCGACCTCGTGGTGCGAGTGTTCGATCGGTATCCCCAGCTGTTCGAGGGCGTTGATCGTCTTTCGCCGGTACTCCTGGGCTACGTCGAGTGGTGTCAGGTCGAAGTAGCCGCCGTGATCGAGCACCTTCGGTTCTGGGCCGGAGTCTTCGAAGTAGAAGAACTCGAGTTCGGGAGCCGCGAAGAAGGTGTATCCGAGGTCAGATGCGTTTTCCAGATTCCTCTTGAGGACGGTTCTTGGATCTCCGGAAAACGGCTCGCCTTCGGGGGTGTAGATGTCGCAGAACATGCGAGCAACCTGCTGGTCGGGCCGCCACGGGAGGACCGCGAAAGTCGACGGATCGGGTTTGGCCAGCATGTCGGCCTCCTGGATGCGGGCGTACCCGTCGATCGATGAGCCGTCGAAAGTCATACCCTCCTCGAAGGCGACGTCGAGCTCGGCGGGGCTGATCGCCACCGATTTGAGGAACCCCTGGACGTCGGTGAACCAGAGGCGGACGAAGCGGATGCCTCGTTCCTCCACAGTGCGTAGTACGTAGTCGGCCTGTTTGCTCATAGGTCTGCCCGCTATCGAGTGCAGGTCACATTCGACCCGTAATCAGCCGGGTTTGCAACTGCGGTGGGGTGCCCCGGACTCGCTGCTCAATCCTCGTCGTCGGCACCGAAGCCCGAGTCCTCGGCGGCCCTCTCGATGTCGTCGATCAGTTCTTGGCCGCGGTCTCGCTCATCCTCTGCCGCCGCCAACCCCGCCGCGGTGCCCGCTCCAGTGGCAGTAGGACCGTCAGCCGGGGTCCCCGGACCGGTTGCTGCTGTGGTGACTCCACCCGCGGCTGCGGAAGCGCCCCGCCCCATGAAGGCCACCAGTAGCAACGCAATCAGAGCGAGGATCGCCACTGCGAGAGCTATCTGGGAGACCAGCGTTTCGAACGGATCGCCGTCGATCGAGACAAAGGCAAACCCGTCGCAGGTACCTGCTGCGTCGCCCCCGACGATGATGGCACCCCGGATCTCATCCAGAGGGATGTCACGGGCCGTGGCATATTCGGTGACGTTCGAGACGTCGCCTTCGTTTATCTGAGATCCGCCGTCGTTGTTCTGGTTCTCCTCGGAGGCAAGGGGGTATTGAAAGCCCCCAATCTCGGTCCAGATCTTCCATTTGTAGTCATCGAAGACGGAGGGGGAAGTGGCTACCCATGTGAGCCCGCCCGCCGGGTCGATCCTGAATGGGTCTGCCCGGCTCGTGTCTGTGACCGTTGTTGCATCGAGATCGGATGCTGCGTTGACGGTGCATCCGCCATTGAGCTGGCCCTGCTCTCCGAACCCCAGGAGCCCGAGCGCACCCCAGACGGCCAGCGGCAGCGTTATTACCAAGGCAACGACGAGTGTTCCCGTCGAGCCCTCCCGTCCGAGGCTCGTGAGCAATATGCCCAGCAAGCCGACCATCGCAGGCAAGAGAAACACCGTCAGCCTGTCCAGTGGCCAGATACCCAATTGCTGCAGTATCACGGCCACTGCCAGGCCGAGGATCAGGCCCAGCAGGGCACCCGAGAGCGGTCTACGCATCAGCTCTTCCCCTAACTGTCGCGTGAAGCGTGTCCCGGACTCCGCTTGCGGGCGGGTCCGGCCAACCGAGCCTAGACGTCTCGATGTGGGAGGACCGGCTGTAATTTGCCGGTGAGGCGAATAGCCTCTCCTCATGCCCAGAATCCGCGCCGCTTCGATAGATGAGCACAAGGCTCTGACGAGGAGCGCTCTGTTGGAGGCTGCCTACAATCTCATCGACGAAGCGGGAACGGCTGAGGTCTCGCTTGGGGAGATAGCTCTCTCCGCGGGCATTGGGAGGACGACTCTCTACGACTACTTCTCAGATCGCGACGATCTGATTGCAGCGCTCGTGGAGGAGGAGCTTCCGGTGGTCATATCCGAGCTCATCGACGAAGTCGACGAATCACAGCCGATCGACACCCAACTTGGCGAGCTTGCCGCGAAGACTGTCGAATTCGTTGCGACCGATCGTGTATACGGGGTCATTCTCCACCGGGAGGTGGGCCGGATGAGTCTCGAGGCACAGGAGCGAATCAGGGCATCACACTCCGACCTCTCCTCGACGATGGCAGGTCTGTATCGGAGAGGAGTCGAGGCACGGATCTTCGACTCGCTTCCACCGGCACTAGCAGGCCGCCTCATTCAAGACACCATCATGTCTGCGGCGCGCGTGCTGATCGATGGCTCTGCCGACCGAGCCGCGATCACCGAAGGTCTCAAGAGCTTTCTGCTCAAAGGCCTCGGTCACCATCCCAAGGCCGAGAGGTGAGGATGGTCGGGCTATGACCGACGCCGTTGCGGAGCTCGTTCCGGACCAATACACGAATCGAGAGCTCTCATGGCTCGACTTCAGCCGGAGAGTCATCGCCCTCACCGAACGACCTGACTTCCCCCTCCTCGAGAAGGTGAAGTTCCTCGCGATCTGGGCAACCAACCTGGACGAGTTCTTCCAGGTGCGTGTTGCCGGGCTCAAAGAGCAGGTTTCGCACGGCTTGCGCTCGACCACACCCGACGGTCTGACTCCCACCCAACAGCTCGCGGCCATACGTGAGGAGACACAGACCCAGTATGAGGAGATCTCCAAGCGGTTCCTCGCCGAGGTGGCCCCGGCGCTGGCGACCGAGGGGATCGTCTTCAGCGACTATTCGACTCTCGATGACGACGATCGCGAGTTCCTCGATGAGAAGTTTCGGGAACTGGTCTTCCCGGTCGTTACCCCTCTCGCCGTGGATCCGGCTCACCCATTCCCCTACATCTCCAACCTTTCCCTGAACCTGGCGATCTTCGTCAGGAACCCCGAGACTGGCATCACCCGCTTTGCCAGGGTCAAGATCCCACCGATACTCCCTCGTTTCGTGGTGCTTCCCGACGGTGAGCGCTTCGTTCCATTGGAACAGGTGATCGCGTCACATCTCGATTCACTCTTTCCCGGCATGGAGATACTTGGTCACCATCCCTTCCGCGTGACGCGAAATGCCGATCTCGAGATCGAGGAGGACGAGGGGGGCGACCTGCTGATGGCCATCGAGTCCGAATTGACCCAGCGTCGGTTTGGCAGTGTCGTCAGGCTCGAGGTTCACCCCGACATACCCGAAGAGGTCCTCGACCTCTTGATGCGAGAGATGGGTGCCACCGAAGACGACGTATATCTGGTGAGCGGGCCCCTCGATCTCTCGGGCCTCTGGAGTGTCTACGAGCTCGACCGCCCCGAGCTCAAATTCCCGCCGTTCACCGGGGTGACCCCGCCGCGCCTGTCATCTTCGGCCTCGGAGACCATCGACTTCTTCGGGGTCGTCAGCCAGGGCGATCTCCTGGCGCATCATCCCTACGACGCGTTCACCTCGACCGTGGAGGCATTTGTCGCCCGGGCCGCCAAGGATCGGGACGTCCTGGCCGTCAAGATGACCCTGTACCGAACCACGAGCGACAGCACCATCATGAGGTCGCTGATCGAGGCTGCCGAAGCCGGGAAGCAAGTGGTCGCGCTGGTCGAGCTCAAAGCCCGCTTCGACGAGGAACGTAACATCGAGTGGGCCCAACGCCTCGAAGATGTTGGTGTCCATGTGATGTACGGCGTCGTCGGGCTCAAGACGCATACCAAGGTGGCCCTGGTCATGCGCAGGGAGGGCGACCGGGTGGTCCGTTATGCCCATATCGGCACCGGCAACTACAACGAGACGACAGCGCGCGCCTACGAGGACATCGGGATATTCACCACCGACCAGGACATCGGATCCGACCTCTCTGACCTCTTCAACTACCTGACCGGCTACAGCCGGAGGACGAGCTATCGCAAGTTGGCCATATCTCCAGGAGGTATCCGCAATCGGATAACGGAGCTGATCGAAGACGAGGCCGCTCGCGGGAGCGAAGGCCATATCACACTGAAGATGAACTCCCTCGTCGATGCCGGCATCATCGCCTCGCTGTACGAAGCCTCCCGCGCCGGTACCCGGGTGGACCTCATCGTGCGCGGGATCTGCTGTTTGAAGCCAGGCATAGAGGGTTTGTCGGAGAACATCACTGTCCGATCAATAGTCGGTCGTTACCTCGAGCATTCACGCATCTACAGGTTCGGCTCCAGAGGACGCGAGCGTCACTACTACATCGGATCGGCCGACATGATGGAAAGGAATCTGGATCGCAGAGTCGAAGCTCTGACCCCCGTTTTCGACCCGGACCTCCAGTTCCGTCTCGACGAATTCATCGACGTGCTCCTGGCCGACGACAACCTGGCTTGGGAGCTGGGCCCGGACGGCGAGTGGTCGAGGGTCCCACCGGCCACAGGTGTGGACACCCACGAGGCCCTCCAGGATCTCGCCTCGGCCCGCTCCAACGCCAAGATCTGAGGTAATGCCGGCCGACCGGCGTCTGTTCGTCGGTCCA
>JAHEJW010000001.1:183572-212660 GCA_024638655.1 bacterium | reverse complement strand
GGCTTCGAGCGCTTCTGTGTCGAGGGCGCATTGGACATCTCAAACGCCAGCCGCCCGATCAAAGACGAGGAGATCGCCTCCTGCAACGACATCGGACGGGAGCCGATCGAGATCCGGGTGGGCACCGACGCGCTGTCCGTCGTTGTGAGCGCCGGCAACTATTTCGCTCAGGAGATGACCATCGGCGAGCTTGCCGCCGCCTTTTCGGCGAATCAGGGCGACACCTGGGCCGACATCAACCCTGACTGGCCGGCGCACCCGATCCAGTTCTTCACGCCAGGGGCCGATTCCGGCACTTTCGACTACTTCAACGAAGAAGTCTTCGAGGAAGCCGATCCCTCACCGATGCTGAGTGCCACTGCGGCCAACATCGTTGGCGAAGACGACAACGTCACCGTGCAAGGTGTCTCCGGTGATGGATGTACAGAAGGCGACCTCGGTTCTACCTGTGCCATCGGGTATTTCGGGTTCGCCTTCTTCGCCGAGAACGCCGACGTCCTTCGGGCCGTTTCGGTAGACGGCGGGGATGGGCCCATTCCCCCGGGCGACGACTCGGTGAACGAGGGGACCTACCCCTTGGCCCGGCCGCTGTTCATGTACACCGACGCCGGTGTGATCGAGGAGAAGCCTCAAGTCGCGGTGTTCATCGCCTACTACCTGGACAACGTCGACGAACTGATCGGGAGTGTCGGGTATTTCCCTGCTCCGGATGAGAGCGTGCAGCGCGCCGCTGATGCGATCGCCGCGGCTGCGGGATGGGAATGACACCGAATCACGGCACTGGGGAGGCTCGGTCGCTCCGCGACGCCCGGGCCTCGTCGGGCGTGCGCCGTAGCCACCGATGAGCGACGAACAGGTCGAGGTCGAATCGGCATCTGATCCGCTGCAGAAGCGGGCCCGGCCGGGAGAGATGGCCATCCGGGGATTTCTCTTCATCTGTGGCGCCATCTCCATTGCGGTAACTGTGGGCATCCTCTGGGAGCTGGGGAAGGAGGCACTCCTCTTCTTCCAAGACGAGAGGGTGTCGATCGCCGACTTCTTCAGCGGGACCGTGTGGCAGCCTCAGGCGGAGGTCTTTGGGATCCTCCCTCTGGTCCTCGGCACGGTGTTGATCAGCATCATCGCCTTGGTCGTGGCGGTCCCCATCGGTCTGGCCGCGGCGATCTATCTGTCGGAGTACGCCACTCAGAGGGTGAAGTCGTTCTTCAAGCCGGTCCTCGAAGTGCTCGTCGGCATACCGACGGTGGTCTACGGGTTCTTCGCCCTCACGTTCATGACCCCGCTGCTCCGCTCGTGGCTGGGGAGCTCCACCGTCGGCTTCTTCAACGTCGCCTCTGCAGGAATCGTCGTCGGGATCCTGATAGTCCCCCTGGTCAGCTCGTTGTCCGAGGATGCTCTCAGTGCCGTCCCGGACTCGCTTCGGCAGGCGGCCTACGGGTTGGGTGCTTCCAAACTGGAGGTATCGCTTCGGATCGTCGTGCCCGCGGCCCTATCGGGCATTGCTGCGGCCGTAGTTGTCGCCATGTCACGAGCCGTTGGGGAGACGATGGTCGTCACCCTGGCTTCTGGGGCAGCCCCGCGGAACTTCACCCTCGGCGAGGATGCCCTGTTCGGGTACATCCTCAACCCTTTCGAGGCGGCCCAAGCGATGACCGGCTACATCGTGGTCACAGCTAGCGGCGACCTGAGCTACAACACGATCGACTACAACTCGATTTTCGCCATCGGGCTCACCCTCTTCTTCATGACTCTGGGGCTCAACTCGTTGAGCCGGCGGTTCGTCAAGAGATTTCGGCAGGCGTACGAGTGAGCCTGCAGACTACGGAGCGACCCACCGAAGGCCTGTTTCCGGGAGAGCAGGAATTCCAATCACAACTGCGCGTCCGAAGATGGCGAGCCTTCCTGTTCCAGGGGTTCAGCCTCTTGATGCTGACAATCGCCGTCGTCGCCCTTGCGACGCTGCTGTACACGATCATCAACGACTCGTTTGGCCTCACCGCTGTCGTCAACCAGCAAGACCCCGAAGACGTCTTAGCCGGTCTCGGCCATGACCCGGCCACGATGACCATGGCCGATCTGTCCTACGAGGAGTTGGTAGCGCTACTCGAGACCACGCTGTCGAGTGGTGTGGGGCGACGTCTCGAGAGGGAGCAACGCTTCTTCGAAGACCGTCTCGTTTTCGAATCGGATGAGGTCTGGATGGAGATCTGCGCCGAGTCCGATCCGCCCCCCGGGTGCACCATCGGGCCAAGGGGCTCAGCCAGCGTCCTCCAGCTCGTCAATGAGCGGGTCATCGCCCCCGACGTGATCGACTCATACGACCTGGTCCCGTCTCTCACCAATCCCGAGGCCTTCGAGGCCGAGGTGAGACAGGGGTTCGAGATTGGCCGCTATGGGGACTACGAGTTCGACCAGGTCAGCTTCGAGTGGCGGGCGTGGTTCAATCCGACGTTTCTCACGAGCCCTTCCAACTCATCCCCGGAACTGGCAGGCATTCGGACGGCCATCCTGGGCTCTGCGTGGCTTGTCTTGTTCACAGTGTTGTTCGCCGTGCCGGTTGGTGTTGGTGCTGCCATCTACCTCGTCGAGTTCGCCAAGCCATCCAGACTCAACGACTTCATCCAGACCAATATCAACAACCTTGCCGGAGTCCCCTCGATCATCTACGGGATGCTCGGCTTGGCTGTGTTGGTGAGGGCACTGGAGCCGATCACATCCGGTTCCTTGTTTGGGGTAGGTGGGTCCGACGGTCGGACGATCATCTCCGCCGGTCTGACCCTGGGGCTCCTCACACTTCCTGTTGTGATCATCAGCTCGCAAGAAGCCCTGAAGGCTGTGCCCGACTCTCTTCGGCATGCCGGTCTCGGCCTCGGGGCCACGAGATGGCAGACCGTCCGAAGCCAGGTGCTTCCTGTGGCCCTCCCGGGCATCCTGACAGGGACAATCCTGGCGGTGGCGCGGGCCATCGGTGAGACCGCCCCACTGATCCTCGTGGGGGCGGCCGGATTCATCACCGCCGATCCAACCGGGCCCTTCTCGGCGTTCACCGCGCTGCCGATCCAGATCTTCCAATGGACATCGCTCCCACAGGAGGAGTTCCGCAATATCGCCGCGGCGGCGAGCATCGCTCTGCTCGTCCTCCTTCTCACACTCAACTCCTTTGCCGTGATACTCCGAAATCGCTATTCCAGGAAGGCATGAAATGACACCCGAGAGGACAAGAGTCGCAAGCCAGCCCAATGACACCGAGGGGAGGGCTGAGGTTGCGTCGACGGGCGCGACCGCCATGCCATTGCCGCCTCCTGCAGCCATGAGGACTGTCTCGGTCGACGTCCACTACGGCGACTTTCGGGCGGTCAAAGACGTTTCGTTGGGCTTCGCTCGCAATGAGATAACCGCCCTCATCGGCCCGTCGGGATGCGGGAAATCGACCATGCTGCGTTGCCTCAACCGAATGAACGATCTGATTCCCGCGGCACGCGTTCGGGGTGAGGTCTTCTTCAACGATCGGAACATCTACGACCCTGGCGTGGACCCGGTCGAGGTCAGGCGCAAGGTGGGCATGGTCTTCCAGAAGCCAAACCCGTTCTCGAAATCGATATACGAGAACGTGGCCTGGGGGGCGAAGATCAACGGCTTCAAAGGCTCGAAGAAGGACATGGACGACCTGGTCGAGCGGGCCCTCACTCGGGCTGCGCTCTGGGGCGAGGTCAAGGACAAGCTCGGAGAGTCCGGCTACTCACTGTCCGGGGGCCAGCAGCAGAGGTTGTGTATCGCCAGGGCGGTGGCTCCGAGCCCGGAGGTCCTCCTGATGGATGAGCCGTGCTCCGCCCTGGATCCAATCGCCACCCTGAGGATCGAAGAGTTGATGCTCGACTTGAAAGAGGACTACACCATCATCATCGTGACCCACAACATGCAACAGGCGGCCCGTGTGAGCGACATGACGGCTTTCTTCAACGTCGATCTCGACGGCCAAGGCCACCGCACCGGTTATCTGGTGGAGTTCAGCCCAACCGCACAACTCTTCACCTCGCCCAGAGAAAAGGACACCGAGGACTACATCACAGGACGGTTCGGATGAGCCACACGCATGACATCAATGTCCATTTTCACGGCGAACTCGATGCTTTGGAGCGCAAAGTCCTCGGCGTGGTCGATAGAGCCGAGCGGATGGTCGAGATGGCCGTGCGATCCGTTACGACCGGCGATCTCGATCTGGCCGAAGAGGTCATCGGGATGGACGACGAGATCGATCGCACCTACTTCGAAGTACACCAGGAGTGGACCAACCTCATGGCACGTTTTCAGCCCCTGGGCTCGGACCTGCGGAAGATGGCCGTGCTCTTGCAGCTGAACATCACCTTCGAGAGGATGGGCGACCAATGTGTGAACATCGCCAAGACCACTCGGTTCAACGATGGCCTCCCCCGTGTCGAGAGGATCTGCGATCAGATCAGGGAGATGGGCGACCTGGTGCGGCCCATGATCCGCACGGCAGTCGACGCCTATGTCCGCAGTGACGTCGATGAGGCACGTCTTCTTCCGGCCATGGACCAGCCGGTCGATCGTCTCAATGCCAACATGTACAAGGAGACGGTTGCTGTGTCCGACAACAAGCTCTTGCTCGAGTGGGCCACCAAGATGATGATGGTGTCGAGGGCTTTGGAGAGGATCGGAGACCAAGCCGTCGATTTCGCAGAGCACGCTGCTTATCTGGTCACGGGGGAGCGTGCTGACTTCGACGAGAAGGGAATGGCCCCAGCTGTCGATGGGAATACCGACTGACCGACGACCACCTCGAGTTCTCCTCGTCGAGGACGAGGCTGGTCTCGCCGATTCCGTCAAGTACTCCTTAGAGTCGGAGGGCTTCGAAGTGACGGTCACAGCCACTGGCGTGGACGGCTTGGAGTCGGCGCGAGCCGGTGGGGTCGACTTGGTCATTCTCGATCTGATGTTGCCCGAGATGTCCGGGCTCGACGTGTGCCGGCAGATCAGGGCCTTCTCAGACGTTCCCATCATCATGCTCACAGCCAAGGACTCTGAGGCCGACAAGGTCGCAGGCTTGGAACTCGGAGCGGACGACTACATGACCAAGCCCTTTTCGATGCGCGAGCTCATCGCCCGAGTGCGAGCTCATCTCAGGCGCTCGACGCGAGGCGGCGTCCTTGGGGACTCGAACGAGGTGCTCAGAGGAGGTCCCATCGAACTCGATATCGATGCACACGAGACAAGGGTCAACGGTCGAGAGGTGAGCCTCCGGCCCAAGGAGTTCGACCTCCTCGAGTCCCTCATGCGACGCAAGAATCGTCTCGCGGCCCGACACACCTTGATCGATGAGGTTTGGGGATCTTCGTACTTCGGCGACACCAAGACCCTGGACGTCCACATCAAGCGGCTCCGTGAGAAGCTCGAGGATGATTCCTCCAACCCCCGCCACATCGTGACCGTCAGGGGTTTGGGATACAAGTTCGTCGATGAGTGACCGTCCACGACGCAGACCCACTCGCCTGGCGTCCCGGTTTCTCCTCTATTACGCCCTGACCTACCTCGTGCTCCTCGGTTTGATGGGCCTCGTCGTAGAGCGGTCTACCCGTGAAGCGCTGATCGACGACGTGGTCGAGAACCTAGAGCTGGGCGCCAAACTTGCTGCCCAGAGCCTTCCTGAGGATGCCGGGGGGTATCAGGGTTGGGCGAGGGGAGTCTTCGACGCAGCCTCTTTCCGAACAACCCTGATAACGGCCGATGGCGTCGTCTTGGCGGACTCACATTCTGATCCCGCGGTCATGGAGAATCACTCCGATCGACCCGAGGTGGTAGAAGCCTTTCGAGGCGCAGTCGGATCGGCCAGCCGATTCAGCGCTTCGACCGGGTTTGAACAGCTCTATCTGGCGCTCCCTCCAGAGGACGACTTGATCGTCCGGGTCTCCGTTCCCATCCGCGTAATCGATGACGAGCTATCCGCCGTGCGCGGATCGATTCTGCTCGCCGCGCTGATCGTCGGAGTCATTGGCGTGGCCGTCGTCGCCGTGGTGGCGCGTCGTACCAGCAGACCGATCACGGAACTGACCGAGCAATCTCGGGACGTGGCCATGGGACGGCTGGACGTCTCACCGCGCAAGTCGACGGTCCTCGAGCTGGACCAACTAGGTGAGGCGATTGCGACGATGGCCCGCACTCTGGGTTCGCGTCTGGGAGAAGCCGAGCTGGCCAGGACCACCCTCGAAGCGGTGTTGGGAACCATTCCTCAAGGAACGATCCTGATCGGCGGAGAGGACGAGATCGCCTACGCAAACGATGCTGCGAGGCAGATGCTCGGACCAATGCCCGACAATGGCGCCGCCCTGGCCCCGCTCCAGTTGCACGCCCCAGTGAGCGAGGCACGCGCCTCCGGCCGCGCTCACACGAGAGTGTTCGACTACGGCAGTCCGACCCGTCGAATCCGGGCCACCGCGACACCATTCCCTGCCGATGGGCGTCTGCTGGTGATCGCAGTCGACATAACCGATCGGGAGAGGACTGATTCGATCAAGCGTGACTTCGTCGCCAATGCGTCCCATGAGCTGAAGACTCCGGTCTCGACCATCATCGCCTCCTCCGAGGCTCTGCAGATAGCCCTCTCGAGAGATGACGAGTCGGCGATGGTGTTTGCCGGTCGGATAGAGGAGTCGGCTCGGCAGCTGAGTCGGCTGGTTGCTGATCTGCTCGACCTGTCCCGGCTGGAGAGGGAGTCACCCGAGCTGGCGCCGGTCCGTCTCGACCTCATCGCCCTGGACGAGGTGGATCGGCTGAAACTCCGTGCCGAAGAGAAGAACCTCGCACTGGATCTCGAAGCGAGAGCCGTGACGGTGCGAGCGAGTCACCGTGACCTCGCCATTGCCATTCGCAACCTCCTCGACAACGCGATCAGATACAGCGGGACTGGAGGTTCCGTCCATATCGTCGTTGGGATCCATGACGGAAGTGCGATGATCAGGGTCACGGACGCGGGAGAGGGTATCCCGACGCGGGATCGGGACAGAGTCTTCGAACGTTTCTATCGCGTCGACTCGGCGCGCTCACGCGAGACCGGAGGCACCGGTCTAGGGCTCTCCATCGTCAAACACGTCGCTGAGAGCCACGGCGGCTCGGTAGAGGTCGAAAGCGAGCTCGGCGTCGGATCGACTTTCGTGGTGTTGTTGCCTCTGGCTGAGGGGTAGCCGGCCGCGGGCAACTACCCTGTTCCGAGCGATTTCGAATCCCAGAATGCTCGAGTCAATACACCAACCGGCCGATCTTCGCGACCTGTCACTCGAACAGCTCGAAGAGCTGTGCGCCGAGATCCGCGAGTTCATACTCGACAAGGTCTCCAAGACAGGGGGCCACTTGTCCCCCAACCTGGGGGTCGTCGAGCTGACGATCGCCCTCCATCGCGTCTTCGACTCCCCGCGTGACCGTCTCATCTGGGATGTGGGCCACCAGGCATACGTCCACAAGATCCTGACCGGCAGGGCAGATCGGTTCGACGGTCTGCGCCACACCGGTGGTCTTTCGGGATACCCGAGCCAGGAGGAGTCGGAGCACGACTTCGTCGAGAACAGCCACGCTTCGACGTCTCTCAGCTACGCGTTGGGGCACGCCATATCTGGTTACGACGGCTGGACAGTGGCGATCATCGGAGACGGCGCGCTGACAGGCGGCATGGCCTACGAGGCGCTGAATCACATAGCTGTGACCCGGCCGGAGCGACTGCTCATCGTTCTGAATGACAACGGCCGGTCATACGCGCCAACGATCGGCGGCTTGGCTGCTTTGGCCAATCTCGCCCATTATCGAATCGACCCTCGCTACGAGAAGGCCAAGAGGACCATTGGGAAGATGCTGCGCGGAATACCTCTCGTCGGCGAGACCGCCGATGAGATGGCCAGTCGGATGAAAGACGCCGTCAAGCAGATCCTCGAGCCGTCCACCGTCTTCGACGCCCTAAACCTCAAATACACGGGCCAGATCGACGGTCACGACATCGCCCTCCTCGAAGAGACCCTGGAGCAGGCGAAGACGTACCACGAGCCCGTGGTCGTCCATGTCGTCACCGAGAAGGGCAACGGCTACCAGCCCGCCATCGAAGACGAGGAGGAGAAGCTCCATGGCGTGTCGTCGTTCGACGTAGCCACCGGGAAGGCCCTGAAGTCCGAGCTCAAGCTGACCGATGTCGCCGGACGGGCCCTGACCGACGCAGCCAGCCGTCACCCGGAGCTCTTGGGCATCTCTGCGGCGATGATCTCGAGTGCCGGTCTGAAGCACATGGCCAAGCGCTTCCCCAACCGCGTCTTCGACACGGGCATCGCCGAACAGCACGCCGTCACTCTCGCGGCAGGAATGGCCATGGCCGGGAGACGCCCGGTGGTAGCGATCTACTCGGCTTTTCTGCAGCGCGCTTACGACCAGATCGTGGCCGATGTCGCCCTACATGGGCTCCCTGTGATCTTCCTGATCGACCGAGCAGGAGTCACCGGCCCGGACGGTCCCTCCCACCACGGCGTGTTCGACATCTCCTATCTCCGGATGATCCCGAACCTCGTCGTAGGCGCCCCGGCAGACGCGACCGAGCTGTGCGCCATGATCGAAACCGCCGTGCGTCACGATGGCCCGATTGCGATCCGATACCCCAAGGGGAGCGCGATCTCGTTACCTGCCATGCCGGTATCGCCGCTTCCCGTCGGCGAAGCCGAGCAATTGAGCGAAGGCGAAGACGTCGTGCTTGTCGCAGTAGGACGGATGGTGGAGATCGCTGAGAAGGCCTCGATCGATCTGAGTGAGCGAGGATTGAGCGTCGGGGTCATCAACGCCCGATGGGTCAAGCCGTTGGACCCCCGGATCATCGAATGGACCTCCGCCATTGGGCACGTGGTCACTCTCGAAGACGGGGTGGTCGCCGGGGGCTTCGGTTCGGGAGTCATGGAGGCCTTCGCCGAAGCAGGAGTCAGCAAAGACTTCACATGCATAGGTGTGCCCGATCGGTTCCTGCCGTTCGGTTCGGCCGGCGATGTCATGGAGTCGGTCGGCATGGATCCTGACTCGGTGGTGGAGCGGGTTCTGGCCGCTATCGGCCGCTGACCCAGTGATCTGAGCAGCCTGGCGAGTTCATCAAACAGAGGTAGCGCCGATTCACTCGCGGTGACCGGGGATTGCGACCCGGCTTTCGTACCACCTGAGAAGGAGGCTCAGACCTAGGGTGAGTATCACGTAGATCACCGCCAGGATGAAGAAGGATTCGCGGAAGCGGAAGGTCGAGCCCGAGTAGAGACGGGCCATCTGGGTCAGCTCGCGGACAGCGAGCACCGACACCAGCGAGGTGTCCTTCATCAGAGCGATCAGATCGTTACCCAGTGCAGGGAGCATGTTGCGCACTGCCTGGGGTAGGACGATTCGTCGCATGATCTGCCGCTCTGTGAGCCCAAGCGCCCTTCCTGCCTGAGCCTGAGTACCCGGCACCGATTGGATGCCGGCTCTGAACACCTCGGCGATGAAGGCCGCATAGAAGAGGCAGAGCGCCGTCCCCGCACGCCAGGCTTGGGGGATTGCCCGGCTGGGCTGGCCGATCAAGTCGGCGAAGTCGGGTACCAGCACCAGGGCCACGACGAAGATGAAGACCAGCATCGGGATCCCACGTACGAACTCGATGTAGAGCGCGGTGAGGTTGCGGAGGAAGGTGTTCTTGCTCACCCTCCCCAGACCGATGAACAGTCCCAGGACCATGGCGACCACGAACGCCCCGAGGGTCAGGTAGAAGGTCATGATGATGCCCTGGACGATGTTCAGGGGGATCGGGAAGATCTCTGCGAAGGCCTCCCGGTAGGCCTCGCTGAAGAGGATTGCTGCGATCATCCCGCCGATGATCAGGAGCATTGCGACGAGCCACCACGGGAACTCCCTCGCGTCGAATGAATACGCGCTGGAGCCTGGTCCCGGCTGGGCTAAGTCGTCGCTCGGCTGGTCGATCATGTGGGGAAAACAGCGAGGCGCCGGGTCAGCTGACCCGGCGCCTCAGGTTTGCCTTTCTGGGCTCTGCTCAGCCTTCGAGGTCTTCGTATGTCACTTCGAAATCCGGACCGAAGTACTTCCGACCGAGATCGTCGAAGGTTCCGTTGGACGCCAGCTCGGCAATTGCCAGGTTGACCGGTCCAACGAGATCAGACCCTTGCGGGTAGATGAACCCGAGGGGGTCCGACTGAAGCGCATCGTCGACCGTCTCGATTACATCGGCGTTCTCGCCGATGTAGCCGAGGCCGGCGGCGTCGTCGATGATGACCACGTCGACGTCACCAGCTATCAGAGCCTGGATCGCCAGGGGGAATTGGTCGAAGGCCTGAATGCGGTCCTCACCGACGAGCTCGGCGGCCAGCTCGAAGTTGGTGGTCCCGACCTGGGTGCCTACCACGGCGTCACTGTTGATGACGTCGTCGGCGCTGTTATACCGATCGTCACCTAGCTGTTTGATGAACTTCTGCTGCACCACCAAGTATGGGTCCGAGAAGTCGACTATCTCCTTGCGCTCGTCCGTGATCGAGATCCCGTCAGCAGCCGTGTCCAAATCACCTTGTGCGACCTGGTCGATCACGGCAGGCCAGCCGGCCTCGACGAACACGGGCTCGCAGTTGAGCAGGTCACAGATCGCTCGCCAGGCGTCGTAGTCCCAGCCTTGGCCCTCATCCTCACCAGGAAGGATGTAGTTGAAGGGCAGGTAGGCATTCTCTACGCCGACAGTGACCTCGCGTCCTTCTAGGTCCGGGAAGTCGCTTCCTGCGTCCGTGCCGCCGCCGGCAGTCGTTGTTGACTCACCTTCGCCGCCTCCGCAGGCTGCGAGAACCAGCGCGAGAGTCGCGATCAAGGCGAGCAATTTCGTCGTTTTCTTTTGCATGGGGGTAGGTCCTCCTTCGGAACCGACGCGCGAGGGTATCAACCAGTGCCCCGCTCTGCCGAACCCGCTATGGCCGTTGCAGGTGCAGCCTCTCGATGATTTGGCTAGGGTCGCCGGTCAGGCGCACCGCCACGGCGTGTCGATGCGTTCTTCGATCAAAACGGAGGAGATATGAAATCAATCAAGCTCTTGGCGGTGTTCACCGCCCTGATGCTGGTCTTTGCTGCGTGCACAAGTGACGACAGCGGCGACGCCACGACGACGGAAGCCGATGGCGGCGGTGACGGTGGAACAGACACCACCGAGGGTGACGACGTCGATCTGACCCAGACCGACACACTTGCCGACGTTCGGGCCGCGGGCCAGATCGTTTGTGGTGTGAACGACGGTCTTCCCGGGTTTGGTGTTGTAGATGCCGACGGTAATTACGACGGCTTCGATGTCGACTTCTGCAGAGTGGTCGCAGCCGGTGTCCTCGGTGATGCCGACGCTGTCGAGTACCGGCCGCTGACGGCCGAGGCTCGTTTCA
The DNA here is from genome assembly GCA_024638655.1 of bacterium. Lineage (GTDB taxonomy): Bacteria > Actinomycetota > Acidimicrobiia > Spongiisociales > ZC4RG35 > Ww567. Next base: position 201,231 of record JAHEJW010000001.1, on the reverse strand, counting down.
CGGCCCTGCAGGCGGGTGAGATCGACTTGCTGATCAGGAACACCACCTGGACGGCAACACGTGACGGCCAGGAAGGTGCCAACTTCCTATTCACCACGTTCTACGACGGTCAGGGCATGATGGTGCCCGCCTCGACCGGGTTCACCACCCTCGAGGATCTGGCCGACGCGAACATCTGCGTTCTCTCGGGAACCACGACAGAGCTGAACCTCACTTCGGTATTCAACGCCCGAGGCATTCCGTTCAACCCGGTCGTGTTCGAGGACAACTCCCAGCTCCGGCCGGCCTACGAGGAAGGCCAGTGTGAGGGTTGGACCTCTGACGCATCCCAGCTGGCGGCTTTCAAGTCCGCCATCGAGGGCGAGGGCGGCGATGACCAGTTCATCATGGCTGAGATCATCTCCAAGGAACCCCTGGGTCCGGTCGTCGCCGATGGCGACACCAACTGGGCACAGGCGGTGGAATGGTCGGTCATGGCCACCGTGCAGGCGTGGGAGTTCGGCTTGGACTCGTCCAACATCGGCAGCTACTCCGGTGACAACCCGAACATCCTGAACTTCGTGGGTTCGGACAACTTCGACCCGGGTTTGGGGCTTGCTCCGGACTTCGCGGTCCAAGTCGTCGAGCAGGTTGGCAACTACAAGGAGATCTTCGACCGGCACATCCCGGCGATCGGCCTCCAGTTGGAAGGCAGCCCGAACAACATCTGGACCGAAGGCGGTCTGATGTACGTGCCTCCTTATCGATAAGAGAGACAGTCATGTGGGTGGCCGCCGTCGGCGGCCACCCACTGGCAATCGGCGGCTCATTCGTACATGACCACAACGCGAGAAAGAGATCTGGCCCGCCCGCCCTTGTGGCGTGATGTCAGAGTGCTGCGCGTCCTCGGTCAGGTCGGGGCAGTGCTGGTCGTCTTCCTCATCTTCCGCTGGTTGGTCGGCAACCTCCTCACCAACCTGAGTCGGCTGGGCATCAGCACCTCGTTCGACTTCCTCTTCGGTCCGACAAACTTCCAAATCCCCTACGCATCCGAGTTCAACCCCCGGGCGGAGGTATGGCAGGCGACGCTCGTCGGCGTCAAAAACACGTTCCTCGCCGGCTTCTTCGGGATCATTCTCGCTTCGGTCGTCGGTCTCATCGTCGGCGTGTCACGACTCTCGGAGAACTGGCTCGTCTCCCGGATCGCCACCGTCTATGTCGAGTTCTTCCGCAACATCCCACCCCTGGTGGTCATCATCTTCTTCGGGGCAGCTGTCTTCACCAACGGCCCTTTCCCATTACTCAGGGAGAGTTGGGAGCTCAACTGGTTCGGAACAGACAACGCCTTTCTCCTGATCAACAACGACCGTTGGGGTGTGCCCGGATTCGCCGGTACCGGTGAACTGGGTCTGTTTTGGCTCATTGTCGGCATTGGTGTCGTGGTGGGAGCCGTGGTCTGGCGTTGGCGCACGAAGGCGTTCGACGCCACCGGGCAGCCTCACCATCGCGTCCTCTGGTTCTTGGGTGTGGTCGTCGCTTTCTTCGTGGTCGGGTACCTCGCCACCGGCCAGCCCTTCGAGATGTCCTGGCCGGCGCTCTCGGAGAATCGCCGCCGAATCGATGGGGGATTCGAGGTCAATTGGGGATTCATGTCGGTCACCATTGCCTTGGGCCTCTACACGGCCAGCCACATCGGTGAGATCCTCCGAGGCTCCATCCTCGCAGTGCACACCGGGCAGTCCGAGGCGGCCAATGCCCTGGCCCTGACGGCCTTTCAGCGATACCGCTTCGTAGTCCTTCCCCAGGCGATGCGAATCGCGCTGCCGCCCACGATCAACCAGTATCTGAACCTGGTGAAGAACACCTCTCTCGGAACGGCGGTGGGTTTCGCAGATCTAACGGCCTTTACCAAGACGTCGATCGGAAACGGCCGGCCGGCCTTCCAGTCGATCCTGATAATGATGGCGATCTACCTGTCCTTCTCACTCGTCATCTCCCTGATCTTGAACATCCTCAACCGGCGGCTCCAGTTGGTGACCCGATGACGACACTCATCGAGCCCGAAACGACGAGCGCCCCCCCGATTCACGAGCGCAATGCGTGGGAGTGGATCAAGCACAACCTCTTCCCCAATTGGTGGTCCGGGCTCGTGACGATCGTTCTCTTGCCGATTCTCCTCTACATGGCGTACAGGGCGCTCCGGTTCTTCTTCGTCACCGGACAATGGGAGGCGGTCGAGGTCAATCTCGCCCTCTTCATGCAAGGAACGTTCCCCAGGGACGAACAGTGGAGACTCATCGCTCAGATCCTCACCTTCGCCCTGGCCTTCGGAATTGGCGCCGGAACTGCATCGGCGTCTGCCAGAGACAGGGCTGAGGACGCCAGTCTGGCCCATGAGCGGGGCAGTCTGACCGACACCCTCAAGCGAATGTGGTCGATGATCGCCTTCATTGTCCTCCTTCTCGTATTTGCGACGACGCATGACCCCGGTAGCCCGATCAGCCCCTTCCTCGTCGTGTTCGGAGCTGTGTTAGCCGGCTACGTCGGTTACCAGGCGCGGAGACTGCCGAGGCGACTGCGCAACCTCGGCTGGCTGCTCACATTGGTTTTACTCGTCGTAGGTTTCCAGGTCGTTTCCGGCTTCGATTCCGGTGGCTGGCTACCGCTGGGGATCATCCTCGGTTCAGCGGCATACAGCGTGGTCCCGGTAGAGCGATTCGAGTCGCGTTGGCTACGCTTGCTGGTCCGGTTGGCGGCTGCCGCCGTTGTTGTTCTCGTGATCAGGGCCGTTTACGGCGCCATCGACTCGACCGGTATCGGGTGGGACGAGTGGTCGGGTCTTCATCTCACCCTGCTGGTCTCTGCAATCGCCATCGTTCTGGCTTTCCCTCTCGGCCTACTTCTCGCCCTCGCCCGTCGATCGACACTTCCCGCGCTGAGGTACATGTCGACGGTCTACATCGAGGTGATCAGAGGCGTTCCCTTGATCACGCTGCTGTTCATGGGTCAGTTCATCATCGGATTCATGGTTCCCGCCGGGACGGAGCTGTCCGACGTCACGAGGGCCATCGTGGCCATGACTGCTTTCGCCGCGGCCTATATCGCCGAGATCGTCCGGGGGGGTCTCCAGGCCTTGCCGTCCGGGCAGACCGAGGCCGGCCAGGCCCTTGGCCTTGCCCCGCCGACGATCATGCGGCGAATCGTCCTGCCCCAAGCACTTCGTGCGGTGATCCCTGCCATGGTCGGGCAGTTCATCTCGCTGTTCAAAGATTCGTCTCTGCTATTCATCATCGGAATCGTAGAGTTCCTCGGTGTGCGACGGATCATCCACGCCCAGGAGGCTTTCCGCGGTGTCGGAATCGCCGAGACGTTGGTATTCGTGGCATTGGGCTACTGGGCGTTCGCCTTTGCCATGTCACGCGAGAGTCAGAGATTGGAACGTAGATTGCGAGTGAGCAGATGACGACCGACCAGACAGGCCAGCAATTCGCGGATGCGACTCAGGCGAAAGGCGAGGCTCTCATCGAGTTGACCGATGTCGACAAGTTCTTCGGCGACTTCCAGGCGCTCAAGGACATCAACATGAACGTCGGCAAACAGGAAGTCGTCGTGGTCATCGGGCCGTCCGGCTCGGGGAAGTCCACCCTCATCCGCTGCATCAACCGTCTGGAGAAACACGACCGGGGGACCATCCTCGTCGACGGGATCGAGCTCTCGGAGGACATCCGAAACATCCAGGAGATCCGGCGCGAGACCGGCATGGTATTTCAACAGTTCAACCTGTTCCCGCATCTGACCGTGCTCGACAACATCGCCCTCGCCCCACGCCAGGTGAGGCGTGAGCCAAAGGACGAGGCCGAGAAGACCGCGATGGAGTTGCTCGAGCGAGTTGGCATTCCCGAACAAGCTCGTAAGTACCCGGGTCAGCTCTCGGGCGGCCAGCAGCAGCGTGTGGCGATCGCCCGATCGCTGGCGATGAAGCCAAAGGTCATGCTCTTCGACGAGCCGACCTCTGCGCTCGACCCTGAGATGATCAAAGAAGTGCTCGATGTGATGGTCGAGCTGGCAGAGGGCGGCATGACGATGATCTGTGTCACCCATGAGATGGGATTCGCCCGGGCGGTTGCCGACCGCGTCGTCTTCATGGCCGATGGACAGATCGTCGAGGTGGGCACTCCAGAGCACTTCTTCACGAACCCCCAGGAGGAGCGGACCAAGCTCTTCCTGAGCCAGATTCTCTAGAGGATCCCGTTCCGGGCGCTGTCATCTGATTTCTCGCAGACGCCTATAGCCTGATCCCGGTCTGTGACTTCACGCGCGATCAAGACTTCAGTGGTGCTTGCCGGTGGTTTGCTGGTTGGAGCGCTCTCTTTCGGTTGGTGGGCGTCCGCCGACACGCCGCCCCTTGCCCCAGAACCGGTCGCGGCCGCATCTGGGGGCGCGAGCACGACGTCTACCACCAGCACGACGCTGGCGCCGACCACGACGACAAGCACGACCATTCCTCAGCCCACGTCCACGACGCTTCCACCGAAGGGAACCCTCGTCATCCACGGCACCGGGGACGTTGCCCTGGATCCGACTTACATACCTGCCCTGGCGAGAAACGGATGGGACCATGCCTGGTCGGGTCTGGGGGGCTTGTTCCTCGACGATGACCTGACCGTCATCAACCTCGAGTGTGTCCCTTCCGACTTCGGCAGCCCTCTGCCGAAGTCGTTTGTGTTCAGATGCCCAACCGAAGCTCTTCCCTCCATGAGTGGGAACGGTGTCGAGGTGGCGAATATGGGAAACAACCACTCCGGCGACTACGGGAAGGAGGCCCTCGTCGACGGGAGGAGCCAGCTCCTCGCCGCCGGGGTCGCCCCGGTTGGGGCAGGTCGGGACATGCATGAGGCGGGACTGCCCGCACTCTTCGAGATCAACGGGTGGAAGATCGCGGTCGTCGGGTTTGGAGGGGTGGCGCCGGGTCCCGATTGGTACGCCACCGAAGATCGCGCCGGCATGCGTAGCGGGGACCACATCGAAGAGATGGTCGAGGCCGTCGCCGCCGCCGAAGAGATCGCCGACCTCGTGATCGTCACAATCCATTGGGGTCGAGAGCTGGACACGACACCCCTCCAAGAGGACATCGACCGGGCCAAAGCGATGATCGATGCCGGTGCCGACATCATCTTCGGTCACCATCAACATCGCCTCAATCCACTGGAAATGGTCGACGGTGCGGCAGTCTTCTGGGGACTGGGGAACTTCGTATGGCCACACAACTCGACAGCCAGCGCAACGACGGCCGTGGCAAGGGTCGTCGTGAGCCCGGACGGCACCTTGGATGCCTGCATGATCCCTGCGTTCATCGAGACGCACGGCCACCCTGTGCTCACCGCCAAGCCGGAGTGCGGCCCCGGGACGTGACGTGACCCGGTGAGGGAGCGACCGGCGCCCATCTTTCTGGTCGTGGTGATCGGGGTTGTGTTGGGCCTCACCTCATTCGCGGTCTTTGGCCCAGACATAGGCCAACAGCGTGTTGAAACAGGAACGGCCGTCGTTCGAACCTCGATAGCGCCGAGCACCACCCTTCCTGCGACCACGACGACGTCGCAACTGGGCACGACCGCTCCAGCTTCCACGACCACGACGCTTCTCACCCGCGAGCCAGGTACCGTCCCCTGGTGGACGGTGGGCATGCCGTGGGGGACCACTGCCGGTCTGACCATGTTTCGAGGCAACCCGACCCGGACCTTCTACGGCACCGGCCCGCTCCCCGACACTCCTACCGAGGCGTGGCTCTACCCGGAGTCGCCGATGTGCTCTTCGTCGTCGGTGGGTGGGGAGACGACGGTCTGGTGCGGGATGGGTTGGACCGGCCAGCCCGTGGTCTACGAGCGGGCGAACGGAGTCACCGAGCTGATATTCGGCGCATACGACCGGGCGGTGCATTTCGTGGATGCTGAGTCGGGGCTCGCAACACGACCCCGATTCGTCACCGGCGACATCATCAAGGGAAGTGTGACCCTGGACCCGGATGGGTTTCCGCTTCTCTACTTCGGATCGAGAGACAACAAGCTGAGGATCCTCGCCTTGGACCGGGATGCGCCTGAGGTCCTCTGGTCCCTCGATGCCAACGAGGTGAACGGGATATGGAACAACGACTGGGATGGCAACCCGGTGGTGGTTGACGACATCCTCTACGAAGGTGGAGAGAATGGATGGTTCTTCGCCTACCAGCTCAACAGAAGCTACGGGGTCGACGGTGGTGTGCGGGTCGATCCGGTGCAACTCCTTGCCGTCCCCGGCTACAACGACGATCTGATCTCCCGGTCCGGGAGAAACGTCTCTATCGAGTCGTCGGTCGCTGTCTTCGAACAGACGGTCTACTTCACGAACTCTGGGGGCCGGGTTGTCGGCCTCGACGTTTCCAACATCCGCTCGGGACAGGCCCCCGTCATCTTCGATTTCTACGCCGGCGGGGACATCGATGCCACGCCGGTCGTCGACGCCGAAGGCTTTCTCTATGTGTCGATCGAGTACGAGCCGACTCAGATGGATGTCACCGAGAGGGAGCGGAACCGTGAGGTCGGACAGTTGGTGAAACTGGATCCCGACGCGACCGGAGATCCCAGGCTCTGGGGGCTCGATCTCGTCTCGGCTTCGGGCGATTCCGGCCTGTGGTCCACCCCGGCGCTCCACGAGGGGATGCTCTACGTCAACACTCATGCCGGCGACCTGATAGCTGTGGACGCCGACTCGGGTGAAGTCGTCTGGAGCGATCCGGTTGGCTTCCACTCCTGGTCATCGCCGGCGGTGGTCGACTCGATGCTGATAGTGGCGACGTGCACCGGCGAGCTCCGCGGCTACTCCCTGACCGAGCCGACTGCTCCGGTTCTCGCCTGGACCATCCAGGTCAGCCCCTCCTGTCTCGAGGCCACTCCCGCCATCTGGAATGGCAGCATCTACATCGGCAGCCGTGACGGGCACATTCGCGCATTCCGCTAAGGCCCAGGAGACTCGGGCTCCGGCTGTCGCGCTCGGCACGTGGTGCCGCGACAAGGCCCGAATATCATCCCACCCCCCCATATCATCGCCGTCCTGATGCGCTCAGTTCTCATCGCAGTGCTGCTGTTGGTCATAGCTGCCTGCGACTCCTCTACATCCGAGCCGACCACTACTTCGGGCTTGGCTGCCACCACCTCGACGGTTGGCGCGTCCACTACCACCGAGTCGCCGGTTGAGTGCCCCGAGGCGCCCTATGACTTGGAGGAGCTGCCTTTTGGGGTGGGCGAGGGGGATCTGAGAGCTTCGGAGATCGAGCCGGACGTGTGGACTTCGGCCCCCGGCACGCACACGACGTTCATCCCCCGCACGGACGACACTCTGGCCATTGCGCTTATCCGTGGGACCCTGCCCCCAGTCGATTGGCCTGCGGAGAAAGGCGAGGTGGAGATCGACGGGACCCGCGCGGTGGTGGGGCCACACCCTGACGGCACCTGGGTGGCCGGGTGGTTCGAGGCGCCTGGAGAGCGATGTGACCTCTACACAATGGTGTTCTACCCGCCGTGGGTTCCCGGTGACGTAGAACTGGTGATCAACGGCATGAATCGGGTTGGCGGGTGAGCATTCAGGAGCCGGGATTCGAGGTCAAGTGCGCCAGTAGAAGCCCCGATCTTCGGCTACTTCGATCGGATCGGTCTGGCCAGGCTTCCCGGTTCCCGGGACGTATCCGAATCCTCTCACGGTCAACTGGACGACCACTCCGAGCAGCGTGGCGACGCCGGCCACTGAGAGCATGAGAGCCGGTGTCAGCTCTATGCGCCCGAACAGCCCCACCATCGGTGGGTTCCAGTCGTTTCCCGGCCAAAGGGGAATCGTCTGATCGCCCGAGTATGGGACAGGGAGCACGACGATCTCGACGACGGTCTCACTCGACTCCGGGTGTGTGAACTCGACTTTGGCGTACAGGGTGCCCTGGTGTCCCTCCCGAACTGACAAGACGCTCCCGTACACAGGTTCCGGCTGGATCAACGAGACGATGACCAGGGAGAGGAGCGCGATGATTGGAAAGGCGATCGGAAGCCATTTGCTCGCATATCCCGAATCCGACTTCTGATCTCGTCTCATGGTCCCTCTCTGGGACGGACCAGTGTGGTCCCGATCGGTTGAACGATCGGGACCACTCTCTGCTACCGGGAACCTACTCCTGGCCCCGCTGGAACGTCCGCGCTCCGTTGGCACCTTCCTGGAACAGCTCGCCGATGGCGGCGACTGATCCGAGGACACCGCTCGTGTCGAGAGGCAGGAAGATCTTGGTCGCCTGACCTTCGGCCACTCCCTGGAGCGCCTCCAGGTAGCGGATGGCGATCAGGTCGGGCGTCGGGTCGCCGTTGTGTATGGCGGCGAACACCCGTTCGATCGCTTGACCTTCTCCTTCGGCCACGGTGAGCCTCTGGTACTTCTCGGCGTCGGCGACACGCTTGATCGCCTCGGCCTGGCCGTCGGCCTCGAGCACCTGGCTCTCCTTGACACCCTCGGCCTTGAGGATGGCGGCCCGCTTGAGACCTTCGGCCTCGGTGACGGCCGCCCGACGGTCGCGCTCCGCCTTCATCTGGCGGTGCATGGCGTCGGTGACGTCGACCGGAGGCTCGATCCTCTGAATCTCGACGCGCACGACCCTGACGCCCCACTTGTCGGTGGCATCGTCGAGGATCTGGCGGAGCTTGGCGTTGATCACCTCACGGGAGGTGAGCGCCGCGTCCAGGTCGAGATCGCCGACCACGTTCCTCAAGTTGGTCTGTGCCAGCTTGGTGACCGCGAGGATGAAGCTGCCAACGTTGTATTGGAGCTTCACGGGATCGGTCGCCTCGTAGTAGATCACGGCGTCGACGGTGACCACCACGTTGTCCTTGGTGATGACCTCCTGCGGGGGCACGTCGATGACCTGCTCTCGCATGTCGACCTTGATGATCCGCTTCACGAAGGGCATGACCCATCGCAGACCCGAGTCAACCGTCTTCTCATAGCGGCCGAGGAACTCGATCAGACCCTTCTGGAAGGGCCGCACGACCTTGAACCCGGCAGCGGCTATCGCGATCAACGCTACGGCGAGGACCACAAACAGCACTATTAGCGGTTCCATATCTTTCCTTTCTCCTGAATCTGACTACAGGGTGGGCAGGTCACCTGTCAGCTCTCCAGCTGCTCGACGACCAGTCGAGCACCCTGCACATCCATGACGACGATGCGGGCCCCGGTCTTGATTGGGGCCAGCGCGGTGGCACGCCACTCCTCGTTGAGCACTCGCACCATGCCACTTCCCACATGGGGATCGATCGCCTCGAGCACGACGCCTTCGGAGCCGATCCAACGATTGGCCCCGACGCGGGGTTGTTCGAGGTCGTCCTGATGCCCGATGTATCTGCGAAGGTATGCCAGGGCGAAGGTGGTGACACCGAAGAAGACCAGCCACTGGGCCAGCAAATTCGCGCCAATCCATGCGAGGATGGCTGCAGCGGCACCGCCGACGGCGAACGGCAACAGGAAGAACCCGGCGGTGAACATCTCACCGATTCCCATCGCCACCGCGAATACCGTCCAAAGCCAACGCCATATCTCATTGTCCACGTCGCCACCTCCATTTCCTGCAACGGCTGCCGCCGCAGCTATCAGCGCGATCGCTCCGATCCCATAGAGAGCCAACTCCCTGTGTGTCGCACGTCGCGTTCTTGCTCTCCCGCTTCTGACTTCTTGCCACCCGACTACCGGCTTACCACGCCGTTCGAATGCCCAACTCTCGGCGAAGACCGCGGTATCCCCAATCACCTCTTGCACTCCCCGGCCGTGGATTTCGGCTTCGTCGAGATGCTGGGAGAGCTCCGTCTTCATCTCTGAGACCTCATCATCGCTGAGGCCTGCCTCATGCCAATAGACCTCGACGTCAGCCAGGATCCGCTCTCTGTCAGCCATCCGGACCGCCATTGAGGACCGCGTCGACCGAAGCTCTGAAGACGCTCCATTCATCAGTCCACTGCTCCAGGACATCTCGTCCCTTCTTCGACATTCGGTAGTACTTCCTCGCCGGGCCTTCCGAGCTCTGCACCAGGTAGCCCTCGATCATCCCCTGCTTCTGCAATCTCGACAGCAGTGGGTAGATCGAGCCCTCACTGGCCAGATCCAGTCCTCGCTCACGCAGCTTGCTCACCATCTCGTACCCGTACGAAGCCTCTTCATCGATGATGGAGAGGAGACACATGTCCAGCACTCCGTGGAGCAGCTGCGTCGTGTGGCTCTGCCCGGTACTCTTAGGTACCATGTTGTACATACTAGTTGGTAACGCCAGGAAGTCAATAGTGCAAGTGTGTGATTGGCGGCCTGATATCGGGGTAATGGGAGCATGAGCTCTGGTAACAGAAGGACGGCTGCGGGCTACCGATCTTGACATGACAACACTCATATTTTCTATTAGAATTGCGAATCCCCATGAATCCCGAAAACTTCACCTCGAAGAGTAGAGAAGCACTCATCGCCGCCAATCAAATGGCGGTCGAGCAGAATCATGCCTCGGTCCTGCCCGAGCATCTCGCCCTCGCGGCGCTGGCGCAAACCGAGGGCATCGTCTATCCGCTGCTCGACCGTCTCGGCGTCGATCCCATGGAGTTGCGGCGTGCCGTCGAGGGAGGCCTCGACTCCCAGCCAAAGGTCTACGGTGACGCCGAACCGTCGTCTAGCCCGAAGTTCTCCAAGGTGCTCAGTGATGCGGAGCGGCACCGCAAATCGATGGGTGACGACTATCTATCCGTCGAGCATCTCATTCTGGGCCTTGCAGAGTCGAAAAGTGGCACCGGAGACGCCTTCCGATCCCTGGGATTGACCACCAACTCGATTCTTGAAGCGCTCCAGCAGCTCAGAGGGGCAAGACGGGTCACCACCGACAACCCGGAGGCCACACTCAACGCCCTGGAGCAGTTCGGCCGCGATCTCACCGCCATCGCCAGAGAAGGCAAGCTCGACCCCGTCATCGGTCGTGATGATGAGATACGCCGCGTCATCCAGGTTCTGTCGCGCCGCACCAAGAACAACCCTGTCCTGATAGGTGAGCCTGGTGTCGGGAAGACCGCCATCGTCGAGGGGCTCGCCCGTCGGATCGCCGACGGCGACGTTCCCGAAGGTCTCAAGACCAAGCGGATCGTTGGCCTGGACCTGGGCTCGATGTTGGCCGGAGCGAAGTATCGGGGCGAGTTCGAGGAGCGCCTCAAGGCCGTGCTCGATGAGATCAAGCAATCCGAGGGCGAGATCATCACCTTCTTGGACGAGCTTCATACCTTGGTCGGTGCCGGGGCCGCCGAGGGGGCGATGGACGCTTCGAACATGCTCAAGCCGATGTTGGCGCGGGGAGAACTCCGCCTGATTGGAGCCACGACCCTCGACGAGTACAGGAAGCACATCGAAAAGGACGCCGCCTTGGAGCGCCGATTTCAGCCCGTGCTGGTCGAAGCCCCCTCCGTCGAGGAGACGATCGGGATTCTGCGAGGTCTGAAGGAGCGTTACGAGGTGCACCACGGTGTGCGCATCACCGACTCGGCCCTGGTAGCAGCAGCTGTTCTCTCCGATCGATACATCACAGCTCGTTTCCTCCCGGACAAGGCCATCGACCTGATCGATGAGTCGGCTTCGCGACTCCGTATCGAGATCGACTCGATGCCGGAGGAGATCGATGAGCTCAATCGGAGGAGGATCCAGCTCGAAATCGAGAAGGAGGCCTTGAAGAAGGAATCCGACGCGCCGTCGCAGGAGAGGCTCGCAGGGGTCAGACAGGAGATAGCCGACCTGACCGAGGAGATCGACTCCCTCTCTGCCAGATGGAATCTGGAAAAGGACGCCATCTCGACCATCAGGTCTCTGAAGCAGCGAATCGAAGACGCCCGGGGCCAGGCGGAGATCGCCGAGCGGAACGGTGATCTGGCCCGAGCGGCCGAGCTCCGATACGGCAAGATCAACGAGCTTCAGACGGAACTCTCCACCAACGAGTCCGAATTGAAACGGCTTCACGAGAAAGGCCGAATGCTCTCCGAGGAGGTGACCGATGAGGATGTGGGAGAGGTCGTCGCAAGGTGGACCGGAATCCCCGTCAGCAAGCTCATGGAGGGCGAAACCGAGAAGCTGATCCACCTCGAAGAGCAGCTGCACCAGAGAGTTGTCGGTCAGGATCCGGCTGTCGAAGCTGTGTCGAACGCGGTCAGACGAAGTAGGGCTGGACTATCTGATCCGCACCGACCCGTCGGCTCGTTCCTGTTCCTCGGTCCGACCGGGGTCGGAAAGACGGAACTGGCCCGGGCCCTCGCCGAATTCCTGTTCGACGACGAGCGTTCGATGGTCCGCATCGATATGTCCGAGTACATGGAGAAACACTCGGTGAGTCGACTGATCGGTGCTCCTCCCGGGTACGTCGGTTATGACGAGGGCGGTCAATTGACCGAAGCCGTGCGCAGACGTCCTTACTCGGTCGTGCTGCTCGACGAGATCGAAAAGGCTCACCCGGAGGTGTTCAACGTTCTGCTCCAGCTCCTCGATGACGGCCGGCTCACCGACGGCCAGGGTCGGACAGTGGATTTCTCGAATGTGGTTCTGATCATGACATCCAACCTCGGCTCCCAGTTCATCGATCCCGATCTGCCGCGCGAGGTCGTAGCGGAGCGAGTCATGGGTGCTGTTCGTGAAGAGTTCCGACCGGAGTTCCTCAACCGCATCGACGACGTAATCGTCTTCGACAAGCTCAGCCGAGAGGACCTGCGACAGATCGTGGAGATCCAGCTAGGCCAGCTCATCGACCGTCTCGCCTCCCGCCGCCTGGATCTATCGGTGAGCCCCGACGCTCTCGATCTCCTCGCCGAGCGCGGCTTTGATCCGGTATACGGCGCCCGTCCGCTGAAGAGGGTCATACAGAAAGACCTGGCGGATCCGATCGCCACCGCGATTCTCGGAGGACGCTATGGCGACGGTGACGCAATCAAGGTCACAGTGGCCGATGGGGAACTGGCACTCAACTGATAGGACAGTCCGATAGTCGGATAGGGAACGTGGTGCTACCTTCGCTCGGCCAGGAAACCCGCCCGGTTGTCTGATGAAGGGGAGGACACGATGCGTCGATTGATTCCAATGATCATGGCACTGTTGCTGGTGATCACGGCCTGTGGAGGAGACACGAGTGGCGAGCCGGACACCGGTGGCGACGGAGCCGTCACTACCCAACCCGATGCCACACAGCCGGCAGGAGATGACGACGGAGGCTCAGATGGGACTCCGGCGCCCACCGAGGACGACGGCGATGACGAAGCCGATGACGCAGAAGGTTCGGGTCCGTCCACCGCGACTGTGACCCTGGGCGACCAGACCTACAACTTCTCGACGGAAGGTGCCGTCGTCGCCCAATGCCTGACAAACCTCTTCGGGATCTTCTCGGTCCAGTTGCCGATGATGGACGAGAGTGGGGCGCAGACCGGCGGGAGTGTGGCGATCGTGGCCTTACGTGAGGGAACCGACCCAGAGGAAGTCGGTGAGGTCAACTCTGTCGAGTTGGACGTCGGGGACGAGACGTGGGTGGCCGACGAAGCCGATGACATGTTCGACCAGTTCGATCAGCTCGAACCTGGGATGAGTCAGGTCGATTCCGTAGAGATCGACGGGAGGACCGTGCGTGGGACGGCCACCTTTTTCAGGCAGAACAGCCTCTTTGGCGGGGACGAGGTCGAGACGATGACCGGCACGTTTGAAGCGACCTGTGGTGAGGAGCGGACCTCCTAGGTGAGCCGCACCGGGCCGAATGTTGACATTTGGCCCTGGTGCTTGTCCCGAATTGCGGTTCCAATCGCGTTGACGAAAGGAGCTGCAATGCAGACCCTCGAGAAGACCGAGTATCCGGCTCTCAAGAGGCTCGGATCTCAGATCGGGTATGGGGTCGCAGTTGGCGTCAGCCTCGTGTTCATCTATGTCGTCTGGAATCTGGAGGAATGGGGGATCTTTCCTTTTCTGACCGATGAGTTTGGCGAGGTTGTGCCCTGGATCATCTTCTCCCTGGCAGCATCGATTGCTGCGTTGCTCGCCTACATCGCCTTCGAAGGGCCGAGAGTCCGATGGATAGGTGAAATCTCGACGAACTTGGTCACAATTGCGGTCGCCTGGAAAATGCTCGCCGTGTTTCCGTTCGATTTCTCCGCCTACGATTTCCCGTGGGAGACCGTGGCTCGGGCGGTATTGATCCTGGCGATCGTAGGAGCGGCGATTGGGACAATCGCCGACATCTGGAGACTCGCCCGAATTCCGGAAGACGCAGATATTGAGAGTGAGGTCCGAGTTGGAACCCGCTAGGACGGAGAGTCGAGGGGCCCCCGAGGTGCCCTCAGCAAGTGGGCGACTCGTTTCTCGGGTCGTCACCGGAGTTGTCCTGGTACTCATAGGACTGCTTTGGCTGCTGGAGCGGCTCGAGATAGTGGATTTCTCAATCGCCACTCTCATGGCCGTTGCCACCATCGTCATCGGGGTGGCGTTGTTGATCGTCTCCCGTGGCGGTCCCCACGTTGGCCTGGTCGTGTTCGGAGCGATCGTCGCCGTCCTGGCAACGCTGGCCACCGTCGCCCCGCTCGAGGGTTTTCGGGGTGGCATCGGCGAGCGAAATGTCCAGGTGTCAACGCCTTCCGATCTGCAGCCTGACTACACCCTCGCAATGGGAGACCTCTTCATCGATCTGACCGAACTGAGCGACATCGAGGGCATCGTGGATCTCAGCGCCGGTGTGGGGATGGGCCAGTTGACGATTCGGCTCCCGGAGGGCGTGGCGGTGTCCATCACGGCATCCGCCGGGGCTGGAGAGCTACAACTGCTGGACCGGCGCGCTGATGGGATCGGCGTAGACCAGACGTTCGAGTCAGCCGACTTCGAGGGTGCAGCCGATGCATTGCGGATCGAAGCGAGTGTGTTCATGGGGCGAATCGAGGTGAGAGATGGGTGATCGATTCCACGTTGCCACTCTGGTCTGGGGTCTGGTCCTGACAGGATGGGGCGTCTTCCTGCTCGGAGTCGGGCTCGACTGGTGGCAGTTCGACCTGATGGACCTGCGTTTCGTGGGTCCGGCGCTGATCATCGTGGTTGGCGTAGCAGTCCTCGTCGGTGCCATGAGCTCGAGGGACGAGCCGGAGAGCTAGCCCTCGGAACCTGTGGCCCCAGTGGCGTTGTCTAGGGCGTCCACCGCAGTCTTGTACTGGCGTTTCGCCGCGTCCGGGCTTGGCGCAATCGACAGGACACCGATCTTGCCGAAGTCGGTCACCGCTCCAAGCAAATGGAACACGATTCCCTGTTGGGAGGCCGCGTGGTAGTGGAGGCTTTCGAGTACCGCCGAGTCGATCAACTCTGATGGCGTGAGGCCCTGATAGGCCTCCCGTACCAAGTTGTCGGTCGCGTAGTAGAAGCGAGGGTCACCGGTTGGGGTGAAGAAGAGGCCTGTGTGCGGGTCGTAGGAGCCGTCGGTGAGGAACTCGAGCATCAGGTAGGGAAGAGTCGTCCCTCCTTTGCGTATGTTGATCTCGATCGCATAGTGCCGCCATCCCTCTGTGTCACGAACGGAAACAAAGTCGACTCCGATCCGCCCGAGAACGCCGCGGTCCCGGAGCTCGTCTCCGACGGATACCCCGGCTTGGTGGAGGTATCTGCGGTACTCCCGATCAGCCGGGAAGGTGCACCCTTGGTATATCTGGCCGGAAGGGCCGGAGAGCACCTGGTCATGGGTCGAGACCAGGCTGACCTCGCCGAGAGGGTTTATGCGGAGTTGCACCGAAGGAGACTCTTTGGGCTCGCCCTCGACCAGAACCTCGGCGATCCCGTTCATGGTCGTGAACTTCTCCACGAAAGACTCCCAGTTCTCGTTGCCTGCCTCGAATCGGATCTCGGTCCTGAGTCTGCGAGCCAGCTCCTTCCTGGGCGAAGCCGCTTCGAGAATGGACGCAATGGGGACGATGGCGTTTCCCTCACCCGAGAATCCATCGTTGAGCTTCAGGACCGCCTCATGGGTGAGAGGGTTGCGCTCACCCAAAGCCACCAAGGCTTCCACGATGTCTCCCTCGTCGCGGAGATCCTCGAATCCGTCCGGCACCTCCAAACCCAGCTGTTTGAAGATCTTGCGGCTCATGGTCTTGTTGCCCAGATGGGCCAGCGCCGGATCGCAACCGTATATGGGTAGGTCGAGCTGAACGGCCAGAGTCTTCTCATAGGCCGTCGTGTTGAAACAGGCCATGTGGGCCGCCTCGGGGAACTGGATCGCTCGACGCAGTTGCTCGAGCAGGGAGGGCCTGTCGAGGATCTTCTTCGAGAGCGGCTCGAGGGATTGGTCATGGGCCGTGATCAGGTGGAGTCGCTCCTTGGCGTGGGCCCCGGGGATTCCGGGCAGCAGATGCAGGTAGTAGTCGATCACCGCCGGGTCGAGAGGTGTCGACGTCAAGTAGATCATCTGGGTGCGGGGCAGTCTGAGGAGCATGAGAAGGCAGAGCATTCGCTCCTCGTAGTGGATCACACCTTCGATCTTGGCGAGCTCCCGCTCGTCGAGGCTCATCGAGGGCATCACGACGACCGTCCTTGGCGCTTTTGGATCGGAGAAGATCTCCCGATAGATGTGAGGAAATCGCGCCTGGACACGGGCGTACGCCGCGTCCTCCTCGAGGCTCCCCGGCGGTGGGATGTGCGGTGACGTCATCGATTGAGAGTTTGGGTCAGGCCCATCGTGGGCACGTGGTGGCGCCTCTACAAAGGGCCTTTTGGCACGTTGTCGAAGGAAGGCTGCCGATTCGGGTCGGAGTCAGCCCTCGACCTGGCCCCAGACGATCGTCTCGGGGTGGAACTGGCTCCAGGCGAACCAAAACGCCTGGTGGGTGACCAGCTCCTCGCCTGTCCGATCGAAGACCCGGATCCCGTCTGTGCGCCGGACGTTCAAGCCTTCGAACTCGAATTCCCCTCGGTCATCGAGGGACTCCTCCACGGCATTCATGGGGAAGGCGATCGGAGTCCCGTCGGGCTTGATGACACCAACCACGGTCTCCTGTACCGGCAAGCGTGGATCGACACCTCCTATCGGGAAGATCGGCCCGGCCTCGTCCCGCCCTCCCAAGGGATCGTCGGGATAGGTCCGTCCGATTCCACCGTCTCGGGCCAGGATCCGGGTATCGGGGTGGGCCTCCTTCCAGTCACCCCAGCGTGACGCAACGACGGTGACCTGCTCGAGCACCACTCCCGCCTTCCCCAGGGGGCCGGTCAGCGCCTCGCCGGTGAAGGTGTCTAATGCCGACTTCGTGGTCAGGTCATACATCATCTTGTTCGATCTCGAGAGGAGCCCCGAGGTTCGGAGAACTACCCGGTCGAAACTTGCGACGTTGTCGGTGTAGTAAGCCTGAGCCGACCCGCACAGAGTGCAGTAGGGGACTCCGATGTCCCGACCGCCGAGTGTCGTGTTCACCATCTCGTGGATTTCCATTTGGTTCTTGGGAAGGGCCAGGGCTTCTCCGTTTACGACGAGGCCGAAGACCACCCGATCGTCTCCATACCAATCCCCTCCCGCCGCGTCGCTCGTCGCCGGGTTGTCGAGGGACGGGATGCAGTTGCATGGGCCGTTGTCTCCCAGAGGCCGATCATCCGCCAGCACGCCACCCCA
>JAHEJW010000001.1:0-183472 GCA_024638655.1 bacterium | reverse complement strand
ACGTGCCAGATCGCATGTGGCTGCCAGGGAGAGCCGGGATCGCACAACGGCCAGCCCGTCGCTCCCATCCGGCCCAAGATGGCGGCCAGGGCTAGGACCCAGAGGGGGGTGAGCTCCCGTCTCGAGGGATTCTGCAGCAGGATCGAAGAAACCACCACCACGGTGAGTGCGATGGCGACGGGATCTGCCAGTAGGGGGACCAGGCCAAAGAGAATGGAAAGGAAGACCAGCGAGGGCAAATGCGACCATCGTTCCCACCGTGTTCCGAACCCGCCGATCGTCACAATCAGCCAGGCAAGGGAGACGTCATGCGCCCAATCGCCCCACGGCGGCATAGGCCCGTGAAACACGAAGGAGCCAAGTCCAGTGGCCATCAAAGCCATGCCGACCCACTTGGCTCGTTCGGTTCGAAGCAGCCAAGCCCCCGCCAGGACGAGAACGATCGTGCTCACAGTGTTGACGGGCTGTCCGAGAAAGTCGTATCTGATCAGCTCGCAATCACCGGCGGCGCCCACGACCCTCAAAGTAGCGGCTCTTGCGACACTCGAGGGACGTGTAAGAATGCCAGACGGTGCGAAGGATCCTCCTCGCCCTGCTCACGCTTTCCCTACTCGCTCAAGGAGGGTCGGCGGGTGCCCGCGAGAGTGAGCTCGAAGCCTCCAGCGAGTCGATCAGCGATAGCTTGTCGGCCACCTTACGGGACCCGCCTATCGATCGGCGTTCGATCATCGGCTCCAAGCTGTTCTATCGAGCCCTGACACGGCAGGACACGGACACCGTAGAGATCGCTTTCACGGGCGACACCCTCATTCACAACACGGTCTCGACGGCAGCGAGGCGGAATGGTCCGCCTTTCGACTTCAGACCCATGTTTGCGCCGGTCCGCCACGTGATTGGAAGTGCCGATCTGGCGATTTGCCACCTGGAAGTCCCGTTGTCGCCGACCAGCAGCGACCTCTCGAGCTATCCGTTGTTCAACGCCCCCGCAGAAGTTGCCGACGCACTCGCCTGGGCGGGCTTCGACAGCTGCTCTACGGCGTCGAATCACTCCTATGACCAGGGTGTGAGCGGAGTGATGGGCACCCTCGATGTTCTCGCCGATGCCGGAATCGAGCAGGCCGGGATGACGGGACGCATCACCGATTGGTGGCAACCGACTCTTCACCGTGTCGGGGATCTGACCGTCGGGCACGTATCCGGCACCTACTGGCTGAATGGCCTGCGGCTGCCGGCCGATCGCGACTGGTTGGTTCAGCTCCTCGACGCGGAGGAGCTCCTGGCGGTGGCGAGGCGGGCGAAGACCCAGGGAGCGGATCTGGTTGTGGTGAGCATGCATTGCTGCACCGAATACCGCCGGACCCCCACGCCGGCGCAGTTGGAGTTGTCCCACAGGCTCATCACGTCTCCGGACGTCGATCTGGTGGTGACCCATCATTCGCACCTGGTCGGTCCCGTAGAGCAAGTCGGGGGCGAATTCGTGCTCCACGGGCTGGGCAACTTCCTGTCGGGACAGATTCAGTCTCCCTCTCTAAGAGAAGGTGTCATCGCACTCGCCAAAGCTGTTCGAGTCGGCGCAACGTGGCGGTTCGACGAGATCAATGCAATCCCGACCACGGTGACCAAGGGCACCTACCGAATCGGGGTAGCCGAAGGTGAGTCGGCCGAACGCGTCCTGGCCTCACTCAAAGAGATGGGGGCAGATGTTGGATTGGCCATCACTGAGCCCCGGACCCTGACCGAAGAAGAGGCCAAACTGCTCGAGTAGGGGGGAGTTGCTCGAGCTCGTCCAGCTACAAGGGCCCGCCTACTCGGTGGCGGAATCTTCGATCAACTCGAACCGACCGGCGGTCAGCGGCGTGCCGTTCCCCACGATCGTCACCTCGTGGGTTCCCGGATAGAGCGTGTATGTGGTGGCGTTGGCTCGGAGTGGATGCCGTTTCGTGAGCACCCTGCTCTCTCCGGCTCCGAGGGAGAGGTTCTTGAGCTTGAACACCTTCGGGCTCTTCGCCCCGGACTTCTTCACGAACTGAATCACGTAGTCGACCATCAGACGCACGTCGGAGGCCGCCGTCAGGGACACAGCGAACTCCAGAGCTTGCCCTGGACGCACCTCCGGTGTCATCTCCGTGATCAAAGCCTCGATGTCTGGGCTCGCCGAGTATCCGAGCAGCGCCAAAGCTCTCGGGTCTCCCCGTTTGACGAGAGTGCGGAGGCTGTGCCGTGTGATCCAGTCGAGCTCGCCGGGATCCTGCAAGCCCTGCTCGCGCCAGAGCCGAATCCGATCCAAGACCAGAGTCGGCTCCACCTTGGATATGTCGTTGAGGTGATTGGCAACCGATCGCGTCACATATCGGGTTGGGTCCCGGTGCAAGATGTCCAAGAGGGGGAGGGCGGCATCGATCGGCAGCCGAATGCGGGGCGCCCATGGGAGCGCGGGACGTGTGCTCTCACTCACCAGCCGCCGTACGTGGTAGTTCTCGTCGCGAGCCCACTCTTCGAACAACGCCATTGTTTGGTCCTGGTGGACATCGAGAAAAGGTCTTGTCGGCCCCTCCATCGAGAACCTCTTGGTCAACTCCTTGAGCAAGCCCATCGACGTGTCGTAGTGATCGAGTCCCTGCTCGGCCACGAAGACCCCCAACGGGGCGAAAATGAAGTCTCCGAAGTCGTTGTCTCTGAGCGTGGGGTCCAGTGGCGGGGGTAGAGAGCGCAGGATCTGGTCGGCGGCGACCTCGAAGTCGGGGTCGAGACGATCGGCGAGATGTCTGGCAATCGAGTCGATTCGCTGCTTCAACTCCAAATCGGTCAGTTCACCCATGACCGATCGCTCGAATGCAGCCCGGTCGAAATCCGGTATCCCTGCCTCCAGAAGCCCACCGAGGTAGGTGACCTTCGCCTCGTTGAAGAGGTGGTCTTTGAGGCTGAAGCGCTCGTCGGCCATGAGTCGCGCAGGCTACCGACGCCACCCGTCGGCCACCGACGGCTGTGTGCGGTTAGAAAGGCTGTTCGCCCAGGCCGGTCACCATCGACGTTGCCTTCTCGCCCACCACCCCTTGGGGAACCAGTTGCGCCCTGCTCTTCCGGCCTTGGGGGATCTCGAGATAAGTGACCAGAGCCTTGCCCGCCACGGCGGTGCCGTCGAGCGTTTGGACCACGCCCGTCCAGTTCCCCATCTCAGGGTCCGTGGTCAAGGCAGCCACGCCGCCGGTCAGGAGGATCCCGTCTTCACCGTAGATGCGAACCGGGCCCTCGTAGCTGTCGGCCATCACCGCTCATTCCCGAACATGGGACGAACGTTGCTGCGAAGGATGATCTCATGGCGGTAGGAGCGCTCGATCGCATCGAGTCTTCGCTCGGTCTCCTCCTCCATGTCCTCGAGCTTGTCGCGAAGGCGATCGAGCTTCTGTTTCAGACGTCGGTTCTCCTCCTTGAGGGCGAGCACCCTCTTGACCCCCTCGAGATTGAGGCCCTGGCTGGTCATGTCTTGGATCAGCTGAAGACGTTCGATATCTTCTTGTGAATAGCGCCGGGTGCCACCAGGTGTTCGGAAGGGGTCGATGAGACCCTTGCGCTCGTAGATGCGAAGCGTCTGTGGATGCATACCGGCCAGCTCTGCCGCTACCGAGATTACGAAGACTGCTCTGGTGGATTCACTCATGGGTGTGGGCTCCAATCATCTCAGATGGGCTCTGACGTCATCGGTTTCATGCTGAGCCAATTCCTCGATGAGACGTTTCTCCTCTTTGGAGACCTTCTGCGGCACTGCAACCTGCACCGTCACCAGAAGGTCGCCTGAACGGCCACGCTCGGGCTTGATCCCTTTGCCGCTGACCCTGAACGTCCTGCCAGAAGGTGTGCCCGATGGGATCTTGACCTTGACACCTCCGTTGAGGGTCGGCACATCGATCTTCGTGCCGAGTGCCGCCTCGGAGTACGTGATCGGGACCGTGAGTGTCAGGTCGTTGCCCTTGCGGACGAAAGTCTTGGAGGGCGCGACTCGAACCTTGACCAGCAGATCGCCCTGCGGTCCTCCTTGGGCCCCAGGGGCGCCCTTGCCCCGCAAGCGCAGAGTCGCGCCCTCCTTAACACCGGCGGGAACACGCAGCTTGACCTTGCGGGTTCTGTTCTCGGTTCCCGATCCCCGACAAACCGAGCAAGGTGTCTCGATCAACCTGCCACTGCCGCGGCATTGTGGGCACGGTTGTGAGAACGAGAAGAAGCCTTGATTCTGAGCCACTGTCCCCCGTCCGCCACATGTAGGACACGTCGAAACGCGGGTTCCGGGCTCGGCCCCCGCCCCACCGCAGTGCGAGCAGGGCGCTGCGCCCTCGACCCTCACAGACGTTGTAACGCCTGCGGCGGCATCCTCGAATGAGATCGTCAACTCCGTCTGAAGATCGGCCCCGCGTGTTGGTCCTTGCGAGCGTCCACCTCCGGAGCCAAACCCGAACAGATCCCCCAGGCCGCCAATGCCACCAAGCAGATCTTCGAGGTCCTCAACCCGGACCTGCTGGCCTCCGTAGCTGCCAAATCCAGCACCGGGCTGGCCCCCGAAGCCGGTGAACCCTCCTTGTGAGGCGACTCTGCGCACCTGGTCGTATTCCTTGCGCTGATCGGGCTTGGACAGAGTTGCATAGGCCTCGGAGACCTCCTTGAACCGCTCCTCGGCCTCGTTGTCGCCGGGGTTGGAGTCTGGGTGGTGTTTCTGAGCGAGTTTGCGGTAGGCCTTCTTGATGTCCTCGGCAGACGCGTCTTTGCTCACCCCGAGCGTCTGGTAGAAGTCCTTTTCGATCCAGTCTCGGTTCATTCCTCTGCTTCCAGAACAACCAGCGCGGCACGCAAGACCTTGCCATGGAGGGTGTATCCGCGCCTCAGCTCGTCACTCACGATCAGCTCGCCCACACCTCCTGGTGCTCCGGCGGGCTCATGGATCTCGGGGTCGAACTTCTCACCGATCGTCGGGATCACCTCCAACCCCTCGGCCTCGAGTGCTTTGAGCAACTGTTGACGTGTGTTTATCAGGCCCGAGTAGAGCTGGCGCTCACTGTCGGTCTTGGCCTCGATGGTCAAACCGGCATCGAAGGTGTCCAGCACGGGCATGAGATTTCGGATCACGCGTTCGGCAGCCCGGTCCACCATCGTTGCGCTTTCCCTCATGGAGCGCTTGCGGTAGTTGTCGAAGTCGGCGGCAACCCGCTTCAGGTCGTCGAGGTATGTGGAGGCGTCGTCCCTCGCCTCGGCCACTTCTCGAAGGAGCAACGCTTTTGCCTCTTCGGGGTCGTCCGGCAACTCCAGACCAAGCGCGTGCGGGTCGGGGGTCCGGTCCGGGATCTCGACCGGCAGGACCTCTACCGGCTCCGCCTCTGCCCCTGTTCCCTGATCCTGCTCTTCAGCCTTGAGCTCACTCATCCTCGTCGATGACCTCCGCCTCGACGACCTCATCGTCGTCCGAGGCCTCCTCGTCGCCGACGGCATCTGATTCGGCGGCCGCCTGCTGGTAGAGCCGGGTTGCCATGGCCTGACTGGCCTGGATCAGCGCGTCCATCTGGGAGCGAATCGTGTCCACGTCGGCGTTCTCGTCGTCGAGGGTCTCCTTCAAGGTGTCAAGAGCGGAGTTGACCGAGTCCTTTTCTTCGTCGGTCATCTGGTCGCCCTGTTCCTCGATGAGCTTGCTGGTCTGGTGCACGAGCTGGTCGGCCTGGTTGCGAGTCTCAACCGCTTCCCGCCGCTTTGCGTCCTCCTCGGCGTACGACTCGGCGTCCTTGACCATGCGATCGATGTCATCCTGTGCGAGCGCCGTCCCACCGGTGATCGTCATCTTCTGTTCCTTGTTGGTGGCCATGTCCTTGGCGTAGACGTTGACGATGCCGTTGGCGTCGATGTCGAAGGTCACCTCGATCTGTGGCACACCCATGGGGGCGGGTGGGATCCCGGTCAATCGGAACTTGCCAAGACTGTTGTTGTCTGCAGCCATCGCACGTTCGCCCTGGAGGACGTGAATCTCGACCTCGGGCTGGTTGCTCTCCGCGGTGGTGAAGATCTCGGAGCGTTTCGTCGGGATCGTGGTGTTTCGCTCGATCATCTTGGTCATCACCCCACCTTTGGTCTCGATGCCCAGCGTGAGGGGAGTGACGTCTAGTAGAAGCACGTCCTTGACGTCGCCCTTGAGCACGCCTGCCTGAATGGCGGCTCCTGCCGCGACGACCTCGTCGGGGTTGACACCCTTGTGCGGGTCCTTGCCCGTCATTTCCTTGACGAGTTCTTGAACGGCGGGCATGCGGGTCGAGCCACCCACGAGGATCACGTGGTCCATCTCACTCGTGTCGATGCCGCCGTCCTTGATCGCCTGCTCGAAGGGGCCCTTGGTCCGCTCGAGGAGGTCTTCGGTCAGCTTCTGGAACTCGGAGCGTGAGAGCTTGCGCTGGAGGTGAAGAGGACCTGAGTCGGTCGCCGTGATGAATGGCAGGTTGATCTCGGTCTCCGAGACCGAGGAGAGCTCGATCTTTGCCTTCTCTGCGGCTTCCTTGAGACGCTGCAATGCCATGCGGTCCTTGCTCAGGTCGACGCCGTGGTCGTTCTTGAAACCCTCGACCAGCCAGTCGATTATCGCCTGGTCCCAGTCGTCGCCACCAAGTTGAGTGTCACCGGAAGTGGCTTTGACCTCGAAGACGCCGTCTCCGATCTCAAGGACCGAGACGTCGAATGTGCCTCCGCCGAGGTCGAATACCAGGATGGTCTGATCGGACGCTTTGTCGAGCCCGTAAGCCAGTGACGCAGCGGTCGGTTCGTTGATGATGCGCAAAACGTTCAGACCTGCGATCTGACCGGCTTCCTTGGTCGCCTGACGCTGGGCGTCGTTGAAGTAGGCGGGCACGGTGATGACCGCATCGTTGACCTTGTCTCCCAGGTAGCTCTCGGCGTCCCTCTTCAGCTTCATGAGGATGCGTGCCGAGACCTCCTGAGCCGCGAAGTCCTTGCCGTCGACGTTGATCGACCAATCGGTTCCCATGTGACGCTTCACCGAGCGAACCGTCTGATCGGGGTTGGTGATGGCCTGACGCTTGGCTACCTCGCCAACGAGCACTTCTCCGTCTTTGAACGAGACGATCGATGGCGTGGTGCGAGTTCCTTCGGCGTTTGCGATGACCGTTGGGTCCCCACCTTCGAGGACTGCGATGACACTGTTGGTCGTGCCCAGGTCGATACCTACGGCGCGTGGCATTTTGTTCGGACCTCCGGTTGTAGTCTAAGTCTGGCGTAAGTCTACAACCTGAGTGTGGCTCTGTCATATTTTTGTAGACAAACCACCTTGAGCAGGTGTTTCTATCCGTGGCTTCGTGGTGTCTGTAGGTCAGATCAGGATGCCAGCGATTTGATGTACTCGACGAGATCCTCGACTTCGGTCTCGGTCAGGGTCTCCCCGTAGTCGGGTGGCATGATCGCCTCATAACCCTCCACGAGCTGGTTGGCCGGGTCGACGATGGAGCTGAACAGATAGGCGTCGTCCGCAATAACGCTCTCGCCTGTGGTCAAAGGGCGACTGGATGCGGCCACACCCCGCCATGTTGGCCCGGACCCGGGCGTCCCGTCGATGCTGTGGCAGGCAAGACAACCCGTGCTCTCCGCCAGGACCTGGCCGCGGCCAGCGGCCGCCTCGTCGATGGCGACGGGCTGGGTGGTTCCGCTCGACCCGTCGCCGAGGTCTGCCCCGGTGAACAAGAAGAGGGCGGCCCCAAACCCGATCAAGACCACCAGTGCCAGAACCCCTTCGGACCAACTCCTCATGCGGACTGAACCGTAGACAACCCAGGTATCAAACCTAAGGTTTGACCCAATGGGCCTGGTCACGAGACGCCAGCTGATCGCCGCCGGTGCCGGTTTGGCTTTGGGAAGCTCCTTGCTCTCAGACCAAGCTCAGGGCTTGACGATCAAGCCACGCTCGGTGTGGGGCGCCGATCTTCCACCCAAAGGCCCACTCCTGGCCGAGGATGTGAAGTTCCTGATCGTCCACCACTCGGCCGGTCGCAACGGTCACACCGCGGCTGACGTGCCCGGGATCCTGCGCAGTTGGTACAACTTCCACACCGGCCCTGAGAAGGGCTGGAATGACATTGCCTACAACTTCGTGATCGACTCCGAGGGCGGCATCTGGGAGGCTAGACAGGGGAGTCTCGATGGGCCGGTCGCGGGGGACGCCACCGGAGGGAATCAGGGCTTCACCCAACTCGTCTGCATCATCGGCGACTACAACACGGCTCAGCCCACACAAGCTTCACTGTCTTCACTGGTCAGGCTTCTGGCTTGGCTTGCTGATCGCTACGGTGTCTCGACCACGCCGGGTGCGGAGATCACATTCGTATCCGAGGGCTCCAACCGTTGGCCTGCCGGCACCAGTGTCACGACACCGACGATCACCGGTCATCGGACGATGAGTAAGACGACGTGCCCGGGTGACAATCTCTACTCATATGTGGCCGGCTCGCTGAGGGCGGACGTCGAAGCGGTTCGAAATGGCGGAGTTCCGTCGCCGCCATCGACGACATCGACCACCACGGCTCCGACAACCTCGACGACCAAGGCACCCACGACCACCACGACGACCACCACCACTACGACTCTGCCTTCAACCACGACGACCCTGCCGACCACCACCACGGTGCCTGAGACGTCGACGACGTTGCCCGCAACAACGACGGCATCAACCACGCCAACAACCCCGCCGCCAACCACTGTCCCGCCCTCCATCGCCCCATCGACAACTCTGTCGGTAGCGGTGGAGGAGTCGGCTATTCCGAGCGGGACGGGTCCGCTGCTGGTGGGGGCGGGAGCCCTGGTAGCCCTCGGTTCCGGCCTGTTGATCTGGCGTCGCAACCGTCTCAACGGCTAGTCGGAGAGCGCTTCCCCGAGCCGGACGCGTAATCCCCGCTTCACCCTGACTGACATTGCCGCCTCAGCCAGCCAAATGTCGGCTGGCTGACACATTGGGCTGACCCAGCTGCCCACCCGGGTTCCCGATGCTGTGACCGAAAGGAGGACACATGACATACGCAGCTGACGCCCGACTCCGCCCATCGGCGGACGCCGACTATCAGGCGCCCTCGGTTTGGAGGAGTCGCGGCATCGTCATTGCGCTGTTGGGGTTGGCGATCGCAGTTATCGCCTTCTTCGGGAACCTGGTAGCCGCCGGACAGTCCGGCGTCGATCAAGCTTCCACTCTCGCATGGACATTTGGCGTCACAACGACCGGTTTTGCCCTGGTCAAGACCGCAATAGCGGTCGTTCTCTGGGGGATCATCCTCAAGTTGTGGCTCCGCGCCGACTCGATCAAGGCCTCCCTACCCGCCCTGGTTGGCACCCCGGGTGCCGACAGCGACCCCAACGGGGACGTCGACACCCCGCACGGCAAGGCGGTGGTCAGTGATCGGGCTCCGGGGCAGCTTCCCATCCATAAGATGGCGAAGCGCATGTTCCGGCCAATGCTGGCGATGGGTTTGATGGCCGTGATCGTCGGGCTGATCATCTCGTTCGTACTTGCAGCCGATGCCTCGAGCACGGCCGCATCAGCCTGGATGCAGGGTCTCCAGTTCCTCGGCGAGGCGATGCTCCTCATCGGGATCTCCTTCCTGCTCGGGACGATTCTGTGGGCCATTCGAACCGCCGGTGGAGATGTTCAGGAGGATCTCGGTGTCAAGGTCTACACACCCAAGATGCCCGCTCCGGCCAAGGGTTTCGTGGTGTTGATGATGCTCGGGCTGATGCTCGGCATCGTCCAGTTCATCGGTTACCTGGTGGTTGCCGGTGGCGGAGCGGATGCCGCCTCGAACCTTGCATGGCTGGCGCCACTTCGCGAAATCTCAGTGGCATTGATCCTGTCAGGCATCGCCCTGGCGCTGGTGGCGATTGGAAACGTTCTCGGCTTTCAGTTCTGGCGAATCCAGAGCCTGATCGAAGCCGGAGAGAGGAGCTGAATATGACGACTGTGACAAAGAGCACCGACTTCAAAGTCGAAGTGACCGACAAGGTCCCCGACTACAACGCAGCGCAGAGAATTGGTCGGAGGTTGTGGGCACCGATGTGGCTGATGGCGATCATGGCCTTCCCGATTGCACTGATAATCGGAGCCGCTAGGGCCAATGAAATCGCCAACGGTGGCTCGGAGGCGACCGTCAGCTCTTTACTGCACGTCCAGGCCGGGATCATGTTCATCGGCTTCGCCGCAGTCTTGGCGGCCATCTCTTTCGCCATTGCCCGCATTCTCGGTGCTTTCC
Organism: bacterium; assembly: GCA_024638655.1. Lineage (GTDB taxonomy): Bacteria > Actinomycetota > Acidimicrobiia > Spongiisociales > ZC4RG35 > Ww567. The sequence continues at coordinate 173,204 of JAHEJW010000001.1, read as the reverse complement.
GAAAGGGTGGCGGTGAGATTCAGGAGAGCCTGGGAGCTGATGTGGTGACCCTGAGAATGCCCCCCACTGCGAGGGTCTTCATGATGGGAATGATGATCGCAATGGTGACGCTCATCGTCGCCTCGATCGTCCACTTCGCCTGGGCAGCATCGGTATCGACGGGATCAGTGACCCTGGTCGAGTCCGAGCTGGCGTTCGTCGTTCTCGAAGCGGTGCGGCGATTGGGGGTGGCCCTCTACTTGGTGGCCATCACCTTCGGGCTGGCGACGATCACCCGAGTTCTCCGCTTCCAGGCGATCCGGGTCAGGGAGCTGGCTCAACTCACCTAGGTGTTAGCTGCCTTCCTGACCCCACACCGAGGGCCACCCGGCTCCCCACCCGGGTGGCCCTTCGAGATCCAACCTTCGCTCACCCGGTGGTGACTGTGAGCGTCCCTTCCATCCCCGCCTCACGATGTCCGGGTATTGAGCAGAAGATCACGTACTCACCCGGATCGACATCGATGGTTCCCGATGCACTCTGGCCGGCCTGGGCTTCGATCAGGAATCCGGCCACACCCTCGATCTCCATGTTGTGGATCACCAGACCTTGGTTGTCCAGCGTGATGGTCGCCCCGGGAGCCAGTATCAGCTCGTCGGGATCGAAGGCGAACTCGGTGCCGATCACCGAGACTTCGCTGCTGCCAAGCACTGCCGTTTGCCCGCTGCCATCTTCGGGCTGAGAAGCAGCCGTGCCGGCGGCCGGATCTGGGCTGGTGTCAGGCTCTGGGCCGCCAGCAATCAACACCACCAACCCGACGAAGAGCGTGGCGACAAAGCCCAACCCGAGACCGAAGAAGAGCCAGTAATGACGGGGGAACGCAGACGACTCTTGGTCCGGCCGCTCGGGAGCGCTGATACTCATGACAGCTAGCCAATCATCCCGCTGCCGGCTCGACACCGGCATATCGGCCCTAGAGGTAGGGCCTTATGTCCCTTACCGGCTGGTGGTGAGCTCCCGGACACTTCTGGGAGGCGATCGAAGGACGACTGTGGCCGAACTGACGCGGAGAGAATTCCTACTGATTGGCACTGCCGGCGGGGCGGTGGTCGCCGTGGGAGTGATCCTCCCCCTGAGCCAACTGGCGAAGGACCAGCCGGAGGCGGTGGCCGGTTCTACCACGACTACGACCACCGCAACCAGTCCTCCCACAACAGCGGCCCCGGCGGCGGTTGTGGGTGTCTTCCCGAGGGTCCGGGTCGCGTCACTTGGTGAGGTGAACGCAACCGACCCGATCACTTTCGACTATCCCTTGCAAGGACAGAGAAACGTGCTGGTGAAGCTAGGGGTGCCGGCATCGGCAGGAGTAGGGCCCGATCAGGACATCGTTGCCTATTCGTCTCTGTGCACTCACATGGGATGCGTAGTCGAGGAATACCGCCCGGAGCACAGGGCCCTGGGACCATGCCCGTGCCACTTCTCGACATTCGATCTGGCCAACGACGGGATGGTCAGCCTCGGCCAGGCGACGCAGAATCTCCCGAGGGTCCTCCTCGAGATCGAAGCTGACGACGTCTACGCAACAGGAGTGGTGAGGCTCGTCTACGGATTCGCCAACACGCTCCAAGGCGCCGATTCAGTGGAGGTTTCCTGATGTCATTCACCCAACCATCGAGTGTCCCTCTGCCACCACCGGACGCCGAAGTCAACATCATCTGCTGTGAGTACTGCCCGGTGGCGTGCGCATACAAGGCCTACACCTGGCCGTTGGGCCGCGACGGCGGGCCGTCGGCCGCAGACAATGCCCTCGGCGTCGACTTCCCCACCGCTCTTCTCTCGGGGGCCTGGCCCTCCGAGAACATGCACAACGTCATCCTGCGGAACGGGCGGCCACACAACGTCATCGTCATCCCCGACAAGGACACACAGGCGGTCAACATCGGCGGGACTCACAGCGTTCGAGGGGGTGCCATTGCCAAGAAGTTCTACAACCCCAACAGCCCGACAGCCGATCGATACAAGACGCCGTTGCTGAGAGTTCGAGGCGACCTGATCCCGATCTCGTGGGACATGGCTTTCGACCTGGTCGCCAGATTGTCGACTCATACCATCGAGAACTACGGCGAGCTCGCCTGGGGTATGAAGATCTACTCGTACCAGTTCTACGAGAACGTGTTCTCGGCGTCCAAGCTCGCGTTCGGCGAGATCGGCTCCCCGAATTATTCACCTCACCATGCCCCGGCCGAGGGTGACGATGTCCCCGGTCTCTCCGATACCGGGATCGACGCCTTCGGGTCGTCGTTCGAGGACGACAAGGAGGCGGATGTCATCATGATCTCCGGCTCCGATCCATATGAGACCAAGACGGTCCGCTTCACCACCTGGCAGCAGCCCGGCGGAGCCAAGCTGATCTATGTCGACCCGCGAAAGACATTCACCGCGGCGTACGCGCTGAAGAACGGAGGTCTCCACCTTCAGTTGAATCCGGGCACCGATGTCGCTCTCTACAACGCCATGGTGAGAGAAGTCATCGCCCAGGGATGGGAAGACAAGGAGTTCGTCGACCGATATACCGCCTCTCGCAGCGAGCTGAACGAGGAGACGAAGTGGCGACGGGCAATGTTCGGCATGTCGTTCGACGAGATCCGGGAGTACGTCTTCTCACGTGACGAGTTCACCCTGGAAGGGGCCGAGGGGATCACAGGCGTTCCGGCAGACCAAATCAGGCAGGCCGCTGCCCTGCTCACAGGTGGAGGCGGTGCCAGACCCAAAGCCATGATTCTCTTCGAGAAGGGCCTGTATTGGTCCCACAACTACGAGAACACGGCCGCCATTGGGAATCTGGGTGTCTTGATCGGGGCGACCGGCCAACCCGGGCGGGCGACGGGGCGCATGGGTGGCCACCAGCGCGGGGGTCAGAAGGCGGCGGGATATCCGATGGACAAGTCCCCCCACTTCTACGAGGGGAATCCGGTCGAGATGGACACGGAGCGCTGGCTGGTAGAGGGCAATACCAGATTCCGCTGGGTCGTCGGCACCAACTGGATAGGGGCAATGGGTGCGACCCAGGCGCTGGCAGCTCGCGTTCGAGAGCTCACGTCGATCGGGCCAACGGTGGCCTCCACGAACGTCGATACGGCTTTCGAGCAGTTGCGAAGCCGGATCGACGAGGGTGGGATGGTGGTAGTCCATCAGGAGATCTACCCGAACGACTCGACCCAGTATGCAGATCTGGTATTGGCGGCCGGGGCGTGGGGGGAGGACAACTACGCGCGGAACAATGCGGAGAGGCGTCTCCGCATCTATGAGAAGATCGCCGACACGCCGGGCCAATCGCTGCCCGATTGGAAGATCTTTGCCTCCGTGGCCCAGAGGATGGGATATGGCGGTTTCGATTGGCCCGACACAAACGCCATCTTCGAGGAGGCGGGCCCGAAGTCGGCAGGCGGGCGGAGAGACTTCAGCGCACTGGTCGAGCTCGCTCAGGAGCGAGGTGTCCGGGCTCACGACCTCCTTCGGGAGTTCGGAACCACCGGGATCCAGACACCCATAGTCCGGGATGGCGACCAACTAGTGGGCACTGCCCGGCTCCATGCCAATCTCGAATGGAACACCAACTCCGGGAAAGCCAACTTCGTGATGCCCGACTGGGACGCGGTGGCTGCGCGCAACGCTCAGATCGGCCCTCAGGGCGACGAGGTATGGGTTCTGAACGGGCGCATCAATCATGTCTGGAACAACCTCTTCGACTTCATGAGGAGGGAGTACTCGACCCAGCGCTGGCCGATGAACTTCCTGGAGGTGAATCCGGATGATGCGCAACGCTGGGGGATCGAGAGCGGCGACCTCCTGTCGATCGAGTCCGACAACGTCATCGACCAGCTCGGTGGTCGTACCACCGGCTCGTTCACGGCGGTCGCATATGTCGCCGACACGGTGCCACCTGGTGTGACTTTCACCTACTTCCTGTTTCCCGGGAGCCCGGCCAACTCGGTGACTCCCGGTGACAGCAATCTCCAGCCGATCAATCTGCGCTACAACTTCAAGCTGGGCAAAGGAAGGGTGACCAAGATTGGCACTACCGACTTGGTCGGCCGCATGTCCTTCGTGCCACGCAACCTGGTGTAGCCGAAGCAGACCACGTCAAAGGGCCGCCCGAATCCCCAACGGGCGGCCCTTCGAGTTGTCGGTGACACCTCTGTCCACGAAGTGTCAGGGTGGTGACAATTCGGCATAAATAGACGTCCGGGCGACATTCGAAAGGATGTCGAGACCACAATCCGCCTTTCTCGAAAGGAGGCTCGCTAGATGGACCAGTTCGACGTTGCACTTCTGATACTCAGGCTCTGGGCCGGGTTCGTGATCATTGCTCATGGGGTCAATCACGGCAGGAGTCTGGAGGGGACGGCCAACTGGTTTGGCTCGAAGGGGTTCAGGAAACCGAAGTTGAACGCGATGTTGTCTGCAGGCAACGAGATAGCCATCGGAATCGGGTTGTTGGCTGGTCTACTCACTTCCGTGGCGGCCGCCGGACTGGCAGCCACGATGTTCGTTGCCTTCTGGTCCATCCACAGGTTTGCCGGCTTCTTCAACTTCCATCGGCCTGACGAAGGTTATGAGTACGTCGCGACCCTGGCAGTCGTTTCACTGGCCATCGCCATTGCCGGCCCGGGTTCGGCTTCGATCGATTCTGCCATCGGGATCGCGGAGAATCTCGATGGATGGGTTGGTGCGGCGATCGTCGCTGGAGGATTCATTGTTGCAGCAGGACAGCTGGCGACCTTCTGGCGCAAGCCCGCCAACGAGAAATCGAACCAGTGACATTCGACAAACTGCCTGAGAACTTCGCGGTGACCAGGGATGCCCTGCACCAGATTGCGTTCTTTGCCATAGCCCCCGCCCGTTACGAAGCTGTGGGCCGGATGGGCCTGAAGGCGGCTCCAGGTGGCTTTGGGACACCCGAGTTCGATGGGCAGGTTGCCCGAGTCGAGGGAACGCTTCTGGTCCATGAGAGCGGTGGACACGTGGCGACACAGGACATCACAACTGTTCGCGCCGCCGCCGAGTTCTTCGGGCTCGACTACGAAGTCGATTGGTTTCCCGACTTCCACGACCCGCTTGCCGCTGTCGATCCCGATCAAGCCTTGACGGTGGACCGAGAGGCTGCTCTGGCGCTCGGCGAGTGGTTCGGTTTCGGATTCGCCGTTCTGAACCGTCTGCGCCGGCATGGCCGGGACGGGGACGACGTCTCCGAAGTCCAGCTATGGCCGGAACATCTCGATCCGGCTACCGAGCTCGGTGATCGAGAAAGAGGGGAACGGGCCAGCTTTGGAGCCTCTCCCGGCGACGCAGCACACCCCGAGCCATACCTCTACGTGGCTGCCTGGTCGGAGCTTGATCGTTCCAACGACTTCTGGAACGACGCCTCCTTCAACGGCGCCAGCCTCGGCTATGCGAGTTTGCGGGAGGTCGACGACCCGGTTGACCGGGGTCTCGAATTCCTACTCGAGGGATACCGGGCTCTCCACGCCGACTGAGGTCAACGAGTCGACGAGGCCGCTTGCCGAGGCGGCGATTTGTCGCATCGTCTCGTCGAAGACCTCATCCGAACGCCCGTAGGGGTCGGGGATCTCGTCGTGCTCGGAACCGGGGTCATATGTCCGAAACAGCCTGACCTTGGCCCTCGCCTCCAGCGACGGAGCCAGTGACAAGACATCTCGCAGATTCGAGCGGTCCATCGCGACGATCACGTCGAAGCGATCGAAATCGGCGGCGATGAGTTTCCTCGCCCGACCCTCGATTTGGAGCCCGAAACGGTCTCCCGCTGCCATAGCCTGCGGATTGGGTCCTTCACCGATGTTCCAGGAGCCGGTTCCGGCCGAGTCCACCTCCACCTGGATGCCACGCTCGGCGGCCTCTCTACGAATCGCAGCTTCTGCGGCGGGGCTGCGGCAGATGTTGCCGGCACACACGGCCAGGATTCGGAAGGTCACGTGGCACCGCCGACGCGTTCAGCTGCCAAAGCGATGTAGTCGGGCTCGGTGTCGAAACCGACGTAGTGCCGTCCCGTCTCCACCGCGGCGAGCGCCGTCGTACCCGAGCCGACGAATGGGTCGAGGACCAGGTCGCCCTTGTAGGTGTACAACTCGATCAGGCGCTTGGGAAGGGCCACCGGGAACGGAGCGGGATGTCCGACACGGGTTGCTCGCTCGGAAGGGATCTCCCAGACGTCGAGAGTCGCCTCTAGGAAGTCATCTGTATCGATTGTCGCTTCGTTCGGCAGGCCTGTCGCCTCTCTCTCTGCTCGTTTGACCGCCCGGTCGAAACGGCCCTTGGACGCGACAACGACTCGTTCGGTGACGTCCCGCAGGACCGGGTTCTGGGGCGACCGGAACGATCCCCATGCACAGCTTCCCCCGGCGCCTCGAGCCTTCTGCCAGATGATCTCGCCTCGGAGCAGCATCCCGAGATCGTCCTGGAGGATCCCGATCACGTCCGCCGAAAGCGAGCGATACGGCTTGCGCCCGAGGTTGGCGACGTTGACGGCCATCCGACCACCGGGCTCGAGCTTGCGAAGGGAGAGAGTGAAGACGTCGTGGAGCATCTCCAGGTATTCGACGTAGGTCGAAGGAACATGACCGGCTGAGAAGTCGCTCTCATATTCCTTGCCCGCGAAGTAGGGCGGTGAGGTGACCAGGAGCGCGACCGAGTTATCGGCCACTTGATCATCGGTCATGTTCCTAGCGTCGCCGACGAAGAGGCGGTCCTTCGCCGCAGGAGGGTTCACGACACTCTCGTCGGACACCACCGGCGGTTTGAACCGGCCGTAGAAGGCTGTGGAGTCGTGGGACTCCCTTCTTCCCGAGCCGAAGTCGGACGTGACCGTAGGCATCGCCAATGAAGTTACCGGCGCGAACTCGATGTGCCGTGCAATAGCGACTCGGCTTCAATTGGCCGTACATGAGAATCGACCTCAGCGATGATCGACCCCGCCTCGAGATCGAGCTGGCCGACGGGACCGTGGTGCTCCTCAGCCCCCTGGGCGCCGAGGACCGGATGCTGCTCGTGGAAGGCCTGACAGAGCTGTCGCCCGAGAGTGTCTACACACGGTTCGGCCAGGGCCGAGGTTCTCTCTCCGAATCCGAGCTCGACTATCTGGCCAACGTTGACCTCAAGGATCATGTGGCCTGGGGTGCCGCCGTCGACGGTGAAGGAGCAGGTGTCGGGCGGTACATCGTCACAGAGGATCGGAGCTGTGCGGATATCGCCGTCACGGTCCTCGACCGGTTTCAGCAGCGAGGCGTGGGGACGTTGCTCTTCCGAGCTTTGGCCGCTGTGGGTCGAGCCGACGGTGTTGGAGGATTCTGCTTCGAGTTCCTCCCCGAAAACGCCCCGGTTCAAAGGATGGTCAGGGATCTGGATGTCTCTCTCGACGATTCGGGTACCGCAGTCCTCGGACGGGTCTCCCTCTCCGATATCCCGGTGTTCGAGATGGATGAGGGTTTCGTGACGGTGATCGAACAGGCAAGGGCACAGGCGGGCTAGCCCGTTCCGGCGTCCTCATCGAGGTCCAGTGACAGAGAGTTGACGCAGTAGCGGAGTCCGCTGGGATTGGGCCCATCATCGAAGACGTGGCCCAGGTGACCTCCGCAGTTGGCGCATCGGATCTCGGTTCGGACCATCCCGTAGGATCGATCCTCCAACTCCTCGATCTTGGCCGGGTCGAGGGCCTCGTAGAAGCTCGGCCATCCCGATCCCGACTCGAATTTCGTGTCGCTGGAGAAGAGCTCCTCCCCACATCCGGCGCACTTGTAGGTACCTGTGCTCTTGCTGTCCCAATACTCTCCGGTGAAGGCGCGTTCGGTACCTCCCTCACGGAGGATCCGGAATCGCTCGGGTGAGAGTTTCACCCTCCATTCAGCGTCGGTTTGGGGCATGTCGGTCTGGGCCATGTCATCCATCTTCCACTCCATTCAACCTCAGATGCTCCTCTAAACGTTCCACGAAAACCACCAGCGCCGGATTCAGGCGGAGTCTGGCATCTTGCGGGCTCACCCACTCAACCCGGTCGATCTCTGGGTATTCCCTCCCGTGAAGCGCGAAGGTACCCGGCTCGAATCGATCCAAATCGAAGTCGGTCTCGACGGCCCATGCGATCACCACTTTGCGCGACTTCAAGGTCGTCTCGCCGAGAGCCACCCAAGACGAGGGCGGCACGGTCCAGCCCGTCTCCTCCTCGAACTCGCGGGCTGCGGCGGCCCGCTCCTCTTCACCCGGTTCGACGAGCCCTTTTACCAGGGACCAGGCGCCCTTGTCGCGCCGTGCGAAGTATGGGCCACCGGGGTGAGCTATCAGCACCTCCAACTTTTCGCCCATTCTGTAAGGCAGAAGACCCGCGGATCTCACAGTGCCCGACATTACGCTGAGCGCGTGACCGCTCTGGCCACCTACCCGACAAACGATCCGGGGCTGGCATCGTTCGACTCCCGTCTCCAGCTCGGACGTGCCGAACCCCTCGGGCTGGGGGTCAAACGAGTGACCATGGAACAGCTCGAGCTGGCTGCGAGCGGGTATTTCGACGGGGAGGCGGAGTTTGGGGTCGCTGTCCACGAGTCGAGAAAGGCCATCAAAAGGACCCGCTCCCTGCTCCGTCTGGTCAGAGGTGAGCTTCCCGATCGAATCTACGAATACGAAGATCGATCCTTGCGCGAAACGGGCCACATGGTCAGTGAAGTCCGATCTGCGGCTGCGGTAGCCCAGGCTGCCTCCATCATCAGGGACCTCTACGGAGACTTGCTGGCTGAAGGAACCTTCGTCGAGATGATCCAACGTCTCTCACAACGGCGAGACATCGTCGAGCTCAGGGCCCTGGAGGATCCCAATCTCGTCGGCCGTGTCGTGAGGAACCTGGAGCGGGCCTACAACCGCTACGCCTCCTGGCCAACCGATGAAGATGCCAGGGATGTCTACGGCATGGGCATCAGGGACAGATTCGATGCCATCGAGCCAGGGCTCAAAGCGACGTACAAGACGGGTCGGATCGAGATGGTGCAGGCCTACGAGGAGCCGACGCCACATCACTTCCATCAATGGCGCAAGCGGGCAAAGCACTTGCGCCACCAGATGGAGTTCCTTGCCCCCCTGTGGCCCGAAGTCGTGGTGGGCACGGCGATGACGCTCGAGCGTCTGGGCATGATCCTCGGAGAAGAGCACGATCTGGCCGAACTGCTCGACTTGCTGAAGGGGCGACCCGATCTCTGTCCCAACCCACGCGAGCGTTCACTCTTCTCGGCCCTGGCGGCTCAACGGCGCTCCGAGCTGCGTACGGCCTCCGAGATTCTCGGTAGACGAATCTATGCCGAGAAGCCGGGATCGCTGAGCCATCGCTTCGGGGAGTATTGGGACAGCCGACAACTCGCCAACTCACAACCACTAGACACGATCGTCGTCTACTGACGCCAAGTTCAGTTGCCATCTGAGAGCTGGTTGGAGCTCGGGAGCGGCGCGGAATGCCCGATAGAGCCGCCTTGTTGTAGCCGTTGAACCGCTCCCCATTTTGACGAGGATATTTTCATGGCCAACAGAGGACGCGTGCGTATCGAGGAATCTCACAAAAGGGTCAGGGTGATGCTCGGAGGGGAAGTCGTAGCCGACACGACGAACCCGCTCCTCGTCTGGGAAAAGCCGTATTACCCGACGTATTACTTCCCAGAGTCAGACGTGAGGACCGACGTCATGGTCGACACCGGTGAGACCAGACGCAGCCCGAGCCGGGGTGACGCGGCCCAACTCTTGGTCAAAGTCAACGGCTCCGAAGGGACCGCGTACACCTTCCGTGAGCCGAAGATCGAGGAGCTCGCCGGTCACTATGCGTTCGTTTGGAGCACGATGGACCATTGGTTCGAGGAAGACGAAGAGGTCTTCGTCCATGCTCGCGACCCGTTCACCAGGATCGACATCCTTCCTTCCAGCCGGCGGGTGAGGATCGAGATCGACGGCGTCACCGTCGCCGACACGACCAACGCCTTCTTCTTGTTCGAGACCGGGCTACCAGTGAGGTACTACATGCCAAAGACCGACGTGCGCATGGAGATCATGATGCCCGCCGACACACGGACCCACTGCCCCTACAAGGGAACAGCTCGCTACTGGACCGCTCAGGTCGACGGGGAGACCTACGAAGACATCCTCTGGGGCTACGACTCACCGTTGCCCGAGTCCCAGAAGGTGCTGGGCCAGGTCAGCTTCTACAACGAGAAAGTCGACGTCTACGTAGATGAGGAGCTTCAGGAGCGTCCCAGGTCCAAGTTCGCCTGACATTGGGGTCGAAGTCTCTGAAGTTCAGTCGATTTCGCTAGCGAGCTGGATGATGGTGAACCGGGTCCCCATCGGATCCTCCAAACCCACGAAGGTTCCTACCTCGGGCTGGTCGATAGGGCCGTAGAGGACCTGGCCCCCGCCTTCGGTCGCAGTCGATGCGGCGGCACTGGCATCGGCGACGGCGAAGTAGACGGTCCACTCACTCTTGTGGCCCGGCTTGCGAGGGGCGATGACGCCGGCAACCTCTCTCGAGCCGACCTTGAGCATCGAATAATCTCGCCCGCCTGGAGTGCTCGCCGTCTCGGTCCCGTGGCCAAAGACAGACGTGTAGAAGTCGAGTGCCAGTTCGGGCTCGTTGGTGACCAGCTCGTTCCAGTTGAGCCCTCCGTGCTCATTCACTATCGCCGCCCCGAAGTGCTCCCCCGCCTGCCAGATCCCGAACTCGGCTCCGGTGGGATCGGAGGCGAAGGCCATCCTGCCCATTTGAGCCACGTCGACCGGCCTCATCGTCAGTTCCCCGCCGGCATCGTCGATCTTCTCCGACGTAGCGTCGGCATCGTCGACGGCGAAATAGGTCGACCACACTGGTGATGTCCCTGAGTCGGGGAGGACGCCTATCCCGGCGGCCGGCAGGCCATTACGGAGCGCCATGACGTAGCCAAGACCTGCTTCTCCCGACTGGAAGTCCCAGCCGAGCAAAGGGCCGTAGAACGCCGAGGCGCGGTTGACATCCGGTGTGGCGAGATCGACCCAGCAAGGTATTCCCTCGGCGTAGCCATCTCTGGTTGGCAAAGCATCCTCCTCGGTATCCCAAGGGAATCTAGGGCTCTAGCCGTACGCGATGTGGTGGAGACCCGTCAATCGGTTCGATCGCCAATACACTTCCCCGGTGGCTTCAGGGAGAGACGCTCCGCGAAACCCCTGGGTGGCGTCACTGCTCTCAGCCCTTGCGCCGGGTGCCGGTCAAATCTACGCCGGCAACTCTCGTGTCGGCCGGCGACTCCTGGCTGTCGATGCTGTCCTGGTCGGCCTGGCGGTTCTCGCCGTCCTCTTCTTTCGTGGTGACGTCCTGAAGGCCTGGGCCTCACTCTCCTCCTTGAGTCTGATCATGGTGGTCAACCTGGTGTTGCTCTCCTATCGGGCCTGGGCGGCCCACGACGCCTACCACCTGACGGCACAGTCGACGCCCTCGCACCCTCGGTTGATATTGGCTGCGATGACCGCGGCCATATGGCTCGTGGTCCTCGTCCCCCATGTAGCCCTGGGCTACCTCAATGTGGTTCAGCACTCTCTCATCGCCGAAGTCTTCGAGGCCCCGGCAGAAGTCCTTGCCACGGACACGACCAATCCACCAACGGCGTCGGGTGATACAGCCGAGTCGACAACGACTCTCCCCGTCCCTTCGTTGTGGGACGGGTTGGAGCGGCTCAATGTGCTGCTCCTCGGATCCGATGTCGGAGAGGGTCGGCGTGGGATCAGGACCGACACAATGATCGTCGTCAGCGTCGACCCCGAGTCCGGTGACACCGCGATGATCTCGCTGCCTCGGAACTTCAGCGGAATCGACCTGCCCCCTGGCTTCGGAGTCTGGGATTGTCAGTGTTTCCCCCAGCTGCTCAACGATCTCTACCTCTACGCCGAGGAGAATCCCGGTGCGTTTCCTGGCACGGGCCAGCCCGGCCCGCGTGCGATCAAGGCGACAATCGGGCATCTGCTCGAACTGGACATCCACTATTACGCGATGGTGGGGCTCAACGGCTTCGTCGGGATCGTCGACGCTCTGGGTGGTGTGGAGATCGACGTTCCCAACCGAATCGTCGACGAGATCTATCCGCACGAGGATGGGGTCACCATCGAGAACGTCGTGATCGAGGCGGGGCCGCAGCTTCTGGACGGGCACCTGGCTCTTGCCTATGCGCGTATTCGTCGCCACGCCGACGATTTCGCCCGGATGAACCGCCAGCGTTGTGTGCTCGGCGCGGTCATCGAGCAATCGACCCCACTCGAGCTGCTTGCCCGGTACGGGTCGATAGCCCAGGTCCTCAAAGATCATCTCGCGACCGACATACCTCAAGACCGGCTGGTGGACTTCATCGATCTCCTACCCAGGGTGAGCCTCGACAGGGTCGGCGTTCTCCATGTGAACCGCGATTACGTGAGCGGCACCGACCCCGGCCGCACGTACTACGACGAGGAGCGGATCAGGGCCGAGACAGAGGCACTTCTCGCCGACCCGACGGCCTTCGCCGGTGAGGGGTTGGTTCTCGAGTCGACGTGTGACTGAGGTGGCTCAGAGCTGACCGGTATCGACCTCGGCACTTAGCGATGTCAGATAGTCGGGATCGTCGTAGCGCGACAGCCGGAAGGCATCGGCATATTCGGGGAGGTCCGCCCCGACGATGTGGCGTGCGGCCAGGTCGCCCGACGCTGGGGACGCCATCACACCGAAGCCGGAGAGGCCCGCGACCACATGGAAGCCCTCAGGCCCGCATGGCCCCACCAGAGGCCGGTTCTCGCGAGTCTTCGTGTAGTAGCCACCGTCCACACTCGACTCGGGCAGACCCTCGAGATATGGGGAGAGCCCTGGGATCATGGTGGTCAAGCCACGCATCACGACTTCCGGGTAGAGGGGATCGTCGGGGAGGGGCCAAGTCGGCTCGAGGATCTCTCGGTGATACTCCCACAGGGCGACGAAGTAGGGAGAGTCGGCACCCCCTTCCGGTCTGCCATGACAGAACACGGGCATCTCGCCCAGGAGATCGTCACGACCCAGCTCGGCGAGACCCTCGCGCTCCTCCTCGGACCAGGTGATTCTCTGGGGATCACTCCAGATGATCATGCCGGCATCCCGGGGGATCACACCGAGATGGTCGCGGTAGGCCACCTTGAGGTGGAGCTCCGAGAACAGGGGCAGCTCGACTCCAGCCATTGTCGCTACCGCTTTGGACATGGGCCCAGCAGCCATGACTACCGACGACGTCGCAATGGTCGAGCCATCATCGAGACGGACTCCTCTGACACGGTCCCCGTCGAGTTCGATGCCGACGACCTCGTTCTTGAGCAGATTGGCACCGACATCCCTGGACCGCTGGAGCATCCAGGAACCGAGCTGTTGGGCGCTGAACCAGCCCGCTCTCCGCACATGCACCGCACCTACGGCCTCGTCGGTCATGTAGGGATGGTGTCGCTGCAACGTATTTGCGTCGAGGATGTCCACGCCGTCCTCTGCCTCTCCATAGGGGAGTGCCCCCGGGTGCTCCCTGACGTCACCCGCCCCCAGGCCGGAGGTCACAGCGGCCTGTCGGCGCATCGCTTGGAGCCTCTCATCGGATGCAGTCACGAACAGGTACCCGTGTCGGCTCAAGCCAAATGCGTTTCCCGACTCCTCCGTCATCTGCTCGAGCAGGTCGATGGACCGCTGCATCAGGCCCACCATCGGCCGGTTTGGCCACCAGTTTCGATAGCACTCGGTCGACTTGTCCGAGGTGAGGCTCAGGGGTGGCCGGGGATCGATCAAGGCGACATCGGTCAAACCCTGCTGCGTCAGCTGATAGGCAGTGGAGACGCCTGCGATGCCGGCGCCGATCACCACGACCTCAGCCGTGTCGGTCAACCGTCCAACTCTTCGAGGTGTCGTCTCACCTTGTCTGCGATGGCGTTGGGGGTGAACCCGAGATGGTCAGCTATGACCCCGGCGGGAGCTGAAGCTCCGAACTGGTCGATACCGATAGAGACACCCCGATCACCGACCATCTCCTTCCAGCCGAAAGTTGCTGCTGCCTCGACCGAGACCCGGGGTGCCGACCCGAGCACTCCGGCGCGATACTCATCTGACTGAGCGCTGAAGACCTCCCAACAGGGGAGGCTTACGACCCGCGCAGAGATGCCTTCCTCGGCGAGTATCCCAGCGGCGTCGACACTCAGAGACAGCTCCGACCCCGTGGCGATGATGGTGACGTCGGAGCCGTCGGCGACTATGTAGCCGCCTTGTCTCACCCCGTCGGGATTGGCTTCGAGAGTCCGCACACCTTGCCGGGTGAGGACGATCGCCACCGGCCCGTCCTGCCGGTTCAGCGCCATCTCCCAGGCCGGTGCGATCTCGTTGGCGTGGCCTGGCCTGATGACCCAGATGTTGGGCATTGCGCGCAATGAGGCAAGATGCTCGATCGGTTGGTGGGTAGGACCGTCCTCCCCGAGAAACACCGAATCGTGAGTCCACACCCAGATCGACGGGATCTCCATTAGCGCGGACAGACGCACGGCCGGTCTCATGTAATCGCTGAAGACGAAGAACGTCGCACCATACGGACGAAGGCCCCCGTGTATGGCCATGCCGTTGACCAGAGTCCCCATGGCGTGTTCCCGCACCCCGAAGGGGATATCGCGTGCCGAAGGATCATCGGCTGAGAAGAGGCGTCCCTTCTCGATGACGGTCTTGGTCGATCCGGCGAGGTCGGCGCTCCCGCCTATGAAGCCAGGGACCTGGTGCGCTATCTCGGCGAAGAGCTTGCCACCAGATGCGCGTGTAGCGATCTTCTCGCCCACTTCGACTCCCGGCCCTTCCAGGCGTACCTCCTGCGGCTCGAACAAGGCTCTATAGAGACGAGCGGTCTCCTCATCCGCCCTCTCCAATCTCTCTCGCCACCCCCTGTGGGCCTTTCGGCCCCGCTCCATTGCCTGCGCGAAGAAGGCATAGACCGAGTCGTCGACGTGGAAGGTCGGTTCGACGGGAAAGCCCATCGCCTCCTTGGTGAGTCGGACCTCTTCCTCGCCCAGCGGCTGGCCGTGCGATTCGGCCGTGTCCTGGAGATTGGGGGCACCCTTTGCGATGTGGGTGTGGCAGATGATCAGCGAGGGCCGATTGCTTTCCGAACGCGCCTCTTCGATGGCCTCGGCTATCGCTACACGGTCGTGACCGTCGACTTCGAGGCCATGCCATCCGACCGCCTCGAATCTGGTGCCGACGTGTTCGCTGAATGTGATGTCGGTGCTCCCATCGATCGAGATGTCGTTGTCGTCGTAGAAGTAGATGAGACGTCCCAGCCCGAAGTGACCTGCAAGGGATGCCGCCTCCGAACTGACGCCTTCCATCAGGTCACCGTCGGAGACGAAGGCGTAGGTGAAGTGATCGATGATGTCCTCACCCAGCCGGGCCCGGAGATGGCTCTCAGCGATAGCCATGCCGACTGCTGTCCCGAAACCCTGGCCGAGCGGGCCTGTCGTCATCTCGATCCCGAGGTCGTGATCGATCTCAGGGTGCCCGGCGGTGTGACTGCCCCATTGCCGGAAGTTCCGAAGCTCGTCGAGAGACAGTGGGAACCCGGAGAGGTGCAGCAAAGCATACAAGAGCATGGATCCGTGGCCATTGGAGAGGACGAAACGATCCCGGTCGGGCCAGGTCGGTGCTTCCGGGTCGACCTCGATGAAACGGCCCCATAGCGTCACGGCGATATCGGCCATCCCCATCGGCATACCGGGATGACCCGCGTTCGCCTGTTGAACCGCATCCATGGCCAGAGCCTTGATGGTGTCTACTGCAAGCTGCTCGTTCGATGGTTCGCCCATGGGCGGCGAGGGTACCGCTTCACCCCTCGATCAAACGGGCCGGCACACCTCGCAGGCACGAAATCCGCCGGCCCGTGCGGCGGCGGCGGAGCTCAGGTCGACGACGTTCTCGGTCTTCGAGCGTCGAATTCGATGACATGTGGGGTGACAGAAGATGCCCGTTGTCTTGTTGCCCTGAACCCGGACATGTCGCGAAGCCAGGGTCTCCAGCCATTCGGGCTCGAGGCCCTCATGGGCGAGCAACTCATGCTTGTTGTGCGCGCCACCGAGCGAGTATGCGCCGATTCTCCCATCAGAGCGGACGACACGGTGGCAAGGGATGATCAGTGGGACCGGGTTGCGCGCCATGGTCGATCCGACAGCCCGCACCGCTCCCGGTCGGGCCACCTCGTGCGCCAGCCATGCGTAGGGCCTCACTTCACCGCGCGGGATACCCGAAGCCACTCGCAGCACCTCCTCCTGGAAGGGCGTAACCGATCTCAAGTCGATGGGCAGCTTCCCCGGCTTCCCGGCTTCGATCGCGGAAGAAATGTGTCGTTCCCATGCGGTGGGCGCCTCGGCACGGAACAAGGCCCTCCCAAATCGCTCGATGAACCTCTCCGGAAAGGCCTCGTCGGCGAGGTCGACCGAAGACACCCCTTCGACGTTGAACGTCACCCAGACTTTCCCGAGCGGTGACTCGTAGAGGTCGTACCCATCGGCGAGGCCGGCACCGAGTGCCACCCCTTCGGCCAATCCGTCGGGAAGCTCTCCGACGAGGTGCTGGAGATGTGATTCGATGCTCATACTTCTTCCTCCTCCATAAGTGTCCTGAGACGGGCGAGCCCCCGGTGTATGTCGGCCTTCACCGTGCCTTCGGGTCGCCTGGTGACTTCGGCTATCTCGGCTGTGCCGAGGCCGGCGACATGTCTCAAGACGACTGCGTTGCGTTGGTTCTTCGTCAATCTCGAGAATCTCCGGTCCCACGCCCGGCTGTCGACGATCTCCGGCTCGGATCCACCTGTCTCACCAAGTTCCACATAGATGGGCCTCCGGGCCCGATTTCGCAGGTTGTTGCGACCGAGATTCAATGCGATCGTCCACAGCCAGGGCTCAACGTCCAGATCCTCGATTCGCGACCGGTCGTAGTCGCAGAGGGCCCTGTAAGCCCGGATGAAGGTCTCCTGCGCCAGGTCCTCGGCTTCATGATGGTTGTTGTACATGCGACGCAGCCCCCAGTAGATGCGTGCTCCCATCCGATCGACCAAGCCGGGAAACGAGGCATCCAGATCGTCAGCCAGGGCTATTGGCAAATCACTCATCTTCTAGAAGAACACCGATTCGGACAGCTGGGTTGCACCCGATTGGGCTCCCGCACAGTGCCGATGGCCCCAGATCGGCGCTTTCTGCAGCGAAAGCCGACCCTCAAGAGCCCCGGAAAGGGCGGGTCAGCTCGCCGACCGGAACTGAATGGGCAGAGGGGGGATTGGAGAGGATGCTCAATCCCACACCGGCCAAACCAGCGAAGAAGATCGTCCCGGTCCAGACCGAGACGGGCCATGCGATGTCGGAGAATTGCTCGAAGACGATGAACCGAGTGACCCACATGACGACGGGCACCACGAAAGCGAGTAACCGAACGCCGACGTCCTGTCGGAGTCTCGGCGTCACCCAGAAGAGCATCACCTCGGCGGCGACACCGGCGATCACAGGAGCGATCAGATCCTCTGGGAAGTCGTAACCCTCGAGGAGCTCCATCAGTGCTCCAAACACAGTGAAGAGCACCAACGCCGTTCCCGGTGGGATCGTCCACCTTCGGAGAAGCAGTAGGAGCCCGCCCACCAGGATGACGGTGGTGATGAGAATCGAAGACAGCCCCGCCACCAACTCGAAGTAGCCCTCCTCGGGACCCGGAAGGTAAGGGACCTGCATGAAACGGGTACTCAGTCCGTCGACGTACTGGAAGAAGAAGCCGAGCTCTGCTGCCCCCATCGTGACTGCGATGACTGGTGGGAGGAATCTGTCCAGCCTTTTGGGATCGTATTCGACGTCCTGCCAGCGCGATCGGAGCGGCCCTGACACGATGAGAAGAGCCCCCAAGAGAAGCAGCAAGTGGGTCGGGGAAAGCAACGCATCGATGGAGACCTCGATACCGAAGAGACTGTGCCAGAGTCCGTCGCCGACCCCGCCGGCCATGAACACGAGGATGCCGGCGACTGCGGTCTCATAGCCCACAGGAACCGACTCTCGCAGTGTTTGGGCGCGCGGCCTTCGCCGAACGATCAGCCAGACGACCCAGCCCGTAACCGCAATGAAACCCGTATAGAGGATCCCGTGCCACGGTGTGAAGAAGGTCTCAGGAGTGTCGAGGTTCCGGTGGGCGAAGCCATCGACGAATCCGCCGACAGTCAGCCAGGCGGCCAGAAGGGCGGTAACGAGGTCCTCGCCGGCCGACGTCGTGATACGGGTGGTGGGTGTGCCGACATCGGCTGTCATGACGATCGCTACCTCCTGACTGAGGTTACCCGTTCGAGCGATAGGGGACCGACGCGTCAGCCGGTGTCGAGACGCACCGACGCATCGGTCTCGTGCATCATCGAATGGGCGGCGATCATCGCGTCGAAGTCTGGTGGGTCTTCGACGTCGATGGCGATGAGATGCCGGCTTCGGGGCCCATCCGCGACGTCGAATGACCTCGCTTTTGCGATTAGCTCAGCCGAGGAGTCGTCGATACGGCGATGCTGGGCCAGGTGCTCTTCCCAACTCTGCACGGCGAACAGCTCAGTCAGACGTGTCGGGTCGGCTATGTCTCTGAACAGCCGCCACCTGTAGGCACCGGTGGTCAGCCGGACCAGCCGGATCTCACTCATCACGGAGGCGAACTCGGCCAGATCGTCCTCGTTGACCGTCCAAGTGTTCAGGACGATGACGGGACCTCCTTCGAGCCCGCCGATGTCCGCATGTGCCGCACCCCTGGTGCTGAATTCAGGCGTTTCGATCTCATGTATGGGAGGCACGCGGAATCTGGGTGCGAGCACACCGACGGCGATGGCTCCCGACGAGAAGACAACCAGGGATCCGGTGGTCCCGATCCAGTCCGCTACGACGCCCGAGAGGATCGATCCGAGGGGGAGGATTCCGGCGAAGGCAAGGGTGTACAGAGACATGGCGCGGCCCCGGATCCACTCTGGAGCCATCAGTTGCGCAGATGCATTCAATGTGCTGAGGGTGAGCAACCAGAAGAACCCGATGGCAAGCATGGTTCCGAAGCCCACACCGGCGTTGGGGGCCAAGCCGAGAAGGACGCCACAAATCCCGAAGGCGCCGATCGTGTACGGAACCGAGCTGCTGCTGATTCGAGCCAGGACGCGCTGTCTCATGATTGCTCCGATCAGCGCCCCGGCACCCATGGCGCCGAGCAGAAGCCCGTATGTGGCTTCGGCGCCTCCGAGGGTGACCGTGTGCACCGGGAGCACCGCTTGTATAACAGCGGACGTGATTGCAAACAGGGACACCAGCCCAATCAGGTTGCGAAACTCGGGAGTGAACCTGGCGTAACGCACACCCTGGGAGATGGCAGATCGCATCGAGGATTTCTCCGGGGTCCTCGCTGTCAGCTTCGGTCCGATGACTATCAAGACACCGACTACAACGACATACGTCGCAGCGTTGACTGCAAAGGCGGCGGCGGCTCCGTAGGCGACGAGGATCAATCCGCCGATGGCAGGTCCAACGGCCCTGGCAGCGTTGAACGCCGCTGATTGGAGTGCGACGGCGGATGCCACCAGGCCGCGGGGGACGAGATCGGGCACGAGCGCCTGCCACGCCGGGATGTTGAGGGCAAGACCCCCGCCGAGCACCAGTCCCAACCCCAAGAGGAGCCCCGGCGTGATGAGGTCCAGATAAGTGAGCGTGGCCATCACGATCGCGGAGCCACCCATGATGCCTTGGGCGATCAGCATGATCTTCGTCCGATCGAACTTGTCGGCGAGGGCGCCTGCCGTGAGGGAGAGGAAGAACAAGGGAAGGAGCGATGAGGAGACCATCAACCCCACCCATGTGCTGGACTCTGTCAGCTCGAACATCAGCCAGGAGCCGGCGACGGTTTGGATGAAGCTGCCAGACGCCGACAAGATGTTCGCCGCCCATAGCGATCTGAACTGCGAGTAGCGAAGGGGCTCGACCGCTGACGGCATCGTTGCATCGTAGAACTTCGCCTAGTTTCGGCATTCAGACGAGATGAGTTTGGACGTGGTACGAGATCTCGCATACTTCGTGCAAGACGATGAAGGCCCCGGCCGGGGCATACTCCTCCTGCACTCCTTCTGGGGTCTGACATCATCGGTCAAGGGCCTGGCCGACGATCTGGCCGACCACGGATACACGGTGCTGGCGCCTGACATAAACTTCGGGGAGCTGCCAGATTCGGAGCAGGAAGCTCTCGATCATCTCGGTGCCGCCAGCCCGGACCGGCTGGCCTCGCTCGTCCTGTCCGCAGCCGGCCTGCTCTATGAGAAAGCTTCGGAGGGCCCGATCGCCATCATCGGCTTCGGTATGGGCGGCTCGCTCGCCTTGTGGGCTTCAGTGCGCCTTCCTGACCTCATCACAGCGGCCATCTCGTTCTACGGAAGCCAGCAGATCGACTTTGCCGGATCTCAGTCGGCGTATCTGATCCATCTTGCGGAGGAGGACGATTACATCTCCGACGATGAGGCGGTGTTCATGGAGGCCACGATGGGTCTGGAGGATCTCGAGGTGGCGGTGTTGCGATACTCGGGGACCCGTCACGGGTTTTGCGAGCCGGATGGCGAGACCTTCGACCCCGATTCTTTCGATCTCGCCTGGAAACGTTCCCTCGAATTCCTGTCGGAGCGTTTGGCCAGGTAGCCGAACGCCTCCGATCAGCCGGCCGGTAGGCTGAACACATGTCTGGCAGCACGGCTTTGGAGGCGGCACCGCACGTCGACTCGGCTCTGCTCCAGCGACTGGAGAACAGAATCTCCGTCCCCGCCGATCGAGATCGGATCGAAGTCAGAGCGCCGTTCACCGGTGAGGTGTTGGGAACAGTCCCGGATGCCACGGCCACCGATGTTGCCGAAGCTGTGGAACGTGCCCGGCGCGCCCAACGCAGATGGGCGGAGATGGGGCTGGCGGCGCGATCTCGGATCCTGACCCGCTTTCATGATCTGCTCATCGACAACGCCGACATCGCGATGGACCTGCTCCAACTCGAGGCCGGCAAGGCGCGTGTGCCGGCTTTTGAGGAAGTCTTCGACACTGTTGCGACAACTCGGTATTACCTCAACACCGCCCCCCGGCTGCTACGTAGAAAGAGGAGAGCTGTTTCGCTGCCCGGTTTCACGTCGGCATGGGAATACCAGCATCCGATTGGGGTCGTCGGCAACATCACACCCTGGAACTTCCCTTTCACGCTATCGATATCGGACATCATCGCGGCATTGATTGCCGGCAATGGCGTTGTGGTGAAGCCAGACGAGAAGACCCCATACTCCGCTGTCTTCGGTGCAACTCTTCTCGATGAGGCTGGACTCCCCGCCGATGTCCTCCAAGTGGTCAGCGGCTACGGGGAGACCGCCGGGTCGGCTCTCATCGACGAGGTCGATTTCATCAACTTCACTGGCTCGACCGAAGTCGGCAGGATCGTGTCTGCCCACGCCGGCAAGAGGCTGGTGGCAGCTTCGATGGAGCTTGGTGGCAAGAACGCGACCGTTGTCTTGTCCGATGCCGACCTGTCGAGGACCATCCCTGGGGTGGCGCGCGCCGTTTATGCGAACGGCGGCCAACTCTGCATCGCCATGGAGAGGATCTACGTGGCCGAGACGGTCCTGGATGACTTCATCGCCAGATTCGTCGACTACTCCCGGTCGCTGCCCATGACTGCGATGTTCGACTTCTCTTCCGGGCTCAGCGCAATGATCGACTCCGAGCATCTGGACAGAGTGCACTCACACGTGGAGGACGCAGTGGCGAAAGGGGCGACACTCCTCACCGGCGGCAAACCGCGTCCGGACATTGGGCCGACTTTCTACGAGCCGACAGTCCTGACGGAGGTTGGCGACGACATGCTGTTGTGTCGTTCGGAGACCTTCGGTCCGGTGGTCTCTGTCTACGGCTTCTCGACAGTCGAAGAAGCTGTCGCTCTGGCGAACGACTCCGAATACGGGCTCAACTTCAGCGTTTGGACTTCGGACACCGATCGGGGAGTTGAGATTGCCTCGGACCTTCATGCCGGGACTGTTGGGGTCAACGACGGATATGCGGCCGCCTGGTCCAGCTACGACGCGCCAATGGGCGGGATGAAGGCCTCAGGGATCTCGAGACGCCACGGTGAAATCGGGCTGTTGAAGTTCACCGAGTCACAGACGATTGCTGTTCAACGGGTCATCCCGGCGTTCGCTCCGCCTTTCGGAATCGGATACGGCCTGTACCAGCGACTTCTCGGCCACATGCTCAAGCTCTTGCGGCGGCTTCCCTTCTACAAGTAGGCCCGCCCCACCCTGTCGATCTGCTTACCAGGGTGGGCCCGCGAGGTCGATGGTCCCTACGACTGGAGCCCGGGAGGCGACGTCGCGCACCATGACACGGTTGAACTCGAAGGGCTCCAACCGCCCCTTCTGGAGCGTCATTAGGGTTCCGCTGAATTCGGACCACCCAAGCCGTGAGTAGTAGTCGATCAGGCCCGGCTCACAGACGAGGAGCCCGAAATCGACCCTCCGGTCAGCCCAGAAGAGCGCCGCTTCTGTCATCACGACCGCGGCGTAGCCCTTGCCGCGTGCATCGGGATGCGTCTTGACACCCCCGACTCCTCCGATGACAACCGGCCGATGGTCGACTCGACCCTGCCTCACGACCACGCCCGCATATGAAGCGAGCCTGTCCGTCTCGTCGGAAAGGAAGATGTCGATCTGTGCCGCGGACCATTCGAGGTCTCTGCCGGGCCAGCCGGCGGCGTCTTCAAGTGAGTAGACGGCCTCCGTCAGCGTTCTCAACCGAGATTCGTTCGCTGGAGTCCGGTTGACGGCATCGCGAACGACGAGTTTGAACAGTGACTCGGTGGTCAGGTCTCGCCCATCTCGGCGAGGTCCGACTCGAGTGTGTGCCGCTCCTCGTCGTCTTCGATGGCTCCAACAAGGGCCTTGGCTGCGTTGAGGTGCTCGGTGAACGTTTCGACGTCATCGACAACTGCGGCGGCGCGGGCGATCGCCTCGTGTGCGAACCCCTCGAGGAACGGCCCGAGATTGTGGGCCTGGGCGACCTCGAGAGATCTGAGGCCGAACCGCCTGGCCAAGTCGGCCTGTCCCACCACAGCTGTGACCCGGGACACCTGCCAGTCGGCAATCGCCCAATTGCGAGGTTCGCCGATCTCGTACCAGTGATGTCGCTGGGCGAATGCGGCCGCCAGCATCTCCTCTTCTTCTTCAGAATCGAGGTCCGATCTGTCGAGCAGCTCCCAGGCGCGATTAAAGGCAATCGGCGCCATCGTCCGGTGCCAGTGGGCCAGATCGCTGCTGCTCTGACTCTCTTCGGGCTCGCTCACGCTCCTACCTCCATTGGTGTCGGGAACCATCTCAACTCTTCAGCCTCTGGTGACAGTGTGGGACATCCGTTGCTCTGCGTCGGAGAGTTCGCCAGGTAGCGCTTGGCCTCCTCCAGGTGATCATCGAGGGCTTCGATGGGCAGAGTCACCGGCGCGGGGCCCTGATCGAGTCCGATGAAGTCTGCCTCGCGCAGACTGGCCGGCGGCTTGGGCAGCCCGTCCCGGTGCCGCCACACCGCGCTGGCCACGTCGAAGGTGTAGAGCGGCAGAAGCTTCCAACCCTCATTTGCGACCATATGCACAGCCTGGAGGATGTAGCCGAACTCCTCCTCGGGTATGAAGTAGTTGAAGTTCAGTCGAACCCATCCCGGCTTGATCACCTCGCAGCCTTCGGCAATGACACTCTCGAAACGGCTGCTGGTCTCGAGGTCGATGCCGAGGAGTCTGTGCCCATAGGGGCCTGCGCAGGAGCAACCACCCCTTGCCTGGATCCCGAACAGGTCATTGAGAACAGCCACGACAAAGTTGTGATGTAGGACCCCGCCCGGCGCCTTGACGACGAAACTGACGATGGAGAGGCGGTCTGCGCTGGGGTTGCCGAGGATTCTGATGTTCGGGTTCTCGCCCCACGAGTCGATGGCACGAGTTATGAACCCGTGCTCCAGTTGACGAATCCGGTCTATCCCGACCTCGCTCTTCAGCTTGAAGACCAGCCCCGCCCGGATCGACTCGATGATGGCGGGCGTTCCTCCTTCCTCGCGATGCTCCTGATCCGGGATGTAGGTGTGATGATCGGGCGACACGTATTGCACGGTTCCCCCGCCGGGCACCGCCGGTACCGTGTTGGTCAGGAGGTCGCGCCTGACGACGAGGACTCCAGGAGTGCCGGGCCCACCGATGAGCTTGTGGGGCGATATGAAGACCGCATCCTTATAGGCGAGGTCATCGTCTTGCTTGATTCCCATCTCGACCCCCACGTATGGAGCCGACGCGGCGAAGTCCCAGAAGCTCAGCGCTCCGTGGGAGTGGAGGAGCTGTGAAATCGCCCAAGTATCCGAGATGATTCCGGTGACGTTCGATGCAGCGGAGAAAGACCCAATCCTCAGCGGGCGATCTCGGTACTCGATGAGCCGCTCCTCCAGCTGCCGGAGGTCGATTCGACCATCGGCATCCTCATCGATCTCGATCACATCGGCCAACGATTCCCGCCAAGGCAGCTCGTTGGAGTGATGCTCATACGGGCCGACGAAGATGACAGGGCGACGCACGTGCGGTATTTGAGAGCTGAGATGGTGGGTCTCATCGAGAGGGGCCGGTAGGCGGATTCCCAGGATGTTGATCAGCCGGTCTACGGCACCGGTCGAGCCGCTCCCGGCGAAGATCACGGCGTGCTCCGCGCGGTCGGCGCCCACGGCTTCCCTGATGATTTCCCTGGCGTCCTCACGGAACCTGGTGGTCTGGAGCCCGGTGCCCGAAGTCTCGGTGTGCGTGTTGGCGTAAAGAGGCAGGACGCGTTCCCGGATGTACTCCTCGATGAAGGACAAGGAGCGTCCCGACGCCGTGTAGTCGGCGTAAGTGACCCGACGCAGGCCGAATGGAGTCTCGACGGCGGTGTCTCTACCGATGACCGAGTCTCTGATCTTCTCGACCAGGTCCATAAGCCCGCTCCTCGTGTCGCGACAGTGATGGGGTCCGGCGGTCAGCTTAGGTTTCCGGGCTCCCGAGGGTCGCCTCAAACCCCTGCATGCCAATCGCCTCCTAGTCGATGTCGGCATTGCCTGTCCGGCCTAAGGTCTTCCAGCGCCATGGCAACCAGCTCGAGGATCGAACATGTCTGATCATGTCGATGTTGCGGTAGGGGGTGAGGAGGTGAAGATCTCCAGCCCCGATCGGGTCGTTTTCCCGGGTCGCGGATGGACCAAGCTCGACGTCGTCGAGCACTTCGTCCAGGTCGCGTCGGGCGCCCTGCGGGGGGTGTACGGGCGGCCAACGATGCTCAAGAGGTATATGCAAGATGTCACGGTGGACCCGATCTATCACAAGCGGGCCGCGAAGAACTCCCCGTTCGAGACCGTCCAGATCAGATTCCCCTCCCAGCGGCCCGGGAAGATGAACGTGCCGAGGTCGGAGGCCGACGTGGTGCGTCTCGCCCAACTCGGATGTCTCGATTTCCACCCGTGGCCGGTTCGCGCCGAGGACACCGACCATCCCGATGAGATCCGCTTCGACTTCGACCCCACACCGGGCGTCTCGTTCGATCAGGTCCGTGAGGCGGTGCGAGGCGGGAAGGAGCTCCTCGACGAGCTCGAGCTGGTCGGCTGGCCCAAGACATCGGGAAGCCGCGGGATCCACGTCTACGTGCGGATCGAACCGATCTGGGACTTTTTCCAGACCCGACGCGCCGTTCTCGCCTTTGCCCGGGAGTTGGAGCGCCGGATGGGCCTGGTCACCACCGCGTGGTGGAAAGAAGAGCGCCAAGGCGTGTTCGTGGACTACAACCAGAACGCCAGAGACAA
Source organism: bacterium (assembly GCA_024638655.1). Classification (GTDB taxonomy): domain Bacteria; phylum Actinomycetota; class Acidimicrobiia; order Spongiisociales; family ZC4RG35; genus Ww567. Next base: position 147,287 of record JAHEJW010000001.1, on the reverse strand, counting down.
GACCGTTTCATCGGCTTATGGGGTCAGACCCACAGGCTTCGTCTCGGCTCCGTTCTCGTGGGATGAGCTAGACGATGTGGAAGTCGAGGACTTCCCACTCGGCTCGTACTCGGAGCGCTGGAAGGCGGTTGGCGACCTCACCGAGGGTATCGACGAGGCCGTAGGCCGAATCGACACCCTCATGGAGTGGGTCGTCAGGGACGAGGCCAACGGCGATGGCGATGCTCCCTGGCCTCCCCATTACCCCAAGATGCCCGGCGAGCCTCCCCGGGTCGCACCGTCCAAGCAGAGACGACCCGACGACGAGTATTGACGTTCTGTGCGGATCTGTGCCAACCCCAGTTGTGTAGATCCGCACAGAAAGGTCCTCAAAGGGCGTCGCGTCGCCTCAGGGCCCAGGTGAGGGTGGCGATGCCGACGACCATCACGGCAGCCAGCTTGGCGAGCCCTCCCCCCAGGCCGGGCGTGACCGGGCCGAGGACCTCTCCAGCACCCTGCATGTCGAAGACGGGGGCCAAGTCGGCGTAGATCGACAGGGCAATCCTGAATATCGAGAACTGGGCTATGCCCGTGACCACGGATGCCAGGATCGACTCCACGACGATGACGTAACCGAGGCCGACCAGGAGGGATCGGGGGACGAGGTAGCCGAGTGGAACGAAGATCGCCGAGTATCCAAAGCCCGCGGCGGCGTAGAGACTCAGCCCTGCGAGAGTCTGCGTCAGGTCGGCGCCGACCAGGACCACCGCCAGCACCGTTGCGAGCCATCCGCCCAGGGCAATGGTGAGGGCCGCAGCCGTCCCTGCAGCAATGGACGAGAGTGCGATCGAAAGCCTGCTCATCGGGCGCATGTAGATGTAGGGGAGCGTTCCCCCGTCTCGCTCCTCGCGCAGCGTCGCCACCGTGAGGATGAGGGCGGCAATGGAGTATGAGAAGCCGGCTGTCGACAGCACATCCGAATAGAGGACTTCGAGCTCACCAGGAGAAGCGTCGAACCCAGCGAGCCAGTAGACGAGGGCGGGCACCGATGCCAGCGCCAGGAGCGCCAGAAACCGGCCACGACGCATCATCCTGAGATAGAGGTGGCGGGCGAGGACCATCAGCGGTTCTCAACGAGATAGCGGAAGACGCTCTCGAGCGACTCGTCTACCGGCTCCACCCTGGTCAAGGCGATGTCCCTTTCCAGTGCCAGCCTGGGGAGGCTCCGGGCCAACCCCCAGGCGTCCTGGGTCTCGATTTGCACGGTTCCGTTCTCCACGAAAACCCCGACGACGCCGTCGGTGGCGATGAGAGCTGAGGCAAGCGCCCTAGGGTCGGAGCACTCCGCGAAGACCTTCCGGGGTTTGTCGGTCATCGCCTCCCTGATGGTGGCAATGCTGCCCACTGCAGCGAGACGCCCGTCGACCATGGCGACGACCCTCTCTGCCATCCGCTCCACCTCCGCAAGGACGTGAGAGGAGACGATCAGTGTCTTGCCTTCCTCTCCGAGTCTCTGAAAGAGCTCGATGAGGGCCGCCCGCTGAACCGGGTCGGCTCCGTTCAGGGGCTCGTCCAACAGCAGGACCCGCGGATCCGAGACCAAGGCCGCAGCCACCTTGGCACGCTGTCGCATCCCCTTTGAGAAGCCACCGAGCCTGCGATGGGCCGAACCCACGAGATCGACGATCTCCAGCGTTTTCTGCGCCTGCTCGATGGGATCGTCGACGCGAGCGAGTTTGGCGGCCAACTCGACGAACGCTCTGCCGGTGAGACGCTCGTATACCGCTTCGTCCTCCGGTACCAGTGCGATCTCCCTGTATACCGATGGGTCGGATCGAGGGTCTATGCCGAGGACGCTGACGCTTCCCTGGGAGGGCTTCTGAAGTCCGGCAACTACGCGCATGAGGGTCGTCTTGCCTGCCCCGTTTGGGCCGAGCAAGCCGGTGATTCCGGGGCCGAAACCTATGGTCACTTCACTCACGGCCACCTTCGGCCCGAACCACTTCGACAGTGTGCTCACCGTGATCGTCTCGCTCATGCGAGCCTCCGATAGCGGATGCGCACGAACCAGACCGCCACCGCAGCCAATGCCGCAACTACTGCGACGGACGCCCAAACCTCGAAGCCGGCCAGCTCTGCCGGATAGTCGACTGTGTCTTCGAACAGGTAGTCGCGAACGATCCGCGGGTGCTGCTCCAATGCGAGCAGCGACACCCAACGAGCCCCGGCGAACGAGGCTTCGGCCACGCGTGCAGCGATAGCTGTTCCGGCCGTGAGAACGCCGAGGAAAGCTGCAGCTGCTATCCCGGTGCGACCAATGACCGATGAGAGGATGAAGACCAGTGATCCGTGAAGGGCGACGAAACAGAGGGTGGTTGCCGGCACCTTCCAGAGAATGTCCAGGTTGTCGCCCAGGTATGGGAGGAAACCATCGTCGGAGATCAGCGCAAGCCCGATATGCAGAACCGTCTGGGGGACGATGTAGAAAGCTCCGACCAGGGTGGCGAACGATCCGACCTTCGACAAGAGGTACCCATCGACGGTGAGCGGGCGTGAGAAGTAGACCGAGAGCACGCCTTTGGTGCGGTCGGGTATCAGCAGTTGCGGGCCGGCGAAGGCGATGAATAGCAGTGATATCGCCGAGTAGAAGTCGAACAGACCGCCATACGACGGGACCCCCTGGCCGACGCTCTCGGCGATGTCGCCGATCGCCCAGTGAATCCCAATGAAGATCGCCGCCGAGATCAGGGCGATTGATATCAGACTCCAGGGGAAGACCTTCAGCCTTGCTTTGCGCCCGAGACCGAGAATCCTCCTCAGTCCCTCCCTGTAGACGGCGCGGCGGGCGCCGGTGGGTCCAGTCCGCGGCCCGTCATAGGTTCGGTAGCCGCGGTCGAAGATCACCTGCTCCGTCATCCCGAGCCACCACCTCTCACGAACATGTCCTCGAGAGAAGCGGACCCTCTCATCATCCGAATGAGGCCTGATCCGGTCGACGCTGCAGCTTCGACGATGGCGCGCTCGAGCGAGTCGTCACCCGGGCCCACGACGAGGCGCCGACCATCGACAGTTGCGGAGACGCCATGGTGCCTCAAGAAGGAAGCAAGGTCGTCCGGCCCGTCCACCACCTCCACGAGCACCGTGCCCAGCCGATCGAAGCCGACCAGTGGTCCCGATCGGAGCAGTGTGCCCGCATCGAGCATGACCACCCAGTCACAGGTCTGCTCGATGTCAGTGAGGACGTGGGAGCTGACGATGACATCGATGTCGAACTGGCCCAGGCGCTTGATCAGATCGAGCATCCGACCCCGTCCCTCGGGGTCGAGGCCCGACGCGGGCTCGTCGAGCAGCACGAGATCGGGGTCGTGCACGATGGCTTGGGCGAGCTTCACTCGTTGCTGCATGCCGGTGGAGAAGTCTCCGATGAAGCGGAACCGCTCCTCTTCGAGTCCGACGAGGAACAGGGTCTCCGAAGCTCTGCGACGAGCCTCGGAAGGTGGGATTCCGGCGAGCTGGGCGGCATAGGCGACGAAGTCGGCCGCCGTTTGATCTTTGGGGAGACAGTCCCCTTCGGGCATGTATCCGATCCGGGCCCGCACTTCGAGTGGTTCCCTCTCCGGGTCGTGACCCAGGACCTTGATCGAACCCGTAGTCGGGTGGAGCAGCCCGAGGAGTAGGCGGAGCATCGTCGTCTTGCCTGCTCCGTTGGCGCCGACCAAGCCGGTGACGCCGGAGGGAACCTGGAGATCGAGATCCTGGAGGGCGACGACTTCGCCATAGTCATGGGTCAGGCCCATGATCTCTACGACTGTTTCCTGACCCATTCGAAGCAGTGTGGCACGGGCCGAAACTCATCGGAATCGGGGAAACCCTTGAACCGCCCCTGATCAGATGTCAAGCAGAGGGGTGGACGACTGTTCTGTGTCTGGGTTGGAGTGGGCGTTGTCGATGCCGCTTCTGAACTTGATCGATCAGTGCCCGTGTCAGTGGCCGTCGACGATCGGGGCCTTCAAAGCTGCTCCCCGTCAGAAGGGCTCAGGCGACGACCTCCCGGAAGCCGGCTCCCTCGGGGCGCTCGAGCTGGTCCATGGTGCACGACTCTGCATCCTTGTCCGGGCGCCATCTGTGGAATCTGCTGGCGTGGCGGAATCGATCGCCCTCCAGCTGGTCGTAGCTCACCTCGATCACCACCCCTGGCTTCACCGGGGTCCACGAGTTGTCCTTTCCAGCCGACCAGCGGCTGGGCCCTCCGGGTGCCCGTGCTTGCTCGTCGAAGCTTCCATCGGCCTGCAGCTCCCTGAACCTCTCGTAGATCTCGACCCTGTCGACATCCGGAAAGCCCGAGCAATGACCGATGAAATGGAACTCTCCGTCGTCGTTGTAGAGGCCGAGCAGCAGCGACCCGATCTTTCCCCCGTCTTTGTGCTCCCTGAACCCTCCGACCACGACATCGACGGTGCGGCGGTGTTTGATTTTGACCATGGCCCGCTTCCCGTGTTGGTATTCGAGATCCGGGTTTTTGGCGATGATCCCGTCGCATCCAGCGGGCTCTAACTCGTGGAACCAGCGTTTTGCTGTCTCTTCGTCCGCGGTCTGTGGGGTCAAGTGCCACGGGAAGTCGAGCTCATCGTGGAGGTCGACGAGTCTCCCCCTCCTTTCGCTGAATGGCAATTGGCGGAGATCCTCACCGCGAACTGCGAGCAGGTCGAACGCCACCAGCTCGGCTGGAGTCTTTTCCGACAACATCCCAACCCGTGATTCAGCGGGATGGATCCGCTGCTGCAACGTGTCGAAGTCGGTGACGCCGTCGACCACCACGACGATCTCGCCGTCGACGACGGTTCCCTCGGGCAGCTGTTTCAAAGGGGTTTCGAGTTCTGGGAAGTACCTCAGCAACGGGCGCTCGTTCCTGCTGTCGAGCCGGAGCTCAGGTTGTGACCAGGAAAGGGATCGGAAGCCATCCCACTTCGGCTCGTAAACGAATTCGCCTTTCGGCCAGCGCTCGGAGACCTTGGCTTCCATGGTTTTCACCGTCGGTTCGAAGGGGTAACTCACCGTTGACGAGTTTATGCCCGATAGCCTGACCGCCTGATGTTGAAGAAAGTCAGGACTGTCGCCACCAACGCCTTCGAGATCCTCAAGGCCGCTGGCAAGGAGTACGGGGAGGACAGAGTTTCCCGCATGTCGGCAGCAGTCGCCTATCGGGCGATCTTCGCTTTGACCCCTCTCTTCCTGATCGCGGTGTTCGTCTTCGGTCTCTTCCTGGGTGGTAACGCCGATGCAGAGGCCGAGATCCTCTCCGCCGTTGCCAGGTTCGCCGGCGAATCGGTGCGGGAAGCCATGGAGACCGTCCTGGACCGGGTTGCCGACTCCGGAGACAGCGCCGGGGTGATCGGTTTTGCCCTGCTGGTGTGGACCGGATCCAGCCTGTTCATGGAGCTGCAGAACGACCTCAACGACATTTTTCACGTCCCGTACGAGCACACCACGGGACCCGTGGCTTTCGTCAAGAAGCGAGGCTTGGGCTTCCTCTTCGCTCTCGGACTGGGGCTGGTGCTGGTCGGCGTGGTGCTGCTCAACACCGTCTGGCAGTTCTTGGGTGACTTGTTCCCTGCCAGCTTCGACCCGGTACACGAGCTCATAACTGTGCTCGCCCCGCTCGTCTCGATTGTCGTTCTCCCTTTCGTCATGGCGCTCACATTTCAGGTCCTCGCCAGGGTGAAGGTGCGTTGGAAGGCGGTGTGGTGGGGGTCGTTCTTCACGTCGGTGGCATTCCTCGCCGCGGCGTACGGGGCCAGCCTCTACTTCCGTGTCAGCGGCCCTTCTGCCGCCGGAGTCGCCGGCTCGATCTTCGTCATCCTTCTTCTGGCCTTCATCCTCTCCGCCGTGTATCTCTACGGCGCCGAGGTCACCAAGATCTACAACGACTATCTGGAGAAGGGGGTCATCGAGCGGCCCAGCGAGGGAGACACGCTCCAGGAAGACGGACAACCCGACATCGTGGTCCGAGAGCCGTCCGAGCCCCTACCGGTGGCAGCATTGTTCGCATTCCTTGGCGGGCTCTTCCTGGGTCGCCGTCGCGATCGCTGACCGCGTGTCATTCCGACGCCCCATCCAATAACCTGCGGTCATGTCAGTAGACATCGCAGGTTTCATCACCGATCTCAAAGAGCACGCCGCCGACCACGGCTTCCACGTGCACGACGAGAGACACTTCGTGGAGACCTATTCGCTGCGCCAATCGTGGGAGATCGATGCCCATCCCGAGGCTGGCTGTGGCGGGCCCATCGACCTCCACCTGGCCCTCGATGTCGATCCCTGGGTACTGCTCTCACTTCGTGAGCGTCTCGAGAAGATGGAAGACAGCTTCGAGGAACCCGAAGACGAGTACCACCTCGACCTCTACTTCAATTGGGCGGTGCCACCCCTGCACAACCCTCCCGACCTGCTCGTCCTCGCCACCGACATGGCCGGGATGGGTGGGACTGTGCTGCCGATCGAGGTGTCGGCCATCGACTCATACGCGTCGGTTACCGACGCCGCCGAGAGGAGGCTGATGATTCAGGGGAAGAGCTCGGTGAGCCTGGTCGATGTCTTGATGCGACGCGAACAGCTTTGCGACGTCCTCGACACCTCTAGAGAAGTCTCCGAGTATCTGCTCGAGGAGGTGAGCGGCTGGATGGAGTTGCCGAACTGAGGTCTCTCAGCCGAGAACGAGAGAGACAACCGCCCAGATCCCAAGCAGGCTCGTCACCGCGGCAAGACCGTAGAAGGCGACTCGGGTCAGTGGTCTTGGCGGCGGAGCCTCCTCATCGAACCGATCAGGTATGTCCAGTTGGTCGTTTCCTGCCGTCTCCGGTGAGTGCCTGCCGTTGACTCGGGCGGAGTGCGGTGCAACAGGTGCATCGTCGATCTCACCGAATTTGATGGCAAACAGGTCCTGGTCGTTCGGCACGAACTCCAGTGTCTCGTCCTCCGCAGTCACGGAGTAGCGGCCGTTCCCGATATAGCGGATCGAGATCTCGTCCATACCCCATATGCCGATCTCACGGCCGTTGGAAGAGAGGGTCACCTTCTCCTCTTCGACCCCGAGGATCACATGCACCCGGTCTTCGCCGAGTGATATGTGCCCGTCGTAGATGGCCACCTTGTGCTCGCAACCCTTCTCTCTGCCGGAGAGACTAGAAGGCCAGGCCGGTGGAGGCGCAAAGAAACCCGGTGAACGGCCCGGCCTTTCGGAACTTCTCAGCCAAGTCCTCGGCGAACGACGATGACGTGATGTTCCCCTGTGTCAGACGTGTACTGGCAATGAAACTCTTCAGCCGCAGATCGTCGGCCATCGGATGGTCGGAGACGAACTCCCGCGGAACTCTTTTCAGATACTCGTCTTCGTGTTGTGTGATCGACCAGACATCGGTGAAGGCCTTGCTGCGCGATGCTTTCTTCCAGCCACCCGGATCGTCATGGATTGCCTGACGAATCTGCCGGGCGAGTTTTGTCTCCGGATGCCATAGGCCAACCCCGGCGAACGATGCTTTGGGCTCGAGGTGGATGTAGAAGCCCGGGGCATGGACGTCTTTGCCCTGTTCATGGCGGAACTGGATGCCTACGTTCGTCTTGTACGGGGTCTTGTCCTTGGAGAACCGGATGTCCCGGTACGGCCTCATCAGCGATCCTCCAACCGTGCGGCTGTCAGCGGTGAAGTGTGGCGAGATCTTCTCGATCTGAGCTCCGAAGTCACTGATGAAGTCGAGCGCCGACTCTCGAATCACCTCGACATAGCGGTCTTTGTTGGCATCCCACCACGTCTTCTCGTTGTTGGCCTCGAGCTCCCGCAGAAAGGCGAAGACCTCTGGTGAGAAGTAGCGCTTGCCCAAAGATCGTTCCTTTCGTCGATCTGGTCGCCAACCTACGCGACCGAGCCGGCGATTCGAAGGGGCATGCTCAGACTCTGTCGGATTCCTGCTCGAGCTCGGACCAGGGTGTCCGGAACCCTTCCTTGAGAGCCTTGCGGAAAGCGCCAAGGTCGGTCCTCAGGACCCACGCGGCGGCGATCAGGAACACGATTCCAACAACGATCCTCGCCTGAATCGAGGCGGACTCGGAGAACAGCCCGATTTCGGCGAGGTACGACTCGCCGAGCTGGGCCATGAACAGGACAAGCATCACCCACGCTTCTTTGCGGCTGATCGAACGGCTGGCGATTATGGCGACGGCGAATACCGACTGCGCGGCGGTAACCCAGAGTTCCACTCGCTGCGTGGAGTCGAGGGGCAATCCTCGGAATTCGTTGGCGAAGATCGCGAAGACGATCGGGAGCGTGCCGACGAGAAGCGTCCACTGGTTCACCTTTGAGGAGATGAGGGCGCCTATGCCGGTACGCGCCGCCAACCGCCAAGCGAACAATGTCGCAATCAGCAGCTCCGGGGCTTCCGAGGCCAGTGGTGCTAGCCATTTGATCAGCAAGAACTCGCTGATCCCCACCGCCTCCCCGAGACCCTTCAGCGACTCGACGAACGGCTCAGCGACCACGAGGATCACCCCGGCCGCAAGTACGAACCCGGCGTAGTTGACGATCCTCCTCTTCGTCCGGGGGAGCATCGCGACAAATGCGCTTGGGCCGACTAGATGAGGGTTCTCGGGGGGCGCGCCCGCCAGGCGCATCATGTAGAGGACGTAGATCGCCACCAGGATGAGGGCGTCCCACAGGGTGAGAGTGTCCTTCAGGAAGAGGGTCAGGCCATAAACGGAGGCCACCGTGAGGAAGGCGATATCGACGGTTTGGCCCCGTTTCAGGTATATCGCGTCACCCGTGGCGCCTTCGGCCTCCTCTCTAGATGCTGCGGCTTTCTTGACTCGCCAAGTCCCGAGGAGGATGACCAGGGGCCAACCGAACCCGATGAGCAACTGATTCGCTCCAGTCATGTTGGCCAGCGCCAGCGGCCCTGATTCCGATGCCGAGCCCGTCTCTGCGAACTCCCGACCGGCGTCCGCGGCCAAGACGAAGTCCACCGCGTACTCGGGCAGGACAGCGATCAAGGCCAGAAGAGCCAGCGCGAACCCTGACCCGACATCGAGCTGGACCACTTCTGCGGCCCAAGAGAGGATGAATGCGGCCCCGATGATCGCTGCACCAAAAAGGAGAGCCGAGAGCACTGCGTCGACATGAGAACCGGTGAGTTCGAGGATGACCCCCGGCAATGTGACGGCAATGGCGACGGCCATCAGGGCGATCTGTCGGTTCGGATGCAGTGTTGGTTCGGTCATCAGCGGAGCGAGATTCTAGGGACCCGTCAGCCAAGCATCCTTCGACAGCTCCACGCCTGCCAGTAATAGAGGCCCAGCTCCTGGTAGCGGTTCGCCAGCCAAGCCGCAGACGCGATGTTGGCCTCCGGCTCGAAAGGGCTGGAGCTGGGGTAACCCGCCTTGGGAGCGGTGCTCGCCCAGGTCGACGGTAGGAACTGAAACAATCCCGAGGCCCCTGAGTATGGGTTGTAGGCGTCGGGGTCGCCGTTGCTCTCACAGTCGATGATGCGCAGTGCTTCTTCTACCCGGTTCGACGGGAAGAACGTCTGCACAAGTCCTCTCCATTGCTCGACGGAGGGCGGATGGTTCCAAGGGCCGCCACCCGCGCCGGAAGTAGACGTCGCCGTGGCAGAGGTTGTCGTGGTGGTCGCCTTGCCGGAGGTCGTGGAGGTCGTTGACCCCGGGGATGTGGTCGTGGTGGTGGAGCTGCGCTCCTCTTGTCTCTGCCGCTCCGATTCGCGCGCGCGTGCCATGTCGACAGCGCTCAGCGCGGCTCGGTACTCGGCATCGGCGCCTTGGGCTTGCCTCACGGCATCGGCGACGAGCGCGTCGGCCCTCTCATACAGATCGGCGAGCCGTGCAACTTGCTCGTCCAGCTCATCCTGCACCTGCTGATATGCGTCCTGCTCGGCGAGATACTTGTCTTGGAGCTCCTCCAACGTTCTCCGCTTCACCACCAGGTCGTCGACGGTCGCTCGCCCGCTTGCGACCACGTCTTCGACCACCGATGACGCGACTATCGCCTGCTCGACGGTGGGCGAATTCACCACCGAGACCGATGGCGATGCCAGGACTGTCATGTAGGCATCGACGGCCTGAATCTCGATGGCTGATTTGATCCCTGCCAACTCGACGTCGGCAAAGCCGAGCTGCGCCGCGGTCCTGTCCAGATCAGAGCCGACGATGGATAGGTTCGCGGCGAGATCGTTCACCTGGGAAATCGTCTCGGCCAGCTCAATCTCGAGCTCCTCGCGTTCGGCGACCGCCTCGTCGACAAGCCCGGATGCCACTTCGGCCCTCTCCTTGGCGGCAGCGACGTCGTCCTGGGCCTCCTCGACGGACTGGGCCAACGCCAGTGGGCCGGCCGTAGAGATGAGAGAAGCCACGAGGGCAAAGGCAATCAACACCGGGAGACTTCGGAGAAACCGCATGGGCTGTGGAAAAGCGTAACGAATCGGTCGGAGTGCGAGAAGTGGGAACTGGCTGGCTTGAGGTGCTCACCGCATAGGCTGGACCCATGAAGCGTGAGAACATCAGCTCCGGCTCGCCCTTCGAGCCCCGGTATGGCTTCAGTCGGGCGGTCCGGGTCGGGGAACGCGTCCTCGTCGCCGGTACCGCTCCGATCTGGCCTGATGGCAATGTCGATCCCGATCCCGGAGCTCAGACCCGGCGCTGTATCGAGATAATGCTCGGAGCCCTGGCGGCGGTCGGAGGAGCTCCCGATGACGTCGTCCGCACCCGAACGTTCATCACCGACGCCTCCTACGCCGACAAGGTCGGGGAGGCGCATGGGGAGGTCTTTGCTTCGATTCGACCGGCTTCGACGATGGTGGTCGTGGCCGGTTTACTCGATGAGCGCTGGAAAGTCGAGATGGAACTTGAGGCTGTCTTAACAGGTTGAATGGTTTGATTAGCCCACGGAGGTCGTGATGTTTGGACGTAAAGCAATGGACATGCCGTCGCCGGATCAGGCTCTGCCCGGTCGAAGCGAGGGAGTCGAGGTGCCAGACGAGCACTTCATCAACGGGAATCCAATGGTGGGCCCGTTCCCCGAAGGGGCCGAGACGGCCGTATTCGGGATGGGCTGCTTCTGGGGCGCAGAGAGGCGTTTCTGGCAGCTCGACGGGGTGTACACCACGTCGGTGGGTTATGCAGGAGGGATCACGCCCAACCCCTCGTATGAAGAGGTTTGCACCGGCCGAACCGGCCATACCGAAGCTGTCATGGTCGTTTACCACCCGGACCAGGTCTCCTATGACGAGCTCCTCCGGGTCTTCTGGGAGACCCACGATCCAACTCAGGGGTATCAGCAAGGCAACGATGTCGGGACTCAATACAGGTCGGCGATCTACACGACTACCGATGAGCAACTGGACCAAGCCAAGAGATCCCGAGATCTCTATCAGTCCGTGATCACCGAGCGCGGCTTCGGAGAGATAACGACCGAGATCAAACCCCTGGACAGGTACTACTACGCCGAGGACTACCACCAGCAGTATCTGGGGAAGAACCCTCACGGATATGACTGTCATGCCAATACCGGGATCGGTTATCCCGGCTTGAGTTAGCGTCGGTCTGTAGAGACTCGCCTGGCGCTAGACGACGGCAACTCTCTGCGTCGCGTAGCTTCGCTACTCGTGTGATCCTGATCATCAAGATCCTTCACGTCACGTTTGCCGCGACTTGGTTTGGCCACAAGATCCTGATCCCGCGGGATCTCCGTCAGTCGATCCACAATCGACATGAGAACTTGGGTCTCACCCAGAGAATGGCCAGAGCCGAGCGTCTTGGCATCATCTCGGGCTTGGGGACTTTGGCTACCGGCGTCTGGCTGGTCATGCTGACCACCGGCTTGGCTGAAACTCCACTACGCATTTGGCTCGGTCTGGCGGCAGTATTGGCGATGTTCGTGGTGGGTGGTCTGGTGGGAAGCCCGGCGTGGCGCGACGTGAGGGCCGGCTTGGCCGACAACGATCTTCCTCGAGCGGTGTCGAGGGTAGGAGCGCTGATCGGGGCACTCCGGTTGGAAGGCCTCCTCTGGATCCTGGCTCTGACCACCATGTTGCTTTGAGCCAGAAGCTCATCCTGCTCTTGGTGGGAGACCGGCGACATGCCCGAGGGTGACAGCATCGCCAAAGCTGCGGCGCGCATCCGGCCGATCCTGATGGGGAACGACGTTGTCTCGGTCTATGGAACCGCGCCTCAGATTCGGTCGAATGCGGATCGTTTGGCGGGTCGGCGAGTCAAAGACGTGCGAACTTTCGGCAAGCACCTCGTGGTGGACTTCGACAAGGGTTTCTCGCTCCGGGTGCACTTGGGCATGCCCGGTCGCTGGACCGTAATTCCCGCCGAGCGCCCCGTACCGGGCAGCGCCAGGGTTGTGCTCAGCACCGCCGCCCACCACATTTGTTGCTTTGCCGCCCCGGATGTCGAGGTCGATCGAACACCTGCGATCGAACGACGGCTTGAGCGTCTCGGTCCCGATGTTCTGGCGGATGGATTCGAACCCGGCCTGTTCGTCGAGCGCGCCCGGACACGGAACCCCGCATCGATCGCCGAGGTCTTGCTCGACCAGCGAGTCGTTGCAGGTATCGGCAACGTGTACAAGTCGGAGCTGCTCTTCCTCGCGGGTATCCACCCCGGGACGCGTGTCAGCGAGGTGTCTGATCCCGAACTGCTCGAGATGGCCGAGCGGGCGAGTCGGCTCCTCGCTGTCAACGTCAGATCCGGCCCGCGTAGCACCACGGGTGAGCGCGCCAGAGGCCGGGAGATGTGGGTCTACGACCGTGCCGGCAGACCGTGTCGAAGGTGTTCCAGCGAGATCAAGATGGCCAGGCTCGGTGATCGCGTCACCTATTGGTGTCCTTCATGTCAGCCAGAGGGCCGGCCAGTCAAACCGTGAGCACCCTCATCGCGGCTGCGACTTGTCGCACGACCTCGAGCTGTCTCAGAGCGACGATCGCCGCCTGGTGATCCGACTCGGGTGACGGGTGGGTGATGAACAGCAGGGTTGCGGTCTCGCCCCGTCCAATTTGGACCATCGACTCGATGCTGACCCTGTTCGCTCCGATTGTCGTCGCAATCTGGGCGAGGACGCCGGGCTCATCGACCACCTCCAGTCTCAGATACCAGCTCGTGTCGATGTCGGAGAAGTCCCTGATTCGGCCGGAGCCAAAGCGCACTCGCGGCGGGACCTGTGCACCGGCGAGAAGCTCCCGGGCCGCTTCGATGATGTCTCCCAGCACCGCAGTCGCTGTTGGGTCGCCTCCGGCACCGGGCCCGGCGAAGAGGAGCTCGTCGACTGCCGGTCCCTTCACATAGACAGCGTTTTGGGATCCGCGGACCGAGGCCAGAGGGTGGTCGGTGGGAATCAGAGTCGTGTGGACGCGCACGCCGATTCCCGCCTCCGATTCACTCGCGATAGCCAGAAGTTTCGGCAGATAACCGAGATCCGCCGCAAACGCTATGTCTTCGGGTTGGAGCTGGTCGATTCCTTCACGGTGAACACGGTCGCTGGCAATCCACGTCCCGAAGGCCAGAGAAGCCAGGATGGCGGCCTTGGATGCCGCATCTGATCCTGAGACGTCCGCGCTCGGGTCTGCCTCCGCATAGCCCAAGGATTGTGCTTCGGCCAAAGCCTCCTCGTAGCGGGCACCTGACTCGCACATCTGAGTGAGTATGAAATTCGTCGTCCCGTTGACGATCCCGATGACTTCGCTGATGCGTTCGCCCGCCAGAGACGCGGACAAGGGTCGGATGATGGGAATCGCACCACCTACGGCTGCTTCGAAGAGCAAGGAGACACCTCGCTCTTCTGCCTTCTTGATCAACTCGTCCCCGCGGATCGCCACCAGCTCCTTGTTCGCGGTAACCACTGGTTTCCCCGCCTCGATTGCCTGCATCACCAAATCTGCTGCGGGCTCGAGACCTCCCATCAGCTCGACGACCAGCTGAACTGCAGGGTCGTTCACTACGTCGGCCGGTGAGTCGGTGAGGAGGTCCGGTGGAAACGGATAAGGCCTTCCCTTGGCAAGGTCCCGGACTGCGATCTTCCTCACCTCGAGCTCGAGGCCAGTCTTGGACGTCACCGCCTCGCCTTCGGTCAGCAACCGATGGGCGAGCGCGCCACCAACCGTTCCGCCTCCCAGAATGCCTATGCCGACTCTCACAACTGCCTCCGCACAGAAGGCGAGAGATTGTAAGGGTGATCAGCCGAGACTGACCACGGCAGCGACAAGCTCTTCGGTAGTCACGTTCGATTCGAAAGCGAGCTCCACGTCCGGGGTCACGCCGACACCGCCGAAGTCAAGGCCGCCCGGTGTGAGCCAGCGGGCGATCGTCAGCTTCAGGGCCCCGCCGTTGGAGAGTGCGAAACGCTGCTGAACAGTGTTCTTCCCGAAGGTGTTCTCGCCGACGACGAGCGCCCGATCCCGTTCCTGCAACACGGCGGAGACCACCTCTGAAGCCGATGCGCTGCCCCCGTTGACCACGAAGATCACGTTCACACTCTCGGGGACGAGTGAGGCACCTGTCACCGAATAGGTGTTGTCGTCGTTCGGACCCTCGGTCACCACAACGTCGCCCGAGGGAAGGAAGACCGAGGTGATTTCGATCGCAGTGTCCAGCAGACCTCCCGGATTGTTGCGGAGATCGACGACCAAGTCGTCGATTCCGTCGGCGACCATCTCTATGACCGCAGTCTGGAACTGCTCGTCGGCCGTACCGTTGAAGACCCGCAATCGGATGTAGCCATCGTCGCCGAACTGCGCCGTCTCGAGCACCGGTATGACCACCGCCGCCCGGGTGATAGTCACCTCGAAGACCTCGTCGTCTCTCCTGATGGTCAAGGCCACGTCGGTCCCCGAAGGGCCCCGCACACGTGCGGTGAGCTCTTCGATGGACCATCCGATCACCTCGTCGCCGTCGACGCCGATGATGATGTCTCCGCTCTGCAAGCCGGCCGCCTCTGCCGGAGTTCCCTCGATCGTCGATGCGATCAAGACATTGCATGTTTCCGAGACGATGGAGCACTGCTTGTTCTCGCCTTCGATCGTCTCATCCTCCGGGGAAACCAGCGCGCCGATGCCCTCGATCTCGCCCTGTTGCTCCTCCTGGAGGAGCTCCAGGGCCTCTTCATCGAGATAGAACGAGTTCGGGTCGAGGCCGAAAAGAGCGAAAGAGCTGACGATCATCTCGGCCAGCGAGAACTGGCCGAGATCCCGGCCGACTGCCGCCTCGCAGACCGCGAGGAAACCCTCGTTGGGAAGGGGACATTTGAATCTCTCTCCGAAGTCGTCTGCATCGAGTGCTCTCAGACCCTCGACTGCTGCCTGGATCAGCGTTTCGTCCGGGATGTCGTCGACGTAGTTGTCCCGAATGAGGTCGTAGGCCTCGCATACGATCACAACGTCGTCGGGCGCGTCGTCACATGCGACGATCTCGAAATCTGCGCTCTGGTCGCGGGATGGTCCATCCGAGCCCAGATTCTCCGTTGTTGGGGGGGCCGTGGGTCCCGACCCGTCGGTCGTGGAGGTTCCACCTGTGCCGCCGACGCAGGATGTGATGACTACGGCCATTGCGACCGATGTGGTTAGAAGGCGTTTCTTGATCATGATGCCGCGTCGAGGGCGGCCCGGACGAGTTCCTCGACGGTCTGGTCGGTCGGGAATTCCAACTCCCTGTCCGGCGTCAGCCCGCCGTCTCCGGCCGTCAACCCGGTCGGTGTCGTCCAGCGGGCCACGGCGACATAGAGTTCACCGCCGTTGCGTAGCTCAAAGGGTATCTGAACGGCATCTTTACCGAACGTGTTGGCCCCAACGATCACAGCCCCCCGTCGGTCGCGCAGAGCACCAGCGAGTATCTCAGCCGCAGAGGCGGTTCCCCTGTTCACGAGCACGACGAGTCTCTGAGTGGTCGCCAAGCCTCCATCGCCGGCCGGATACTCGAACGAGTCGCCCGGTCCCGCCGTGGCCATGACGGTTCCACCGTCGATGAACTGGGAGGCAACCTCCACCACCGTGTCGACAAACCCACCGGGGTTGTCGCGGAGGTCGACGACGATCGTTCCGGCGCCTGCTTCGTCGAGCGACGAGAGCGCATCGGCGACCAAGTTGCCAATGTCTGCTTCGAAGTCGGGAATGCGCAGATAGCCGACTCCATCGAGTGGGACACTCACGTCCACCGTCGGAACGGTGAGAGGCGCACGGTCGATGGTGAACTCGACCGTCTCGCCGTCTCGGTCCACTGTGATGGTGACCGTCCCCGTCTCGTCGCCTGCGATGGTCGTTGCGGTGGCAGCGAAACCCCGCCCTTGGACCGGCTCGCCGTCGATGGAGATGATCTGATCACCCGCTTCCAAACCTGCCTCGGCCCCCGGATTGTTCTCCAACACAAAGACGATCTCGAGAGGACAGGTCTCGTCGATTCGAGCGCATTTGGAGCCCACCGAGTTGGTGGCGTCGAGGAGAACACCAACACCGCCCACGACTCCATTTTGCCTGAACGAACCGACCTGATCCGGCGGCACGTAGTAGGTGAAGGGGCCGAGGCCGATGTCGGTCATTGCCAGTACGGCCTCGTCGACGGCTGGGGCGATGGCTATTTCGTCCTCCCAGACCATGGTCGCCAGCTGGCTGCAGAAGTCGACGAACGCATCGTTTGGAACGGCGCAGAAGAGCGTCCTGGGCCTCTCTTCGGTTGCGGTTGGCCGGTGACTCGCCAACGAGTCGAGTGCGACCTGGGCGAGGAACTCGTCAGAGATCGGCCGATCGACATGCCACTCTTGGATGAGCTCGTAGACCTCACAGAAGGCGGAAAAAGTGACCGGTGGGGCTCCGCAGTTCTGAACCTCGAGTGGCTGAGTGCCGAGTGTGGTCGTCGAGATAGGTTGGACGACGGGAGGCGGAGGAGGAGATGTTGTGGGTGGCTGGGTGAGCGCGCCACAGGAGGTCAGGATCACAGCTGCCACGACCACGACCTTCTTCACCTGCGCCATTATGTAGAGCTCTTGGAGCAAAGTCCCCTCGGCATTGGTGGGTCCCCTCGTATCGGATGGAGCCTCTGGTCCATACATATCGGCAGTTAGCGTCAGCACCATGAGAGTCCGCGTCACCCTCAGATCCCCATTCGGCCCGGTGGTCACGCGGGATATCAGCGGGGGAATCTGGGTGGAACCGGCTGGTGAGCCGGATGCCCACGTCGGGCGGGAGAGTTGGGCGTTGCCGGGTTTGGCCGACGCCCATTCCCATCTTGCCGGGGAGCACATCACCGACCCGGGAGATGTCGAAGGTGCGATCGAGAGGGCTCGAGATGCGCTAGCTGCGGGTGTGACCCTCCTGTTGGACAAGGGATGGCGCGATACGACCACCATCGACGCAATACGGCAGACGCCGTCGATCGAGCGCCCCGAGGTCGAGGCTGCTGGCGCGATCATCTCTGTGCTCGACGGATACTTCTCGGGCTTTGGCAGGGTGATCGACCCAGGAGACATCGGTGCGGCAGTCGAGTCAGAGGCCCGCCGAGGTCTCGGCTGGGTGAAGCTGGTAGGGGACTGGCCACGTCGAGGGATCGGTCCGGTGGCCAATTTCGACGCCAGTCAACTGCGTGAGGCAGTCTCTTCAGCTGACGCAGCCGGGGCCAAAGTCGCCATCCATACGATGGCGCCTGAGGTGCCGGGCCTCGCTGTTCGCGCAGGCGTCCACTCCATCGAGCATGGTCTGTTTCTGAGCGAAGAAGACCTAGAGGTGCTTGGTGCACGCGGTGGCATGTGGGTCCCTACGGTGCTTCGCGTGGAGGAGACGATCAAACAGCTCGGCGAGACGTCGAGCGGCGGACGGCTGCTCAGCGAGGGCCTCCAAAACGTGTGTCGGCTGTTGCCACACGCCGTCGAGGCCGGGGTGCGAGTTCTGGCGGGATCGGACCTCGTTGGTGCCCCCGCCGACATTGCCGGTGAGGCAGTGAGACTGGCTGAGTTGGGGCTGAGCGCTCGACATGCCGTCAAAGCGGTTGGCTTTGCGGCGTTCGAAGCAACCGGGCGGTCCACAGGCTTCGACCCGGGGTCTCCGGCGAATGCGGTTCTCTTCCCGGACAATCCCGTCGCCGCCATCGGGGTTCTCGGCAGTCCGACAACAGTTATCCGGCTGGGAGTTCTCCGATGAGGCTGGTGCTGGCATCCGGGTCACCTCGTCGACGGGAGCTCTTGGAGCGACTGAATCTCGTCTTTGACGTCGAACCTCCAGGAATCGACGAGTCGCGGCTTCCAGCGGAGCTCCCCGCCGCCTACGTCGAGCGCCTGGCTCGCGCCAAGGCGATGGCGGTTGCTGCCCCCGGTCGGGTGGTTGTGGCTGCTGACACGGCCGTGGTGCACGCGGGTCAAATGCTTGGGAAGCCGGCCCATCCGGAGGAGGCGAGGGGGATGCTGCGACGGCTGGAGGGTGACAGTCACGATGTATTCACCGGGGTCGCGGTGGCGATGCTGAGAGACGGGGCGGAGGTCGTCTCGATGGTGGATGTGACCGAAGTCGTGGTGGTCTCGATGACTCTCGATGAGATTGCGTCATATGTCGACACCGGCGAGCCGATGGACAAGGCCGGTGCCTACGCGCTGCAGGGCCTGGGGGGCCAATTCGTCGAGTCAGTCCGCGGCAGCCCCTTTACCGTCATAGGTCTGCCTATCCATCTGCTTCCCCGATTGCTCAACCGTGTCGGCGCTGAGATGAACCAGTTCATCTTGTCACCCGGTCGCGGCGATTAGCTTGTCGCCGATGCGACGAGCGCTCACTCTGGCGTTGGTGGCTGCCCTCGGATTGGCCGCGTGCAGTCCTGACGAGACAACTGATTCGACAACCACGCTCGACGAGACGACCAGCACGGGCGAAGCATCGACAACCAGTCCTCCAACCACCAGCTTCGCTTCCACCACGTCGACAAGCCCATCGACCACCACAACCACCATCTCGGAAACCACCACGACGGACGGGGGTCTCGAGGGCAATTGGGCGGATGAGCCCCTGATCGTGTCGGGTTTTGGCGCCCTCGGTTGGTGGGATGGGTCCGACTGGATCATGGCCGAGGACGAGGGTGCCCTTCCGGTCGTTGGAGGCGAGGACTACCAGATCGCCCGGATCGGGCTGCAGGCGGTGACGACGGGTGGCCCTCAGACACTCGTGTGCGAGCCGCTCGACATCATCGGTGTCGAAATCGACAACCCCGAGCTCCTGGGAGAGTGGCCCGGTCCCTATGGGGTGGCGATCTCGGCGCCGTGGGATCTCCAACCCCACATCTTCCAGACGATCAGCGATGACGGGACTTATGCAGGGTTCGCCTCGGCGCTGCTTTCTACGCGGGGGCTGACCGTCGCAAGCCCTGCGGTGAAACAGCTGCTGCGCACCGACCTGGAGGGTGACGGCGTCAACGAGGTGATAGTCGTCGCCGAAGAGGTGACACCCGGCCTCCTGATGGAAGAGGGCGACTACTCGATCGCCTTTCTCAGGAAAGTCGTGGATGGGGCGGTGCAGACCGCGATCCTCGGCGCAACCGTGGTAACCGACTCCGAAAGTCCGTTCGGCGCGTCCTTCACAGTGGGGGCGGTCGCCGATCTGAGTGGCGACGGGAAGATGGAGATCGTCCTCAACTCGGCATACTTCGAGGGGTTGGCTGTCGAGGTCATCGAGTACGTAGACAACGACCTCGGGACGGTGACCCAGCTCCAGGTGGGCTGCGGTTCATGACGGTCGACCCATTCGAGGACCGCCCCGACTACGTCTCGTTCACGGGAATCGAGCTCACGTCGGCGACCGCCGACCTCGCTGAAGGGCGGTTGGCTATCGGTGAGAACCACCATCAGCCCTACGGAGTGGTCCACGGCGGCGTCTACTGCACCATGGTCGAGACCCTGGCCTCGACGGGTGCGGCGATTTGGGCTGTGGACCAGGGGATGGCAGGCGCCGTGGGCATCAGCAACAAGACCGATTTCTTGAGGGCAACGACGGGTGGTGTCTTGATAGGGCGTGCCGTGCCCATTCATCGTGGGCGCACCCAACAGCTCTGGCAGGTCGATCTCACACGCCAGGACGACGGGAAGCTTGCCGCACATGGCGAGGTCCGTTTACAGAACGTGACCAGCACCGAGTTCTGATCTCCAGAGGAAACCGGGCCGATTCCTGTCGGGTGGGACGGTTTCGAGGAGAGTTTCGACCGTTGATGCGCCAGGGGGCTTGGGATACCCCGCTCGGAATGCCAGTCTCATGCCATGACAGCCGGCCAGGCCTCCGACAGCAGGCTCGCCAGTCTCGGAGCGCGTGCGATTGCAGACGCATATCGGGATCTGAGGAAGCGCTTCGACGGCATCACCTCCCGCGCCCAGACCAGGTTCGAGTTGCTCGACTGGCAGGGCGTCGCCGAGGACGCGCTCGAGCGTCTCCACGTGTACAGCCCGACGGCGCGGCAGACAGCTGCGGAGGTGGAGAAGATCCTTGGCAATCGATCTGCCGACAAGAGGGTGTGGGCGTCGATGAAGGCCGCCTATTCGGGCTTCGCAATGGAGAGACAGGACTTCGAGCTCGCCGAGACGTTCTTCAACAGCATCACGCGACGGGTCTTTGCAACAGTTGGCGTGGATCCTGAGATCGAGTTCGTCGAGACCGACTTCAGGACGCCACCCACGGAGAGTCTCCGTGACGTCTCAAACGTCTACCGGAAGACCGATAGCTTGGCTGACCTCCTCGAGAAGGTCCTGAGTGCCCCCTCTTTCACGGAGCTCTTCGACGACCCGGGCTTCGACGCGGTGAGTGTGGCCGACCGGATCGAGTCAGAGCTCGACGAGGGCGAGGAAGTCTCCTCGATCGAGGTGGCGGACTCGGTGTTCTATCGCTCCAAAGGCGCGTATCTCGTCGGCCGGGTGCTGACCAACCGGCGATTCCTCCCGATGGCTTTGTCCCTGGCCCACGACCCCGATGGGATCGCGGTCGACGCCGTCCTGTTGACTGAGAACGACCTGTCGATCCTCTTCTCCTTTGCCCACTCCTACTTCCACGTCGAGGCGGAACGACCGTACGACCTGATCAGATTCGTCAATGAGATGGTCCCACGGAAACGAGCATCGGAGCTCTACATCTCGATCGGGCACGCCCGTCATGGGAAGACAGAGTTGTTCCGTGAGCTCAGAGCCCATCTCGAGGAGAGCGATGACATCTTCGTGGAGCCACCAGGAAAGCCGGGGCTGGTGATGTCGGTGTTCACCCTGCCCGGCTTCGAGATGGTCTTCAAAGTGATAAAGGACCGCTTCCCGCCGCAGAAGACGATGACACCGTCCCAGGTGATGGAGAAATACCGGCTGGTCTTTCATCATGACCGGGCGGGAAGGCTGGTCGACTCACAGTCGTACGAGCACTTGGAGGTGAAGGCCGATCGCTTCGATCCTGCCCTGCTCGACTCGCTGCTGCGTGAGTGCTCGAGGACAGTGAAGCCCGTGGGCGACTACATAGATATTGCGTTGGCGTACGTGCAGCGAAGAGTGATCCCGCTCGACGTCTACCTTCGCGAGGTCACGACAGAACGAGCTCAACAGGCAGTCGTGGAGTACGGGGATGCGATCAAGGACCTGGCTGTGACCGGGATCTTCGCCGGAGATCTCCTGATCAAGAACTTCGGAGTCACTCGAAACGACCGCGTTGTCTTCTACGACTACGACGAGCTCACCGAGATAGTGAATTGCCACTTTCGCGAGATACCCGAATCCCCGTCCATCGAAGACGCCATGGCGGAAACGCCATGGTTCCCGCTCGGCCCGGACGACGTGTTTCCCGCCGAGTTCGCCTCATTTCTCGGTCTGGGTGGCGAGCTCAGGGACGTGTTCGTCGGCGCACATGCGGATCTGTTCGAAGCCTCCTGGTGGAACGAAACCCAACGGAGATTCCTGTCGGGCGAGATCGCTTCGGTTTACCCGTACCGCCAGGACCTGAGGCTCAGGCCTCACACCCCAATATCCTGAGGGCCATATGCGGATCGGCTCCATCGACGTCACCCCTCCCGTGATCCTCGCCCCCATGGCCGGGGTCACCAACGCCCCATTCAGACGTCTTTGCAGGGAGTTCGGGGCCGGTCTCTACGTGTCCGAGATGATCGGCGCGAGAGGACTGATCGAGGGCAACGAGAAGACCCTGGCTCTGGCTCGATTCGATGCTGACGAGGTCCCTCGTTCGATCCAGTTGTACGGGACCGACCCGGGTGCGATCGGTGAGGCCGTGGCGTTCCTGGTCGCTGATCGTGAAGTCGATCACATAGATATGAACTTCGGTTGCCCGATGGGAAAGGTGACCCGGCACGGTGGAGGGGCGGCTCTCCCGTGGAAATTGGGTCTCTTTCGCTCCATCGTCCGATCCGCCGTCTCAAACGCCGGTCAGGTTCCGGTAACGGTCAAGTTCCGCAAAGGAATCGACGATCGTCATCTCACGTACATCGAGACGGGTCTCATTGCCGAGGAGGAGGGCGTCGCTGCGGTAGCGCTTCACGCCCGAACGGCAGAGCAGCTCTACTCGGGGAAGGCCGATTGGACTGCGATCCGGGCTCTCAAGAAAGCGGTAAAGGGAATCCCGGTGCTGGGCAATGGCGACATCTGGACGGCTTGGGACGCCATCGAGATGATGGCCCGAACCGGCGTCGACGGCGTCGTTGTCGGTCGCGGGTGTTTGGGCCGGCCCTGGCTGTTCCGCGATCTCGCCGAAGCCTTCGCCGGGCGTGAGCCCCCTTCGGCGCCGGATCTCGGTGAAGTCGGCCGAATAATGGTTCGTCATGCCGAGCTGCTCGTGGATCATTTCGGTGAGAAGATGGGGATGAATCTGTTTCGCAAGCATCCCTCGTGGTATCTGAAGGGCTTCCCTGCCGGCCCGACCCTGCGCGACTCGCTGGGTCGTGTCGCATCCCTCGACGAGCTTCAGGTCCTGGTCGACAAGCTCGATCCTGACATCCCGTTTCCGGACATAGCTCATCGCATGGTCCGGGGCCACAGTCATGGGCCCCGGCGTGTCCGCCTTCCTCAGGGGTTCCTCCAGGATCGCCAGACGACCGGTCTCGTCCCGGAGTCAGCGGTCCCGGTCAGCGGGGGTTGACGGGCGAACGTCGCGCCATGGGGTCACATCCGCTCCCTGAACCCCATGACGGCGGTTAGAAGGAGATGACAGCTGACGTCGAGCGTCCGACCCGATTCGTCCAGCTGAACGTCCGCCCCCACGAAGTCGATTGATGACACCTTGGGACTGGCGGCGCAGAGCCGGACTCCCTCCGCCAGCTGGCGGACTACCAGGCCACCGGGCATCGCGTCCCTGCTCCCTGGAACGAGGGACGGGTCGAGCGCGTCGAGATCGATGCTCACATGGATGTCCTGGCTCTCCAGCTCTCCGAGTGCGCGATCGACGATCGTGCCCATGCCCTCGTCTTCAATCTGTTCGTGGGTGAACGTGGTGCCCGGTTCAGCGGGACGGTCTTTCGGTGTCCTGGCGAATCCGTGTGCTCCAATCGTCACCGTTCGCACGGCGCCGAGCTGTTCTTCCTCGGCCAGACGGTTGGACGAGAAGCGGAGGAGGTCCGCCCTCATCGCACCTCTGATTGCCTGACAGATCGCATCGTCGCCCCCGAGGAAGAAGGTGAGCCCGGGCGAGCGGAGCTGGTCGATGCGTGACGACAAATAGCCCTGCAAGTCAGCCAGATCGAGACCCAGGACCGGCCAGTTCCCCATATCAAAGGCCCGGACTTCGGCGACGTCGCTCTGTCGTTCCGAGTGGAATGTGGAGAAACGACTCAGCCTGTCCCGTAGGGCAAGCGGAGCCAGGGCTATCCCCGAGTGCTGCGACCAAGGCAACCCCACGACGGCTACCTGTGGCTGCTCTCCCCCCCTCGCCAGCCAAACATCGGCATGGCCCCTGACATCATCCATCGGTGTCGAGCATTGGGATGTCCACTCCCCGTTCGGTCGCGACCAAGCGGGCCTTCTCGTAGCCGGCGTCGGCGTGTCTCATCACGCCGGTCCCCGGGTCATTGGTCAAGACCCGTTCGACGCGGAATGCCCCCTCGGCGGTGCCGTCGGCCACAACCTGGGCCCCTGCGTGGATCGAGTTCCCGATCCCGACGCCCCCGCCATGATGGACGGCCACCCAGGCGGCGCCTGATGACACGTTGAGCATGGCGTTGAGGATCGGCCAGTCTGCCACGGCGTCGGAGCCGTCGGCCATCGCCTCGGTCTCCCGGAAGGGCGACGCCACCGAACCAGAGTCGAGATGGTCTCTACCGATGACGACGGGTGCGCTCACCCGGCCGGACGCCACGAGCTCGTTGAAGGCGAGCCCCGCCTGATGCCTCTCGCCGTACGACAGCCAGCAGATACGGGCGGGGAGACCTTGATATTGGACTTCGTCGGCTGCCATCCTCAGCCATCGGTTGAGGGCGTCATTTTCGGGAAAGAGCTCGGCGAGAGTTGCGTCGGTGGCCGCAATGTCGGCGGGGTTCCCGCTGAGGGCTATCCATCGGAACGGTCCCGATCCCTCACAGAACAGGTCGCGTATGTAGGCGGGTACGAATCCGGGGTATGAGAAGGCGTCGCCGTAGCCGGCGGTCTGGGCCTCGCCGCGGAGGTTGTTCCCGTAATCGAATACCTCGGAGCCCTTCTGCCTGAACCCGACCATCGCCTCACATTGTGTGGCCATCGACTCGCGAGCGGCTTTGATGTAGGTGTCCGGGTCGTCTCCGCGCAGCGACTTGGCCTCGTCGAGGGTGTAGCCGGCAGGTATGTACCCATAGAGAGGGTCGTGGGCCGAGGTCTGGTCGGTGACGATGTCGATCTCGACCTCCATCTCCAGCAGCTCGGGGAACACCTCCGCAGCGTTCCCCAGCAGTCCGATGGAGAGTGGCTTCTTGTCTCTCTTGGCCACCATGGCCAGGTCGATGGCATGCTCGATCGAATCTGCTTGCGTATCGAGATAACGGGTCTCCAGCCTCCGTTGGATTCGGTGCGGATCGACCTCGACACAGATGGCAACACCTCCGTTCATGGTTATAGCCAGGGGTTGGGCCCCACCCATCCCGCCGAGCCCGCCGGTCAAGGTGATCGTCCCCGCCAGGGTGCCCTCGAAGAGCTTGTCGGCTATGGCAACGAAGGTCTGGTATGTCCCCTGGAGGATTCCCTGGGTGCCGATGTAGATCCAGGATCCGGCCGTCATCTGCCCGTACATGATCAGACCCTCTTCCTCGAGCTTCCAGAAATGCTCGAGGGTCGCCCATCGGGGAACCAGCAGGCTGTTGGCGATCAAGACCCTGGGTGCGAGCTCGTGGGTACGAAAAACCCCGACCGGCTTTCCGGACTGCACCAGCAGAGTCTCATCGTTCTCCAGCCGCTGGAGCGTCGCGACGATGGCATGGAAGGCGTTGAGGTCTCTCGCCGCCTTGCCCCTGCCGCCGTACACGATCAAATTCTCAGGGTCTTCGGCGACGTCGGGATCCAGGTTGTTGAGCAAACACCGGAGGGCCGCCTCCTGGAGCCAGCCCTTGGTGTTCAGATCCGTGCCATGGGGGGCATGGAGGGGGAAGGTCAGGTCGAGCATGGGCCACCGAGACTAGATCGCGGCAGAGCTGGGTTCTCCTTACTCGCGGGGCTTTGAGCGTCTACTTGCGCAGCATGCCGTCGAGTCGTCGATTGGCGACCGCCGCACCGACCAGACCCATCACGAGCAAGAAACCAGTGTGACCGAGCATCGACCAATCGACGATCCCCAGCGTGAATCCTCGGAGCAACTCGGTGCCGTGGTAGAGCGGTGAGATCTTGGCGACGTTCTGAATGAACGGCGGATAGACATCGAGCGGGTAGAAGGTCCCAGAGAAGAGAAACAAGGGCATCGTCACCAGGGTCACCAGGTCGAAATCCTGCCAGGAGCGCATGTAGGTAGTCGCAGCCATGCCCACGGCCCCGAAAGCGAACCCGACCAGTGTTGCAGCAGGTATGGCCAGGAAGGCCAACCACGACCTGGTCATCCCCATAGCGAACATGACCACCACGAAGGCAGTGGAGTACAGGACTCCGCGGAGAAGGGCCCAGCCAATCTCGCCGATGGCTATGTCCGAGGGCTGCATCGGGGTGGTGAGGACGCCCTCGTAGACCTTCTGGAACTTCAGCTTGAAGAAGATGTTGAACGTAGTCTCGATCACGGCCCCGTTCATGGCGGAGGCCGCCATCATCGCCGGTGCCACGAAGGCGGCGTAGGGGACAAGGGCGCCCCCGGGCCCCGGAACATCCCCGACCAACGCGCCGACACCGATCCCTACTGCGAAGAGATAGAAGACCGGTTCGAAGAAGCCGCTGAACACGACCTTCCACAGTCTGCGATAGGCAATGAAGTTCTTCTCCCAGATCCGCTGTGCTCGAAACGGCGTGACCCGCCCTATCGGAGTGAGACGCGAGGGAGCCTCGACGCTCATGGCCGGATTCTCCGGTCGAGGAGACGTATCGACAGGTAGAGCCCGATGAGGAGCATCGCCACGAGATACACCAGGTGGGCCCAAAGCGGAATTCCCGTGACGATGCTGCCGTCTGCGCCGGGCAGGGTGATCTTCCTGACCAGTTCGACACCGTGAAAGAGGGGGGTCGCGTAGGCGATCGGCTCGATGTAGTCCGGCAATTGGGAGATGGGGAAGAAGGTCCCGGAGAAGAGGAACAAGGGCACGATGAGGAAACGAAAGAGCGTGGACAAACTCCTTCCATCCTCCTGGGTGAGGGTCCAGGCCGTGATGCAGGTGGTGAAGGCGAGCCCGGTCAGGACCGCTGGTGGAATGGCGAGGAGTGCGGGCCCGAGGTCAATCGCCCCAAAAGCGACTGCGATCACTGCGAACACCACGAGTACGAATGTCAGACGTGCCAGCCCCCAAATGAGCCGTCCATAGATGATCTCGGCAGGGCCGATTGGGGTCGTGATCGTCCCGTGGAAGTTCTTCCTCCATAGGATCCCGGCCATGACGGGGAAGGAGCCGTCGCCGGCACCGTTCTGCATCGCCGATGCTGCCAGCAGGCCGGTCGCGACGAAGGCGAGATAGGAGATGCCCAGCTCTCCGGCCCCATCATCGACCAGGGACCCCAACCCCGCTCCCATTGCGGCGAGGAAGAGAACCGGGTTGACGAACGAGGTGATCACCGTGCCCCGCCAAGTACGCCGGTAGGCGATCACCTCCGACTCGGCGAAGCGCAAAGATCGGGCCAAGGTTGTCATCAGTCGATCAGTCGACGGCCCGTGAGCTTGAGGAAGACGTCTTCCAGCGTCGAGCGGCGAACCAGCACCTGCTCAGGATGAATGCCACGATTGTGCAGCCGCTCCTGAGTGGTGTCGGCATCGTCTGTGTAGAGGAGGATCCTGTCGGCGAGGATCTCGGATCGATTGGCGATCCCCTCGAGTTTGAGGGCCGCACCGTCTTTCTCGCCTTCCTGAAATCGCAGCTCGATGACTTCTCTGGGCGCATACTCATCGATCAGCTGTCGGGGAGAGCCCTCGGCCACGATTCTGCCTTCATCCATCACCACGAGGCGATCACACAGCTGCTCGGCTTCGTCCATGTAATGGGTGGTGATTATCAGCGTGGCCCCGTCTCGCTTGAGCCGGTAGAGCCGATCCCAGAGGAGGTGGCGGGCCTGGGGATCTAGTCCGGTGGTTGGCTCGTCGAGGATGATCAGGTCGGGGTCGTTGATGAGCGCGCGAGCGATGGTCAGTCTCCGTTTCATGCCCCCGGAGAGAGGCTCGACCCGGGAGTCGCGACGTTCCGAGAGCTGCGCGAAGTCGAGCAGGTCGTCGATCCTCGGGTTGATCTCCGACTTCTTCATGTCGTGATATCGCCCGTAGATGAACAGGTTCTCGGCGACGGTGAGCTCTAGGTCGAGGTTGTCCTCCTGGGGAACCACGCCGAGACGGGAGCGAATGGCCCGTCCCTGAGTGTTCGGGTCCAACCCGAACACGGTCATCTTCCCATCGGTGATGGGGCTGACGGTGGTGATCATCTTCATCGTCGACGTCTTGCCGGCGCCATTTGGGCCGAGGAAGCCAAAGGCCTCACCCTTCTTGATGTCGAAGTCGATCGCGTCCACGGCGACGAAGTCGTCGAATTTCTTGGTGAGGCCGCGTGCCTCAACGAGGTTCTCAGACATCAGCTAGCGCACGGTAGTTCGGGGGCAGGACGTTTCCTCACGAATTCGGGAGGCCAGCTCTGGACAGATTGCTGAGCAAATGTCCAGTTCAGGGTGAGACCTGGCTCTTGACACACATCGATTGCGAGCGAGCCCGTCTTTCCTTTCGACGCCAGCCTGTGTCAGTAGCTGTCGATCCGGATGACATCCGCGGAGGGTTTTCGCCCCCCGAACTTCCGCGCCCTGGCATCGTCGGTTGGGTATCCAAGTGCTACCGCATACCTGGTGATGGTCCGATCGGGAGCCCCGAGGAAATGGCGCGCTTCGGCATGCCGGTGGAGGGTGATAGGACAGCTGGCAACACCAATTGCCTTTGCGGCGAGCATCATGTGCTGTGCGGCACGGCCAATGTCGAACTGGTTGCCATCGGGTTCCTGGACGAGGACCACCGTCGCCGCCGAGTCTCGGACTGGTTGGGTGAAGTCGCCGTGCTCGGCCAGCCGCTCCAATCGGTCCCGATCGGTTACTGCCACAAAGGTCCAACTCTGGCGGTTCTTGGAGCTGCCCGTCCAACGGCCCGCCTCGAGGATCGCATGGAGGTCAGCTTCGTTCAGCGGCTCCGGGCGATAGTCACGGATCGCCCGAAGGCCGATTAAGAAGTCGTAGATATCCATCATGTCCCCAGGCTACGTTCATGGCTCGGAAGCACCCTCGCGTTGTGAGTGAGAAGCAGCCATCGGATAGGTTGTCAACGAACGAGAGATCGAAGGAGCCATCCGGTAATGCCAACACCCCATATTTCTGCGTCCAAGGGAGAGTTCGCTCCATCGGTCCTGCTCCCGGGTGACCCTCTACGAGCCAAGCACATCGCCGACACCTTCCTCGACGACGTGAAGCAGGTGAACGAGGTCAGGAACATGCTGGGGTTCACCGGCAGCTACCAAGACGTCCCTGTCTCGGTGATGGGCACCGGAATGGGGATTCCTTCTGCCTCGATCTACGCCACCGAGCTGATCACCGAATACGACGTCGAGAGGCTCATCCGGGTGGGCTCCTGTGGAGCCGTGAGCCAGAAGGTTCAGATCCGCGACGTCATCCTGGCGATTGGGGCATGCACCGATTCCACGGTGAACCGGGTTCGTTATGGAGGCGACGACTTCGCCGCCACTGCGGACTACTGGCTGCTCAAGGCCGCCGAGGAAGCAGCTGCCGCCAAGGGGATCGAGGTCAAGGTGGGCAATCTCCACTCAGCCGATTTGTTCTACAACCCCGATGTCACTGCTTTCGATCGTATGGAGGCCATGGGTGTCCTCGCCGTGGAGATGGAGGCAGCCGGTCTATACGGGGTCGCCGCCGAGAAGGGAGGTCGAGCCCTGACCATTGCCACGGTTTCCGACCACATCCGAACCGGTGAAGAGACGAGCTCAGACGAACGTCAGCGAACGTTCAACGAGATGGTCGAAATCGCCCTCGAAGCCATCAAGGCCGACGTTTCTCGCTGACCGCGCCTCGCTATGACGAACCGCAACCCAATGCTGTGGTAATGGGTGTTCCTGAAGATACTCATTACAGTATGCTTCTTCGCTCATGTCTTGGGATCGGGCAGTCGTCAAGCAGGCAATCGCAGATGCACTGCCTCTCTATGTGCCGGCGATTCCCTTTGCGCTGATCATCGGTCTCGCCGTAGTCGACTCCGGCATGAACCACTTTGTCGGCTGGTCGAGTGCTTGGCTCATCTTCGGCGGAGCTGCCCAATTGACGGTCATCTCCCTTCTGGGGGCAGGCACCGCTCTGATAGCGGCAATAACCGCAGGCCTGGTGGTCAACGCTCGCCACGTCATGTACTCGGCGGCGGTGGCGCCCGCCTTCCAAGGACAGCCTCGCTGGATGCAATGGATCGGCCCATACGTGTTGATCGACCAACTCTTCGCGTTGTCGTCGCTGCGTCTGGACAACGATCCGAAGACGTTCCGCACCTATTACCTCGCGGCCGGTGCGACGTTCTGGACTCTGTGGCAGACGTCCGTGGCTGCCGGGTTGTTCATCGGCCCGGTGATCCCCGACTCGTGGAGTTTGGAGTTCGCTGTGCCGATCCTGTTCATCGGACTGATCGTGATAGGCGTTGACAGGTTCCCGAAGCTCGTGGCTGCCCTGGCGGGCGCGGGGGTCACCTATCTGTTCGCCGGGCTCCCCAACCGTGCCGGTCTTCTGGTGGGCGCAGCGGTTGGAGTGTTGGCCGGGACCATTGCGGAGCGTCTTCGATGACCGCTCTAGTTGCGATTGCGGTTGTGGGCCTCGGGACGTACATGAGCCGTGCGGTCTTCATCCTCGCACTGGCGAACAGACGGATCCCGGATCCGATCCTGGTTGCTCTTCAGTTCGTGGCCCCCGCGGTTCTGTCCGCTCTCGTCGTCGCTCTCCTCATAAACGAGGACGGCTCGGTCGGTATCGGCCTACCCGAGCTCTCCGCTTTCGCCGTCGGCGCGCTCGTCGCCTATCGCACCCGCAACCACATATACACCCTGGCTGCGGGCATGGGCGTTTTCTGGGTCTTCCGCGCCCTCATCTGACCGTCCAATTCGGCCGACATCGGTTGATAGAGGTCGGCTAGCTTCGAACCGCCGTCGACGTCTGCCCACGACGTCCGGTGGGAGGAGATAATGACCGATACTGATCAGCGTCCCAGGGCAACCCCTGCGGGCGGTGGCGGTCTCGACGATTTCTTCAAGCTGACCGAGCGAGGGACTTCTGTTGGCACGGAGGTTCGTGCCGGTGTGACCACGTTCCTCGTCATGGCCTACATCATCTTCGTCAACCCGAGCATCCTCTCGGCAGCCGGCTTGGACGCCGCTGCGGTAGCGGCTGCCACGGCACTGGTTGCCGGTCTGCTGACGATCCTGATGGGCGTCGTTGCCAACTACCCGCTTGCCATGGCAGCGGGTCTGGGCATCAATGCGGCAGTGGCTTTCGGGCTGGTACTCGGTGACGGTTTGACGCCAGAGGGTGCAATGGGAGTCATTGTCCTCGAAGGCCTCATCGTCGCGGCACTCGTCCTCGTAGGTCTGCGAGAGGCGATCATGTCGGCGGTACCGCTGAGCCTGAAGCGAGCAATCGGAGTCGGAATCGGCCTGTTCATATTGTTCATCGGATTCGTGAACGGAGGTTTGATCGGGATACCGGAAGGTGGCGCGACTCCCGTCGAGTTCATCTTTCCCAACACCGCTGGTGCATGGGTCACCATCGTCGGGTTGGTGATCACTGTTCTGTTCTACGCCCGCAAAGTGCCCGGTTCGCTGATTCTCAGCATCGCGGCGACGACAGTCGTTGCTCTGCTCTGGGATGTTGCGGTGATTCCGGACACGCTCACGGCCACACCGAGCTTCGATACCCTCGGAGCGTTCGATCTCGGCAACGTGTTCGATCAACTCGGCTTCGTGGCCGCGGCGCTCACGATATTCAGCTTCATGCTGACCGACTTCTTCGACACGATGGGTACGGCGACCGCGATCGTCGAGCAAGCCGATCTGGTCGACGAAGAAGGCAATATCCCTGAGATCGGACGGCTTCTGTTCATCGACTCGATCGGTGCAGCAGCCGGAGGAGCTGCAGGTGTGAGCTCCAACACGAGCTATATCGAGAGTTCAGCCGGTGTGGCCGAAGGTGGCCGGACCGGTCTTACCTCGGTGGTCGTTGGGATCTTGTTCCTGATAGCGATCTTCCTGTCGCCTCTAGCGGGAATCGTCCCGCCTCAGGCAACAGCTCCGGTCCTGATCCTGGTCGGCTTCCTCATGGCAGGACTGATCAAGGGGATCGATTTCGATGACATTGAGGAAGGGTTCCCGGCGTTGCTGGCAATCGTCCTGATGCCGCTCACCTTCAGCATCACCGTCGGAATCGGCGCTGGTTTCGTCATGTACACCTTGATCAAGCTGGTGAAGGGAAAGACGGCTGAGGTCCATCCATTGATGTGGGTGGTCACGCTGGCATTCCTCGTCTACTTCGGTCAGGCGGTGCTGGGCGCAGCCATCTCGGCCTGAGCCGAGAACAAGCAAGAGTCCGATCTAGAGGGGAGGGCGATTCGCCCTCCCCTCGCTACGTTCGGGCTGCACCGGCTGTGCAGTTCATTTGCATTCAGTTAGTCTTGAACGCAATGAAACCGAGTGTCGAGCAAAGCGCCTTCGTGGAGCGGGTGGGCCGTTGGTGGGAGTCATTCGCGGGAAGCAGGGCGGCGGGAGCAATCCTTGGCTGGTTGATGGTCTGTGAGCCGGCGCATCAGTCGTCGACCCGGCTCGCCGAGGCAGTGAAGATCAGTGCCGGTTCTGTCTCGACCCAGACGAGGCTGCTCGAGAGAATCGGGCTCGTAGAGCGAATCACCTTCCCGGGCGATCGCATGACTTACTACCAGCTCAGAAATCATGTCTGGCTCCAGATGATGTGGTCCGAGCAGCAGAGAATCGAGGAGATGAGAGACATCGCCGATGCCGCCCGGTCGGTCATGCCCGATGAGAGGCCTGACCGCGTCGAGGACCTGGGCCGAGTTGCCGAGTTCTTCCTGGAGCGGTGGCCCGACCTGATGGATGGTCTCACCGAGCATCTGCAGAAGGAAGGAGCGAGTTGAGCGAGATTCCTGCCATTCGCACAGAGAAACTCACCAAGCACTACGGAGATGTAAAAGCCCTGATCGACCTCGATCTCGACGTCCACATGGGTGAGGTCTTCGGTTTTCTGGGTCCCAACGGAGCGGGCAAGACGACGATGATCCGGAGCGTCCTCGACCTGATACACCCAACTTCGGGTCGCGCCGAGATCCTCGGCATGGACAGTCACGAAGATGCAGTAGAGATCCGCGAGCACGTCGGCTATCTCCCTTCGGACCTTTCGATGTATCCCAGCTTGACCGGCCTGGACATGGTCACCTACTTCTCCAACCTGAGAGGTGGGGTGGACATGGGTTACGTGGACGAGCTGGTCGATCGCCTCCAGGCAGATCTCACGAAGAAGGTGGGGGATCTCTCCTCGGGCAATCGTCAGAAGGTTGGTCTGATCCTCGCCTTCATGAATCGTCCCGAGGTCCTGATCATGGACGAGCCCAGCGCCGGGCTCGATCCACTGATCCAGCGTGAGTTTCAGAAGATGCTTCGCGAGTTCGCAGCGGAGGGTCGCGGCGTATTCCTCTCCAGTCACACGCTCTCTGAGGTGCAGCGGGTCGCCGACCGGGTCGGGATCATTCGGTTGGGCCATCTCGTGGCGGTGGAGTCGGTGGATGGCCTGAGAACCAAGGCGATCCGTCAGGTTGACCTCCACTTCAACGGGCCTGTCGAGGCTTCAACCTTCGAATCTGTGGCTGGCGTGCGCGAAATCGTCGTCTCGAACGGGCGAGCCACCCTGTCCTTCGACGGTCAGATGGATGAGCTGCTTCGGGTGGCTACCAGCAACTACACCCTCGTCGACATCAGCACCCAGGAGGCTGACCTCGAAGAGGTCTTCTTGGAGTACTACCGGGAGGGACGAGCTACCTGATGCTCAGCAACGTCTTCACCAAGACGATCCGTGACCGGGCCGTGGCGATGCTGATCGGGTCTGTCAGCATCGGGGTGATGCTGTGGTGGGGCATGGCTGTCTACCGCGACATAGACATCGGCTTCTATTACGAGAATCTCCCACCGGCGATCCTCGATCTGATGGGCATCCCCTCTGGCGGCGACGTTGCCGGCATCGCCGTGGGGGCCATGTACAACCTGATGGGGGCATTCACGCTGGCGGGCCTGGCGATAAGTATGGGGGCCTATGCCATAGCCGGCGAGGAGCGCGATGGGACGTTCGGATTGCTACTCGGCAACCCGCTCAGCCGGCGTCGGGTGCTTCTCTCCAAGGCAGCGTCGCTGATCTCGGTCACCGCGGTCGGAGCGCTGATCCTCTGGGGTTTCGCCCTGGTCGTCCCTGGTTGGCTCGGTGTCGACATGACCGGAATCGACGTGACCGCCGTGGTTGTGGCCATGTTCCTCAACGCATTGGTATACGGCTTCCTGGCACTGGCGCTAGCCACCTGGACCGGCAACCGAAGCCTGGGCTCGGGAGCGGCAGTCGCAGTCATGTTGATCGGCTACTTGGGCGCGTCGATTCTGCCGATCACCGAGAACTTGGCCGATTGGGCCAGGATCTTCCCTTGGTACTACTTCAGCGGGAGCAATCCTGTGGTGAATGGGATCGATTGGGGCCACACCGCGGCCCTGGGCGGGATGAGTCTCGCCTTCTTCGCTGTGGCCTTCATCGGGGTGGCGCGGCGCGACCTCAGACAGAAGAGCGTCGACCGCACCATCTTCGACCTGTTGAGGGAGAACCCGAGAACCAAGGGGTTGATGGACAGGATCGCCGGTTCGGCCCGCGTCTCCCGCATCTCGATCAAGACGGCCTCCGAGTTCCAGGGTCTTCTGGTGATAACCGCAGGGATCATGTTCATTCTCGGCATTTCTATGCCCCTGTTCTACAGCCTGATCCCAGAGGAGTTCACCCAGCTGGT
The DNA here is from genome assembly GCA_024638655.1 of bacterium. GTDB lineage: Bacteria > Actinomycetota > Acidimicrobiia > Spongiisociales > ZC4RG35 > Ww567. The sequence continues at coordinate 112,611 of JAHEJW010000001.1, read as the reverse complement.
CGAGTCCTTCCCCGATGCACTCGTCGCGATGGTCGGCGGAGCCGACATGAGCACGTTCGAGGGCTTCCTTCAGGCAGAGATCTACTCGATCACGGCGCCAGTGACTCTTCTCGTGGTCACCATCGTGATGGGGGCTCGGGCTCTCGCGGGAGAGGAAGAACGTCAAACCATGGATCTGCTTCTCAGCAATCCGATAACCAAGACCCACCTCATCACCGAGAAGGTCTTCTCGATGATCGCTTTCGCCGCAGCGATCGGCTTGGCAACGTTTCTCGGAACCTGGTTGGGTGCGATAATCGCCGGCCAGCCCGTATCGGTGGGCAATCTGGCTGCGGCATCCGTCCTGCTCACGCTCATGGGTCTGGTCTTCGGCGGCCTTGCCCTGGCCCTGGGCGCTGCTTTTGGCAAGTCGAGGTTGGCCTCTGGGGGCACCGCCGGTGTGGCATTGCTCTCCTACTTCATGTTCTCGTTTTTTCCACTCTCGGAGGCTTTCGCGCCATGGGCTGCTTTGTCACCATTTGATTTGTATCTGGGTAGCGATCCCTTGACCGGAGGAATGGCGTGGTTGGACGGAGCGATCCTGATGGCGGTGTTCGCAGCCCTGGTTGCCCTCTCAGTGCCTCTCTTTCAGAGACGCGACCTAAGAGGCTGAATCCGACTGGCTCTCGGTCTTGCCCAGGTGGCGCCAGAGGATCAACAATCCGACTCCGCCAAGGAGAGCCGTGGTGCCGATGGTCGCTATGGGTATTCCCCAGAAGAGCCATGATCGGTCCGGGGGCCGGTTGATGATGATGTCGATCACGCCCGCCGCATAGACACCGATCCCCATGACCCCGGCCAGGGTCAGGAAGAGGCCCAGCACGAAGGCGACGATTCGCAGCACGGGCTCATTCCAGCATGTCCTCAGGTGCGTGGCTGATAGCGTCGCTCGTCGTGTTCACACCTATTGGCCTGCTCGCCGGTGCCGTCGCCGCGTTCTTCATCGGTGTTTCCAAGACGGGGCTCCCCGGGATCAATCTGGTCTCGATCCTGCTCATCGCCTTCGTCGTGGACGGGCGTTTGATTCCCGGGGCGGCACTGCCTCTCCTAATCGTGGCCGATCTCTTCGCTGTCAATTGGTATCGAGCACACACGCGATGGGATCTCCTGCGCCCCCTCGGGGCATCGATAGGTGTCGGCTATGTGGGCGGCATTGCATTCTTCATCGTCCTCGGAGGAGCGACGCAGCTCCTCGAGAGGTCCATTGGGCTGATCCTCCTGTTCATCGTCCTGCTTCAGTTGATTCGGATGTATCGAGGTGCCGAATCGGAGGAGAGTCGACTTGCCACCATCGCCTACGGTGTCAGCGGCGGCTTCACGACCTTTGTTGCCAACGCCGCCGGGCCGGTGATCAACACCTATCTCGCCTCCTCCCGACTTCCGAAACAAGAGCTCCTCGGCACCGCCGCATGGCTTTACTTCGTCGTGAACCTCTCCAAGATCCCTTTCTATGTGGCCCTCGGCATTTGGGCCGAAGGGGGAGCGTTCTTCACCTCCGAGAGCCTCCTCTGGGATGCAGTGCTTCTGCCGATGATCTTCGTCGGCGTGTTCGCCGGGCGGGCCGCATACAACCGCATACCGCAGAGAGCTTTCTTGCTAGCGGTCCTGGGTTTGTCGGCCATCGGTGCCCTGCTGCTGATCGTGTGAGCAGCTGTGTAGCGGCTTTGCTACGCTTTTGGTAACTGTACAGTTACGAAGGAGGCGTGCATGCCCACCAGCTACTCGGTCACCCGGAGCATCGAGGCAGAGCCGGAGGTCGTCTGGGATCTGCTCACCGACAGCTCCACATACAAGAACTGGAACGCGGCGGTCCTGGACATCCAGGGGGACATTCGTGAAGGCCAGACCATTCGGCTCAAGTCGATCGTCAATCCGAAGCGGGAGTTCAAACTGAACGTGTCCAATGTCGAGCCGCCAAACAGAATGGTTTGGTGGGACGGCATGCCACTGGGCCTCTTCAAGGGGGTGCGCACATTCACTGTGTCCGCAATGGAGGGTGGAAAGAGCGAGTTCAACATGGAAGAGGTCTATTCGGGGTTGATGGCTCCGCTGATCACCAAATCCATCCCGGACATGACAGAGTCCTTTGAGAAGTTCGCCGATGGGCTGAAGGAGGCTGCGGAGTCGATGTGAGCAGAGCTGCTCGCGATCCCTTCGCTGCCCTCGGTGATGCGACTCGAAGGGCCATCATCGACCAGCTCGCCGAACGTGACCGCTCGGTCCAGCAACTGGCCGATGCTCTCCCCGTGAGCCGGCCGGCTGTGTCGCGCCACCTCAAGCTGCTGAAGCAGGCGGGGCTCGTCACCGATCGACCCGAGGGCGTCCGTCGCATCTACAGCCTCGATGACACCGGGGCGCAGGAAGTCCGGCGCTACCTGGAAGAGGCCTGGGGTGAAGCGATCGGTCGGTTCCGGATACTCAGCGAGAACACCGGTCCGTCCGATGACTGATCCGATCGTCCTCGAATTCGAGGTCGAGACAAAGCCGGGACACGCCTTCGACGTCTGGACCCAGCGAGGCGGGTCCTGGTGGCCTCCCTCCCACTCGATGAGCCAGTCAGGCGAGTTCGATGTGGTATTCGAGCCTTTCGTCGGAGGCCGGATCTACGAGAGAGGACCAGATGGCACCGAATACGACTGGGGCGAGGTAACCCTCTGGGAGCCCCCTCACCGGCTCGAGTATCTGTGGCACATATTCCTGGACCCGGACAAGGCAACCAGGGTCTCGGTCAGCTTCGAAGAGACGAGGAGCGCGACCGTTGTGCGTCTCGAGAACTCCGGTTTTGAGATATTTGGCCGGCGGGAATCATCCGAGAGACAGCAACGGGTCGGTTCTGCCTGGAAGGGAATCACCGACCAATACCGGGAAGCCGTCTGAGTACTCTCGAACGTGCATGGGGCGCGGTGCTCGCGACCCCATGCACGGACAACTGTCTCGGTTTCTCAGCTACAGCCGGTCGTGTCACCACACGTGAGGCAGACGTAGCAGCTCCCATTGCGGACGGTCATATGACCGCAGTTGGAGCAGGCCGGGGCATCACCCATGTTCTCGGATAGCGCTACATCGGCAACGCCTGCCTTGCCGTTGGGTGCCGCAGCAGCCTTCGCCATGACGGCTTTCTCTCTGGCCGGCTCGGCCACCGGCGCTCCGGCGCCGGGCGACTCCAGGATCTCGATCGCTCGTTTCAGAGCTTCCACGTCACCTTCGGCGACAGCGTCCGTGAGGTCGAGCTGGATGCCGGCCTCGACGGCGATGCCTTCCGCAGGCTCCGGTAGGTCACCATCCCGATTGGGCGGCACCTGAGCCAACTCATCGCGCTCCAGGTACTCGACGCCCAGAGCCCGGAATACGTAGTCGATTATCGAGTTGGCCATCTTGATGTTCGGGTGCCCTTCGACCATCCCTCGTGGCTCGAACGTCTGGAACGTGAAGGTGTCCACGAACTCGTCGAGGGGCACCCCATATTGCAGGCCCTTGCTCACCGCGATCGCAAAACAGCTGAGGATCCCTTTGAGAGTCGCTCCCTCCTTGGCCAGGTCGATGAAGATCTCGCCAAGGGTGCCGTCCGAGTACTCGCCCGTTCGCAGGAAGACCTTGTGCCCGCCGACCCTGGCCTCCTGGTTGAAGCCCGAGCGACGGGCGGGAAGCAGGAACCTCGGCGGTTGCATGCCCCTCGCGTATGCCTGGGTCGGTGAAATGCCTGTCGGCAGATTGCCCCAATGGATTGCCTTCTCGGACTCCACGGCAGCAGTTATCGCCGGATCTTCGTCTTCGTTCTCCTCGCCCTCGTCGGCGGTGGAGTTGAGTGGCTGGGCCGCCTTGGAACCGTCCCGATAGAGGGCCATCGCCTTGAGCCCGAGCTCCCAGGAGAGCATGTAAGCCTGCTCGATGTCTTCGGTCGTCACTTCATTGGGCATGTTGATTGTCTTGGAGATGGCACCTGAGATGAAAGGCTGAGCAGCCGCCATCATCTTGATGTGCCCGTTGTGATGAATGAACCGCCGGCCGTACTTACCGTTCTTGTTCGCCGTGTCGAAGACCGACAGGTGCTCTTCTTTCATGTTGGGAGCGCCTTCGATCGTCTGACGACCACAGATGAAATCGTTGGCTTCCCGTATCTCTTCCCTGGTGAAGCCAAGGGCACGCAGCAGGTCGAAATCCCATGAGGTGTACTCGTCGACATCGAATCCGAGCCGTTGCAGAGTGGCCTCTCCGAATGTGAACACGTTGAATGCGTGCTTGAGCTCGAAAACGCCGGGCAGTGTGGCTTCGAGTTTGTCGAGATCTTCGTCTTTGAAGCCCTTTCCGGCCAGAGTCTCACGGTTGATGTGGGGTGCGCCCCCGAGAGAGCTGGTGCCCACGATGTAGCGAACGATTCTCTCGAGCTCGCCCAGGTGATACCCGAGACGGGTCAGAGCCGGAGCCACCGACTGGTTGACAATCTTGAAGTAACCCCCGCCAGCCAGCTTCTTGTACTTGACCAGGGAGAAGTCGGGCTCCACCCCGGTGGTGTCACAGTCCATGAGCAGCCCGATGGTTCCGGTCGGCGCAAGAACGGTCGCCTGAGCGTTGCGGTAGCCGTGGGTCTCGCCCCTCTCGAGGGCTAGATCCCACGATTCTCTGGCTGCCGTGACCAGATCGGTCGGGCACACGGCGGAGTCGATGCCCATCACCTTGGTGGTTATCCCGTCAAAATCATCGCCGTCATAAGCGGCCACGCGGTGGTTCCGAATCACACGCAGCATTGCGTCTCGGTTCTCTTCGTAGCGTGGGAAAGGCCCCGTCACCTGTGCGATTTCCGCAGAGGTTGCGTACGAGAACCCGGTGAGAATCGAAGTCAGGGCCCCGGCGATGGCTCGGCCCTCGTCTGAGTCGTAGGCGATGCCTTGTCGCATGAGCAGGGATCCGAGGTTGGCGTAGCCGAGCCCGAGCGTCCGGTAGTCGTAGGAGCCCTGCGCGATCTCCCTCGATGGGAAGTGGGCCATCGCCACCGAGATCTCGAGAACGATGGTCCACAGTCGGATCGCATGTCGGTACGCCTCGATGTCGAAAACGCCGGTGTGATCGTCGTAGAACTTCACCAGGTTGATCGAGGCGAGGTTGCACGCCGTGTCGTCGAGGAACATGTACTCCGAGCAAGGGTTGGACGCACGAATCTTTCCTCCGGCAGGGCTGGTGTGCCACTCGTTGATCGTGGTATCGAACTGAAGCCCGGGATCTGCGCATGCCCAGGCAGCTTCGGCGATTCGGTTCCAAACATCACGGGCCTTCAGGGTCTTGCGAACCTCGCCTGTGGTTCGGTCGATCAGATCCCAGTTGGCGTCGGTTTCCACGGCCCGGACGAAGTCATTGTTGATCCGTACCGAGTTGTTCGAGTTCTGACCCGAGACCGTGGCATAAGCCTCTCCGTTGAAATCGGCCGGGAACCCACCGTGCTGGATGAGGATCTTGGCCTTCTCCTCTTCGGCTTTCTTCCAGTCGACGAAGGACTCGATGTCGGGGTGGTCCACGTCGAGTATCACCATCTTGGCGGCCCGCCGGGTCGTCCCACCCGACTTGATCGCACCTGCCGCCCGGTCGCCGATCTTCAGGAAGGACATGACACCCGAGCTCTTCCCACCACCGGATAGCTGCTCGTTCTCTGCTCTGATCCGTGAGAAGTTGGACCCCGCTCCGGAGCCGAACTTGAAGATGCGGGCCTCTCTGACCCACAGATCCATGATCCCGCCGGGGTTCACGAGGTCGTCGCCCACCGACAGGATGAAGCAGGCGTGAGGGGCGGGGCGGCTGTAAGAGTCGGGTGACGTCTTCATCTCGGCGGTGGGACCGTCGACATACCAGAAGCCTTGTGCCGGGCCGGTGAGCCCGTAGGCCCAGTTGAGCCCGGTGTTGAACCACTGAGGGGAGTTGGGAGCGGCCATCTGGTTGGCGAGCATGTACCTGAGCTCATCTTGGAAGGCCGCCGCATCCTCGTCTGTGGCGAAATAGCCTTCCTGCTCACCCCAATGCCGCCATGTGCCGGCAAGTCGATCGAACACCTGCTTGGCTGAACTCTCAGGACCGGTGACCGGCGAACCGCTCTCGTCGTGTAGTTGGTTGCCCTGGTCGTCGTACTGGGGAACTCCGGCCTTGCGGAAGTACTTGGACACCATGATGTCCGACGCAACCTGACTCCACTGTGCCGGAATCTCCGCCCCGGTCATCTCGAAGACGACCGAGCCGTCAGGATTGGTGATTCGGGAGTCTCTGAGGGACCAGTCGAATCGTTCGTAGGGGTCCTTGCCTGCCTCGGTGAAGCGTCGGGTGATCCGCAGGCCTGTGCTCATCTATTCCTCCTCAGAAACCACAGCTCCACGGGGGTTCCGGGAGCTTTGTCCATCTCTCCAACCACAAGATGTTGTGGTCAGGGGGGAAGTGGCCACTACATCTTGTATGGACTTCAATACTGTAATTACACGATTGTCATCGGTCAAGAACCCTCATGCGACGCCGAGGCGGAGGTGCCAAGAGGCCTCGAAAGGCCAGGTCGGCGGGGGGAAGCGAAGTCGGATTCGGCGATGCCGGGGGAAGTAGGTGCAGCATAAGCGCATGCTCGACGGAGGGGTCGAGATCAGCGTTGAGGACTTTTCGCGGACCCCAGGACGCTGGTGCTCGGTTCAGTCCTCGTGTGAGTCTTCTTCGACATCGACCACCAGCTCCCCGTTGTCCCACTCGGCCTTGATGTCGACTCGTAGGCTGCTGCTGTCGAACTCGACTTCCACCACAGGCGGACCCGAGTTGTCGATCTCCGTCTCGAACCCCGGCAAAGGCACTGCCGTCTGCAGGATCACTTCACCCGGTCGGTAGCTCATGACGACCGTGCCTCCGCTGGTTCCGACCGTCTTGGTCGACCATCGGGGGGCCGCGGTCGTGGAAGTGGTGGATGTCGAACTGGTTGAGGGAGTCGATGTCGAGCTGGTGGCGGCGGTGGCTTGGGTGGTGGATGTGGTCTCCGGCGCGATGCTGGTGGTCGTCGTCAGGTCATCGGTCCTCGGTGGCAGGGTGGGTTCGGGAGGGGGTGTCGGCCCCGTTGCCTCGGACAGCTCGATGGTTGTGGTGGGGGCTGCCTGAAGCGGCAGCACCGGTCTGTTCCCTACACGCTCATCGGCGACCGCCACGATCTGCCAGGCGACGGCGGTCGTCAGCACGACCGCCAGCACCCAGCCTGCTGCCAGTCGCCAGTTCATCCTGACAATTGTCTCAGGTTGGCGATCATGTGCCGATCAATGGGATATCAAGGTTTCCTCAAGGAACTTTCAGCCATCCCGGTGAGCTATAACCTGGCGCCGTGGCTCGAATTGCCCTCATCGAAGATGATGTCGAGATCCGGAGGTTGGTGGCCGACGCCCTGTCCAAGGAGGGCCACGACGTGGAGAGCGCCGACCGGGCCATGGAGGGTCTCCAGCTCGCGGTGAAGGGCAGCCCTGAACTGATTCTCATGGACCTGGGCCTACCGGACCTGGACGGTGAAGAGCTGCTTCGGATGATCAGAGCCGTCAGCAGCGTCCCAGTGATCGTCATCACTGCGCGCGATGAGGACCACAGCATTGTCCAGACTCTGGACGCCGGGGCTGATGACTATCTGGTGAAGCCATTCTCAGTTGCCCAACTCGAGGCGAGGGTGAGGGCAATCTTGCGGAGGTCAGCGGGCGACCAGGTCCCGGACACCGTCGAAGTAGGCGAATTGCGCATCAATGTGGCGGCGCGCGAGGCGTCCCTCGAAGAGGCGACGCTCGATCTGAGCCCCAAGGAGTTCGACCTGCTCAGAGTTCTCGCAGAGCGGGCAGGCGAGGTGGTGAGCAAGCGCGAGCTACTTGCAGAGGTGTGGAGGGAACCCTACGGCGGCTCGGATCGAACGATCGATGTTCATCTCTCCTGGCTCAGGAACAAACTCGGTGAGAGCGCTCAGGAACCGCGCTACATCCAGACCGTTCACGGGGTTGGGGTGAAACTCGTCGACCCAAGCGAGTGAGGCGCCGGCTCGCTCTAGTCGGGCTGGCCACCACGGCCCTGGTCGTCATATCACTTCTCGTTCCACTCGGTCTATTGGTGCGACGACAGGCCGCCGACGCGGCAAGGCTGGCAGCCGAGCGGTCCGCTCAGTCGACAGCTTCCTTGATCGCCCTGGCGATCACCTTCAATGATGGGTCGATCGAGTCGGCTTTGGGTGTCACCGATCCCGGCCTCATCGTCGTGGACTCCGACGGAACCATCTTCGGGGTGCCGGATCCGGATCAGGGCACTCTCGTCGATAGGGCCAGAGCTCGTCGAGCCACAGTCGCGGCCGAAGTGAGTGGAGGCTGGGAGATGGCTCTTCCAATCATCGGGCGCGACCAGGTGGCCGTGGTGGATGTCTTCGTCTCCGACGCCAAGCTGAGCGAAGGGGTTGTGGAGGCATGGATGTTCCTGGCCTTGCTCGGCCTCGTGCTCGTGGCCGCAGCTGCTTTGATCGGTGACCGGCTTGGTCGGTGGCTGGTCACGCCAATCGCTGAGCTAGTGGATGCGGCGCATCGTCTGGGCGAAGGCGAACTCGAAACCCGGGTTTCGGTCGATGATCCGCCGGAGCTGCAGGAGGTGGCCGACGCCTTCAATCATCTTGCCATCCGCCTCGACCGTCTCATCGCCGAGGAAAGGGAGGAGGTGGCCGATCTATCTCACCGGCTCAGAACTCCCCTGACCTCCCTTCGTCTCCAGGCCGAGGCCGTCGCCGATCCTGAGGAGCGCCAAGCCATCTTGAGTCAAGTGGATCGTGTCGAAGCAACCGTCGACGACTTGATCTTTGCCGCTCGAACCAGGGGTGAGCGAATAGGCCGTTGCGAGTTGGATCGTGTCCTTTCCAAACGGCTCGAGTTCTGGAAGGTCCTCGCCGACGAACAGGAGCGTGATCTCGTCGTGAATCTGCGGGCCGGCACCGCCCATGTGGGGCTCGCCGAAGACTCGGTCGAGTCTGTCGTCGACAGTCTCGTCGGCAACGTCTTCACCCACACCCCTCCTGGCGCTGGCTTTGAGGTCACCACACACGTCGGAAAGAGCGGCAATCTGTTTCTCGAAGTGGCTGACGAAGGGCCAGGTTTCTCTGATCGGTTGGTCGTTGAGCGCGGGGTGAGCGGTGCAGGCTCCACGGGCCTCGGGCTTGACATCGTTCGACGTATGGCAGAGCTGACAGGCGGTGGCCTCGAACTGAACGACCGCCCCGGGTCCGGAGCGGTCGTGCTGGTTCGATTCGGAAGAGCTGGCTAGTCGCCGTCGATCTCGACCGATAGGGCGCCGCTGGAGTGGAGCTCGGCCTCGAACTCGGCCTCGCCCTCACCCCGACGAAACTCAATCCTGATCCTGTCCCCTTCGGACTTCTCGATATCCACGGTCCAGTTCGGGGCGTTCACGCCAACAAGGGTCAGCCCGCTGCTCTGAATGTCGATCGTCACCTCACCCACCCCCGACACGACGTAGGTGTGCATGCCTAGGTCGGTGGTCACGCCCGCACTTGCTTCGTCGTCTTCATCATCGTCGTCGAGTGTGGTCGAGGTAGTGGAGTCTTCGTCGCGATCGTCATCGTCGTCGAGGGTCGTCGAAGTGCTGTTCTGGGAGGCGTCGTCGACGGTATCGCTGGTGAGCCCCGCGACGCTGGTGTCCGTCGTATCACCGTCGCCGATGCTCGTCGAGGTTGAGTCGTCTGCCCCGACCGTAACGGGGGTGCCTTCATCGGCTGTGGTGATCGAAGAGCTGACGGCCGTCTCGCTCTGAAGTTCGCCCCCGGCTCCCACCCCGCCGTCCTCGGTCGCCCACGCCACTCCGAGCAGCGACATTGCCGTCGCCGCAGCGACGATCGCTCCGAGTGTCTTTCTCAAGTGGTCCTCCTGGATTCGGGTCCTCAATCGTCGGGCTGCCGGCGTCACGAGCGCCTCAGCAGAAGCTCAAGAACGGATCAAGCCCGACGAGGTCTCAGCGGGCCGGATGGTTCCAGGCGTCCTCGGCGAAACCGGTGTCGATAGTCCATCGCGGGAGGAAGAACTGGACTATCGGACCGATGAGGAGCGCAAACGCGATGGTGCCCACCCCGAAAGTGCCGCCCATGAGCCACCCCGCCACCAGTACCGCGATCTCGAGGAGCACCCTTGTCAGGCGGATCGAAGGGCCCTTGCGGGAGATACCGGTCATAAGCCCGTCGCGGGGTCCTGGGCCGAGGTTGGCGCCGATGTAGAGCCCCGAGCCGAAGCCGATGATGAAGATCCCGAAGGCGAGCATCAGCACCGCCGCCCAAGTGCTGTCGGGTGGCGGCAGCAGGAGAGCGGTCACGTCGATCATGACGCCGATGACTATCGCGTTGAGGATGGTGCCGATTCCATAGCGCTCTCGAAGGGGGAGCCATAGCAAGAGAACCAGAAACGAGATGAGAATCGACCAGATCCCGACCGTCAGGCCGAATTGGACCGCAAGCCCCTGGTGAAGCACGTCCCAGGGTGTTACCCCCAGACCAGACTCGAGCATGAAGCCGATCCCGGCACCGAACATGACCAGGCCGGTGTTGAGCTGAGCGAAACGCCGGAAGAGCCGGTTGCCGCGGACGGGGAGGAGCCAGCTTCTGATGAATGTCCCTTCGCCTTTTGGAATGAATCGGGGGCCGAGGACGCTAACAATGAGACGACCGAGACGAAGGAGTTATCTCGATGTCGATCGACTTCACGGTCAAAGACGCCGCAGGCAGTGATTGGACGCTTTCCGAACATCTAGATGCTGCTGTCGTCGTCACCTTCCATCGGGGTGACTTCTGAACGTATTGCCACGGCCAGTTGGCCGTCTTGGCCATGAGACACGGCGAGTTTCTCGCCAGAGGGGCGAGGCTCTACGGGCTGAGCTCCGACTCCCCATCACAGAATGCCGCTGTCATGGAGAAGCTCGCCCTCACATTCCCGATTCTCTCCGATGAGAACCGGGAAGCGGCCATCACTCCTCTCGGCTTTGCTGATGAGGACGACCCGAGACAGATTTCGCGACCGGGGGTGGCAATCATCGACCCCATGGGCCAGATCATCCATCGGTCGGAGGGCCGCGACTATGCGGATCGACCCGATGAGGACGACCTGCTGGCTGCGCTGGACGAGCTCGGCCTCGAGCCGGTCACCCAGCCCGAGCCAGCGATCGGTACGGCCGCGCCAGGTGAGAAGGCCATCTCGCTCGAGGCCATACCGCACTACCTGAGAGGAGCCCGGTTCGCCACACTGGCTCTACGCCGGAGGCATCGTGAAATCAGTGACGCCTTCAAAGACGACACAAAGGCGTACATACAGATGGTGGACCGCTACCTCGCGGCAATCGCAGCAGCGCAAGATCGCAAGGGCTGACCCGAAGCCCGGCAATGTCCTCGCGTAGGGCGCTTTGGACTTAACGTGCTGGCATGGAGGGCCCGAAGGTCCAGCTCGTCGTCACCTGCTTGGTAGACGCTCTCTCGCCTCATGTGGGCCGGTCCACCCTGGCGGTTCTCGAGAGGCAGGGCTGCATTGTCGAATACCCGGGTGCTCAGACCTGCTGCGGCCAACCGGCTTTCAACGTGGGACTGACCGAGCAGGCTCGCGAAATGGCGGCACACACGCTCGATGTCCTGGACTCGACCGAAGGGACGATCGTGCTTCCGTCGGGCTCGTGTGCCGAGATGATCATCCACCACTATCCCGAGCTATTCGCAGGGACCGATCGCGCGGAGCAGGCCCAACGTGTTGCGGGCCGGACTCGAGAGCTGACCCAGTTTCTCGTCGACGATCTGCAAGCCGCGGTCACCGTCGACTGTGACGATTGCACCATCGCCTTTCATCACTCCTGTCATGGCCTGCGAGGCTTGGGCCTCGATCATCAGGCAGACGAGCTGATCTCTGACGAGAGCCGCGCCGATCTATCCGGCGATAGGGAGTGCTGTGGCTTTGGTGGGCTCTTCTCTGTTGAGATGCCTGCCGTGTCTGCTGCAATTCTCCGGGAGAAGCTCGATGCGATCGAGGCATCTGGCGCGGACGTACTGGCGGGCGGCGACGTTTCCTGTCTCCTGCATATCGAGGGCGGTCTCAGACGTCGAGGATCGAAGATCGAGGTCAAGCACATCGCCGAACTCCTGGCCGAAGAGTCCAAGTGAGCCAACCGGTCTCATTCCTCGGGAGAGCCGAGAGGCTGCTGGGAACTGACGAGGCCGAAGCCGTGGGTCGGGGTGTGAGCCGGTTCGCCACGAATCGCGATCAGGCGGTGTCGGCCTTTCCTGTCATGGAGGAGCTGCGCGACCGCACCAGGACGATCCGGCTGCGCTCCCTCGCCCACCTCGACCGGCTCCTCGCCGAGTTTGCTGACCGCCTGACTGAGGTTGGAGGGCAGGTTCACTTCGCGGCAGACGCAGCGGAGGCCAACGAGATCGTGGCCGGGATACTCGAACGAACAGGCGCAAAGCTCGCGGTCAAATCGAAGTCCATGGTGTCCGAGGAGATCGAGCTGAACGACCACCTGGGGCAGATGGGCGTTCGAGTCGTTGAGACCGATCTTGGTGAGTTCATCGTCCAATTGGCAGGTGATACTCCGAGCCACATCATCGCTCCCGTGATGCATTGGACCCGGCAGGGCGTCGGCGAGCTCTTCACCTCGAAACTCGGCGCCGAGTACACCGACGATCCCGGAGAACTGAATGAGATCGCCCGGGAGCATCTGCGACAGATCTTCCTCGAAGCAGATGCCGGGATCTCTGGCGTCAACTTGGCCGTGGCCGAGTCAGGTTCTGTTGTGTTGGTGACCAACGAGGGCAATGGTCGTCTCACCACGACGGCGCCGCGTGTTCATGTGGCGTTGATGGGGATGGAGCGCATCGTTGCCAACTGGCAGGACGCCGCCGTTGTGCTCGAGGTGCTGGCCAGATCGGCGACCGGGCAGAACCTCTCCGTATACACCAATGTCATGACCGGCCCTCGTAGACCCGGCGACCCGGACGGTCCGGAGGAGCTCCATGTCGTCGTCATCGACAACGGGCGGTCGGACATACTCGCAGGCCCCACGGCGGAGATACTGGCCTGTATCCGATGTGGTGCCTGTCTCAACGTCTGCCCGGTCTTTCGATCAGTGGGAGGTCACGGATACGGGACCGTCTACAGCGGGCCGATGGGCGCCATCGTCACGCCTGGAATCTTCGGCATGGAGCCATGGTGGGATCTCCCCTACGCATCGACGCTTTGTGGCGCTTGCGAGGAGGTTTGCCCCGTAGGCATTCAGATCCCGTCGATGCTGCTCGAGCTGCGCAAACGCGCTGCCTCCGAAGGCAGGCTCCCGGGCTGGCTCGAAGCCGGTATGCGGCGGTACGCACGCACCGCCTCCCGTCCGACGAGTTGGTCCCGCGCCAAGAAGTGGGCCTCCAGACTGAGTGCGCCCTTTTCCTCCCGTGGCTGGATGCGACGGATACCAGGCCCAGCGCGCGGTTGGACCGATCACCGCGACTTCCCTCGACCCGCCAAAGAGTCATTTGCGCAGTGGTGGAGCGACAATCGTGGATCGTGACATCTTCCTGACCAAGGTTGGGAAAGCTGCCATGGCTGCGGCACTTCCGGATGCACCCGAGGTTCCCGGAGCGCTGCCGGTGATGCCCACCGAGGATCTGGTCGCCTTGTTCCGCAATCGGGCTCAGCAGGTGGACACTGTGGTGCACGGACCTATCAGCCCCCATGGGGTCCCCAAGGCAGTTTCCGGAATCGCTTCGGGTCACGGTGGACGTTCGTTCATGGCCTGGGATGATCTCCCGGCTGCAGGTGTCGTATCGGCGCTCGCTTCCGCCGGGCTCGATCGGGTGGCGCACGAAGTGCCTATTGACGGCAGAGCCGAGCACCAGTCGGGCTATCGCCATCTCGACCTGGGGATCACGGGCGCGGAGGCCGGTCTCGCCGAAAGCGGAAGTGTCGTGATGCTCCACGGGCCGGGACGACCCCGAATGGCGAGTCTCGTCCCGAATGTGCACGTGGCCATCCTCGACTTGTCCCGCTTGCACCGCACGCTGGCGAATTGGGCCATGCAGCATCCTGCATTGGTGGAGGAGACCGCCAACCTCGTGGTGGTCACGGGTCCGAGCCGAAGTGGTGACATCGAGATGAAGCTCAATCTCGGTGTGCATGGTCCAAGGCACGTCCATGTCGTCCTGATCCGATGACAGGACTGCAGAAACCCCCGAAACAGGATCAGTCATCCCACCTGTTCCTTCGGATGTCGGTGCTCGTCCTGATGATCGCATTGGCAGGTCTCGCCGTATGGGCCGCCGTCACCAATCAGCGCATCGACCTCATCGAGAATCAGTCACTGGATTCCCTGGAGAGTGGTGAAACGATTCGGACGGCAGGTCTGAGCCTCTATCTCGAAGAAGGAGAGGGCGGCACAGTTCCCGTTGTGATGCTTCACGACTTCGACGTGTCGGGTGGGCTGCTTTGGGAGGAGGTCGCCGCAAGTCTCGGGGACCGATTCCGCCCCGTGAGACTGGACCTGCCTGGTTTCGGGCTCAGCCAACGTGTGACCGATTCAGGTGCTCCGTACACCGTGGCGGCAATGGCGGAGCTAGTTGGTGGCGTCGTCGAAGCGAGATACGACTTACCGGTGGTAGTCGCGGGCGTCGGGCTGGGGGGCGAGGTCGCTGCCGAACTGGCTGTCACCCGGCCGGCGCTGGTTCGCGGGCTCGTGATGATCGACGTCGACTTCCGTCGGGAGGGCGACTGGGTGACGTTCTTGGGTGGATTGCCATATCTCGGTCCGGCGGTGATCCATACTTTTGAGGCCGGAGGGCGATTCGGGGTGGATCGTTGGGCGCCAAGATGCGACGAAGCGGGGTGGTGCCCGACGGAGGATCAGATCGTTGCTCGGAACCGGGCTGCCACACTGGCCGGCTCCACCGACTCGCTGATGGCATTCCTCGAGACGCCGAGATCATCTCTGGTGCCTTCCGAGCTCGACACCATCTCAGTCCCTAGCGCCTATGTCTGGAGCACAGCGGGAGAGGTGACCCAAGAGGCCATGCGTGAGGTCGTCGATCAGGTGCCCGGTATGAGGCTCATCGAAGCCGACGCCTGGAAGGCGCACCTCGAGACTCCCGACAAGGTGATCGAAGCGATCGATCAGGTTGGGGCCTGACAGAGATCAGATCATCTCGAGGTCCCGGAGCACGCCGTTGACGATGCGACGGGCATGAGGTGGTATTTCGACGATCTCGATGTCGAGGCCTGCGGCTTTGGCATCGGTGATCACGTTGGAGAGGGCGTTGCCTCCGGTGAAGTCGATCCTCCCCACGCCACTCATATCGATGATCAGTCGCTCGATGCCTGGGTGCCGCGCCAATTCGTTGATGAGGAGATCGGTCAATTGGGGAGTCGAACCGAAGTAGACAACGCCGTTGGGGGCTATTCGCAGCGTGTCCCCTTTCACCACCATCTCCACGTCGAGTCGCATTTCACGACCGAGATGAACCGCAACCGCCAGAGCGATACCGACGATGACCGCCAGGTCGATTCGCGGCGACAGGATCAACGTTGCTGCCAGGGTGACCCCGGCTACCCCGCCCTGAAGTCGAGACCGTCGCCAGATTCGGAGTACCTCCTGGGGTCGAATCAGGCGGGCGACAGCCGTGATGACCACCGCTGCCAGTGTCGCGATTGGCAGACGCTCCAACAAGCCCGATATGGGGATGAATGCCAGGACCGCAAGACCCGTTACCGCTCCGCTCCAACGAGAGCGAGCTCCTGCGAGCCTGTTGACCGAGCTGCGCGAGAACGAGCCCCCAACGGGGAATCCCCCTGACAGACCTGATGCGATGTTCGCGGCACCCTGGCTGATGAACTCCCTGCTGGGGTTCCAGGTCTCGCGGTCCTCGGCGGCGAACACACTGGCGATGGCGGCGGCCTCGGTGAACCCGATCAATGCGATGACCAATCCGGGGAGCAACAGGCCCCATGCCCCTGACCAGGGGAGGGCGAGACTCAGCCCGGGTAGCCCGGCGGGAATGTCGCCGACGATCTGTCCGTCGTATCCAATGGCTGCGCTGACGATGGTCGCTCCGACAACCGCGATCAGAACCCCGGGGAACCTCGGACCGAATCTTCGCGAGATCAGGATCAGGGCCACCGTGCCCACACCGAAGAGAATGGCCGCCAAGTTCCAGCCACGCGGTCTGGTCGCTGCATCCCAGGCGTCGGCGATCAGGCCGGTGCCGTTCGGCTCGATGCCGAGGAGGGTTGGGAGCTGCGAGGCGGCTATGAGGGCAGTGGCGCCGACGGTGAACCCGGTCATGACCGGCTTCGACATGAAGTAGGCGATCCAGCCGAGTCTGAATGCCCCGATGGCCACCCGTATCAGTCCGACCACGATGGCCAGGAGGGCCGCCATGGCGACGTAGTCGTCGGTGAATGGCTCGGACATCGTCGAAAGGGCGCCGAACGTCAGCAGTGCGGTCATCGCAACCGGACCTGTCTGTAGGTATCGACTCGATGCGAAAGGCGCGGCCGCGATGGTCGGCAAGGCGGCGGCGAGGAGGCCGACGTGGGGAGGTACGCCGGCGATGACGGCGTACGCGAGTGCTTGCGGGATGAGGATCAGGGCGACGCTCACACCGGCGATCAGATCACCCGCTCTCGCACCCTCGGGGGTAGCCGGCCGACGAGCCGGTTGGCTCAACGGGTCATCCCGTCAATGCGCACTCGTTCCGGCCCACCTCCAACTCCCTTACACGATCCTCCGACGGGTTGTCCCAACCCATGTTGATCCGGCGGATCTCGGAGTATTCGCCCGGAGGCGTCCCCAAATGGGAGACCACGAATGACACGAACTCCTCTTCGTCTGCGATCGAGACGACCGGGTCGTTCACCAGTAGGTCACCCAGCTTGCGGCGAAGAGTGCCGTCCTCGCCCGACTCCCCGCGCGACGTGTAGTGGGCAGGGCAGACCTCGAGCTCGTGATCCAGCCCGGCCAGGCGGTCGTGGATGGTGTGAAATAGATCGCGCGCCCATGGCTCGGTCTCGCCTCCCAGGTCGGGTCTCCCGATTCCGGTCACGAACACGGCGTCTCCGGTCAGCAGGAAGCGGCCGTCGACTTCGATCGAAGTCGATCCCGGGGTGTGACCTGGTGTCGCCACCGATCGGACGATGAGCTCGACGTTCCCCAGGTGGAACACTTCGCCATCGCGGAGTGGCTCGTAGTCCATGTCGGCGCCCTCGGCGTCCCCTTCGGCGATGTGATATGTGGCGCCGGTTCTTCGGGCGAGCTCGACTGCCAGCGAGACATGGTCGGCGTGGAGGTGGGTGTCGAAGACATGGGTTATCGGAGCATCCATTTCTCTCGAGAGGTCCATGTACGTCTCAATGGTCGCTGCCGGGTCGACCACCGCCATCTCGGCCCCACGCTCGCCAATGGCGTAGGAGAGACAAGCTTTGGCAATCCGATCCAGTTGGATCATGAACACCCCTTCGTCGTCCCGAAGCCGATGGGGAACCAGAGTCGTGGCCCATGCATCCATGCCGCCGTCGAGGTTGACCATTCGAGACAAGCCGAGGACGTCGACGACTAGATCCGATGAGTCACCCTTGGCGCAAACGACGACAACGTCCCGGTCATCCGGGATGAGGGTCTTGGTCTCTTCGTCTTCCTCGATCGCAGTCCAATACGGGACGTTGACCGTCTCTGGCTTGACCCTGCCCTCGATCTGCCACCGTTCGTATTGCTCAGGTGAGCGAACGTCGAGGATGAAGGGCGCTTGTCGTGCGTCGTCGACCTTGCGGGCGAGTTCTTGGGTCGTCATCGACCTGGCCATGTCCGCCTCTCTGTATATGCGCTATTACGCATATAACGCTAGTCAGACCCCGAATCCCGGGGCAACAGCTCGTCGATCAGCCAGCACGGGCTATGACGCTGTCCCGCATCACCTCTAGGAGCAGATCCAGAGCCTGATTGATCTTGTCAGAGGCTACTGCGTAGTAGACCCGCTGTCCCTCTCGTCTGGTCACAACCAGACCTTTTTCCCTCAGGACGGCCAGGTGTTGTGAGACGTTGCTCTGTGGAAGGTCTGCCAATTCACAAATCTCGGTAACCGACCGCTCGCCCCCGCGCAGGGCGTCCAGGATCAGCAGGCGCTTGGGATCGGCCAGGCCCTTGCAGACGCTGGCATGGAGCTCGTAGTACTCGTCTCGCAGTGTGGACAAGGGGTTTCTCTCCAAATCGTCATCGGTCAGCCTAGAGGTTAGGCGACATCCTCGGTCCCGGCATGTCTAGTATGCACATCTACATATATGCAGCACCCTGCATCTGCTGAACAGGAGGAGATTGCATGACCGCCGAGATCAGCGACGAGGCCGCCCTCGAGGCCGCAGTCGAGGAAGCGTTCGAAGAGCAGGAGGATCCGGCGAAGCCGGAGAAGATGGTCCTCATCGCTGCATCGGGCGATCTGGACAAGGCATGGCCGGTAATGATCCTGGCCACCACCGGGGCTGCCTACGGGATGGACGTCACTGTCTTCTTCACGTTCTGGGGGCTGTCGATCCTGAAGAAGCCCGATTCGGGCCTCACGGGAGAGGATTGGCGACAGAAGATGCTGGCCGCATTCAACAGGGGCTCGCCTGACAAGCTCGGGCTCTCCAAACTGCATTTCGCCGGATTGGGCCCCACGATGATGAAGGGCTTGGCCGACAAATACCACGTCGCATCCGTCCAGGAACTGCTGGAGACTGCGCGTGACATGGGAGTGAAGCTCTGGCCGTGTCAGATGACCATGGACCTGATGGGCATCTCTCGAGACGACATGATCGACGGTCTCGACGAGCCAGCAGGGGCCGGATCGGCGATAAGCCTCATGAAAGAGGCTTCTATCAGCTTGTTCATCTAACAGATCATCTGAAAGGACCAAACATGGCAGACATAACCGTCGACGCCCGAAACCTGCAATGCCCGATGCCCGTCCTGAGAATCGCCAAGGCGATGAAAGACGCGACATCAGGCCAGACTCTCGAGTTGATCGCCACGGATCGTGGCGCCCTCTCCGATATACCGGCTTGGGCCAACGACATGGGGCATTCGCTGAAGGAGCAGTTCGAGGAGGGCTCGGAGTTCCACTTCATCTTGGTGAAGAGCTGACTCGCCGCCCCCGTCCGGTTCCACTAGAAAGCTCCTGGTGAGACCGGCAACACTCTGGAGCTCGCACTGAGGTACGGCTTCGTCATAGATCAGGACGTCTGCATCGGCTGTCACGCCTGCACAGTCGCCTGCAAGACCGAGCACCAGGTGCCTCTCGGTGTGAATCGCACGTGGGTCAAGTACATCGAGAAGGGGGCGTGGCCTGACACCAAGCGCTTCTTCTCGGTGCTTCGCTGTAACCACTGCACCGATGCGCCGTGTGTTGCCATATGTCCCACCCAGGCCCTCTTCAAGAGAGACGACGGGATCGTCGACTTCGACACCGACCGGTGCATCGGCTGCAAATCGTGCATGCAGGCCTGCCCCTACGACGCTCTGTACATAGATCCCCACGAGAACACCGCTCAGAAGTGCAACTACTGCGCCCACCGAACCGACATAGGCCTCGAGCCGGCGTGTGTGATCGTTTGCCCCGAGCAGGCGATCATCGCGGGCGATATGGATGATCCAACCACCCGGATATCCAGAATGTTGTCGACCGAGAAGCTGGCCGTCCGAGCACCGGAGCAGGGAACCGGGCCCAACGTCTTCTACAAAGGCGTCGAGACTTCGAATCTCGACCCGAGCCGCTCCGGGGAATTGACCGATTCGGGCGTTTGGCGCGACGCCCCCCGGGTCGCCGAATCGTGGATGTCGGTCGACCTGACCCCCAAGGCTCCATCCGGTCCCATCGGGAATCTCGGCGATGTCTCCTCACCTTCACCGCCAGTGAGCGTCGATTCGTCCAATGGCGGGCCCCCGAGGGTTGTCTACAACACGGATCATCCGGCCCCGTGGGGATGGAAGGTCAGCTCCTACTTCCTCACCAAAGGGCTGGCAGCCGGAATCGCGGTCGCCGCCGCGGTGGCGCTCCTATCGGGCGTCGGGACCGACTCGGCCTGGATGAGTTGGCTGGCACCACTCGTGGCGGGCTTGTTCATACTTCTCACCGGGTTGCTGCTCGTCTGGGATCTGAAACGGCCTGATCGATTCCTCTACATCCTCACCAAGGCGAATCCGGGCTCCTGGTTGGTGCGAGGGGCTTGGATACTCGGCGCCCAAGCCGCGCTGATGGGCGCCTGGTTCCTCATGGGCGTACTCGACATCGGCTCTCTCAGGCCCGTGATATTCGTATCGGCTCTGAACGGGCTGCTCGTGGCCGGCTACACCGCCTTCCTGTTCGGGCAGGCCGAGGGCAGAGATCTCTGGCAGACACCGCTCCTCCTCTGGCACATGATTGGTGGGGCACTGGCCGTCGGCGGCGGCTTCTCGCTGATTGCCGCGATGGTGTCCGACTCCGTTTCCGAGGCCGCAGAGCCTTTCGCACTAGTGATGGTCGTGGGCGCCGCCGTCGTTGGGCTCATGACACTGACAGAGTTGATCGGATCCCACCCGACAACCAACGCCGAGGCAGCCTTTCACCACATGACCAAGGGAGAGTTCGCCTCCAGGTGGTGGCGCGGCCAATTCCTGGTTGTGGCGGTCCCCATCGTTGCAGGGGCCCTGGTCCTGGCAGGCGGCACGGTGGTCACGGGGGTCGTCGGTGGGATCGCGGCCATGATCGGCGTGTTCATGGTCGACGACGCATTCGTCAAAGCCGGCCAGAGCGTCCCGTTGAGTTGAAAGGAGCCGTCGAATATGACAGTTGATCCCGGCATCTCCCGTCTCCTCCCAGGTTCCGGGCTGACCAACTACCCGCCTGCGGACCGCTGGGACGATTGGGTCGAGTGGGACGCCAAAGCCTGGCCGACGAGGAAGCAGAACCGATTCACCCTGGTCCCCACCACCTGCTTCAACTGCGAGTCGGCTTGTGGGCTACTTGCCTATGTCGACAAGGACACGGGGGAGATCCGAAGGTTCGAGGGCAACCCAGCCCACCCCGGCTCGCGCGGGAGGAACTGTGCCAAGGGCCCGGCGACCATCAACCAGGTCTATGACCCCGAGAGGATCCTTCATCCGTTGCGACGAAAGGGAGAGCGGGGCTCGGGCGAGTGGGAGAGGGTATCCTGGGACGAGGCCCTCGAGGACATCGGGGGCCGGATCGGCAAGGCGATCCGGGAGGGTCGCCACGACGAGATCATGTACCACGTGGGCCGCCCCGGTGAAGACGGCTTCATGGATCGGACCCTCAAGGCGTGGGGGGTCGACGGGCACAATTCCCACACCAACATCTGCTCTTCTGGAGCACGCGTCGGGTACGCGATGTGGTCGGGCTACGACCGTCCCTCGGCAGACTTCGCCAACGCCGATTTCATTCTCCTTCTGTCCTCGCATCTCGAGACCGGGCACTACTTCAACCCTCATGCGCAGAGAATCATGGAGGCCAAGCGATCCGGGGCAAAGCTGTGCACGATCGACCCGCGTCTTTCCAACACCGCCTCTATGTCCGACTACTGGCTGTCGACGTGGCCAGGAACCGAACCCGCTCTGTTCCTCGCCATCGCCCGTCTCCTTCTCGACTGGGATGCTGTCGATCACGATTTCATCAAACGCTGGGTCAACTGGGAGGAGTCCCTCGCCAAGCGCTTTCCGACCCGGCCACAGACCTATGAGGCATTCATCGAGGCCCTGCAGGAGACCTACTCCTCGTTCACCCCCGAATGGGCCGCAGAAGAGTCGGGTGTGTCAGTCGAACAGGTCGTCGACGTGGCACGCGAGATCGCCGACGCCGGTCACAGGTTTGCGTCACATACGTGGAGGTCGACGGGGTCAGGCAACCTCGGTGGGTGGCAGGCGGCCCGCACCCTTCAGTTCCTCCACGTGCTCACCGGATCGGTCGGAACCAAGGGGGGTCTGTCGCCCAGCGGGTGGGTCAAGTTCAAGCCGCAGCATTGGAACACACCGCCGCCGCACAGTCGGTGGAACGAGCTCCTCTGGCCCATCGAGTACCCGCTTGCGCATCATGAGATGAGCATCCTCCTTCCCCATCTCCTGAAACAAGGTCGGGGCAAGCTGGACGTGTATTTCACTCGTGTCTACAACCCGATCTGGACCAACCCCGACGGGTTCTCCTGGCTCGAGGTCCTGACGGACGAGGACAAGGTTGGCCTGCACGTCGCACTCACACCGACGTGGTCCGAAACCGCTTGGTATGCCGACTACATCCTGCCCATGGGGGTTTCAGCCGAGCGGCACGACACTCATTCCTACGAGACCCACGCCGCCCAGTGGCTCGGCTTCCGACAGCCGGTCCTCAGGGTCGCCGCGGAGCGTGCCGGCGGGACGGTCGAGCGAACCTACGAGACGAATCCCGGCGAGGTCTGGGAGGAGACCGAGTTCTGGATCGATCTGTCCTGGCACATCGACCCCGACGGATCGCTCGGGATCAGGGAGTGGTTCGAGTCCCCCGGCGACCCCACCCGACCAGTGAGCGTGGACGAGTACTACGGGTGGATGTTCGAGAACAGTGTCCCCGGGCTTCCCGAAGCGGCCGCCGCTGAGGAGCTCTCCCCACTCGGCTACATGCGCAAGTACGGGGCCTTCGAAGTCGCCAGAGATATCTATGAGGTACACGAGAGACCCTCTGCCCCAGGCGAGGGCGTGGAGATCGACGGCGAGACCAAGACGGGCTTCAAGACTCCTTCGAAGAAGCTGGAGTGGTACTCGCAGACTCTGGTCGACTGGGGTTGGGGCGACGAAGCGATCCCTACCTACATCAAATCCCACGTGTATTGGCGTGACATGGACCTGGGTGGCAACGAGCGGATTCTCCTTCCCATCTTCCGGCTGCCCACTCTGATCCACACCAGGTCGGGGAACGCCAAGTATCTCTATGAGATCAGTCATGGTCATCCGCTGTGGATCAATCCGGCGGACGCCGACGCCCTTGGCTTCGACACCGGTGACATGGTGCGAATCACCACAGACATCGGGTGGTTCGTCATGCGTGTGTGGAGGACCCAGGGGATCAGGCCCGGAGTCGTCGCAGCGTCGCATCACATGGGCCGCTGGCGTCTCGACGACGACAAAGGAAACGAGCGATGGAGCTCGGCCTTGGTGAACATAGATCGCCTGGCCGAGGGGCAATGGCGGCTGCGACAGAGAAAGGGCATCGAGCCCTTCGAATCCGATGACCCCGACTCGTCGCGGATCTGGTGGAAGGATCCTGGCGTCAACCAGAACCTCGCCTTCCCGGTTCATCCTGACCCGGTTTCTGGGATGCACGCCTGGCATCAAAGGGTGCGTCTGACCGCGGCCGAACCCGGTGACCAGTACGGGGACGTCGTCGTGGACACGGCCAAGAGCACCAGGGTCTTCGAGGATTGGCTCCAGATGGCCAAGCCAGGCCCTGGGCCAGACGGGAACAGGAGACCGCTGTGGCTCGATCGACCCGTCAAGCCGACTCCGGATGCCTACCGCTTCTGAAGCGAGCTTCGAAGAGGCCCTTCGCTGGGCAGAGACGGCCGACCAATGGGCCGAGGCTCGGTCATCCACGCTCTGGGATGACCGCCCCCCCACTGAGAAGGCCGTCGTGGTCTATTTCGACCCCATCGAGGACTTGAAGAACAAGGCCCGGCGTGCCGGCCACGATCTGGAGGGAGACACACTCCCCGAATTGGCCCATTTCGCGGCCGCGCTGGCAGAGTCTGAGGGTCGTCATTGGGCGGCCGACGAACCAGATCTGGCCACGAGGGCCTACGAGCTCCGGCGCTTCCTGGTGGGTGACAGGTTGATCCATTGGGCGGTCCCCTGGCTCGATTCGGTCGGGCGGTGCTACCCCGACGTGCGGGAACATGCTCACGGGGATCGCGACTTCTTGCTCGCAGTCGCAGACGAGATGCGGATCGAGCCGGTTCTTCCGGGACGCGTCGGACTGGTCATCGAGGGAGAAGATTCCTTCGGCCGGATAGAGATGGTCGACGAACTCGACCGGTGGCTCACCTCGCTGTGGTCGGGCCATCTGATGCTCGGGGCCACTTGGGCCAGCCTCCGTAGTGCGGGGCGGGACCCTTCGCGGGAGGAGCTGGCTCTGGTTTATGAGGTTGCCGAACATCGTTGGCGAGGGGTGGCGCATCGCCATCCCGGCTCGGCTCAGATCTGGCTCGACCTGGCTGCTCGCGCACAAAGGACCACGCAGCTGCTCGTGGGGTCCTAGAGGCGGCCGAGCCCGAATTCATCTAAACCTCGCAGCGGCTTCATGCGTTCTTAGGGTGTGAAATCCTCTCAGATCCGCGAGGTTTGGATGACCGAATCCGATGCCGTGTCAGAGGTTCAGGTTCCAGGATCGTTCGAACAGCTCTACCAGCGCGAATACCCCGCCGTCGTGGGGTTGGTCTATGGCATGACGGGCAGCCGGTGGGTCGCCGAGGACCTGGCTCAAGAGGCGTTCTTGCGAGCCCACCGGGATTGGCCGCGCGTAGGGAGAATGGCTTCCCCCGATGGCTGGGTCAGGCGGGTTGCACTCAACTTGGCTCGCTCTCGGTGGCGTCGGCTTCGCTCCGAGACGATGGCCACGCTTCGATTCGAGTCGGATGAAGAGCGCGCCAAGACCTCTCTGGACCCCGACGTCGAGGAGTTCTGGGAAGAGGTGAGACGACTGCCTGTCCGGCAAGCTCAGGCGGTCGCCCTCCACTACGTCGAGGGAATGCCGGTGGCGGAGATTGGCCAGGTTTTGGGTGTTGCGACGGGGACGGTGAAGGCTCTACTTCACCAGGGACGGGAGCGTCTCGGTCGACAACTCGTGGCGAAAGGACTGATCGATGAGATTTGAGGAGTTCGCCTCGAGAGCCGGCAAGGCCGCTTCCGATGTCGGTCGACGAGCCAGCAGGCCGTCATTTGCCCGCCTGGTCCGAGACCGCCATCGCCGGACTCTCTTCGCTGGATTGTCGGCGGCTACAGCCTTGGTGGTGATCGTTTTCGGAACGGTGGTCTTGTGGCCCGAATCGGGACGAGTCGCGCCACTGGCCGCGGCAGGCACAACGACAACCACATTGGCCGAGGATGGCAGGGACAGTTGTCCCGTCACGGCGCCGGGCAACATCCCGTTTTCGCCTGCTTCTGAGGCTCCCGAAGCTCCACCGGCCCTCTACGACGGCGTCTGGTTTGGAACTCCGGACCTGTGGACCATGGTCGACACCCAGGGGCAAATCTGGTCGGACCTCCCGGTCGGAGAGGACGGAAGCCTCACCCAAAAGACCTTCTGGTGGGCGGAAGGCTACGTCTTCGACCGGGAGCCGCTGCCGGACATCACCGTCACCGCGGAGCATCTCGACGGGGCCGCGCCCACGGTGCAAGCAGGCGGTCCGGGCACCAATGGAACGCATCCGGATCTGGGCAGCTTCATGCTCGTCGGTCTGGAGATCCCCCAAGAAGGATGCTGGGAGGTCACCGCCGAATATCGGGGAGCGAGTCTGAGCTACGTGGTTTGGGTGGGGGACGAGTCACCCAATTCGAGGACTTGATGCGGCTGCTGCCTTCGAGGACTGCCCGGCCTCTCAAACGAGTGCTGGGATAGGACCTGGACGGGACCTTTGAGATCGGCTTCTGGGTTCTACCGTGCCGCGAATGCTTTTCGCACAGGCATCGCTGACATCGGAGGCGACCGGCTTCGGCGTCGTTCTGGCCTCGCTTTCGTTGGTGTTGCTGGCGATGGGGCTGGCGTGGTGGCTGGGGCTCCGTATCGAGCGTCGCCTCATCGAAGCCTCGTTGCGCGCAGCCGTTCAGTTGTTTGCAGTTGGCTTCCTGCTCCTCTTCATCTTCGAGGCGGCCGCCGCCATCTACTTGGCCTGGCTCTGGGTAGGGGTGATGGTCGGTATCGCCACATTCGTCGTTGTACGACGAGCGAAGCACCGGATCGGTGGTCTCGGTCTCGTCACGTTCGGTGCCGTCGTTGGGTCGGCACTGATCTCCGTCGCGGTCACCTTCGGGTTTGGGGTAATCGCCTACGGCCCGGTGTCCTTGGTCGTCATCGCCGGGATCACCATCGGCAATGCGGTCCCATCGGCTGTGCTCGGTGTCAACCAGTCGGTCGAGCTGAACCGTGAGCGGAGGGGGGAGCTCGAAGCCCTCCTGTCCTTGGGATTAGATCGGCGTCAGATCGTCCGCTTCATGGCTCCGCGAGCGGCGAGATCTTCGATCATCCCGCAGGTGGAGCGGACCAAGGTGGTCGGTCTCATCGCGTTGCCGGGTGCCATGACCGGCCTGCTCCTTGCCGGAGTCGACCCCGTCGAGGCAGTGACGGTTCAGCTTCTGGTGATGTACCTGGTCCTAGGTACGGCGGCTCTCTGCGTCATTTCCACTGTCGCCGCAATAACGAGAGGAGCAGTCACCAACGATCTGTTGGTCGCCGACTGGGTCAAGGAGGAGGAAGACGAATCTTGAGGCTGGAAGGCGTGGACCTCCATCGGGCTCGTCTCGCTCCACCCGAGCTCGATCGCGTTCTCCGTCTAACCCTTGGTGCGACGCGCACAGCCTTGCCGGCCGCTCGCAAGCCGGTACCTGGCTCAGGCGTGGCATGCACATGAGGAGCCAGCGCTGGCGGCCGATGGGAGCTTTACCTGACCGAAGAGGGTCACGTCGGTAGCCGAGTGCCGGAGACTCGGAGCTCGACTTCTTGGCTCTGCAGTGCCCGTCAGATGGCGCGGTTGATACTCGTCAGGTGGGCGTTGAAGTTGGCCTGAGGATCGGAGCGCCGCTGTGAGAGGAATTCGTCCAACTCGAAGGCATCACCCAGGGCTGTGCCCGACGCGATCTCCTGGGCCAACGCCTCCTCTTGCTGGCGGGCGGCCTCAGCAGCCTCAACGATCTGATCCAGGCCGTTCTCGTCAAGGATGATCACCCCGTCCGCATCTCCGAAGATCCACATCCCCGGGCTCACGCTGGCTCCACCCACCGAGATATCCCCGCCGACCTCACCGATGCCCTTTAGCTCGGCGGGAACCTTGAGAGGGCCGGCCGGGTGGGAGCCCCGACAGAAGACGGGAAGTCCCATGGCGATCAGTTCGACCGTATCGCGCACCAGGCCATCGACCACGAACCCGGCGAGTCCTTTGCGAAGCGCTTCGGTTCCGATCAGATCGCCCATCAAAGCTGCTGGAACACTCTGGTTGGAGATCACGACAACATCACCGGGCTCGGCCCGGTGCACCGCGTCCAAGATCGAGACCAAGTCGGTTTGGGCGTCTACCGTGACCGCCGGACCAGCCAGCTTGCTGGCTCGATCCAGCGGTTGGAGGCCCGGAGCGGGAAGACCAAGGGAGATTCCCGTCCGGAAGGCCGAGTCTGCCAAGAGTGATGTGCTGTAACTCTGCCTGAAGAGATCTGCATAGTCCGTCATCCGGCTCCTGGCTCGCTACCCGGTACGTTAGGCCTTGCTTCCATTGGCCTGGGCCCCGATCTACGCCCGGTGGCCACACGCCCAGATCACTCATCACTCGGGGCCATATGGAGCGAACGGGCTCCGTGGTGCCCTCAGGGGAGTATCAGAACCTTGCCCGTCGTTCTTCTGCCTTCCAGGGCTCGATGCGCCTCGGCGGCCTCGGCAAGCGGGTAGCGCTCGCCGATTCGCACCTCGAGCTCACCCTCCCCGATCCAACCGAACAGATCACCTGTCCGGGCGAGGAGTTCCTCCCTGGTTGGGATGTAGTGGAACATCGTTGGCCGGGTGAGAAACAGCGAGCCTTTCTGCATCAGGATCAAAGGGGAGACTTCGGGAACCGGGCCTGATGCGTTCCCAAAGGTGACCATCATCCCTCGGGGTCGGAGGACATCGAGGCCCTTGTCGAACGTGGCGGCGCCTACACCGTCATAGACCACGTCGACGCCGTCTGGCCCGTAGCGCTGAATCACGGCTTCGGCGAAGTCTTCTTCGGTGTAGACGATGACGTGGTCCGATCCCGCGGCTCTGCTCAAGTCGGCCTTCTCCCGGGACCCGACGGTGGTCACCACCTCCGCTCCGGCCATCTTGGCTATCTGGGTGAGCAGGAGTCCCACGCCCCCCGATCCTGCGTGGATCAGACAGCGGTGACCGCCGGCCAAGGGAAACGTGTCCTTGGCCAGGTAGTGAGCGGTGATCCCCTGGAGCAGGACAGCGGCGGCCGTTTCGTCATCGACTTGTTCCGGGACCGGTACGGCCCGATCGATGGGGATCAGGTGCTTCTCGGCGTAGCTGCCGATGGTGCTCACCCAGCTCACACGGTCGCCGATCTCGAATCCTTCGACGCCGTCGCCGAGTCCGGTGACGGTTCCTGCGCCTTCCAGACCGGGAGTCATCGGGAATTCCATCGGGTAGAGACCACCCCTGTGGTAGGTATCTATGAAGTTGAGACCGGCGGCGGCTACATCGACCAACAGGTCTCCGGGGCCTGGTTGGGGATCGGGTACCTCCTCCAACACCAACTGGTCGGGGCCACCTTTCTCGGATACCACTATTGCCTTCACTTCCGCTCCACCTTCCATCCTCTTGATTCGAGCTCGGCGGCGAGTACCTCATCCGGTATGTGGCCCAGGTCGTACACCGCGCGTTCAATGCCCAGACACCTCTCTACCGGGTCACGGAGGGTGCGGGCCCATGCCTTTCCCTTTGCCTCGGCTTCGAAACTCAGCGTGCCGTCGGGGTTGACCGTGTAGACCCTGGCTGAGATCTGCGGATTTGCCCGCGATCCTCGCTCGCCGTAGACGAGCAACACAGCGCCGGCAGGCACGTCTTGAATGCCTCCGGTGGCTACGAATGACCCTTCGTAGGCCCACCCTGACGACTTAGACGTGTCGACGGCGTCGACCACTTTCGCCCAGTTCTTGCGTCTCTCGTCACCGACCATCGGAACGTCGACCGGGACGACGATCGTCTTGCTCATAGAGACGAGAGTAGGCAATACGAGCGCGGGCAGGGCCAGGTGCTTTACCCTTCGGCCATGGCCAAGCTGCGACTGTTCGCGAATCTTCGAGAGATAGCCGGTGCCTCCCGGCTCGACATCCCTGGATCGACGGTCTCCGAAGTCGTCGAAGCGGCCGCTGAGAAGTTCGGTCGGGAGTTCCGCGAAGGGCTGGGGACCGCAAGGGTTTGGCTCAATGGTGACGAGGCAGAGATGAGCGCTCCGGTTGATGAGAACGACGAAGTAGTGCTGCTGCCTCCCGTCTCCGGTGGCAGCCAGCCTGCAGCGATAGCTCCCGCAGACCTCGTCGGGTTTGCCCCCTTCCTGGTCTTGATCATCGCGGTCGTTGCCGCTTTTCAAGTCCAGGCACTCTGGGCGGCGGCTCTAGTTGCGATCGCCGGTGGCTGGGTGGCCGATATCGCCTCCGTGTTTCGCGCCCGGGGGAAGCTGTTTGCGCCGCTGGCCGCCGTAGCAACCGCGGCCGCCGGGGCACTGGCTGCGCACGTGCTCGGAGGTGTGGGCTATGGCCTGACGGTTGGCCTCGCCGTGGCGATCTGTCTGGGCTGGGCAGTCGCTTTTCGGGGCTACCGGGAGGTGGAGACCTTCGCACCAACATTGCTGGTCGGCCTGATCGCCGGCTTGGCGTCGGCGTCGCTACTGCTGGCGAATTCATCTTTCTCGCCAAGTGATCGAGCCGTCGACATCTTCCTGGTCTCGGTTGCGGCCGGGACAGCCCTGGGAGCGCTGGTCTCCCGGCTCCCTCCAATGCCGTTCCTCGATCCTTTCTCGACGACGGCCATCGTCGCAGTCATCGGTGCTGTTTCTGCCGCGGCTCTGTGGAACGCCGATGCTGTCGGCTATCTCCTCGTAGGTCTGGGCATCGCCATCGCTCTGGTGGCGGGCAACGGTCTCTCCTCGATGCTGCGGATGGGGCGCATATCTCTCACCGATCGGGCCCCCGGTGCGCTCGCGTCACTGGACGGGGTGATTCTCGCCGCGGCCCTCTACTACCCGCTGATCAGAGTCATCCTCTAACCAGCGTCAGGGGACGAGGGACCTGCCGGAACTCAAATGGAGGCGTCCAGCGCCTGAGCCACGACCATGAATTCGACTGCCGACTGACTTCGCCCACGCTCCAGCCTTCGTTAGCATTTGTCCTTCATGGCTGCCCGAAGAGAGCGCAAACGCGCGCTTCTCACAATCGCGCTGGCCGCACTGGTGGCGTCTCTTTTCCCAATGCCATCGGGCGCGGTCACCAGATCACAAGTCGACGCTGCTTGTGAGGACTCGCGCGAACAGTTGGCCGAGTACCGAGAGGCCCAGGCTGCGTTCGAGGATGCCGCTCTCGGCTATGAGGCGGCCCTCAACGAGGTGGAGCGTCTGGAGGTCAAGCAGGACCGCATCCAGGAGTCCGTGGAGAGCCATTCCGGCGATCTCGACCTTCTACAGGATCAGATCGAAGAGCAGGCAGTTCAGCTCTACATGATGGGTGGGTTTTCGACGACTGGGATCATTCTCAGCGCCTCTTCGGTCGATGAGGTGCTTGCCACTTCGGAGTTTCTCTCGGCGGCCACGGTCGGCGGGCAGTCGTCGATCAACGACCTCGTTGCCGCCAGAGGCGAGCTGAACCGGTTCCAGGACGACCTCGCCGTCGCACACGACGAGCTCAAACAGGCCGAGGCCCAGGCTCTCGACCTACTCAACGCCCAGGAGGCGGCCATGAAGGCCGAGCAGGACGCCTACGCCAAGCTGAGTGGCAAATGCAAGGAGTTGCAGGCCAAATACGAGGCCGAGCAGGCCGAGTTGGCTGCGAGGCGAGCGCAGCGAGCATCCGGATCAGTCCAGGTCGGATCGTTCGTCTGCCCATTCACACCAGGACACACCTCGTTCATCGACTCGTGGGGTTTTCCCCGCTCCGGAGGGCGAAGCCACAAGGGCGTAGACATGTTCGCCGCTTGGAACGAGCCGGTTTATGCCGTTGCCGCCGGTCGTGTGTCGACAAGGAACGGCGGTCTCGGCGGCAGAACCGTTTGGCTGACGGCGAACAATGGCGTGGCCTACTACTACGCCCACCTCTCCGATTGGGCTGTATCCAGCGGTGCCAGTGTCAGCCAGGGCCAGACCATCGGATACAACGGCGACTCGGGTAACGCCCGGGGTGGGAGTCCCCACCTCCACTTCGAGATCCACCCGGGCGGGCGTGGCAGCTCTGCCGTCAACCCTTATCCAACCGTGGCCGGCGCCTGTAGGTAACCTGGCTCGCGTGAACGAGAAACGCCGCCGCATCGACATAGTCCTCGAGCCCGAGTACCTCGAGGAGCTCGAAGACCTGGAGCTGGGCGAGCTCAGGCGCCGCCGGGACATGGCTGAGGACGTCGAAGCACAGATCTCGTACTACAGGAGGCTGCTCCACGGGCGGATGGACCTCTTGAACTTCGAGCTACGTCGTCGTTCGGGTGAGGAGGAGCGGACCTTGCTGGAAGCGCTGCCGGAGATACTGGCCAGCGGCATGATCCTCGGCAACGAGCCCAATCTCCGGCACATCGAGACCATGCCACCGATACCGTCCAAGACCGGGCGACGACTCATCGATCGGATAATGGACGACGGGATTCTGACCCAGCTGCCGGAGCTCAGTGACGAAGAGATAAGGGAAGCAACAGACCGACTACGCGATGTCGAGACAACCCTCTCCCACCAGCGGCGCGACCTCCACTCGGTGATCGACAGCCTTCAGGACGAGATCGTCACTCGTTATCGCAGCGGCCAAGACGAGGCCACGGTCTCCAACTGAGCGCAACCTGTTGACTACAGGCGAGGCTCCTGCTGCTCTGCTTGCCGCAAGGGTTCGCTCGGGACTCGAGGAGACCTATCACCACGGTGCTGCCGCGGTATCCGATTCTGATGGTTCCCTGGTTGCTCACGCCGGAGATATCGACCGCCCCTTCTTCCTGCGTTCGTCGGCGAAGCCCTTCCAGGCTTTGGTCTCCCAGGAGAGCGGTGCCGCCCTGGAGCCTTTGGAGATGGCGATGGCCTGTGCGTCCCACCGCGGCCACCCGGTTCACATCGAGCTGGTTCGCTCCATGCTGAGCCGGGGAGGTATCGACGAGAGTGCACTGGGATGTCCTCCCAACTGGCCGCTGGGAACTGAAGCGGCCAAACGGTTGCTCAGAGCTGGCGCCGTAGCTCCGAGACGGATCTGGCACAACTGTTCCGGCAAGCACGCCGGCTTCCTTCGCGCCTGTGTCGCACGCGGTTGGCCGACCGACACTTACCTCTCACCAGAGCATCCCCTTCAGAGGCGGATTGTCGAGTTTGTCTCCGAGCTCGGAGGTCTACGGGTGGAACCTGTGGGGATCGACGGTTGCGGTGCCCCGGTCATGAGAACCACCACGCGCGCCATGTCGGTGCTCTTCGCCCGTCTGGCCTCAGACTCGAAGCTCGCAGAGGTGTTTCAGGCGATGCACCGGTATCCGGCACTCGTGGCCGGCAACGGAGAGGGGGACTCGACCATTGGAATGTCAATCGATGCAGCTGCCAAGGGTGGCGCCCAGGGGTGCATCGGTGTTGCGGTGCACAGTCGCTTGGGAATAGCCGTGAAGAGCTGGGACGGGCTCGGGGACATCGCCGACGTCGCGGCAGTGTCTGTTCTAGCGCAGCTCGGCGAGCTCACAGAAACCGCCCGCGCCGCGCTCGAAGAGATCGGCCGACCTCCCGTTCGAGGAGGGGGTGAGACGGTTGGTCGCACCGAACCGCGTCTCGAACTGTCGGCGTGAGAGAGGTTCTCGACGATCGAATCCGTCTATGGCTTGACGATCCGGAATCGTCGGTTGAGTACTCCGAAGAGCTCGAAGGACGCATCGCAGTCAGGATGCGCCAACAGGTTCGCGAGGCCACCACTGTTTGGTTTGAGATTTGGGAGCGGAGCCTGAAGTTCGAGGCTTACTTCATGCCGGCGCCCCTCGAGCCGCAGGAAGTGCATCGTCAGGCGCTGGTGCGAAACATGGGATCTTGGAGGGCCTTCTTCGCCGTTGACGACGAGGGTGCGGTCGTCATCCGGGGCAGGGTGGCCGCCGACCGGGTGACCCTCGACGAGCTCGATTTCATCCTCGGTGAGATATACGACATGGTTGAAGTCGCCTTCCGACCGATGATCCGATCTGGCTTTCCTACTCGCGAAAAATCCGTTTAGAAACTTGTGAACACGCCCCTGTGGACAAGGGTTGTGGAAAACCCCGAATTCTGTGGGTAAACCGCAATTCTGTCCCACAGGGTGGACCGTTCACGTTAGTTGGAGAGAGTCGAGGGTATATATCGATTTGAACGGGGTCGTTGAACCTGGGGTTGCATTCCCGTACATTCGATGACGCAAGCGCCCCAGAGGCTCATACTGGAGAAGCGTCCGTTCGGGGAAGTGCGGAGGAGGCTCCAGAGGGTCACTGGGGCGTTTTGTGTGGGCTGGTTCCGTTTGCCGGGTCACGGCTCTGGAGTTCGATCGCTACCGCTCCTAGCCGGATCCCACCAATAGACGATCGAGTCTCCGTCTTCGGCACTCTTGGCTCCTGTGGCCTCATAGAGCCCCCGGGCTGCAGGATTTGACTCCTCGGTGATCACAAAGACCTTCACTGCTCCATCTGGGGCCGCCCGGTTGAGTGAGGGCGGAGCGGGCGAGCTGGTCGACCGTGGCCTCAGTGATACTTGCCGGCATCGGGCAAGTGTCTCAAACGTTGCTTCACGCCGAGGACCGGAGATCGGCCTGTCAGGCCACCTGGAGCCGCGCGAGTCTCAATCGTGGCACATCCACCAGAACAGCGTCGCTTCGACGCAGGCCTCACCCGGAGTCACGGGCTTGTCCGGTCCGACGATGAGGGTTGTCGTGGTGGTGGGTGGCAGGGTGGTCGTTGTCGGTGCGGGGGTCGTCGTTGTCTTGGGCGGAGCGTTCGTGGTTGGAGTCGTGTTCGATGGTGTGGTCGTGGTCGTCTGAGGAGGTGAGGTGGTTGTCGTGGTTTGGGTGGATCCCTTCTTCATGAAGACCACGGTGACGTAGAGCACACCGTCTTTGGTTCCGGTTCCGATACCGGCGTAGTTGTAGTCCCCAAGGATGTTCGCCCGGTGACCCGACGAGTTCATGAACGCCGTATGAAGCGAGCTCACCGAACCACCCCGGCCCACGTTCTCCCCCAGCTTGCTCCAGCCACTGCCGGCTGCTGCCTGCAGCTCGGCGCTGGTGGAGTGGTAGATCTGATTGGCGTCCATCATGTCCTGGCTGTGCTTGCGAGCATGAGCCTGTAGACCACCGTCCATGGTCAACCCACCGAGACCGTTGGCTGATCGCTCGGCGTTGATCTTCGCGAGAAACTCGGACTCGGAGGCGGAGTCGGCTCCCGCCGACAGCCCGAGTCCGGTCGTTGCCATCGATGCGATCACGAGGATCAACAGCCAGCGCCGTCTTCCCAGCATGGGGTGGGTTATCGGTCCGGCCCCGGTTTTCCTTTAGATGACGGTGAGAATCCCCGGCACGTGGCGGGCACAGGAACGTGTTGATACTCAGGGTCAGATGCCGAACATCAACTCTCGAAGGTTGACCATCGCGGACTCATGTGTGTCGAGGTCGAGTCTCATCGAGCCGAGACGCAACCCGGTCATGCCTTCCCCCACATTGGTGAGAACTCGAAGCGTCTCGTCTTCGTGTTCCAGGATCCCGAGCCCGAGACATGAGCCCGTGGAGTCCTGGACTCCGACGAGAACGTTGTCGAGGCGCTCGAAGTTGAGCCCGACCGGGAGTGTTGGGGCGAACACCGTGGGCCGCACCTTCCACCGGGTCAGTGGAGGGGCCAGAGCCTGGGCGAAAGCCTTGGCCCGTTTCGCGGCCCGCTCATCGGGCGACAAAGGCATCAAAGCCGGGTCGGTCGGGGCCGTTATGACCTCCACTCCGAGGAATCTCCTCAACATCCCGACGACTGGCTCCATCTCCTCGCCGCGCTGCAAGGCGATGATCCGATCGGGACGGCACAACTCCGTCTTGTGGTATTTCAGCGTCTCCCCTGCCACCCCCGAGGCGATCGCAGTGGTGTCGATGACGACGATGTCTCCGAGGCCCCGGGCGCGTTCGGCCATGGCAGCGGTTGCGACGACCTGTTGCAGGACCAATCGAGCCGCGGAGATGGTCCCAACGAAGTGCAGCGCGTCCGGTTCCTCGAGATCGTCGAGATCTCCTTGATCCTGGATGACTTTCATGCCAACACACGCCGGAGGCCCGATGGTCGAGTTCCCGACGTCGGCATCCACCATCACGACTCGCCGTCCCTCTCCTAGTGCCTGTCTGGTTGCCTGGAGGGCCAGCGTGGTCTTACCGGTGTCAAGACCACCGATCAGCATCGAGACCCCTCCGGAGGCAATCTCGTGGGCTATGGACTCGTGAGTGCTGTCGGCCATCGAGACGAATATAGGTTGACGGCCCTGGTGCGGAAACAGCCACCTGGTTACCGTCGCCGAACATGACTCTGCCGATCAGTTTCATCTCAGACTTCGGGTACGGCGACGAGTTCGTGGGAGTGGTCCACGGCGTGCTCGCCAAACTCGCCCCTGAGTCGCGGGTCATCGACATCGGTCACGGCACGGCTCGCGGCAATGTGCGCAGCGCGGCCCTATCACTCACCCGAGCAATTCAGTATTTACCGGAAGGAGTCTGCCTTGCGGTGGTTGACCCCGGAGTCGGCTCGAAGCGAAAAGCGATCGCTGCAGAGACGTCATGGGGGTTCTTCGTGGGCCCGGACAACGGCTTGTTGTCACCGGCAGTGGCAATGGTCGGCGGCGCCTCCCGCGTTGTGTCGATCGAGAATCCGGAAGCGATGATCCCGTCACCCGGTGAGACATTCCATGGGAGAGACGTTTTTGCCCCGGCGGCGGGGCTTCTCGCCTCCGGTGAGGCGGCTCTAGATGATCTCGGCCCGGCCGTGGCGAGCGACGAGGTCACGCCGCTCCTCCTGCCCCTCACCGAGACCAAGGGTGGGACCGTCTCGGGTGAGGCCTGGTGGGTGGACCGGTTCGGGAACGTTCAGACCAACATCTCGCCGGAGGAGCTGACGGCAATCGGCCTGAGCCAGGATGACAGCGTGATCGTCACTGCTGGCTCGACGATCCACAACCTTCGCTGGGCGAATGCCTACTCCGACGTTGCCGAGGGCGAGCCGCTGCTGTATGTCGACTCGGCGGGTCTCATGGCGATAGCCGTCCGCTCTGGAAGAGCAGATGAGGACCTGAATCTGGCCGAGGGGATTTTCGTCAGGATGGCGGGGAGAACAGGAGCCAGAGCTGAATGACACCAGCTACGGCGATCACCGCAAGCAGAATGATGATCACGATTGCTGTAGCGGGTCGCATCCGGTTGGAGGATAAGAGCGTCGTGATTGCTGCTCGGCTGTGTCCTGAGCCCTCGGCTCACGGAAACGGGCCCGGAAACAGATGTGTCGGGGCCCTCTGTCGAGGGCCCCGACCTACATGTGAGAGGACTCCGTCACCGTGGGGCGGGCTGGGAGGCTATCCGTTCACACCTTGGACGAACGTGCCCTAGGTATGAGGGAGACGGAATATCCTCTCCACATGTCTCGTGTTTATCGGTCACGGAGAGTGATTCCTTGAGACATTTCAGACTTCGTTTTCTGACCCGCCCCGGATGCCATCTCTGCGAAGATGCGAGGCCTCTCGTCGAGAAGGCGGCGGCAGCGGTGAAAGCAGAGCTCCAAGAGATCGATGTGGAATCGTCACCGGAGCTGGAGGCGAGTTACGGGATGAGGATCCCCGTCCTGCTCGGGCCCGATGACCACGTGATCGCGGAAGGGATCATCGACGACCAGCGACGGCTTACGAGGCTCGTCAAGCGCTCAGCCGGAAGAGCCGGCTGAGGCCTCGGTGCCGCCCTCACCACCGGTGCCCTCACCACCGGTGCCTTCACCACCCTCTTCTCCGGGCTCTCCCTCGGTGCCCGCCTCTTCGACGAGGCCACAATCGGTGAGCACTGCATCGGCGTCGCCTCCACCGAACCTGGCGCGCTCGAAGGCGACGACGGCAGCAATCTGCTCCGCACTGAGATTGCTCGAGAACCCGGGCATGTTGCCGGCGGCACCAACCTGTTTCCCGGTGTCGCCGTAGGTACTCCTGCCAGCCGCCTGGAAGCCACCCGTACCCAAGACCACCCATTCGATGTGGTCCGTGCATGCACCAAACGTGTTGTTGACCCCGGTCATCGAAGGGAATGCTCCCGCTCCCTGTCCAGCCGGACCATGGCAACCGGCACAGTTGACGCCGGTGACCTCGCCGCCCAGGTAGATGCTTTCGCCGAGTGCGATGAAGTTGGTCCCCCCTCCGCCGACTGCCTGACCGGTGAACTCGGTGCCATCGCAGTTGACGATTTCGCCGGTGACGACGTCCGCCCTCAACTCAGTTGCCGCACCACATTCACCTGTCGCCGATCCGCCCAGTGCAAACAATGCGAAGAGCGGGGCAACCAGAAGAACGGCGGTCAGCCACTTGGGGATGGCGAAGCTGGTCTTTTCCCTGATCCCGGCAGTCGGAACGGTCACGACCTCAGGAAGACGCGCCGCTGCTGCAGAGTTGACCGTTTCTGGGACCGGAGCGCGTGTTGGAACCCGGGCAGTGGCCGACGGCTCTGCGACTTCCACCGTTGCGGCGACTGGAGCTGCTGCTGCCTGTGGTTCCGGGGTCTCTTCGGGAGC
This sequence comes from bacterium, assembly GCA_024638655.1. Taxonomy (GTDB): domain Bacteria; phylum Actinomycetota; class Acidimicrobiia; order Spongiisociales; family ZC4RG35; genus Ww567. The sequence continues at coordinate 74,834 of JAHEJW010000001.1, read as the reverse complement.
CGCCGTCTCTTCGGCGGCCGCCTCACCAGCAGGTTCTTCAGCCGGTTTCGGGGGAGGTGCGCTGATCTCACCGCCACCGGCCCACGCCTGGAGGACTTCGTCGACGGTGGCTCCGGTCTCGGTGGCTCTCGCCTCGGCGGAGCGCTCGACGAGAACCTCGGGGAGACCCATGGCTGCGGCCGCTGCGCTCAGATACTCACTCATCAGCCCCCCGTTGCTTCCGCGGTCTGCGACTCCGCCAGATAGGCCACTAGCGCACTCACGTTCTCCGACGAGAGAACGTAGGCGGGGTGTTCGCCGAGCCCAATGACGACGGCCTCGAGCTGGGATTCGCTGAGTCGCGCCCCGACATTGGAAAGGTCTGGCCCGAACCGGCGCGTCCCGATCACTTGATTGGTGTCGTGAACCGTGACGGCCCCCAGGCCCACATCGGCGATGACCGGCCGCACCAACTGGGTGTGGCATGAGCCGCAATTCAGCGAGGCATACACGCCCCTGCCGTCGAGTGCCCGTGCCGAGTACTGAATCTCCGAGGTGCGTGTTCCAGGGGCCTCTCCCTGGAACGAGGGCCCCACGAACCCGACCAGGAAGATGACCGCGAACAGGCCGACCGCGGCAGCCAGGACGATCATCGGGTTGTCTCTGGCTCCAACCAGCACCGGCGGCTTATAGGGCCCGGCGGGTACCGGCGCCGCAGGTTTGGCTGCCGGGGGCGGGGGAGTCTCGATCACGACCTCGGGGGTCGCAGGCTCCTCTGTGGGCGCCTCGGGGACGGGTGCGGTTTCTGGCTCAGGTGCCTCATCGGCCAGCCGGGTCGGCGTCGGGGCCGCTTCGCCTCCGGCCCATGCCGTCAGGATCTCATCGGCGCTGGATCCGGTCTCGGCGGCGCGCGCCGCCGCGGACCTTTCGACCAGCGACTCGGGTATGCCCAGGGCTGCGGCCGCTGCGCTCAGCTGATCACTCATCGTCGGTCATCCCCGTCACCAGTAACTCCTGGGTGGTGGCCTTGCCCCTGGTGACCGTCCCGAAGACCGTGGAGGCGTATGCAAGTTGTCCTGCGAAGGTGACGAAGGCGAACAGGATCGCTATCAGGAGGAGTGCGTCGGGGACCTCGCCGGCCCCGGCCTGCCAGCCCTCACCGGCGTCGATGTAGGCGGCCGAGTTCGATCCGGCGATCCACGAATAGCCGGAGACCACGCCCGAGGCAGCCATGAAGACCAGTACCCCAACGGCGCCGATCACGGTGAGCCTGGCAAAGGACCTGGCCCGATCCAGGGAATGGATCTCGCGGCCCAGCAACCGGGGCAGCGCCTGGAAGCTGATGCCTGCCACGAGTAAGGCGCCGGCACCCAGAACTGCGGCGTATTCGATGGCTTCCCAGAACGCGGTCAACGATGTCACTGCGGCGATGGAGCGGAACCCGCCCATGGCGGCGAGGAAAGCAACCCCGACGCCGAGAAACAGTCCGTACACACCTGCGGTGACTCCGGGTTTGGCCTCGAGCCGTCCCCAGGAGCCCTCGAGGGTGAGCGCCACGTTGGCTGCGTTCGCCAGCGCCCCTATCGGGAAGGCAAGACCGAGGGCCGCCACGACACCGGAGACCCAGGTCGGGCCGGGCCCGAACATGACCTGGGCGACCCCCCACCACACGGCGGCGAAGCCGAGAGACCAAAACCCCAACATCGCCAGTTGACGACTGGCCAGGGCTACGTCGAGCTCCTTCACCACCGTGTAGTAGAAGAGGCCCGTGCCCAAGGTGAACACGACGAGCGTGACCAATCCCGCCGAGTAGAAGACGTCGGCATAGGCAACAGCGAGTGACCCGACAAAAGGCAGATCCCCCACCAGATACGCCAGCGTCAGCAGGAAAAGCCACGCAGTTCCGCCGAGAACGAACCAGATCGACACGTAACTCCGCTGCTCCTCACGGTTGGCAACCGTTCCGAGGGTGACGACCGCCGGGATGGCGAGCACGAGCGCCAACGGAACACTCAGCCACCAGGGGAGGTCGAATGGGCCGCGGCCACTGCCCAAGCCCAGGGCGGTGGCGGCCAGACCGAGAACGACGATGCCCGCCGTCCCCAGGAGTCCCAGGCCGGCGATCTCATCTCGCCACAGGACGGTCCCGGTGAGTCTTGGGAGCACGTAGTAGACACCGCCTACGAGGGAGATGACTGCGAATCCGATGATCAGGCTGAGATTCGCCATTGGCTCGAAACGGCCATAAGTGAGTGGGAAGAGCCCGGCGAATCTGAGCGATAGAAGCGACAGCAGAGAGAAAGCCCCACCGAGGACGAGAAACGCGGCACCTACCAGAAAATGCGTTGCGGCCAGGCGGTCTCCGCCTGCGCCGCCCCCGAGGAGGGTTCTGATGTTCGAGCTTTGCGTCTGAGCCAAGCCTCAACCTCTAGATGGCGCGACGGCGGGAGCATAACGACTTCGTGACTCCTCTTCGCCGCTACATTTGGGCGAGTAGCGTGCGGTTCGGGTTCACAAAGGCCCTTCACCGTGTGGTACAAACGCCCAGACAGCTATAGGGACGCGCACGAGAGCCGACGATGTATCGCCTCGCAGAACTGAGTGATAGCCGCCGCAAGGCCATCGGGTCGTTGCTGATCCTGTTCGGCTTGATCGGCCTCATCATCGGAGTCATCTGGATCCATTGGTCCAGCTTGCCGGAGACCGAGCTGGTGAACGGTGTCGAGGTACCGGTCGTGGTGGATCAGCTGAACTGGTTCCCCAGGGGAATGTGGTGGAAGGCGGTTGGCTACGTGATCGTCCTGGGGGCCAGCACCTTCGCCATTGTGGGCGCGACATTTCTCTGGGTGCTCAACCAGAAGATGACCTGGGCCCGGGCCACGACGGCCGCGGTCATCGCCTGGTCGGCTCTGGTGTTCTATTTCGGCATGGTCCCGAGCGAGTGGCTCAACTTCGCCCAAACCGATCTCGAATGGTCGAGCCAGCGCGTCGCCCTTGCGATCCCTCCTTTCCTCGTCTTGGGCAACACCGTCGAGATCAGCTACGCGGTGATCAGAGATTCGATCCAGATGGGTTACAGCCTGGGTCTACTCGGGTTTGCAGCGGTGCTCGCCATCCAGATCCAGAGAATGAAGGAAGGTCGGCCGGCAGGCGCCCAGCCTGTCGAGAAGACCTCGCCATACGGCAGGCCACTGGTGAGGGGTGATCGCTGATGCCCAAAGGTGTCATCGATGAGATCCCGCCGATCAGAGACGACTATCAGCTCGCCGTTGTCGAGGGCGACTACTTCAAGGACAAGCTTCGCCCCAAGCAGTTCCTCCACATCGACCAGGCCGAGTGCATTCTCTGTGAGGGCTGTGTCGATATCTGTCCGTGGAAGTGCATCCATTACCTCTCGCTGGACGCGATTTCAGAAGGTGTCAATGTCGACCATCCTGGCGAGGACCCCCAGAACTATGGCTTCTTCATCGTCGATGAGGACGAGTGCACCAGATGCCAGCTGTGCATCGACAGGTGCCCTACGAACGTGATCACCCTCGGCAAGTTCGAGGGCTCGTTGGCCGAGCAGGCTGCCGAGCTCGGCCTCGATCTTCGCCCATGGGATTTCGACACCGGTCAACGTGACTTCAAAAACGGCTACTCCTACGGTATGCGCTGGTAGGGAAGAAGAGACACTCAATGGCCAACGGAAACGGAAGAACCAGCCTCAAGGAGCGAATCAAGGAAACGAACGAGAAGCTCTGGAGCTCACAGGTTGTCGAATCGATACTCCGACCGGGCTCCCCGTTCAAACAGGGCTACTCGGACAGCCCGAGGAACCGCTCCTACGTGGTGATGAACAACGTGCTGTACCACCTCCACCCGGTGAAGGTGAAGCGGCACGGAGTCCGCCTGTCGTACACCTTGTGTCTGGGCGGCCTGAGTTTCTTCCTGTTCATCCTGCTCACGATCACCGGCATCTTCCTGATGTTCTATTACACGCCCACTGCCGAAATCGCCTATGCGGACATGGAGGCGTTGTCCACCAACGTCGCCTTCGGCTCTCTGGTGAGAAACATGCATCGTTGGGGCGCCCACCTCATGGTCCTGTCAGTCTTCCTCCACATGAGTCGCGTCTTCTACCACGGTGCATACAAGCCGCCACGCGAGTTCAACTGGGTCGTCGGCGTGATCCTCCTCTTCCTCACTTTGTTCCTCTCCTTCTCCGGCTATCTGTTGCCCTGGGATCAGCTGGCGCTTTGGGCTGTCACGGTAGGTTCCAACATGGCTGGGTTTTCCCCCGTGATCGGTGACCAGGTCAAGTTCGCACTTCTCGCAGGAGTTGAAGTGAGCGGTTCGACCTTGCTCCGCTTCTACGTTCTGCATGTCCTCTTCTTCCCATTCGTCCTGGTCGTGTTTCTCGCCGTTCACTTCTGGCGGGTTCGCAAGGACGGCGGCATCTCGGGGCCTCTGTAAGGAGTTGTTGAATGGTTGAGATACCAGAAGATCTCCTGAGGAGATCGGCAGAAGCCAAGGCCAAGGCGTTGGGTGTGCCGGTCGAGCAGGTGCTGGCCGAGATGAAGGGTGAAGGCCCGCCTGTAGAGCCACCCAAGATCGAGGCGCCGGTAGAGGCGAGCGACAAGCCCGAGCCAAAGGAGATGGTCGTAGAGGCGGCGGAGGCAGTCGCGACCGGCGACGTGGAGACCATCACCAAGCCGGCCACCCCAGAACCGGGCGATGAGCCGGAGTCGATCGAGCCCGACGTCACCGAGGAAGAGGAGCCTTTCGAGGCGCCCGCAGCCGCGGTCATTCCGGACGAAGACGCGGCTGCCGCCGAGGCGGAGGAGCCTGCTGCGGCCGTCGCCACCATGGGCGAAGAAGAGACTGTCCCGGTAGCTCCCTCCAATGGTGGTGGAGGAAACGGCAAGGTTGCCGGTCTGGTGAGCCCAAGACCCAGCGTTCCGCCGGCCGGTCTGCCCGAAGGGGTGAGGACTCAGAGGTTGCTCACTGTCGTCAAGGCGCGGGCAATCCAGAACGTCAAAGCCGAGCCGAGCGACAAAGTGAACACGTGGCCGCATCTGATGCTGATGGAGTTCGGCGCGTTGCTCGCGATCACGGGGCTGCTCGTCATCATGTCGGTCGTGATCCACTCCCCGCTGCTGGAGCCGGCCAACTTCAATGCCACGCCCAATCCCTCCAAGGCACCCTGGTACTTCCTTGGTCTCCAGGAGCTCCTGAGCTACTTCGATCCCCAAGTCGCAGGGGTCATGGTTCCACTCTTCATCGGATTGATCGGGTTCATGATGATCCCCTACGTCGACAAGAACCCCTCGACCCGTCCCACTGACCGCAAATTCGCCATCATGCTCTATTCGATCTTCCTGGCCGGATCTGCGACCTTGACGATCATCGGTGTGCTCTTCAGAGGTCAGGGGTTCAACTTCTCCTATCCGTGGCGCGACGGCGTCTTCTTCGATGACCTCAAGGACTGGGTGAACTTCGAATGACTTTCACCAACATGGTTCTCATCGGTGTTGCCCTCTTCGCAATCGTGGGGGCGATTGGCGCATTCACCGTGGCTTTCCGGCGCTCGAGGGCGGACGCGCCAGCCCCCGATCCCACCGCCGGCGTATCAGAGGAGACTCGTCGGTCGGATCGGTCGATGGAGGGCGTGCGCGTCGAGCCCTTGCCCGAGCCGGAGCCGGTCTCCGAGCCCCAGCCTGCGGAAGTCGAAGTAGAGGTCGAAGCGGAGCCAAGCCAGGAGCTCGCCCCGGCTGGAGGAAGCGTCCAGGTGATAGAGCGGCAACGGGTCATCGAAGTGACACCCGAGGAGTCCGGTGTCACCCGGCGACAGTTCTTCAACCGCGCGTTGAGCGGGACGTTCTTCGCATTCCTGGGCCTGGTGGGCATCAACTCGCTTGCATTCATGTGGCCCAAGCTGAGCGGAGGCTTCGGAACCGACGTCGATGCCGGCACGGTCGCCGACATTCAAAACCAGACGGTTGCTGCCGATGGCTCGATTGTCCCCGTCTTCGTCCCGGAGGCTCGGGCCTACGTGGTCCCGTCCCCTGTTGTCCCCGAGTCGATGGAAGGCGACGGGGTAGAAGCCGCCGGTCTGATGGCTCTCTTTCAGCGGTGTGTCCACCTCGGGTGCCGGGTTCCCTGGTGTGCGACGTCCCAAGGTTTCGAGTGCCCCTGCCACGGATCGAAATACAGCTCCATCGGCGAGTATTTCGCCGGCCCGGCTCCACGCAACCTCGACCGTTTCGTGGTCGAGGTGCAGAGCGATCGTTTCATCATCAAGACGGGGACGGTCATCCAGACCCCTCGATCCCAGCTGCTGAGCGTCAGCTATCCCCGCGGCCCCAGCTGCATCGGTGGCTGATCGACCATGACCGCGAACATCATCACTGTTCTCGCCGTCGTAGCCGGCATCGTGTGGCTCGGTCTCGTCGTGGTGTCGGCTTTGCGAAATCGCGGCTCAGAGGAGGTGGCCCCGAACCTCCAGCCCGGGACCAACGACCAGGAATTGGAGACCAGACGGCTCGAGACAGGCCAAAAGGTGGCCATCGCAGCCTCGGCATTCCTCGCCATCTCCCTGCCCCTCTACTTCTTGGGTGAGCAGAACCGGCAGGAAGGATTTGTCGATGAGTTCGAGGAAGCGTCGGTAGAGCGAGGCGAGCACCTGGTCGAGGAGTTCGCCTGCTACAGCTGCCACGGGCCGTTAGGTGTAGGTGGCTCGGCGAGGTTCGTGGAGAAGCGTTCCGGTGTCACAGTCTCCTGGGCGGCGCCGGCCATCAACGACGTCTTCTATCGCTATGACGCAGACGAAGTGAACTACTGGCTCACCTATGGCCGAGGGAACACGCCGATGCCGGCCTGGGGTCTCGATGGCGGTGGCCCGATGAACGAGAAGCAGATCGAAGACGTCGTCAACTACCTCGAGACCATCCAAATCCCCCAGCAGGAGGCGGTCGACAAGACCGCAGCTGAGATCGACATCCAACTCCAGAGGTTCGGGAATGCAGACGCCACGATGGAGACGGCCATCGCCAATCAGCGTCAGGTCGTCGCCGAGATCGAGCAGGCGCCCGGGAACGCCGCCTTCATCGTCCCACTGGCCGACCGCGCACTCGAAATCCTCGACTCTGCCGACGAAGGCATCGATACCGACGCCGACGGCTTGTCGGACGCCGCCGAAGCGGAGTTGTCGGAGATCTCCGAAAGTGCGATCGAGTTCTATCGGGTGATCGAGCCGGTTGTTATGGATCCTGCTGTCGCCGACGCCGATTTGGTGCAGTCCGGTCTCGACCGGCTCAGGACGGCCGCGGAGACCGATCCGATCCTGCTTCTCAACATCGCTGCGATCGAGGCGGAGCTGGATGCTCCTCCCGAAGGCGAGGACACCGACGGAGACGGGATCTCCGATCAGGCCGAGTCCGCGATAAGCGGGCAATTTGCCGCAGCGGTCGATGCCACGGTGCCGACTCGGCTCACCGCAGTTTCGCTCGATCCGGCAAACCCAGAGTCGACGGCCGGCCAGGCCGACCTGGCCGCAGCGACCGCGATGGTGGGTGGACTGGAGACCGTGGCGATCAACACAGGGGTCGCCGCCGAGAACCAGGAGAAACTCCTCGAAAGCGAATCAGCCGGGCTCGATTTCCTGGTCAATGCGGCCGAGCGGCGCGCCTGGGAGATCGACATCGCAGGAGTTGCCGAAGCGATGTCGGCCCAGCTCGGAAGAGACGTGTCCGAAGATGACGCCGAACGAGCCGTTGGGCTCTTCTTGGCGAACTGCGCCCGGTGTCACACCGCCGGATTCTCGGCGGGCATCCCCTTCACTCAGGAGGCGGGATCCGGCGGATTTGGCCCGGCTCTTTGGGACGGGAGGCCCGTGGTTCAGTTCGGCGAGGACCCGGCTGAGTTGGGCGAAGACCTTCTCGTGGACTTCCTGATCAACGGCTCGGTGGCCAATCGGCCTTATGGCCTCAACGGATTTGGCTCGGGTCGCATGCCTGCCTTCGGGGCGATTCTCGCCCAGGAGGACATCGAGTTGGTGGCCGCCTACCTTCGGAGCGGAAATCTCGATGGGAAAGGAGGGACGGTAGAGAATGTTCTTCCGTGAGCTATTCAGGTCACTTCTGTCGGCCAACCTCTTCGTAACAGGCATCATCCTGACGATCGCCTCGGTTCTCCTCTTCTACGGGTCGATCTACCTGTTCAACTACACCAATCTGGGCAAGCGGCTCGGTTTCCTGGTCACCGGTGCCGCCACGTTCGGGTGGATGAGCATCACGTCGCTCCTGTTCGTCATCTACGCCCCACGGGGCCCCAAGCCAGACAACATCGAAGGGCTGAACGCATTCGAGATCCGGGTGATCCCAATCACGTTCCTGCTCGTCTCCGTGGTGCTCTTCCTCGTCTTCCTGGTCGCACTGCATCAATTTGAAGAAGCCCAGGAGGAAGCGGTAGCGGGCTAGGTCGCGCCGACCGATCCTGATCTACGGCATCGAAACGCCCGCTTCCACCAAGAAGCCCGATCTGGCCCAGCTCAGCCGTAGTAGCTGAGTATCTGCAGCTCGGTTGATAGATCCACCTGCCGGACTGGGATGGCATCCGGTACCGACACCCGCACCGGGGCAAAATTGAGCAGCGAGCTGATTCCGGCGTCCACCAGGCCCTCCGCCACGGTCTGCGCCGCTCTGGCTGGGACCGCAATGATGGCCATGTCGTAAAGCCCGCTCCCACAGTCTCCGGGCATTTCCGATATGTCTTGGACCTTCACGTCGCCGATGAGTGAGCCGATTCGCTCCTGGTCGATGTCGTAGATCGCCACCACGTCGAAGCCTCGCTTGGCCAAGCCTCCGTAGCGAGCGAGCGCAGTGCCGAGGTTCCCCGCGCCGACTATCGCCACCTTTCGGCGCTTTTCGATTCCGAGCTCCCGTCGAATTCGGTCACGCAGGTTGGGGACCGAGTAGCCGACTCCTCTGGTTCCCTGAAAGCCGAGATCGGAGAGATCACGCCTCACGTTGGCCGCGTTTACACCTGCAGCCTCGGCGAGCAGATCCGAGCTGATGGTGTCACCCGTCTCGATGTCCTCGAGAAGACGAAGATATTGAGGGAGCCTGGAGACGGTGGCACGGGATAACCCGCTCATGCCGGCGACGTTACCGCCGTCCTGCGCCCTATCCATTTCGGCCGTTTACTCTTCTCCTCGCGAATGCCTTCACCCTCCGTACTCGTAGTCGGCGGCGGACCCGCCGGTGCAGCTGCCGCCTTCTGGCTGGCGCGTGCGGGTCACGACGTGACTCTGGCAGAGAAGAAGGAGTATCCCAGGGACAAGACCTGTGGTGATGGTCTCACTCCACGTGCGATTCTCCAGTTGACCGATATGGGCTTCGACTTCGATGTTCCTGAGTTCCATCGGATCACTGGTCTGAGGTCCTATGCCGGCGACGATCTGATGATCGAGATGGCCTGGCCCGTGCATTCCCGCTTTCCCAATTGGGGCGGGGTCATTCGGAGGAGCGACCTGGACATGCAGGTCGCGAGGCTCTCGGAGAAGGAGGGCGTGCGAGTCCTGGAGAAGACCGCGGCGACTCCCGTGATCGAGGACGGCCGTCTCACCTCTGTCCAGCTGGCATCGGGAGGGGAAAAGGAAGTGGTGGTTCCCGACGTGACCGTCATCGCAGACGGTTCGATGAATCGCTTCGGCCGCGACCTTGGCTCGTCGAGGCGACGCGACTATCCGATGGGGATGGCGGCGAGGGGCTACTTCGCCTCTCCGATGTCCAAAGACCCCTTTCTAGAGAGCCAGCTGGATCTCAGGGACAGGAGCGGGGCAACGATGCCAGGGTACGGGTGGGTGTTCCCCCTCGGCGATGGGACGGTAAACGTCGGGGTGGGCCTGCTGTCCACGTTCAAGCGATGGAAGCACGTGAACACCACCAACATGATGGACGACTATGTCGCCACCGCTCCCGAACACTGGGGCATCGGGGAAGAGACAAAGCTCAGCAAGCCAACCGGCGGGAAGCTCACGATGTCCTTCTCGAAGAGCCCACTCGTCGGGGACAACTGGATAACTATCGGCGACGCGGCCGGTGCCATCAACCCATGGAATGGGGAAGGCATCTCCTACGCATACGAGACGGGTCGTATCGCAGCCGGGTATGTGAGCGAGGCCGTGGCTTCAGGTGACACCGGGCTGCTGCGACGCTACCCCCAGCGCCTCGAGGACGAGTTCGGCCTCTACTACAAGATGGCCCGGATCTTCGTGAAGCTGATCGGATACCCGTCCGTCATGCGGACGCTGGCTCATACCGGTCTGCGGAATCGGCCGCTCATGGAGTGGACGCTGAAAGTGATGTCGAACCTCCTGGACGAGGATGAAAAGGAAGCCGGCGAGCGCGCTTATGACGCCCTCGCCGCAATGGTGCGTACCCTGCCGACGGCATGACAGCCAAACCTGTACTCGTTTTCGACGTCAACGAGACCCTGCTGAGTCTCGAGCCGATCTCCAAGGCATTGGAGAAGGGCTTTGGTGCGGCCCCGCCCGTCGGCGAGTGGTTCGCCCGCATGCTGCATGGATCCCTGGTCGCCAACGAGCTGGGCACCTATCGACCCTTCGACGAGATAGGTGTCGAGGCGCTGCTCATCGTTGCAGCCAAGAGAGGTATGGGGCTGCGCGGCGAGGACGCTCAGGAGATCGTAGGGGCGATGCGGAGCCTCCCGCCTCATCCCGATGTGTACAACGCCATGGAGCGGCTATTCGACGCAGATCTTCGGCTCGTCGCTCTCACCAACTCGAGCAGCGAGGCGGCGAACGCTCAGATCGAGAATGCGGGACTGCACGTGTTCATCCAGCGTGTCTTCTCGGTCGAGGAGGTGGGGAAGTTCAAGCCAAACCCGGCTCCGTATCAGCATGTTGCCGAGTCACTGGGCGTCCCGATAGCCGAGCTGATGCTGGTGGCGGCCCACGACTGGGACTGTGCCGGAGCCATGGCGGTGGGGGCTCGAGCGGCCTTCCTCAAGAGACGAGGCGTGGTCTGGGGTATGGCCAATCCACCACCGGAGCTGGTCTTTCCCGACTTGGCCGACCTGGCCGACAACCTGCTGGGTTGAGTCAGCACGGATCGCTCACAGTTCCGATAGGGCTTCGACGGCCCGGTCGACTTCCTCGATCGTGTTGTAGTGGCAGAAGCCGATTCGCACGAGCCCTCCCTCATCGAGGACACCGAGCCGCTCCATCACGTTGACCGCGTAGTAGTGACCGGCCCACACGTAGAGTCCTCGCGTCGCCAGATGTCTGGCGACTCCGGGAGCCGTGTGGCCCGACACTTCGATAGCGAACGTCGGTGATCTGGCTTCCGAAGCCTCCGGTACGCCGTACACCTCGACCCCCGGCAACGACAGCGTCTGGTCGAGGAATCTCTGAGCCAGGCTGCGCTCGTGCAGTCCAATCGCCTGATAGGCCATCTCGATCGACCCACGTCTCGTTGCACCGTCCGTTCCGAGGGAGGCAATGTGGTCTACGGCTGCGGTCACACCGGCGAGGGACTCGAAGCTCTGGGTGCCGGTCTCGAACTTGCCGGGTGGATCCGATGGGGCCGGGCTGACCTTGTAGGCCTGCAAGCGCTGCAATACCTCGGCCCGCCCGAAGATGGCACCGGTATGGGGACCGAAGAACTTGTAGACCGAAACCGCCAGGAAGTCGCAACCGAGGGCACCCACGTCGATCAGATGATGCGGCGCAGCATGGACTGCGTCTACGTAGCTATGAGCACCCACCTCCCTGGCGGCCTCGCAGATGGGAGCAACGTCGACGACTGTGCCGATTGCGTTCGAGGAGAGGCAGACCGCCACGAGACGGACCCTTTCGTCGAGCAGGTCGATCACAGAGCCGGGGTCGAGCATGCCGGCTGCCGGGTCGAACTCGGCGACTCTGACCTCGACGCCCCGGTCAGCCGCTGCCATCGCCCATGGCGTGAAGTTGGCGTCGTGATCGAGCGATGTCAGCACGATGGCATCGCCCTCGGCCCATGTGCGAGCCAGAGCCCGGCTCATCGAGAACGTGAGACTGGTCATGTTCTGACCGAAAACCACCTCGGAAGGGCGACAGGACAGCAGATCCGCGATCGCCGCGCGTGCAGCCGCAGTCACCCGTACGGCGACGCGTGAGGCGTCGAATCCACCACCCAGGTTGGATACTCCACCCTCCAATACACTGCTCATGGCTGCGATGACTGATTCCGGCACCTGTGTGCCTCCGGGGCCATCGAGATAAGCCACCTGACGGCCCGCTTCTCGGCGTTCGAGCGCAGGGAACTTGCTGCGCACCTCGTCTATGTCGAAGAGGGGGGTCTGAGGGTGCAAGTGGGCAACCTTATCCGCCTCGGGCGGCCCGGTTCACCCAGGTCCCAGCGACTTTGCGAATTCGCGCACAAAGACCGATGAGACCTAAGCTCAGGGCGTGACTCTCGCCGACTACCTGCCGATCGGCATCATGTTGGTACTGGCTGCGGGTTTCGTGGCAGTATCGCTGCTGGCTTCCCGCTTCTTCCGGCCGAACCGCCCGACCCCGGAGAAGCTCGACCCGTATGAGTGCGGCATCGTTCCTGAGGTCGAGCCCGTTCAGAGATTCCCGGTGAAGTTCTACCTGGTGGCGATGTTGTTCGTGATCTTCGACGTCGAGATCATCTTCCTGTTCGCTTGGGGCTCCATCTGGACCGAGCTGGGCTGGTACGGCGTGGCAGCTGTGCTCATCTTCACCTTCTTCGTCCTGGAGACGCTGGTTTACGTGTGGAAGCGGGGCGCCCTCGACTGGAATGTGAAGCGACGTTCCCGCTATCTCGCACCCGAGACGCGCCGGGCCGCCTGAAGAGATGGCGACGACTCCCCCAGGTAATCTGCTGATGACCACGGTCGAGCGTGCCGCCAACTGGGCGCGGACCCGTTCGATGTTCCCGGCCACGTTCGGTCTGGCCTGTTGTGCCATCGAAATGATGGCCACCGGAGCTGCCCACTACGACCTTGCGCGTTTTGGGATGGAGGTCTTCCGCGCCTCCCCCCGCCAGGCCGACCTCATGATCGTGGCGGGTCGCGTCAGTCAGAAGATGGCCCCGGTTTTGCGCCAGGTCTACGACCAAATGCCCGATCCAAAATGGGTCATCTCGATGGGTGCATGTGCTTCGACCGGTGGCATGTTCAACAACTACGCCCTGGTCCAGGGGGTCGACCAGATCGTTCCGGTCGACATCTATGTGCCTGGCTGCCCTCCCGGCCCGCAGAGCCTCATGCACGGGATCCTCACCCTGCACGACAAGATAATGACACGCGAGATAGTCAGATGAGCCCGGTGCTCGAGGATCTCAAGGAACAGTTCGAAGCCGTTGTCTGGGAGGACTCTCACGGCCAGGATGTGGCGCGGGTTCCCGCCGATGCCTGGTTCTCCTTCGCCGGAGCCGCCAAGGAGGCGGGGTTCGAGATATGTGGTGACGTCACCGCGGTCGACTGGATGCGTCTGAGGCCTGAGCGATTCGAGGTCGTTGCCAATCTCGTGTCGATGCAACACAGAATCCGGCTACGCATGATCACCTCGGTGGGGCGAGAGGATCCCACGATCGCATCGCTCACGCCGCTCTGGCCGGGGGCCAACTTTGCCGAGCGCGAGGTGTACGACATGTTTGGCATCGAGTTCGAAGGGCACCCCGACCTGACGCGCATCCTGATGCCCGACGATTGGGAAGGTCACCCGCTTCGGAAGGACTTCGGGGTGGGGTCGGTTCCGGTCCAGTTCAAGCAGGCCCATCAGGTGAGCTGACGATGAGCGACGAGAACACACAAGACCAGGCCGGCGGAGAGACCGACACCTTCGACTTGTGGGTGGCAGGCACCGAGGAGCCTCAGTTCCAACCCACGGACGAGGGCCGCCAGGAGATCTCCGAACACGAGTCTGAGGACCGGCTGGCCGCCCAGTTCGGTCGAGTGGTCGAAGATGACTACGTGTTCGACGAGGACGCTGACGACGATGAGCGCATGATCGTGAACATGGGTCCCCAGCACCCATCCACCCACGGGGTTCTTCGTCTGCAGATCGAGCTCGAGGGGGAGATCATCAGGCGAACTCGGCCGATCATCGGGTATCTCCATACCGGAATGGAGAAGACCGCCGAGCAGCTCAATTACGCCCAGGGGCCCACGAACGTGACGCGGATGGACTACCTCTCTCCACTCCACGAAGAGCTCGCCTATTCACTTGCCGTGGAGCGGCTCCTCGGCGTCGAGGTCCCACCGCGCGCCGCCGCGATCAGGATCCTGATGACCGAGCTCAACCGGATCTCCTCCCATCTGGTCGCTCTGGCAACCAACGGTCTGGACATCGGCGCCCTCTCGATGATGATCTACGGTTTTCGGGAGAGGGAGGCCATCCTCGCGTTCTTCGAGAAGGCCACCGGGCTCCGAATGAACCACAATTACATCCGCCCGGGTGGCGTGGCCGCTGATCTTCCTCCCGGATGGAAGGACGACGTCGCGGCGATTCTCAAGGAGATGCCAGTCCGTCTTCAGGAGTACGACGATCTGCTCAAAGAGAACCCGGTCTGGCTTTCTCGAACCCGGGACGTAGGCATAATCCAGGCCGAGGAAGCCATCGCCTACAGCATCACCGGCCCCCCACTAAGGGCTAGCGGCGTGGACTGGGACATCAGGAAGGTTTTTCCCTACTCGGGTATCGATCAGTACGAGTTCGACGTGCCGCTTGGCGAGCGGGGTGACGTGTATGACCGCTATCGGGTCAAGGTCGAAGAGATCGAAGAGTCACTGAAGATCGTCGAGCAGGTGATGGACTCCATGCCCAAAGGCAACTACAGGATCGATGACCGCAAGATCACACCCCCACCCAGAGCTCGCATCGACGAATCGATGGAGGCGCTGATTCACCACTTCAAGCTATTCACCGAAGGTTTCAAGGTGCCGGCCGGCGAGACCTATGTGGCGGTGGAGTCCCCACGCGGCGAACTCGGCTGCTACCTGGTGGCAGACGGTGGGCCGATGCCGTGGCGCATGCACACCCGGGCCCCTTCTTTCTACAACCTCCAGGGTCTGCCAATCGCCATGGCAGATAGCCTTGTTGCGGACACGGTGGCGACCATCGCGTCCATGGACCCGGTGATGGGCGACGTAGATCGGTGAGAGGGCGCTTTTTGCAGCGAAATGAAGCCTCTCCGCTGGTTTCGCCCGTGTATTCCCTGCTCCCTATTCTCCCACTCCGATGAGCCACTGGTCGGAGAGCACCCAGGAGCGTGCCCGCGAAATCATCGACCTTTACCCGCAGAAGCGATCGGCAGTCATGCCGCTCCTCTACCTGGCCATGGCCGAGGAAGGGCACCTGACCGAGACCGGGATGGAGGAGGTCGCCCGGTGGTGTGAGATCACCCCGGCGCAGGTGCTCTCCGTGGCGAGCTTCTACACGATGTACAAGAGGGAGCGGACCGGCAAGTATCTGATCTCCTGCTGCACATCCATCTCCTGCATGCTGCTTGGTGGAGATGAAGTGATGCACGCCGTCGAGGACGAATCGGGCGTGCCCCACGGTGAGACCGACGAAGAAGGGCTCCTGTCGGTCGAGCATGCCGAGTGCATCGGCGCTTGCGGTGGAGCGCCGGCCGTGCAGGTCAACTATGAGCTGATCGAAGGCGTGACACCGGACAAAGCGCGCGATCTGGTCACGTGGCTGAAGAAGGCTCGGCCGGTCGTCGTCAACACAGATGAGATGCAGGAGCTCTTCGGAGGACGGCGCAGTTTCGACTGGGCAATCCCCGAGACCGACGGCGCCATCGGACCGTTTCCGGCATTTCAGCCGCTCGGAACGGTCGAGAGCGAGGGGGGCGAATGAGCACCCCCCTTGTCGTCACCAAGAGAATGACCGAGTATCCGTCCGATTCGCACACCATCGCCAGATACGAGGCGACCGGCGGGTATGAGCAGGCCAAACGCGCGCTCGGCATGACCCGGGACGAGCTGGTCGGAGAAGTGAAGACCTCCGAGCTCCTCGGCCGTGGAGGAGCCGCCTTCCCGGCAGGTGTCAAGTGGGGTTTCCTGGCGCCTGAGCGCCCGGCATACCTGGTCGTCAATGCCGATGAGTCGGAGCCCGGGACCTTCAAGGACCGTCAGCTCCTCGAGCGGGACCCTCATCAGATGATCGAGGGGATGATCATCACGGCCATCGCCAACGAGGCTCATCTCGCTTTCATCTACATCCGCGGGGAATACCCCAAGCCGGCGCGGAGGACCCAGAGGGCGATCGAAGAGGCGTACCAAAACGGCTATCTCGGCAGGGGGATCTTCGGCTCGGACTACGACCTCGACATCGTGGTGCATCTCGGCGCAGGCGCCTACATCTGCGGTGAGGAGACAGCCCTGATCAATTCCCTCGAGGGTGAGCGTGGCGAGCCGAGGCTGAAGCCGCCCTACTTCCCGGCCGCCAAAGGCCTCTATATGAAGCCCACCATCGTCAACAACGTCGAGACGATGTCGAATATCCCTCACATCCTGGAGATGGGCGGTGAGGCCTACCGCGATCTGGTGATCGCCCTGGACACCGGCACCTACATGATCTCGCTTTCGGGTCATGTCAAGCGCCCGGGCAACTACGAGCTGCCACACACTCTCAGCTGGCGGGAGCTCATCTACGACATCGGAGGCGGAATCCGCGATGACAAGGAACTCAAGGCGTGGATTCCCGGGGGGGCCTCGGCACCTTGGTTCGTGCCCGATGAGCATCTGGATCTGATCGTCGCCAAGGAGGCGTGCGCTTTGGCGGGATCGATGCTCGGATCCGGGGCCGTCGTGGTGATGGACGAAGACACTTGCATGGTGCGCGCGGCGGAGCGCATCGTCAGGTTCTTCTCGCACGAGTCTTGTGGTCAATGCACCCCCTGTCGTGAGGGGACCACCTGGATGGAGATGATCCTCCGACGCATCGATGAGGGCGCGGGCCGGCCCGTTGACCTCGATCTGCTCATCGATGTGTCCGACGGGATCAGCGTCGGTCTCCAGTGGCCTCCGAAGATGACCACCATCTGCCCATTGGGCCCTTCGGCAGTGTCGCCGATCATCGCGCTTCGTGACTACTTCCGGGACGAGGTGCAGAGGCACGTCGACCTGGGTGGGTGTCCATTCGAACTGAAGTCCGGGGAGACGAGGGCCCGGGCACCCAGCTCGCTCGCTGGAGCGGGTCCAGAAGTCCGAGGAGGATCGACAGGGAGCATTCCCAGCGATAGGGAGTCCGCTGGAGAAGGGTCGTCATGACCTCCGGGCAACCCGAGTTCGTCACGATCACCATCGACGGTCGGGAACACCAGGTGCTCAGTGGCGAGATGCTCATCACCGCCGCCGAGGACAGCGGGACCTACATCCCTCGTTTTTGCTGGCACCCCAGGATGACGCCGGTAGGCATGTGTCGTGTCTGCATCGTCGAAGTCGACACCGGGCGCGGGCCGGCTCTGATCCCGGCTTGCATGAACCCAGTCTCCGACGGGATGGTCGTCGCCACTCAGAGCGACGTCACCAAGAAGGCTCAGGAGGCGGTCCTCGAGTTTCTCCTGGCAAATCACCCACTCGATTGCCCGGTCTGTGACAAGGGCGGTGAGTGCCCGTTGCAGGACCAGGCCTTGTCGCACGGCCCCGGTGAGAGCCGGTTCGTGGAGATAAAGCGGAACTACGAGAAGCCCATCCCGATATCCGACCTCGTTCTCCTCGACCGGGAGCGTTGCATTCTGTGCGACCGGTGCACCAGGTTCTCGAGGGAGATCTCCGGTGATCCCCTGATCGAGTTCTTCGACCGGGGAAACAAGACTCAGGTGAACACCTTTCCCGATCATCCATTCGCTTCCTACTTCTCTGGAAACACGGTGCAGCTGTGCCCGGTCGGTGCTCTGACCGCCGGCCCGTATCGCTTCAGGGCGCGCCCCTGGGATCTCCTAAAGGTGGTGAGTTCCTCTCTGTTCGACACTGCCCATCCGAGGATCGAGGTGCATGCCAGTCAGAACGAGATCGTTCGATACACCGGTGTTGACAACGACGCCACCAACCATGGCTGGCTCTCGGACAAGGCGAGGTTCGGCTTCGAGTACATCCACTCGGAAGATCGTCTCGGCGCTCCCCTGGTCAGACGCAAAGGCGTGTACGAAGCAACCGATTGGGCGGAGGCCATCGACGTGGCAGCCGATCGTCTCGGATTGATCAGGGACGAGAGCGGGGGAGACGCGCTAGCGGTGATCGGAGGCGCTCACGGCACCAACGAGGATGCGTATGCGTTGTCCAAATTCGCCAGGGTGGCTCTCGGAACCAACAACGTCGACTGTCGTCTCGGCGACTCCCTCTCATCGCATTTCCTGGCCGGCACAGTCGATCGCGCAACCATCGGACAGCTCGACGACGCCGACACGATTCTGGTTTGGGGCCCTGACCTGAAGGAAGAGCATCCCACCCTGTACTTGAGGGTGCGACGAGCGGCACAGGAGCTTGGCGCCGAGCTGGTTGTCGTCCATCCCCGGGCGACAGGGCTCGACGATGTGGCCTTCCGCAAGCTCACCTATCGCCCCGGTGAGGGTTTCGACCTTGTTCAGGCCTTGGATGACGGTCGCTATCCCGACGTGATCGAGGCGCTCGATGCCGACAACGTCGTGGCTCTGATCGGAATCGCCAGCCATGCTGACGGGCCACACGTGGCCGAAGCGGTGGCGGCTTTGGTCCGGGCCCGTCGCGGTCGCTCCGACCTGCTGCCGCTCAACTCCAGGGCAAACACCTACGGCGCCCTCGACATGGGCTTGGCTCCCGATCTCCTTCCCGGTCGAGTTGGAGTGAGCCAGGAGGGGGTCGGTCGTCTGCGCGATCATTGGGGGGAAGTCCCCTCCGTTCCCGGTCGGGACACCGCCGGGATTCTCGAGGGCCTGATCTCCGGGGAGATCCGTGGTCTGCTGCTGGTTGGTGCAGACCCGGTGCGGGACTTCCCGATTCCCGCCTTGGCGGAGGAGGCACTGGAGGCCGCAGAGTGGGTGGTCGCGATCGACCTATTCATCACGGATTCGACTCGGCATGCCGAGGTGATCCTGCCCGCGGAGACCTTCACGGAGAAAGAAGGCACTGTCACCAACGTCGAGGGGCGGGTCCAGAAGTTGAACAACATACGGCCCGGCCCGGGACAGACACGCCCCGACTGGGCGATGCTCGACGACCTGGCCCATCGGATCGGGGCGCCACTCGGGTTGAGCTCAGCCGAGGCGATCTCAAAGGAGATCAGCACGGTCGCCCCGGCCTACGTCGGGGTTTCCTGGGACCTACTCGAATGGGAGGCCCGGGACGGTGTTGTCGTCCCTCTCGAGGGCGAGAGCCAGCTTGCCCATATCCCGGTGGCGGTTGCCACCGATGGGAAGAGAGAGAACGGTCTCTCACTTCACGTGGCTCGCACCATGTACGACGACGGGGTCCGCCTGCGTCACTCACCTTCCCTGAGCAGGCTGGCGTTGGGCCCGGTAGTGCTCGTGAACCCCCTGGATGCCACTGCCCTTGACGCGGTCCCGGGCGACTCACTCCGACTCGTCACGGTCTCCGGTGAGGGCCGATTCGAAATGGTCGTGGACGAGGGCACGCCGGCAGGCACGGTCTACGTCCCGTTCAACCAGCCAGGGGCGACAGCACTCGGAATCGATTCTGCGGTTGAGGCGGAGGTGGCGGACGCATGAGCCTCGCTGAGTTTGGCATCGTCTTCTTGAGGGCCCTCATGGTTTTCGGCCTTCTACTCGTGGCCACCATCGTGAACATATGGGCCGAGCGCAAGATCCTGGCCGACATGCAGGCGCGGATCGGGCCAAATCGAGCTGGCCCGTTTGGGATCCTGCAGACAGTTGCCGACGGGTTGAAGCTTTTCTTCAAAGAGTCGATCACACCGCGCAAGGTGGAGCTGGGGATGTACATGCTGGCCCCGTTCCTTGCGGTGATCCCGGCGTTCTTGATCTTCATGATGGTCCCCTTCGGCCGGCCCTTCACCATCGGCGGGAACGAGGTGGCGTTGGTCGGAGCCGACCTGAATATCGGCCTCCTCTTCGTCCTGGCGATGTCGTCGATGGCGGTGTACGCCGTGGTTCTCGCCGGGTGGTCCTCGGGCTCGAAGTACCCGTTGCTCGGCGGGGTGAGGGCCACCGCCCAGGCGATCTCATACGAAGCTGCCATGGGCCTCGCCATGGTCGCAGTTGTCGTTTACTCGGCGACCCAGGGTGACGGCGGGACACTCTCGTTGGTCGAGATCGTCGAGCGACAGAATGGGACATGGGCGGGCTTCATACCGCGCTGGAATCTCTTCCCACAGGTTGCGGCGTTTGTCATCTTCCTCCTTGCCATCATCGCCGAGACAAACCGAGCTCCATTCGATCTCGTAGAGGCGGAACAAGAGCTGGTCGGCGGGTTTCACACCGAGTACTCCGGCATGAGGTTCGCCATGTTCTTCCTCGCCGAATACATCAACATCTTCTCGATGTCGGCAATCGCCGCAACACTCTTCCTCGGGGGCTGGAGTGGTCCGACATTCGAGGATTCCGTACCCGCCTTCATATCGGCGATCCTCCCGACGGTCTGGTTTCTGCTGAAGACCTACGCCATCGTGTTCATCTTCTTCTGGCTCCGGGCGACGCTGCCGAGACTCCGCTATGACCAGCTGATGACTCTCGGCTGGAAGGGTCTGATCCCGGCGGCGGTGGTTTGGCTGATCGTCTCGACGATCAGCATGGGGTTCAGGCAATTCGGGGCTCCCTGGGGTTAGTTGTGGGTGTTCTCGCAGAGTTCCTGAAGGGCCTGGCCGTGACCGGCAAGACGATGATCCGCACCATCTTCGGAGACGGGCTGGTCACCACCCAATACCCCAAGGAGAAGAGACAGAAGCCTCAGCGCTTTCACGGTCGCCATGTGCTGAATCGCTATCCCGATGGCATGGAGAAATGCATCGGTTGCGAGCTATGCGCCGGGGTGTGTCCGGCGAAGTGCATCTACGTACGCGGGGAGGACAACGACCCTGACAACCCGACGTCGCCGGGTGAGCGGTATGGGTATGTCTACGAGATCAACATGCTCCGCTGCATCTTCTGCGGGCTTTGTGTGGAAGCCTGTCCCACCGAGGCGATAACGATGACCACTCTGTTCGAGTTCTCGACGACCAGTCGCAATGACGCCATCTACACCCGTGAGACTCTCCTCATGGACGAGAAGGGAAACGTCCCGCACATGTTCCCCGAGGACCCCTTGATCGAGCCCAAGGAACTCCTCACTGCGGACGGCTGGGTCAGGGCCACCGCACCGGCTGGGATGGCTGCATACGAAGGCGTCCAGATGTGGCAACGAACTGCCGGCCCTGCCGACTGGAGCCCGGAGCCCTCGCAGGACGAGATCGATGCAACGACGGGCAAATCGGAGGATGGGGATGGTTGAGCCCATCCTGTTCGTGCTGATGTCAATGGCGGCGCTCGCCGGAGCGGTCACCGTCGTGGCCGCGAGAAACCCCGTGTACTCGGCCATGGGCCTACTTGGCACGCTCTTCTCCGTGGCGGTGCTCTACGTCCTTCAGCTCGCCCATCTCGTCGCTGCGGTTCAAGTAATCGTTTACGCCGGAGCGGTGCTCACCCTGTTCCTCTTCGTCATCATGTTGATCGGTGTCGACAAGGAGGAGCATTGGGAAGAACCTCTCAGATACCAGCGCTCCTTCGTGGCAGGCATGGCCGGAGTCGTAGTGCTCATGGCCGCCGGCCTCACCTTTTTCACCGACTTTGACTGGGTCCCGGCTGCAGTCGGCGGCACCGACCCGAGCCGGACGATCGGAACGGTTCAGGCCATCGCCGAGCCGATGTTCACCGACTGGGTGCTGGCCTTCGAGGCGACGGCCCTGCTGCTCACCATCGCAGCCGCCGGGGCCATTGCCCTAGCTCACTACCGACGGAGGCCGCATTGATCGTCGGCGCCGAGTGGTACATGACGGTGGCGGCGGCTCTGTTTCTCATAGGAGCGTTTGGCCTGCTGCTCCGTCGCAACGCCCTCATCATGTTCATGTGCATCGAGCTGATGCTCAATGCGGTGAATCTGACGCTGATCGCGGCGGGCAGAGCCCTGAACGACCTCGGTGGGCAGGTCGCCGTCTTCTTCATCCTGGTCGTTGCCGCCGCCGAGGTGGTGGTTGGCCTGGCCATCATCGTCGCCATCTTCCGGCGTCGTACCACCGCATCGGTGGACGAGTTGAGCGAGCTGCGGGGGTGAAGGAGTGACCGAGCTGGTCTGGCTGGTTATCGCACTCCCCCTGGCCGGAGCTGGGTTTCTCCACTTCGCCGGCAAGTATCTGCGAGAGCCGCTTGCTGGGTGGTTGGCCTCGGCCGCCATCGGTGGCTCGTTCGTAGTCGCTGCCGTAGCTGCCGTGCCATTCATCCAGGGAGGGGAGCACGGGACCGCTGTCTCGCTTTGGGATTGGATGCCGGCGATCGGCGCATCGATGGAGATCCTGTGGGACCCACTCTCGGCTCTCATGGCGCTGGTCGTGACTGGTGTCGGCTCGCTGATCCACATCTTCGCTATCGGCTACATGCACGGCGACGAGCGATTTCATCGGTTCTTCACCTATCTCAATCTGTTCGCAGCTTCGATGCTCACACTCGTGCTGGCCGGCAATTACGCGATGCTGTTCCTTGGCTGGGAGTTGGTTGGTCTCTGCTCGTATCTGTTGATCGGCTTCTGGTTCACCCGTCCTACCGCGGCGGCAGCGGCGAAGAAGGCGTTCATTGTCAACCGGATCGGCGACCTGGGGCTCATGGTCGGTCTGATGCTGGTTTTCACCACCTTCGGCACCCTGTCCTATACGGGGATCTTCGAACGGGCCGGGGACGAACTGACCTCTGGGCTGGCGACGGCGATCGGCCTGCTCTTCCTCGTTGGCGCGGCCGGCAAGTCCGCCCAGGTGCCCCTCTATGTGTGGCTGCCGGACGCCATGGAGGGGCCCACTCCAGTGTCCGCACTGATCCATGCGGCGACGATGGTGACTGCGGGTGTCTACCTGGTCGCCAGATCTGCTTCGATCTTCGAGCTCTCGACGGTTGCGCAGGTCACGGTTGCGACCGTCGGAGCGGCAACTGCGATCTGGGCGGCCTCAATCGCTCTCGCCCAACGTGACATCAAGAGGGTTCTGGCCTACTCGACGGTGTCCCAGCTCGGCTACATGTTCCTGGCGGTGGGAGCCACTGCCTACGTGGCCGGAATCTTCCACCTGATGACCCACGCCTTCTTCAAGGCGCTGCTCTTCCTGGGGGCCGGTTCGGTGATCCACGCTATGAACGACGAGCAGGACATGTACAAGATGGGCGGTCTCCTCAAGAAGATGCCGGTCACGGCGGTCACGATGGGAATCGCCACTCTTGCGATCGCCGGAATACCGCCGCTTGCCGGATTCTGGTCGAAAGACGAGATACTCGGCTCGGCCTTCGAGAGAGGCGGGTGGTTCTCCGTCCTTTGGATCGTAGGCCTGGTCACCGCACTGCTCACGGCCTTCTACATGACCCGTCAGTGGGTCCTCGTCTTCCTCGGGCAGCCGAGATGGGACGAAGGCATCGAGCCTCATGAGTCACCCCGGGTCATGACGGCACCGCTAGTCATTCTCGCCGTTCTCTCCGTGTTCGGTGGGCTGATCAACACGCCTCTCAGGCTGACTCTCGAGCACTTCCTCGAGCCGGCTTTCGAACTGGTCAAGCTGCAGCACCCACCCGAGGGCGTTGGGATGTTCATCCTCCTCGCAGGTCTCTCGGTCCTGGCTGGGCTGGCCGGTGCCGCCGCGGCGTATCTCGCCTACAACCGCTCTAGCGACGAGTGGCGCGGGTTCGAGGGCGGGTTCGAGCCTCTCTGGGGCGCGTGGGAGAAGGCTTATGGCGTCGACGACATCTACGGGCGAGTCATCGTGGCCCCGGGCAAGAGAGCCGCCGAGGCCGCCGCATTCCAGTTCGACATTCCGATCATCGATGGTGCCGTCAATGGCCTTGGACGCGTCTTCAGAGACTTGGGGGAATGGGCCCGTCCCATCCAAACCGGGTATGTCCGCAACTACGGAGCCCTCTTCCTCGCGGGGACCATCGTGGTTGTGATCTGGCTGGTGGCGGGAGGTGCCTGAGTGCTGACCTGGTTGATATTGCTGCCAGTGTTGGCCGCCATCATCGTCTCTCTGGTTCCCTCGCGTCGAAGTGAGCTCCACCTCTCGCTGGGCATCGCATTGGCGGTTCTGCCGCTAGCTCTCGCCGGATACGTCTTCTGGGCCTTTGAGCCCGTCTCGGGATACCAGTTCATCGAGGACGTCACCTGGTATGCGCCCTGGGGCATCGGATGGACGTTGGGCATCGATGGCATCTCACTTCCGATGGTCGTGCTCACGACCCTCCTCGTGCCGATCGCCTTGGGTGCCTCGACCTCCATCGAGAAGAGACGCAAAGAGTTCGTTGTCTACACACTCCTCCTGGAAGCCGGGATGATCGGAGTCTTCCTCGCCCTCGACTTGTTCATCTTCTTCGTCTTCTTCGAGGCGATTCTCATCCCGATGTACTTCATTATCGGGATCTGGGGTAGCGATAGACGCGTCTACGCCGCCGTCAAGTTCTTCATCTACACCGCGTTTGGCTCCGCCCTGATGCTCGCCGGGATCATTGCCCTCGCTTTCACCCATGCCGAGCAGTTCGGCTCGCTCTCGTTTGCTCTCTCCGATCTAATGCGTCTGGACCTCCCGATTGGAGCAGAGCGCTGGCTCTTCGCGGCCTTCGCTCTCGCCTTCGCCATAAAGGTGCCTCTATTTCCAGTCCATACCTGGCTTCCCGATGCCCATACGGAGGCACCGACGGCGGGCTCGGTCCTGTTGGCTGGCGTTCTTCTGAAACTCGGCACGTATGGGCTCTTGAGATTCAATCTCTCGCTCTTTCCTGAAGCGTCCGTGGATGCGGTCTGGATCATGGGCATCCTTGCCGTGGTCGGCATCGTCTATGGGGCCGTCGTGGCGATCGTCCAGCCAGACTTGAAGCGACTTGTGGCGTACTCATCGGTGAGCCATCTCGGGTTCATCGTTCTTGGCACGTTCGCGTTCACGTCCGGGGCAATGCAGGGCGCCGTCATTCAGAACGTCAATCACGGAATCACCACCGGCGCGTTGTTCCTCCTGGTCGGCATGCTCTATGAACGAAGGCACACCAAGCTGATCTCCGAGTTCGGGGGGATTCAGAAGTCGATGCCGGTCTTCGCAGGGTTCTTCCTCTTCATGGCGTTCGCCTCGATAGGCCTTCCTGGCCTCAACGGTTTCGTCGGTGAGTTTCTCGTGCTGATCGGCGCCTACGCCACCCTTCCGGTCTTGGCGGTGATCGCGGCGTCGGGAGTCGTACTGGCCGCCATCTACCTCCTCTGGGCATACGAGCGGGTCTTCACGGGAGTCCCTGAGAAGCCGGAGAATCAGAACCTGGCCGACCTGTCGACCCGGGAGGTGGCGTTGCTCGCTCCGTTGGCTGCTCTGGTCCTGGTCATCGGGCTCTATCCGAACGTTCTCCTCGACAAGATCGCTCCCTCGGCGGAGGCGGTCCTCGATCACGTGGTGGAGGCCTCCGGCCTGGTGATCCCCGAGCCCGGCCGTCTCGCAGACGTCTTCGTCACGGATGGAGAAGGCGAATGATCACCCCCGAGATCTCATGGCTCGCCATCCTCCCCGAACTTGGGCTCGCCCTGGGGGCTGCGGCCGTGCTTCTGGTCGAGGTGCAATGGAAGCCAAGGGCACAGGTGTTGGGCATGGTTGTCGCCGGAGCCCTGACCATCGCCCTCGCCTTTACCGTGGTCCAGTGGATCAGGGCCCAGGATGCGGTTGCGGGTGCGGGCCAGTTGGGAGATCTCGTGGCGTTTTCCCGCATGATCCTGATGGACGGCTTCGCAGTCTTCGGGCGCTTCGCACTCCTGGTGACAACCGCCATAGGTATCACGGCGGGTTGGAGGCTGATCGAAGGATTGGGAAGGAGACGAGCCGAGGCGCTCGCCCTCATTCTCCTCGCATCTGCCGGCTTTTCGATAATGGTCTCAGCCAACAACCTCGTGATGGTGTTCCTCGGCCTCGAGGTCGGCTCGATCGCCCTATATGTCCTGGCGGGCATGACGCGGTCCTCGAGCACTTCCGATGAAGCGGCGCTGAAATACTTCCTCCTCGGCTCGTTCGCTTCTGCCATCTTCATCTATGGGGTGGCGTTGATCTACGCAGGAACCGGGCAGTTCGAGATCCTGGCAATTCGCAGCTTCTTCTCGGCTTTCATCGTCACCAGCCCGGGCGTGATCTTGATCGGGATCGCGTTGATGATCGTGGGTCTTGGCTTCAAAGTCTCTGCGGCTCCGTTCCATGCCTGGGCCCCCGACGTCTATCAGGGTGCTCCAGCCGGGTTTGTTGGCTATATGGCCGCGGTTGCCAAGATTGCCGGGTTCGCTGCGATCGCACGGATCCTCATCACAGGTCTCGGGGACCTCGAGGTCAACTGGCTCCCTGTCGTGGCCGGGATCTCGGCGCTGTCGATGGTCGGGGGATCGCTACTTGCGCTCGTCCAGGCAGACATCCGGAGGATGTTGGCGTACTCGAGTGTCGCCACGGCCGGATTCGTCATGACCGGCGTGGTCGGCGGCGCCACCAGCGGGGTTCTCTTCTATGTCGCCGTCTACGCCCTCCAACTGGTCGGTTCCTTTGCCGTCGTCGCAGCTGTCAGCGGGCCGGCGAACTCGGCTTCGAGCATGGATGAGTATCAGGGTCTGGCCACACGCAGCCCTGGCCTGGCAGCAGGCTTCACGATCCTGCTCCTTGGGATGGCCGGTCTGCCCCTCACGTCCGGGTTCGTCGCCAAATTTGGTGTCTTTTCCGATGCGTGGAGTGCTGGTTACCAGTGGCTGGTGATCGTCGCTGTCCTCGCCTCGGTCCTGGCGTTCGCCGTTTATCTGCGGGTTGTGGTGAACATGTACATGAGTGATGCCGAAGGTCCGACCCTCGAGGTTCCGGACACGGCTCGTTGGGTCCTGATGATCGCAGCAGCCGCGACCATCATTTGGGGGATCCTCCCGGGATCTCTTCTCGATCTCGCCTCGAGTGCCTTCCCCCTGTAGCCCTAGGGCGATCCCTTTCTTCGGCCAGAATCAGCCGCGCTGATGAGCACTCTTCGCCGCTCCGCGCTCAAACTGTTCCTCGGGGCGATTGTTGCAGTTGCATTGGTCACGCCGGCCTCTGCTGCGGAGACCGCCAACTCGCAGATCGTCATCATCCGCGAGGGCGACGTCGTCGCAGACGATCTCTACGCAGGGGCTATCCGCGTGGTCGTGCGAGGCCGGATCGAAGGCGACCTCATCGCCTTCAGCTCCGACGAGGTCGTCATCGAAGGCTCAGTGGGAGGTTCGGTGATGGCAGTGTCGCCACGGGTCCGAGTCGAAGGGGTGGTGGAGGGATCTCTGAGGGCAGTCTCTCCCGACGTCTCGGTATCGGGGCGAGTAGAAGGGGATGTCGTCGTGGCGGCCGCAGACGTCGACCTTCTCCAAGACTCTCTCGTCAGTGGCGAGGTTCTCGCCTGGGCTTGGACCATGCGATCACTTGGCTCGGTCGGGTCTCTGAGCGGGACCATGAGGTCTCTCGACTTGGCCGGGTCGAGCTCGGGCGACATCGACGTGTCCGTGGGACGGCTGCGTGTAGTCGAGCGGTTGGAGGTCGGTGGTGACCTCGGATTCCGATCGGATGATGAGGGCGAGGGGCTCGATCTGGCAGAGGTCGAGGGTGTGATCGTCGACAAGACCCCCCTGCCGCCCAATATCCGAATACGGGCTCTGGTCCTATTCCTACGCTTCTTGATGATCCTCTTCCTGGCCATCACCGCCTTGACGGTGAGTTGGGGATGGCCGGAGATGACCCGGTCCGCGATAGAGGCTGTCAGGTCTGCACCGGCCAGGAGCTGGGTGAGGGGGGCTTTGGTGATCTTCTCACCCCTGTTCCTGGTCGGCCTGGCCGTGCTCATCCTCGCTCTGGCCCCGCCGGCCGCGAGCTTTCCACTCCTCGCGGTGCTGGTCCCCCTCGTTCTCGCTGCGTTGGGAGCCGCGGGAGTCGTTGGCTTGGTGGCGGGGATACCGGCGGTGGGTTGGCTGGGATCGAAGGTCTCACCGCGTTTCTCGACTCACGGAGCCGTACTTGTCGGCTCGGTGTTGATCGGGATCCTCTGGCTCATCCCGCTGGTCGGATGGCTCGTGCCGGTCCTTGTTCTGCCTGTCGGCCTTGGCGCCTGGTTCAGAGCCTGGAGCGTCGTTTCGACAACCGACTGATCAGATCGGGTTCATTGCTGGCGTGGCTCGCCGTCAACGGCCCGCTCCAGATTCCCCACGATCACATCCTTCTTCACCAGGCCCGATTGACGCCATCGCTGGTGAATGCCACTGCCTTGCGGTGCGACGAGCACGAAGGTAGGGGTAGACCGGATCTTGAACTTGCCGAAAAGGTCGGGAACGCTCTCGAGGTTCGCTTTGACCACATTTGCCCTCTCGTGGAACTCTTCGGCTACTTCGTTGACGATCCCGTCCATGACCTGGCACGGCTGGCACCCGTGCTTGTAGAAGTCCACCAACATCGGTTTCCCATCGGCCAACAGCGTCTCGAATTGCTGGTTGGACGTGATCTGTTGAGCCTTGTAGCGGCGTTTGAAGATTCCCATTGACCTCATTCTCTCCTGCCAAGACGGCAACACCCAATCGCTTGATGGTGTTCCGGCTTAACGTAGATGGCTGATGAATGGGGTGACCGACCTCTTCGACCGGCCGATCCGCGACCTGAGGGTCTCGGTGACAGACCGGTGCAACTTTCGATGTACCTATTGCATGCCGAAAGAGGTCTTTGGCCCTGGCCACGACTTCCTGCCGAGGGACCAACTGCTCACCTTCGAGGAGATCGCTTCGGTCACGGGGGCATTCGTGGCGAGAGGCGTCAACAAGGTACGTATCACCGGTGGCGAGCCGTTGCTTCGCAAGGGGATCGAAGAGCTGGTGGCGATGCTGTCGGCCATCGACGGCGTGGATGACTTGACGATGACCACCAACGCATCTCTGCTTGCCAGGAAAGCCCCGGCGCTCGCCGCAGCCGGTCTCGATCGGGTGACCGTGAGCCTCGATGCGATGGACGATCCCACTTTTCAGGCGATGAACGATGTCGGCTTTCCTGTCGGGACCGTCCTCGAGGCGATAGACGTGGCCGCCGAAGCAGGGTTGGGCCCGGTGAAGGTGAATGCCGTCATCAAGAGGGGGGTGAACGAGCACGCAGTGGTCGATATGGCGAGTCACTTCAAGGGCAGCGGTCACATCGTGCGTTTCATCGAGTACATGGATGTGGGCAACACCAATGGCTGGCGGCTCGACGACGTCGTGCCCGCAGACGAGATGATCAAGATGATCGACCAGATTCACCCTGTGGAAGCCCTCTCACCCAATTACCCGGGTGAAGTCGCCAATCGGTTCCGTTACAGGGATGGGTCGGGCGAAGTTGGCATCATCGCATCGGTGACCAAGCCATTCTGTGGCTCCTGCACACGTGCGAGAGTGTCCGCTGAGGGCATGTTGTTCACTTGTTTGTTCGCCACGTCCGGCACCAGCCTGCGAGACGCCATCAGGTCGGGTGACGAGGTCGGGCGTGCGATAGACGAGGTCTGGGGCAAGCGCGACGACCGCTACTCCGAAGTCAGGTCGGCTCACACACCGAGAATCGGCACTCCGGTGGAGATGTCATACATCGGAGGCTGATGCCATCTTTCTCGAGAGGACCGGACTGAGCCGCTCCGCCCTCGCCATTGCCATCATCCTGTGGACGGCGATTGCCTGGGGCGGGCGAATCGGCTTGCTTGCCGAAGGGGATTCGCCTTGGGCCTGGGTGCGCATCGGAGGCTCGGCCGCCGTCGGGTTGCTGACCGCGATCGCACTCATCTGGGGTAGAGACCGGTCCTGGGCGCATGTCGTGATCGGGTCGTTCGTGGTGTGGACTGTCGCCCTTTGGGCTAGGAGTCTGCTGGTCAACTGGCTGGGTGATGGCTCACTGCCCTTCAAATTGATTCATACGACCCTCGCCCTCGGCTTTCTTGGGCTGGCCGTGCTCGCCGTGAGAGCCGTCAAAACGAAAACAGCATGAGCGGAGGCCGACCAAAGCCGGCCGGCCATGTGCCTAGGTCCTGGTCTTGAACACCCTGCCATGGGTGGCGCGCACCCGAACGTGATCGCCAGGGTGGTACGCCGGGCGGGGCCCGATCCGTGAACGGACCCGCTGCCCGCTGCCCAACACGACCGTCACCATCTGGTCGTGACCAAAGAACTCCGTTCCTGCCACCACGGCGTTGGGCGCCTCCCCCATTGAGAGCTGAACATCCTCGGGTCTCACCACCACGGTGACCGGGCCCTTGAGGTCGGTCTTGAAGCGGCCAATCGGTGTGTCGGCGTAACCGCGATGGCCGGTCGAGGACACGGCGTCGGCGTCACCGAGGAATCCGGCAATCCATGGATCCGCCGGCTCGGTGTAGAGCCGGGCCGGAGTGTCGACCTGGACGACCCGCCCCTGATACATCACCGCCACCAGATCCGAGGTGGCCAACGCCTCCTCCTGGTCGTGTGTCACCAGGACGGCGGTCGTGCGTGCCTCGGCGAGGATCAACTTGAGCTCCCTCCGGACGCGATCACGCAGGTTGGCATCGAGATTGGAGAAAGGCTCATCGAGGAGGATGACATCCGGGCGGGGGGCCAGCGCTCTGGCCAGGGCGACCCGTTGCTGTTGTCCTCCGGAGAGCTCGCGGGGCAGTCGATTTCCCAGCCTTGACAGACCCACCAATTCCAGAACCTCGCCGGTTCGCCTCGGCGTGTCGTCGCCTTTGACCCCGTAGGCGACATTCCTTTCGATGGTCATGTGGGGGAAGAGTGCATAGTCCTGGAAGACCATGCCAACGCGACGCTTTTCGGGTGGCACGAATACGTCTGGCCCGAGCACGCGCCGTCCCCTGATGTCAACGGTGCCGGTGGCCTGTTCGAAACCGGCGATGACTCTCAAAGCAGTGGTCTTGCCACACCCGGAAGGACCGAGAAGGGTGAGCAGCGACCCCTCCCAGACATCCAAGCTGAACTGGTCGAGCGCAAGGACATCTCCGTAGGCCTTGGTCAGGCCTCGGGCACGAATGGTCAGGGATTCAGTTGCGGAGGTCACGGTATGTCAGGGCCAAGAGTGGCACGATCGACACGCCCAAGAGGGCAAGGCTGGCGACACTGGCTCGCGCAAAGAAACCTTCGCCTGTCGCGCTCCAGATGCGTATTGCAAGGGTCTCGAAGCCGGTGGGCCGCAGCAAGAGGGTCGCGGGGAGCTCTTTCATCACAGATAGGAAGACGAGGGCGGCGCCTGCCGCCATCCCCGGTGCCACCAGCGGGATGGTGATCCGGCCCAGTGTTGACAGCGGGCCTCGCCCCAGACCGCGCGATGCCTCCTCCAATTCAGGGCTGGCGCGGCGCAGGGAGTCCTGTGTGGTGGACACCGACTGGGCCAAGAACATGGCGACATACGTGAGAAGGAGCAGCGCCAGGCCCTGGTACAGCGGCTGGGCCCATTCCAGGGCGAATCCGATCACGGCCACGCCGACGGTTATGTGGGGAAGCGCGTAGATGGCCCAAACCGAGCCTGAGGCAGCATCGGAGAAGCGACCTCGTCTCCATGTGGTGATCATGGCTATGGGAATAGCCGCAACCGCAGATGCCAGGGCCGCACCCACCGAAACGGCAACGGAGCGACCTGTCTCGGCCCAGAAGGTCCCGAGCTCCGCGCCGGCGCCCAATCCTCGTGTCAGCCAGAAGACGAGCACCGCTACGGGCAAGGCCAGCGACACCAGGGCGTAGCTGCCCAGGAAGACGAACGACCCGAGTCTCGCCCAGCCATCGATGTGTTGAGGTCTGCGCTGTCTCCCGGTCGAGGTCAGGTGATAGTCGGCCCGGCTGCGGGTCCTTCGTTCCACGAACAGGATCAGAAGCGCAAGAGCCATGAGCATCAATGACAGAGTCGCTGCCGGCCGCCGGTCCAACTGACCCGCGTACAGGGTGAATATTGCCCGGGTGAAGGTGTCGAACCGGAGCAGGGAAACTGCGCCGAAGTCGCTGATCGTGTAAAGACCCGCCATCAGGCCGGCCGAGACGAGCGCCGGCCTCAGGAGCGGAAGGGTGACGGTGAAGAAGACGCGGAGCTTGCCCGCCCCCAACCCAGTCGCCGCCTCCTCGGTTGCGGGGTCGATGAGCCTCAACGCCGGCGTGATGATGAGGTGGGCCAGAGGGGCGAGGAAGACCGAGAGGGCGACCCAGGCGCCGACGAATCCGAATGGGGTGGGGATCACGAAGCCCAGCCAATTCGAGAGGAGTCCAGATGGGCCGGTTGCCCCGATGATGGTCAAGGCCGCCATATAGGAGGGGATGACCAGCGGTAGCGCGGCGATGATCAGCCACCAGCGTCGCGCGGGGAGGTCGGTTCTGCTGGTTAGCCAGGCCGTGGCCGTTCCCAAGGCCAGCGCCGTAGCGGTTACGGCGATTGTCAGCCCGAGAGTCCCGGCGAAAAGCTCGAGCAATCGCAGGGTGGGAGGGAGGGCGCCTGGGCCATTGGTGATCAACTGCCAGAGCAGGCTCAACGGCGGAATCAGAGTGGGCAGCAGGACGACGGCGGCCGCCGCCCACCAGCCTCGGCTCGCGCCGCGCCTTCGTGGCGATTTGGCCGGGCTCTCGCGGGGGATGGTGACCGGCCCGGCCGTCATGCGACTACTGACCTGAGGTTGTGCGGGTCATGGCAGGTCCTAGAGACCTGCTTCCGTAACCAGCCTCGTAGCGTCGTCGAGCAACCCGGCCAGGGCGGATAGGTCGATGGCTGGAGCGTCGATGTCGGTGAGTGCCGGGAGCCCGGCGACAGGCTCCACGCCTTCAATGAGGGGATACTCGAAGGTCTCGTCGGCGAAGTATCTCTGGGCTTCTGTTGACAGGAGAAAATCGACGAACCGTTGGGCAGACTCGGTCATGTCGGTGCCATCGATGATCCCCGCTCCGGCAGGCATGACCAAGTTTCCCACACCTCCGGCCGGGAAGAACCAGTTCTCAGCGTTGTTCCCACCTCCCTCCGACCTGAGGCGGAACAGGTAGTAGTGGTTGACCAGCCCACCCTGGACTTCGCCAGAGTCGGTCCCGGCGACGATGGGGCTGTTCCCGGGGAAGTCTTGTGGCTCGACTGCCGCCAAGTCCGCCAGCCACTCGGCCGTGGCATCCTCTCCGCGTTCGAGGATCATCGCGGCCACGAAGGCGAGGAACGAGCCATTGGTCGGAGCGACGCCCAGTTGACCGGCCCACCTGGGATCGGTCACGTCATCGACGCTCTCCGGGAGGGCGATCGTCCCGGAGGTGTTGTAGATGAACGTGCGCACCCTGCCCGATGTGCCCACCCAACGCCCTTCGCTGTCGGCAAATCGCGAATCGACCCGGTCGAGAATCTCTTCCGGCAAAGTGGCGAGCATCGCGGCGACCGAACCGAGTGACGCCGGGTCCTGGGCAAAGAAGACGTCGGCGTCGGTCGCATCGCCCTCTTGAAGCAAGGTGGCTGCGAGATCGGTAGAGCCGGCGTATCTCACCTCCACCTCGATTCCGGTCGCTTCCATGAAATCGTCGATCAGCGGTTGGACCAGCTCCTCGGAGCGCCCGGAGTACACAGTCAGCGGCCCTTTGGCTTCGTCGCCACCGCATGCCGTGACCAGCAGGGCGGCCAGCGCGACGAGTGGGATGAGACGTCTCGGCATTGGTTTCTCCCGAATCGTTCGGTAGCTAACGAAACGTCAAGGTATTACCACTACCGCGGTAGTGCAAATTAATTGGACTCGCATCTAATAGGCTCCCGACATGCGGCCGGTCACCGTTCAGTTCCTGAAAAACCCCGACCTGCTTCATTGGGGGTTCGCCGCGAACTTCCTCGGCGAGGACGACTACGGCACCTGGCTTGCCGTACCGGCCGGAACAGAGCGCTGGAAGGGTGAGTCGCACGTCAGGCCTTCTGCCGAAGACGCGGTGTTCTGTTCTCCTCACGACGGTTGGTGGCATCTGCACTACAACGGGCATACCACCAGGTTCTCCCATTTCGTCGATATCGTCACCCCGCCGGTGTGGGTGTCTGCAAACCGCTATGAGATGATCGACCTAGACCTCGACGTCGTCGTCCATCAGGACGGCACCATCGAAGTAGAAGATGAAGACGAGTTCGAGCTCCACCAGATCCAGTACGCCTACTCACCCGAGATGATCAAGGGAGCAAGGGAAGAGACAGAGCGCATCGTTGTCGCACTCCAGGCACGTAGCGAGCCGTTCTTCGACACCGCGCAAAGCTGGCTGAGGCGTCTTCGAGAGGCCTGAAGGCTGGAGCAGAGGTCGGGCAGCCGGAGGGCTGTCGCGACTCCCGGTTAGCCTCGGTTGCCCACCACCCATGACCAGAGCAGAGCAGACCAATCAGAAGAGCTTGCTTACCGAAGAGGACATCTACCTCTGGAACGAGGGGACTCACCACCGGCTCTACGAGAAGCTAGGCGCTCATGTTGGTGAGTCCGGGACACACTTCGCCGTGTGGGCGCCCGCGGCGGACCGCGTGTCAGTGCTCGGAGATTGGAACGGATGGGACCCGGCGACGAATCCGCTCAGCCCACGTGGCTCATCGGGGATTTGGGAGGGATTCATACCCCAGGCAGGTAAGGCAGACGCCTACAAATACCGCATAGTCAACGGTGGCTACGTCGTCGACAAGGCCGATCCCTACGGCTTCCACCACGAAACCCCGCCCCGCACTGCATCGAAGATCTGGGACCTCGACTACGAGTGGGGAGACGAGCATTGGATGAGCGAACGGGCGGATCGAAACTCCCTTCGAGCCCCGGTGAGCGTCTATGAGGTCCATCTCGGGTCGTGGAGGAGGGGAGAGGACGGCCGGCGTCACCTGACGTACGCCGAGATGGCTCGCGATCTCACTGAACACGTGACCGCTCACGGTTTCACCCACGTGGAGCTGCTCCCGGTCATGGAACACCCCTTCTACGGCTCATGGGGATATCAGACGACCGGCTACTTCGCCCCCACCTCCAGGTACGGGACGCCTCAGGATTTCATGACCCTGGTCGACACGCTTCATCAGGCTGGCGTGGGAGTCATCCTGGACTGGGTCCCCTCTCACTTCCCCAACGATGAGCACGGTCTCGGTTTCTTCGACGGCACTCATCTCTTCGAGCATGCCGACCCGAGGCAAGGGTTCCACCCGGACTGGAAGACATATGTCTACAACTATGGCCGACGAGAGGTGCCGGCCTTTCTCATAAGCTCGGCCCTGTTCTGGCTGGACAAGTACCACATCGACGGGTTGCGCGTCGACGCGGTGGCGTCCATGCTCTATCTCGACTACTCCCGGAGCGAGGGAGAGTGGGTCCCCAACGTGCACGGGGGTCGGGAGAACCTCGAGGCGATCACATTCCTCCGACGCCTCAACGAGATCGTCTACCTCAACCATCCCGACGTACAGACCTATGCAGAGGAATCGACCGCCTGGCCCATGGTGTCTCGCCCGACATTCCTCGGCGGTCTCGGGTTCGGGCTGAAGTGGGACATGGGCTGGATGCACGACACGCTCGAGTACTTCCAGCATGAGGCGATCCACCGGAGCTACCACCACCATGAGCTCACCTTCCGGGCCGTCTACTCGTTCACGGAGAACTTCATCATGTCGCTCTCCCACGACGAGGTCGTCTACGGCAAGAGGTCTCTGCTTGAGAAGATGCCGGGAGACGATTGGCAGAAGTTCGCCAATCTCCGATTGCTGCTCTCCTATATGTTCGGCCAGCCTGGCAAGAAGCTGGTGTTCATGGGGATGGAGATCGCCCAGCGATCCGAGTGGGCTCACGAGGGCCAACTCGACTGGAGTCTGCTAGAGCACGAATCCCATCGGGAGATAGCCCGGCTGATCGGCGACCTCAACCATCTGTATCGATCGGAACCTGCCTTGCATGAGTTGGACTGCGACCCGGCCGGGTTCGAGTGGGCTGTGCCCAACGACTCGCCCAACAGTGTTCTGGCTTACTTCAGGATGGCTTCGGACGGGGACCGAATCCTCGTGGTGCACAACCTGACACCGGTCCCGAGACAGCTTTATCGGATAGGTGTGCCAGAGCAGGGTGAGTGGGTCGAGATCCTGAACACCGACTCCGAGACCTACGGCGGCTCTGGACAGGGAAACCTGGGTGGTGTGGGAACCGGTCCCCTCGCGGTGCCTCACCAGGGTCGGCCCCACTCGGTGGACTTGACCCTGCCTCCCCTGGCGACGCTGATCCTGAAGCACGGTCGGGAGCCCGAAGATCCAATGGCTGGCGGTGAAGAGGAGTGATCACCCGCCCGAAGGGGGCCTGGATACCCCTTTAAGACCGGCTGTCCGCCTAAGTTGCCCTTTGCATTGTCGACTCGGAACTACGTCTGCATCCACGGGCATTTCTATCAGCCGCCTCGAGAGAACCCGTTCACGGGCAAGGTCCCAGACCAGCCCTCAGCTGCCCCCTACCCGAACTGGAACGTGCGGATCACCGAGGAGTGCTATCGAGCCAACGCCCACGCCCGCATCCTCGACCAGAACGGCGAGCCCGCACGCGAACTGAATACATATGAATGGATCAGCTTCGACTTCGGGCCCACCCTGCTGAGCTGGCTCGAAGACAACGCGATGGACACCTACCGGGCGATCCAGGTAGCAGACGAGCGATCAGTCGCCAGGTTCGGGGGCCATGGGTCTGCCTTGGCGCACAGCTACAACCACACGATCCTCCCGCTCTCCAACGCGCGCGACAAGGTCACCCAGGTCCGTTGGGGAATCGCCGATTTCGAACATCGATTCGGAAGGCGTCCCGAGGGCATGTGGCTACCGGAAACAGCCGTCGACACGGAGACATTGGAGATCCTCGCTGGAGAGGGGATCCTGTTCACTGTCCTTTCCCCATACCAAGCCGGGTCCGTGAGGGGCTCCGATGGCGACTGGATCGAGGCGAGCGGCGGGAGTGTGGATCCCCGTCGCCCTTATCGAGTCGAGCTGGGGCACGGCAGGTCCATCGCAGTCTTCTTCTACAACGGGCCGCTCTCCCAGGAGATCGCCTTCGATGGGATCCTCGAGGACGGCAAGCTCATGGCGAAGCGTCTGGTACAGGCACTGGGTGAGCCCGAAGACGCACCGTTGCTTTCACATGTCGCCACCGACGGCGAGACCTACGGACACCATCACCGGTTCGGCGAGATGGCTCTCGCCACTGCCATAGTCGAGATCGACTCCGACGTCGATGTGACTCTGACCAACTACGCAGAGTTCCTATCACTTCACCCGGCCGACGTCGAGGTCAGGATCATCGAGGACAGCTCGTGGAGCTGTGCCCACGGTGTGGAGAGGTGGAGGGCAGACTGCGGATGTTCTACGGGAGCAAACGCCGGATGGGGCCAGGCCTGGAGAAAGCCTCTACGTGAAGCCCTCGACTGGCTCCGCGACCAGCTTACCTGGCGTTTCGAGGAGTCTGCTGGTGAGTATCTGGACGACCCTTGGAAAGCCCGTGACGAGTACATCGAGGTGCTGCTTGGAGGATCACAAGACGACTTCTTGGAGCGACATGGTGCGGGTCGTCTGCCGGATGAGCAGAGACAACGTGCGCTTGACCTGCTCGAGATCCAACATAGGGCGATGTTGATGTACACCTCGTGTGGTTGGTTCTTCGATGATCTCGGACGGATCGAAGCGATTCTCGTTCTGAGACACGCCGGACGTGTCATCAGCCTGTCCCGAAAGGCCCTTCGTGTCGACCCCGAGCCCGGCTTCCTCGACATGCTCGACGAGGCTCGCTCCAACGATGGGGTGAGAACCGGGCGCGACATCTACCTCGCCGAAGTCGCTCCATTCATCGCTCGCTGAGGCCCGGGCCGACCTCACCATTAGATTCGACGATTCATGGCGAAACTGAAGGCCACCAACAAGAGAGTTGTGATCGAGGCGGTCGAGCCTTCGGTCGACGGTGGGCGCTTCCCCGCCAAGTCAACACTCGGCGACGCTGTCGTAGTGAGCGCCGATGTCTTCGCCGATGGCCACGATCGCATCACAGCGGTTCTGCGCCACAGGAGTAGTGGGACGCGATCCTGGGTCGAGGTCGGCATGACACTCATCGGCAACGACCGTTGGCAGGCACGTTTCACACCCGACGACCTGGGTGTCTGGCAGTTCACCGTCGGCGGGTGGGTAGACCACTTCCAGTCCTGGCGGGAAGGACTGTCCAAGAAGCTCGAAGCCGGTGTCGACGTGAGCGTCGACCTGCTGATCGGCGGCCAACTGGTGGAGAATGCCGTGTCGCGCGCCAAGGGCAAGGCTGCAAAAGCCCTGCGTGTCCTGGCCGGCAGCCTCTCCGACTCAGGGAAACCGGTCTCAGAGAGATCGCAGCTTGCTCTTGGCCCCGACCTCGATGAACTGATGAGCTCCCACCCCGATCGATCCAATGAGACTTTCTCCGAAGGCATTTGGGAGATCGTGGTTGATCGGGAAAAGGCGGTCTTCTCGACATGGTACGAGCTGTTTCCCCGCTCCTGGTCTTCCGATCCGGGTCGCCACGGGACCTTTGGCGACGTGGAGCGAGCCCTGCCTTATGTCACCGATATGGGCTTCGACGTCCTCTACCTACCTCCTGTCCACCCGATAGGCGAGACCTATCGCAAGGGGCCCAACAACACCTTGGACGCGGGACCCGAGGACCCCGGGGTTCCCTGGGCGATTGGCTCCGGAGAAGGTGGCCACACGGCCATCAACCCCGAGCTCGGCACTATCGAGGAATTCCGCTCGCTGAGAGACGCTGCGCATGCTCAAGGCCTCGAGCTGGCTCTCGACGTCGCTTTTCAGTGCTCGCCGGATCACCCGTGGGCCAAGGAGCATCCTCAATGGTTCAAGCAGCGTCCGGACGGGACGATCCAGTATGCCGAGAACCCACCGAAGAAGTACCAGGACATCTATCCCATCGATTTCGAGACAGACGATCCGGAGGGCTTGTGGCTGGCCTTGAAAGGGGTCTTCGACCATTGGATTGGGGAGGGGATTCGGATCTTCAGGGTGGACAATCCTCATACCAAGTCATTCCCGTTCTGGGAGTGGGTGATCGCCGAGATCCGTGATGAGCATCCGGACGTGATCCTGCTCGCCGAGGCGTTCACACGCCCGAAGGTGATGCACCGCCTGGGCAAGGTCGGCTTCAACCAGTCGTACACCTACTTCGCCTGGCGCAATTCCCGCTCTGAGATCATCGAGTACATGAGTGACCTGGCTGAGGTCGACACGTTCTTCCGCCCCAACTTCTGGCCGAACACGCCCGACATACTCACCGAGCAGCTCCAGACGGGGGGAAGGGCGGCGTTCATCACGCGCTACGTCCTTGCGGCGACCTTGAGCGCGAGCTGCGGGATCTACGGCCCGGCCTACGAATTGACCGAAAACCTGCCTCTGCGGCAGGGCTCGGAGGAGTACCTCAACTCCGAGAAGTACCAGATCCGCGACTGGGACCTCGACCACCCGACGTCACTGGCTCCATTGATCAGGCAGGTGAACCGTGCCAGGACGAACCACCCGGCCCTGCAGCGCAATGGCGGGTTGGTGTTCCACGGCACCGACAACGAGGCAATCCTCTGCTACTCGAGGACCCGTCACGACGATTCGATCCTGGTCGTGGTCAACCTCGATTCACATCACGTCCAATCGAGTTGGTTGGATCTCGACACTCAGGCCCTGGGCATCGACTCCGACCATCAGTTCCAGGTCCACGATCTACTGACCGACCGGCGATACATATGGGAGGGCCCTCGCAACTTCGTCCAGCTCGACCCAGGGGGGATCCCTGCCCACGTCTTTCGGGTGAGGGAGAGAGTCCGATCCGAGGAGAGCTTTGACTACTTCGTCTGACCGGGCCGGCTGGTATCACGACGCCATCATCTACGAGGTGCATGCACGCGCATTTCGCGACGACAACGGCGACGGAGTCGGCGACTTCCGCGGCCTGACCAAGAAGCTCGACTATCTCCGAGATCTCGGTGTGACCGCCATTTGGCTTCTGCCCTTCTACCCATCCCCACTCCGTGACGACGGTTACGACATCGCGGACTACAGGTCGATCCACCCTGCCTACGGAACGATGGCGGACTTCCGGAGATTCCTCCGGGAGGCCCACAAACTCGAGCTGAAGGTGATAACCGAATTGGTCATCAACCACACCTCCGACCAGCACCCCTGGTTCCAAAGGGCGAGGAGGTCGCCTGAGGGCAGTCGCGAACGAGACTTCTACGTGTGGTCTGACACGACCGAGCGCTACAAAGACGCCCGGATCATCTTCCAGGACACCGAGGAATCCAACTGGACTTGGGACCCGGTCGCCAAGGCCTATTACTGGCACCGGTTCTTCTCCCACCAACCCGATCTCAACTTCGAGAACCCGGAGGTGCACGAGGCCGTCTTCGATGCCCTGGAGTTCTGGCTCGACATGGGCGTCGATGGGCTTCGGCTGGACGCCGTCCCCTACCTGTATGAGCGGGACGGCACCATGTGCGAGAACCTTCCAGAAACCCACCAGTTCCTCAAAGAGCTGAGGGCCAGGGTCGACGAGCGGTACGACGACCGGATGCTCCTGGCCGAGGCCAATCAATGGCCCGAGGATGCAGTCGCCTACTTCGGTGACGGCGACGAGTGCCACGTTGCCTTCCACTTCCCGGTCATGCCGAGGCTCTTCATGGCCCTTCGCCTGGAGAACCGGTTCCCGATCATCGACATCCTCGACCAAACGCCCCCGATTCCCGAGACGGCAGCCTGGGCGATGTTCCTGCGGAACCATGACGAGCTGACCCTCGAGATGGTCACCGACGAGGAGCGGGACTACATGTACCGGGTGTACGCATCCGACCCCAGGGCGCGCATCAACATGGGCATCAGAAGGAGGCTGGCTCCACTGCTCGGCAACGATCGCCGCGAGATCGAGCTGATGACTGGACTGCTCCTGTCCCTTCCTGGAACACCGGTGCTGTACTACGGGGACGAGATCGGCATGGGAGACAATGTCTTCCTCGGCGATCGAAACGGGGTGCGCACGCCGATGCAATGGTCCGGGGACCGAAATGCCGGTTTCTCGGAGGCCAATCCACAGAGTCTCTATTTCCCGATCGTCACCGACCCCGAGTACCACTACACGGCGGTCAACGTCGAGGTCCAGCAGGGCAACCCGAACTCGTTGTGGTGGTGGATGAAGCGTGCCCTCGCCGCTCGCAAGAGCTCCCCGGTGCTTTCGCGAGGGGAGTTCCATGTGGTGTCGAGCGACAACCCGAAGGTCCTGACTTTCATGCGGTCGCTCGAGGACGAGCATGTGTTGGTGGTGGCCAACTTGTCGCGCCACCCCCAGCCCGTCTCGATCGACCTCTCCGACTTCGCCGGCTCGACTCCCGTCGAGCTATTCGGACATGCCAGATTCCCCGAGATCGGGGAGAGCCCCTACATAATGACCGCGGGGCCTCACGATCTGTACTGGTTCGCCCTCGAGGCCCGAGAACGTGTCGCGGCCCCCGGTGGGCGTCCCAAGATCACCTTGCGGGGTGAGCTGGAAGGTGTCTACAGGGCGAGGACGCAGCTGCAGAGGGCACTGGTCGCCGACATCGAGTCGAGGCGATGGTTCCGAAGCAAAGCCCGCAGGATCCGTGACTCCGGAATCATCGACATCGCCGATGTGCCGGGGGTGACCGCGAAGATCGCACTTCTTCGCGTCGACTACGTTGAGGGGGAGCCCGAGGTGTACGCCATGCCGGTGGATGCACTCGCAGGAACAGAAGCCGACCGGTTCATCGACGAGGTCCCCGAGGCGATAATCGCCGAGATCCATGGATTGGGCGAGACGGCTGTCCTGGTCGATGCGATGTTCCAGCAGGATCTTCCGCGAGCGCTCCTGTCCATGGCTGCCGGTCGCCGAAGGGCACGTGGCAGAGCCGTAACGATCTCCTCCGAGCGTGTACCACAGTCGAAGAAGCTCGCCGAGGGCGCTTCCGAAATGGCGGTCTCCCCAATCGGTCTCGAGCAATCGAACACCTCGGTGGTTTTCGACGAGAGCCTGATCATGAAGATCTTCAGGAAGGTCGAGTTCGGCATCAACCCCGATGTGGAGATAGGCAGGGCGCT
The DNA here is from genome assembly GCA_024638655.1 of bacterium. Taxonomy (GTDB): domain Bacteria; phylum Actinomycetota; class Acidimicrobiia; order Spongiisociales; family ZC4RG35; genus Ww567. The sequence continues at coordinate 32,545 of JAHEJW010000001.1, read as the reverse complement.
CACCGAGCGGAGTGGGTTCGAACACACGCCCGCTGTCCTCGGTGTATTGACCGCGGAGCTCGACGGAGCCGAGTCGGCGTTCGCTCTCGTCCAGGAATTCGTGCCGGCTCAGACCAATGCCTTCGATCTGACGCATGACGCAGCCGTCCTAGCCCTGGAGTCGATCCTCGCCAGAAGGGCTGAACTGGGGTCGCCACCACGTATCCGCCACCCCCTCGACGTCACCAAGACCGAGCTCGAGAGGGCGCGTGAGCTGTTTGGGCCCATGCTGGTGGACGCCTCACTTCTCGGAGTGAGAACCGCGGAGATGCACCTGGCTCTGGCAGCGATCACCGACAAGGCTTTCTCCCCCGAGCCAATGTCGACCCTTCAGTTGCGGTCCCTGTACCAGGGGATCCGGACGACGGTCCGCAGTTCGATTGCCTTGCTGCGCCGTCAGCGGAACCAACTCCGGGAGGAGGACTCCGAAGCGGTCGGGCGCCTGATCGAGTCCGAGAGCGGACTGCTGGGCCAGCTCCAGGAGATAACCGAGGAGAAGGTCGACTGCGACCGCATTCGGATACACGGTGACCTCCACCTCGGCCAAGTGCTCCACACCGGTCGCGACTTCTACATCATCGACTTCGAAGGCGAACCTCAACGCCCCCTGTCGCAGCGTCGCCTAAAGAGGCTCGGCCTTCGCGACGTGGCGGGAATGATCCGTTCCTACCACTACGCGATAGTGATGGCGCTTCAGTTGGTCCTCGAGTCGGGCCTGGACGATGACTCGAGAGCCGACCTGACCGGATGGGCGCATGCCATGCATCGCTGGATCTCGGCCTCCTATCTCGAGGGTTACCTCGACACGGTCGCAGGGTCCAGAATCGTCCCGCTCGAGAAGAAGCACATCCGCCGGCTTCTCGACGGTTTGATCGTGGAGAAGGCGGCCTACGAGTTGGAGTACGAGCTCAACAACAGGCCCGACTGGGTGGAGATCCCACTACAGGGGATTCTCGAAATAGTCGATTAGGGCCGTTCAAGGATCGGCTGGTAGTAGCGCTCCGCGTACTCCCGCAACATCCGGGCAGCGGTGACCCTGGGTCCTAGCATCTGCCAGGCATGTCTGATCCGGCCATTGAACACGAAACGGGCCGCGTGATACTCCTCGATCACGGCCTCGAGGGTGCCGAGCACTGACGCGGCCTCCTCGTCATCCCTCGTCTCCGGCTCCTCTGCGTCGCTGGCAGCGATCTCCCAGCCGTTCTGGCCGTCGAACATCTCGGCCCACCAACCGTCGAGAATCGAGCAGTTCAGCCCTCCGTTCAGGACCGCCTTCTCACCGCTCGTGCCCGACGCCTCTCGGGGTCGGATCGGGTTGTTCAACCAGACGTCGCAACCCTGCACCATGGCGTGGGCGATTCGAATGCTGTAGTCGGGGATGAAGGTGAGTCGACCATTTGCCTCCTCGGAGCGGGAGAATGACAGCACCTCGGAGACGAGCGATTTACCGAGCTCGTCGGAAGGGTGAGCCTTGCCTGCGAATATGAAATGAACCGGTCTCTCGTCGCTGGCCAGCAGTCGACTCAGTCGCTCCCGATCCCTCATGAAGAGAGTCGCCCGTTTGTATGGGGCGAAGCGGCGGGCGAATCCGACGACGAGTGCCTCAGGGTCGAGCTCATGTCCGGTCGTCTCTTCCACTAGACCGGCCAGGATCCTGGACGAGATTTGCCTGCTCACCTCGAGACGCTCGAGCGTGATGTTGCCAACCCGCTCCCACGCGTCGGGGTCGCCGTCGGCCCAGGTTTCTCCGAGAACGTCATCGAAGAGCTCCTGAACATGATCAGCGGTCCAGGTTCTGGCGTGGACGCCGTTGGTGACATGGCCGATGTCGTCTCCCCGGCCGACGCCGGCGAAGAGCTGGCGGCTGACTTCGCCATGGAGCTCGGAGACACCGTTCGCCGCGCCTGCGGTGCGAAGACAAAGTGCAGCCATGTTGAACTTGCCGGGGTGTTCGGCGTCATGTCCGAGCGCCAGCAGGTTCTCAACGGGGATGCCCCAGCGCTCCGCCCAAACCTGCAGATACGGGGTTATCAGCCCGTGTTCGAAACGATCTATCCCCGCAGGGACGGGAGTGTGCGTCGTGAAGACCAGGCCTTCCCGCACCGACTCGACGGCCGCTTCGAGGTCGTCGCCGTCCAGAGCCCTGTCGATCAGCTCGAGGGTGATGAAACCGGCGTGACCTTCGTTGAGATGATGCACCTCGATCGGCCATCCGAGAGCGGCGAGGGCGCGCGCCCCACCAACACCCAGAATCATCTCCTGCTCGACGCGATGGTCCGTGAAACCGATGTACAGCCGGTCGGTTATGTCACGGTCGTGCTTCGAGTTCGCCTCCACGTTGGTGTCCAACAAGATCAGTGGAACTCGTCCGACGTCGAGACGCCAAACCTTGACCTTCACTTCCCGGCCAGGGAATGGCACTTCCACGGTGACTCCCGTGTCGATCGCACCGTATTCGGTGGGATCGGCCGTCTCATAGGTCTCTGTTTGGTGGTCACTCTGAAGTCGTTGGCGGAAGACGCCATATCGGTAGAAGAGACCGACACCGGCCAGTGGGATATGGAGGTCGCTCGCCGTCTTCAAGTGGTCCCCGGCGAGAATGCCCAGGCCGCCGGCATATTGAGCGATGGCATCCGCTAGCCCGAACTCGGGTGAGCAGTAGGCGATTCGAGGATCGCCTTCAACGCTATCCAGCACGGTATCGAGCACCTGTGTCTCTTGACGTACCCGATCGATGACCAGATCGTCTCCGAGAAGCTCATCCAACTGATACTGAGCCAGCCCTCCGACCACCTGGACGGGGTGTCTCCCCGGAGCAGCCCCTGGAAGCGAGTCGAGCAAGGCGCGGCACGACTTCGAATAGGTCCAGCGATGATTCGAGGCAAGTCGATTCAGGCTTTCGCGAAGGGCTTGAGAGTCCAAGATGCTGCTCCCTTGAGGATGTTTGCCACCGGACGTGGCGGGACTGGCTGTCGAAGCGAGAGTTTACGGCTTCCCGCCCGGATGGACGAAATGCAGAACGATGTCAACCAACCAGCAACGGGATCTGGACCTCTTCGGCCGCCAGGCCACCGTGGTAGGAGCGGAGGCGCTTGTCGAAGCCCTTGGGGAGGATGACCTTGTTCGGAGGTGCCAGGATCAGACGTCGGCCCAGCCGGGAAAGGGCGGTCTTGGTCGGGTAGGGCCCAATGAACCGGGACGGGTCGGTCGATTCGCCACCGGTCTCGGCGACAAAGGCGTCGATGATCTCGTCCCCGGCCCACATGTGCACTCCGCGGGGATCACCGGCGAAGCGGAGATCGTCGAATCGCGGATCGCGCACGATCACCTTGTTGCGCTCGGCGAATTCGACGAGGCCATGGTCGGCGGTCCCGAGGAGGGCCGCGGTGGGGGGAAGGGCGGCAGCGATGCCCTCCCAGACATGAACGGCCACCTTCATGGCATCGGCGAATTCCTCACTGCCCAGGCCGTACACATGACCGGCGAAATCGACGTGAGGGAGATAGGTGAATATGAATCTCGCCGGCTCGCGGGCGAGCTGGGTGGTCGCCCTGATCATCTCTTCGGTGTCCCAGACTCCTTCGAACCTGGCACCCCGGTAGAGGACACGGGTGAGGGGAGAACCGGAGAAGTCGCCTGGTTGAACGGTGATTGGCTCCACATTCGAAGCTCTCAGGCGCTCCCAGAGATTGGGCCGCGGGAGTAAGGCGCCAAAGTTGTGATCGACGGCCTCGCCGGCGAGATTGACCCACTTGAGACAGTTGACCACCTGATTCAGTTGTTCCATCCACGTGAGATGGGCGACCTGACCATGTTGGGACGGAGGCAGCCCGGTGGCGACGGTGGAGAGTGAGACGCTCGTTGTGGTCGGGAATGGCGCTTCGATTTGGCCGGCCAAGGCGACAGCGATGGATCTTGCTTGGTCATGCTCCAGCTGCGCGACGCCCAGCCCGTCGAAGAGGACCAGAACGTAAGTCTCTGCTTCGGGGATAGCGTCCCCAAGAGCGCCGTCGAGCCGACTCCAGGCCGAATATCCGGTCATACGGTGCTCCAACTCGCCGATGAGGTTGGCCAGGCCGCGGCCGTCATACGAAGGAGCTGAGGTCACGCTCTGAGGGTAGGGAAGAGCCTTTTGATCCGCTGTCTGGACAGGATCGGCTGACTTCGACGAGACAAGAGGCATGCGTATACTCGCCGCGGGTCCTACTCCTCGACGATTAGAGGCATGAGCACGTACTTCGAGAGCTATCTGACAGTCGGCGCTTTCGCCGCACTGGGAGCCGTGCTGGTGTTGGTGATGCTCGGTGTCGCTTCGGTGCTGCGACCCACCAAGCCGACCGCTGAGAAGCAACTCACCTACGAGTGCGGCGTCGATCCCGTCGGGGACGGCTGGTCGCAGACCTACGTGCGCTACTACGTGTTCGGACTCCTCTTTGTCATCTTCGACGTAGAGGCGGTTTTCATCTTCCCCTGGGCGATCCAGGTCGATGAACTGGGGGTCTTTGCACTCGTTGCCATGCTTTTCTTCATCGTGACGGTGATCGAAGGTCTCGTCTATGCGGTCAAGAAGGGTGTGCTCAGATGGGAGTAGTCCAGAAGTTCGGCGTCCCGAAGCCGGTTTCCTGGCTCCTGAACTGGTCCCGGAAGTACTCGCTTTGGATGTTCCAGTTCGGACTCGCCTGTTGCGCCATCGAGATGATGGCCGCATCAGGGCCGCGCTACGACTTCATGAGATTCGGCATCATCCCCCTTCCCGCCTCACCTCGACAGGCCGACCTGATGGTCGTGGCCGGGACCGTCACGGACAAGATGGCGCCATCGATCAGAAGGCTCTACGAACAGATGCCAGAGCCGAAGTACGTGATTTCGATGGGATCGTGCGCCAACTGCGGTGGCCCTTATTGGGATTCGTACTCGGTGACCAAGGGAGTCGATCAGCTGATTCCTGTCGACGTTTATGTGCCGGGTTGCCCGCCGCGACCGGAGGCGCTGATGGATGGCATCGTGCTTCTCCAGAAGCAGATCGAGAACGAGAACATCAAAGAGAAGTGGAATCAGCGTGACCTCGAGCCCGTCTGAGACCGCGACGACCTCCCACCCCCTCCAGGATTTCGCCGACATGGTCGCTGGGTCCGTCGGAGGGGAAGCCGACATCCATTTCGACACCGTCAAAGTCTCCGTTTCTCCTGACTCATGGGTCGATGTTCACACCAAGGCGCGTGACGATTTGGACCTGGTGTTCTTCAGCTGGCTGTCGGCCATTCACTGGTCGAACGATGTGCAGGCCGGCGACTCACTCAACGAGGAGGTCGATGAGCGTTTCGAGGTGTTGACGACCGTCGGAGACCTGACCGAGGGTCGGCGCGTCACGTTCTCGACACGCCTCCCCATTGACTCACCTTCGATCGCCAGCCTCGTGGGGGTGTACACGGGCGCCGACTGGCACGAGCGCGAGACATACGAGATGTTCGGGATCGTCTTCGAGGGCCATCCCAATCTGGTCCATCTCTATCTCCCCGAGTCCTTCATCGGCAACCCTCTGCGCAAGAGCTATCCCCTGCTGAGCCGCGAGGTGAAGCCGTGGCCGGGCACCGTCGATGTCGAGGCGATGCCGGAGAAGCCCGAGGCGCCGGAAGAGCCTTCGACCGAGAATCCGGAGGCATGAGGCTTTCATGACCATCGACACCGACGCAATAAGGCACCTGAGCGAGGCGCAGGTCTCGGTCGAGCTCGAGACCGAGGACATGACGCTGAACATCGGTCCACAGCATCCCTCGACACACGGCGTCTTGCGGCTGGTCGCCCGGGTGGACGGGGAGCGGGCTTACAACGTTCAGCCGGTCATCGGATACATGCATCGCGGCTACGAGAAGCTCTCCGAGGTCAGGACATATCCCCAGATAACGGCAATCGTCAACCGAATCGACTGGGTCTCGGGATACGCCAATGAGATCCCCTTCATCGTGGCGGCCGAAAAGCTGATGGGGCTCGATGTGCCAGAGCGCGCCCAGTACATCCGGCTGATCCTGACCGAGATGGCCCGTATCTCCTCACACCTCATCTTCATGGCGTCTTATCCACTCGAACTCGGCGCCGCCACGCCACTGTTCTTCGCGCTGAGGGAGAGAGAACGAGTTCTCGACTTGCTCGAAGGGGTCACCGGGGGTCGCTTTCATCCCAACTTCAATCGGATCGGAGGAGTGAAACCCGCCTACGGATCCGGCTCCGCCACGAGGAAGATGATCCAAGATCTCCCGGCTGGGTTCCTGAGCGAAACCCGAGAAGCGATGGATCAAGTGCTCGATGTCACCGATGAGTTGGAGGCTCTGGTGGCCGGCAACGAGATCATCCTGGCCCGGACCAAAGATGTCGGAGTTCTCCCCCCCGAGGTGGCCGCCGCCTTTGGCGTCTCCGGGCCGAACCTTCGGGCATCTGGTGTGGCATTCGACCTTCGCAAGGCGGAGGACTATCTCCCCTATCACCTGTTCGAATTCGATGTCGTCACGGGTGAGAACGGCGACTGCTGGGACAGGTGGTGGGTGAGGCTCCAAGAGATTCGCGAGTCGGCGAAGATAATTCAGCAGGCGGTCGATGGAATCCCCTCGGGCGATCTGCAGGCGAAAGTGCCCAAGGTCATCAAGGTTCCGAAGGGTGAGACCTACGTGAGGGCCGAGAATCCGAAAGGAGAGATGGGCTACTACCTGGTGTCGGATGGGGGACAAGGGCCCTACCGCTTGAAGATCCGCTCGGCGAGCTTCTCCAACATCTCGATCCTTCCCTGGATCCTCGAAGGGGCATTGGTGCCGGACATCATCGCCATCATGGGCTCACTCGATTTCGTGCTCGGGGATGTGGACAGATGAGCGGTCCCCGAACTGACACTTGCGGCGAGTTGCGGACGACCGGCGTCTGTTCGCCCGGAGCCGCACCGCGCGAGGAGTCAGACGATGTTGCGTCCCCGGCAACGCCATCGCCTGTGTTGAACGGAGCCACTCGGGCGAAGTCGGCCGCCATCATGAAAGAGAAGGAACTCCAATGGAATTCCTGATCGACCTCTTCGACAATTTCTGGGTGTCGTTGGCCGGCAAGCTGCTGCTGGTGGCGACGATGATCCCCCTCATCGGCATGGTGATCGGATTCGCCGAGATGAAGCTCTCGGCCAAGATGCAAGCCCGGGTGGGTCCTTACTTCGCTGGGGGCCGCTGGGGCTGGGCCCAATTGATCGCCGATGGTGTGAAGTTCTTCCAGAAGGAAGACATCGTCCCCGACGCGGCCGACAAGCCGGTCTTCAAGTCAGCCCCGATCCTGGTCCTCGTGGGAACGGTGGCACTGTTCGTGGTGATCCCGTTTGGGCCTGGTCTGATCTTCAGAGATCTGTCGGTGGGCATCTTCTACGCGCTGGCGATTTCGTCACTGAGCACCATTGGCATCCTCATGGCCGGTTGGTCCTCGGCCAACAAGTACTCACTGATCGGCGGACTACGGGCGGCCGGCCAGCTCATCGCCTATGAGCTGCCGCTCGTGCTTGCCGTGGTGGGCTCGGTGATCATGGCCGGGACGATGAGCATGAGCGGCATCGTCGAGGCACAGATCAATGCCGGGTTCCCCTACGTGATAGTGCAGTTCGTCGGCTTCGCAATCTTCATGGTTGCGGCACTCGCCGAGCTGACCCGGATTCCATTCGACATGCCGATCGCCGAGTCGGAACTCGTCATGGGATACCTGACCGAGTACTCGGGATTCCGATTCCTCTTCTTCTTCCTGGCCGAATTCGCCAACATGTTCTCCATGTCGGCCATTGCGGCCACCCTCTTCCTCGGGGGCTACTGGCTCCCCGGCATCCCGGAGGATCTGCTTTCTTTCGTCGGCCCGTTCATCCTGATCGGGAAGGTCTTCCTCCTGGCCTTTCTGATGATCTGGTTCCGGTGGACCTTCCCCAGGTTCCGTGAGGACCAGCTGCAGGGAATTGCCTGGAAGTGGCTCATTCCGCTGGCTCTGGCCAACATCGCCGTCACCGCGATCCTCAAAGTGGTGCTCTGATGGCCGAGAACGGATTCAAGATCCCCGGATCCGGGATGCTGAAGGGCATGTGGGTCACATTGACCACCATGCTCAAGACGATCTTCTTACCTAACAAATACCTGGCCACCGTCAACTATCCAAAGGTGAAAGAGACCCCTGTTCCCAGGGCACGAGGCGTCATCGCCCTCGATCAGGAGGCCTGCACCGTGTGCATGCTCTGCGCCCGATCTTGTCCCGACTGGTGCATCTACATCGAGGGGCACAAGGAGGAACAGCCGCCGTCGAAGCCCGGTGGGAGGGTCAGGGTTCGGGCCGAACTCGACCGCTTCGACATCGATTATGCGCTTTGCATGTACTGCGGGATTTGCGTGGAGGTCTGCCCCTTCGATGCTCTCTTCTGGACCCCCGAATACGAATACTCCGAGGCGCACATGGGAGAGATGCTCCACGACATGGACCGTCTACAAGATTGGCTCGCCACCGTTCCCGAGCAACCGGCATTGGAGAAGTAGGTAGATGACCTTCTCCGATTGGATAGCCGAACCCGTCAATTGGGTTTTCGCCGCCATCGGCCTCGCCGTCCTGTTCTCCGGATTCCGGGTCGTCACCTCCAAGAACGTGGTGCATGCGGCCCTCTATCTCGTCGGCGCCCTCGCCGGCACGGCAGGGCTATTCCTCCTGATGTCGGCGGAGTTCGTCGCCTGGGTGCTCGTGTTGGTCTATATCGGTGCGGTGATCGTTCTGTTCCTCTTCGGGATCATGATCACCCGTGCCCCAACCGGGTTGGACGAGTCGCTCTCATCCGACCAGACGGCCATGCCCGCCCTCCTCTCGGCTGCGGTCTTCGTTGTGATGACGTGGGCTTCGATCGACGCATTCGGAACCGAGCTCTTGGCGACGGTTGGTGAAGCCACCTCGACTCAGGTGATCGGCGAATCTCTGTTGGGACGGTTCGTGATCCCGTTCGAGGTCGTGTCGTTCGTGCTCCTAGCTGCATTGATCGGCGGTATCACGATTGCCCGTCGAGATCTCACGCCGGTAGAGGAAGAGGAAAGGATGAGCGTCTAGTGCTGCTCAATCAGTTTCTCGTGTTGGGTGCCGCCTTGTTTGCCTTCGGCGTGTATGGGCTCCTGGTGCGACGCAACGTGGTTCTGATCCTTCTCTCCGTCGAGCTGATGCTCAACGCCGTCAACATCAACCTGATCGCCTTCGAGTCCTATCTGGTCTCCGCCCAGGCCGTGGGACAGGTCTTCGCCATCTTCGTGATCACAGTCGCCGCTGCCGAGGTGGGAATCGGCCTGGCCATCGTCTTGATGATCTTCCGCAACCGCAAGTCCGCCAACGTCGACGACCTGAGTCTGATGAGATGGTAGGGATGCGAGCCCTTGTCATCGCTGCCGAAGAAGGCGGGCATGGTGCCGTTGAGGCCGGCACCGGAGGCTTCTGGGCCGATACGGCCGGCATCATGCTGGTGCTTCCCTTTGTCGCCTTTCTCCTCATCCTGGCCTTCGGCAAGAGACTCAAGTACAAGGGCGGGGAGTTGGCAGTCGGTGCGCTGGCCATAAACCTCCTGTGGGCCACTGTCCTCTTCGTGCTGAACATGACGGGCGGCGTCCTCGACCAGACCACGTTCGAGATTGCGCGCATCGGGAGCGACCTCGTCTTCGAGCTGGGCTGGGTCGTCGACGGACTGTCGATCATGATGTACTTCCTGGTCAACTTTGTCGGCCTGCTCGTCTTCATATACGCACTCGGATACATGGAGGGCGATGTCAGGGTCGACTGGTTCTTCGCCGCGTTCTCTCTGTTTGCGGGGGCGATGCTGGTCCTGGTGGGTGCCCCGAACCTCATCCAAATGATCATCGGGTGGGAGGGCGTCGGTCTCGCCTCCTATTTCCTGATCGGCTTCTATTGGGAAGACCTCGACAACGTGAGAGCCGGCAACAAGGCTTTCATGACCAACAAGGTCGCCGATGTGGGGCTGATCTTGGGAACCATTCTGGTCGGAGTGGCCATCGGCTCATTCGACTTCTCCGAGCTGAGCATTGCCGCCGCCGAGCATGCCGAGGCTCTGGGTGCAGTGGCTGTGGCGGGCGGGCTGCTTCTCTTCTTCGGGGCCATGGGCAAGAGCGCCCAGTTCCCGCTGCACATCTGGCTGCCGGACGCCATGGCAGGTCCCACGCCCGTGTCCGCTCTCATGCACGCTGCCACCATGGTCACCGCCGGTATCTACCTGATGGCCCGGGTCTTCCCGCTCTTCCAGAATCTCGCGCAGGATACCCGAGGTTTGATGGTGGTGATCGGCGCCATAACGCTGTTCGCCATCGGTCTGCTCGCTCTGGTCGCCGATGACATCAAGAAGGTGCTGGCCTACTCCACGGTGTCCCAGCTCGGCTACATGATGACTGCCGTCGCGGCCGGGGGCTACACAGCGGGCCTGTTCCATCTCTTCACCCACGCGTTCTTCAAGGCCCTCCTATTCCTTGGCGCAGGAGCCGTGATTCACGCGGTGCACTCCAACAACATGAGTGACATGGGGGGTCTGCGAAAGGAAATGCCCACGACCTATTGGACATTCGTGGTGGGCTCCCTGGCGCTCGCCGGAATCATCCCCCTCGCCGGGTTCTGGTCGAAGGACGAGATCCTCGCCACCCTGGGGCATGAGGGCTACACGGCAGTGATGTGGATCGCCATCGCCGGAGCCTTCGTGACCGCTTTCTACATGGCCCGGGCCGTAGCCCTCACATTCCACGGCACTTACAAGGGCGAAGGCCATCCTCACGAGGCGCCAAGGGTGATGACCGCTCCCCTGGTCGGCCTGGCCATCCCCTCGATCTTCGTCGGCATCCTCAACATCCCCGGGGTCGATTGGCCGGGCATCGGAAACTTCACCGAATGGCTCGGTGTGCGTGTCGTCCCGATGGGGGACTACCACCCCGAAGGCATCGACTGGAGTCTGGCTGCGATCGGCCTCGTCGCGGCAGGTGCGGGCCTGGCACTCGGCTGGCTGATCTTCTCGAGGGATCGGGCAACCCAGAAGGCGCGGGACCGTTTCGAGGTGCCGGCCCTGTATCCGCTGCTCCGTCAGAAATACTTCATCGACCATGCCGCACTCGGAGTGGTCGGTGCCACCACGGGGCCCATCGCCAGATTCATCGACTGGACCAACACCTACATCATCGACGGGATCATCAATCTGGTCGGCGGGGTGGTGAAGGCCCTGGGTGAATTCGTGTACGGGACAATCGACCAGCGAGCGGTCGACGGCGTGTTCAACGGCCTGTCGGCGGTCACAGACGGGGCGGGTTCAGCCGTGCGAAGACTGCAGACCGGTCGTGTTCAGCAGTACGCAGCCGGCTTCGTGGCCGGAGCCCTGATTCTGGTGGTCGTGTTCGTGTTGATTGTCTGAAGTGAGTGAATAGGAGAGGCTGAGAGATATGGAATGGTTCGAGACCTGGGGCTTGACGATCATCGTCTTCCTGCCCCTCGTTGGCGCACTGATCCTCGGGGTCATCCCCAAGGACAACGAAGACGCCCTGAAGACCACCGGACTGGTTGCGACACTGCTTGCCTTCCTCGCCTCCCTCGTGCTCATCGCCCAGTTCGACTACTCCGGTGGCGTCTACAACACCTATCAGTTCGAAGTCGAGGAGAGCTGGATCGGGGCCATCAACGCCAATTACCACGTCGGGGTCGACGGGATATCCCTTCCGTTGTTGGTCCTCTCGACCTTCGTCGTGGTACTTGCGGTGATCTACTCATGGAATCACTGGGACGAGCCGAAGAACCCGAAGGCGTTCCTGATCCTGATGTTGATCCTCGCCACCGGCATGAACGGGACGTTCGTGGCCCTCGATCTCGTCCTCTTCTTCATCTTCTTCGAGGTCGTGCTGCTCCCCATGTACTTCATGATCGGGATATGGGGTGACAAGTCTCCCAGGAAGGTCCCCGGCTTCAGCAAGCTCTTCGAGACCAGGCTGTACGCAGCCATCAAGTTCTTCCTATTCACCCTCTTCGGATCGGCCTTCATGCTCCTCGGGTTTCTGGCTCTCTACTTCGAGTCCGGGAACTTCGGTGAGCGCACATTCGACATCGTCGAGTTGACCAGACTCGGATCGGGTGGGGCGTTCACCGGCACCTTTGCCTTCCTCGTCTTCGGAGCGATGTTCCTCGGTTTCGCGGTCAAAGTCCCGATGTGGCCATTCCACACCTGGTTGCCGGATGCCCACACGGCCGCTCCGACTGTGGGCTCGGTCTTGTTGGCGGCGATCCTGCTGAAGCTCGGCTCATACGGCTTCATCAGGATCTCCCTGCCCATCCTCCCCCAGGAGGCGGTCAACTGGGCGCCTGCCATTGCCATCCTCGCCGTCATCGGGATCATCTACGGCTCGCTGGCATGTTTGGCCCAAACCGACATGAAGCGACTGATCGCATTCAGCTCGGTCGGTCACATGGGTTTTGTGATGCTGGGGATCGCCACCATGACCGACGTCGGGATCAACGCGGCGATCATCGGGATGGTGGCCCACGGTCTGATCACCGGCCTGCTCTTCTTCCTCGCCGGTTCGATGTCGCACCGTTATCACACCAGAGAGATGTCTCGTCTCGGCGGGAACATCAAGCTGATGCCGGTGATGGGCGGGATCCTGGCTTTCACGGCGATGGCCTCTCTCGGACTTCCCGGCCTGGCCGGCTTCTGGGGTGAGTTCATGGCTCTCGTCAGCGCCTACAACCCTCTCGAGGGCCTGTCGCTAGGAGTCTTCAGGACGTCGATGGTGCTGGGCGCCGTCGGCACCGTGCTCACCGCGGGCTACATGCTCTGGATGCTGCAGCGAGTCAACCTCGGTGAGCCTCCGAACGAGTGGGAAGGGCACACCTTCCACGATGTGGATCGGTATGAAGCTGCCGCTTGGGTGCCGCTCATCGTCCTGATCGTCGCTATCGGCTTCTTCCCCAAGGTGATCTTCACGTCTACGACCGACACCGTGACCTCCCTGGTGGACATGGCGTTCGATCCCGAGGTGACGGCTGCGCTCGGCAGTCTGATGAAGGGCGGCTGAGTGGCTGAGGGAGTCGAGAGAGCGGGTTTGAGGCAATGAGCTGGGAGGTCGACTATCTGGCCATCGCGCCCGAGCTGATCATCATCGGCTCGCTCTTCCTTGTGCTCGGCCTCGATCTGACCCTGCCCCGCCTGAAGAAGTACTGGACTGCGACAGCAGCGGTGGCCGGCTCGGCTCTGGCGCTGATACCTCTCGCATTCCTGGCGGTCGAGGGCGAGACCATTTCGATGTTCGACGGCTCCTACGTCGTCGACGAGTTCGCCCTCGTGCTCAAAGGCCTGTTCCTCGTGACTGCCTACATCGTCTTCCTGATGTCGGTGAACTACATCGAGTCGGAGCGCTACTACCAGGGGGAGTACTACCTCCTCCTTCTGGCCTCCGTTCTCGGATCACTGGTGCTCGCATCGGCTCGCGACCTGATAGTCCTCTTCATCGGGATCGAGCTCGTCACCGGGCCCCTCTACCTGTTGGCCGGATGGAGGAAAGGAGACGTCAAATCCAACGAGGCCTCCCTCAAGTACTTCATTCTCGGCGTGCTATCGACTGCGATCCTGCTCTACGGCATGTCGGTCCTGTACGGGCTGACAGGCGAGATCACCTTCAGCGGGCTCGCCGAGGCGACGGCGGCAATGCCCAACAGCCCTGCACTCACCATGGCTGTGCTCTTCCTAATCGTTGGCTTCGGTTTCAAGATCTCAGCCGTTCCCTTCCATTTCTGGGCACCCGACACCTATGAAGGCGCGCCCACACCTATAACGGCCTATCTCTCGGTCAACTCGAAAGCCGCCGGATTCGTGGCAATGCTGCTGGTCATGTATCTCGCACTTCCCGGTGTCTCGGATGTCTGGGCCCCTGCCTTGTGGGCCCTGGCAGCCTTGTCGATGACGATTGGCAATCTCTCGGCGTTGCGGCAGACCAATATCGTCCGGCTTCTCGCCTATTCCTCGATTGCCCAGGCAGGATTCATGCTGGTTCCTTTCGCGGCCGCGGCGGTGGCGGGCGCAGATCTCGAGGAGGCGTTCTCGGCGACGGTCATCTACCTGGTGATCTACGCAGTGATGAATCTTGGAGCCTTCGGCGTTGTCATAGCCGGGGCCCGCACGACCAAGTCCGGCGAAATCTCGGATTGGGCGGGTCTCTCCAATGTGGACTCACGCGCCGCGGTCCTCGTCGCAGTCTTCTTCTTCAGCCTGGCCGGGATACCTCCACTGGCTGGTTGGTTCGCCAAGTTCGTCATGTTCCGCTCGGTGATGATCGCCGGCGGTGCAGCAACCGTCGTCCTGGCAGTTGTCGCCGCGGTGAACGCGGTGATAGCCCTGTACTACTACGCCAAGGTCGTGAAGAGCGTCTGGCTCGACGATGCGACGCGTGAGTTCCCTGGGGAGTTCGATGAGCCGCCCGCGGGATCACTGCGGCTCGCACTGGCCATTTCCGTTGGTTTGACTGTGGTGGTTGGCTTCTTCCCGGCGCTGGCCACGTTTGTCGCCGACGCTTCGAGGGTGATCGCAGCAGGGGGTTGATCCCCGTCAGTGGGCGGCGCTGCGTCGCCTGAGCGCCCGGTACTCCCGGTCGAGCAGGGACCAGAGCGAGTGGTCCACCCAATTGCCGCGTATCAGCAGCTCCTCGCGCAGCACGCCTTCTTTGGTGAAGCCCAGCTTCTCGGCAACTCGATCGGACGCCTCGTTGCCGACCGCAATGCGCAGAACGACCTTGTGGTATCCCATGGATCCGAAGGCCTCGCCGAGGAGGCGATCCACCGCCTCGGTGCAGATCCCGCGGTTGGCCTCGTCACTCCTCACCCAGTATCCGATTTCGGCGATCTTGCCCAGCTTCGACACAGTCCATAGGGACACATTCCCGACGTGGCGAGCCGGGTCTTCGAAGAATCGAATCGAGAAGTCCCACGCCCGATCCTCCTTCCAGGCCTGAACCGAGTCACGTATGAACGCCGAAGTGTCGCCACTCGTGTAGTCCATTCGCGCCCAGGGCAGCCACTGGTTGAGGTCCGTGAGAGACGCCCTTATGGCGTCATCGAGCGTGACTGAGTCGCGACGGGCGAACCTCTGGAGAATGAGGCGATCGGTCTCGAGTTTCGGCCTCGGCACCGTGCCAGCCTATCGGTCAGGTCCCGGCATGACATCTGAAATGATCACCGGCCGTCGTAGGGTTCTTCGAGCATGTGGGACCGCATCAGATTCCTCGACTCCCATCCCGACCCGGGCGACCGACCCGTGGCCGCGGTGCTGGCTCCTCTGTTCGAAGACCCGGAAGGGAAGGTACGGGTGGTCTTGACCAAGCGACCAGACACCATGCCAACCCACGCCGGCCATATCGCCTTTCCCGGGGGCAGACCAGACCCTGGCGACCGCGGGCCAATCGATACGGCCCTGCGTGAGGCACACGAAGAGGTCGGCATCGCCCCCGACATGGTCGAAGTGCTTGGATTCCTCGAGCCGATCGACACCGTCGAGTTCAACCCTGTCGTGATCCCCGTGGTTGGGCGTGTGAGCGCCCCATTCACACTGATACCGGATGATCGCGAGGTCGACAAGGTCTACACACCCCTCCTCTCGGATCTGGCCGACCCCGAGAGGTGGTGGTCGATTCCCTGGAACGAGTGGGATGTTTGGTACTACCTCTTGGACGGTGACACCCTCTGGGGGGCAACCGCCCGGATGGTCAGGCTGCTCGTCGGTCTTGATCGGGCCGGCCAACGTCCCCTGCGATAGCCAGCATCCCGGCTGTAGCAGAGATTGTTCAGCCTCGGGCGATGGCCGGCCGATGTATTGGTGTGACAGCGCGTCTTCCGGTGGAGGCGCAGAGACGCTTCCACCGATATGTGGCCATCCTCATGTCTGCTGCCAGCCTCACCTTGGCGGCCGTAGAGATCAACCGCGTCCGAAACCTGGACCATGTCGAGCTGGTCGGATGGCTCGGCTATCTGGTGGTCCTCGTGTGGGCGGTCTACATCGTCCGATCCGGGGGCAGGGCATCCGCATTGTTCCTCGTCCTCGCCCAGATCTCTTACTGGGCCGGTCTCGTGCTGATCGAAGCGACGCATGGTGCAGACGTCACATCTTTCGACTATGTGACCGCCTTCGGGACGATCATGATGCTCGGTGTTCTGGCCGGCACCCTGGCTGCCGAGAGTCGATTGATGTGGGCCATCGGGATCGCGTCAGCCATAGCGATTTGGGCGGCTGCGGTGGGGTTCTTCCTTGGTGACCCGTGGACGGTCATATTGGTCAGGGCGGTAGTTGCGTTGGCCGGGGTGAGCTTCACAACGGCGCTCGTGTCAAAGCTCTTCGACCAGCTTGCCTATGCAATCGTGCAATACGAGCGCTCGCGTCGTCTCCAGGACGCGATCGCCCGCTGCTCAGAGGCTCTTCTCGTCCAAACCGAGTCCTCGGCGGCCACCCAGGCGGTGAAAGCCATTCTCGAAGCGACAGACGCCGACTACGGATACGTTGACCAGACCGTTGAGATCGACGGTGACCCTGGGTGGAAGATCGTCGCCGATGCCGCCAGAGGATCGGCCACCTACGGTCAATCGTGGGAAACCGGCAACTACCTGGCCATATCATCGGTCTACGAGGCGCTGAGGGCCGGTCAGGCGGTGGTGGTCCACACGAGGAATCTCGTCGGGACGGAGAAGGAGCTCTATGAGGCCGACGGGATTCTGTCCGAAGTGTCAGTGCCGATCTTCGTCGAAGGCGAGTTTCGCGGCTCGATCGGATTCGTCCAATACACCAGCGACCGAAAATGGCACAGCACGGAGATCGAGACGCTCTGGCGCGCTGCCCACATGATCAGCGCCTATTGGCAGCACCAGGACCATGCCAGTGCCCTACGTGCCTCCAATGAGTCAAAGGACCGGCTCCTGGCGTCGGTATCTCATGAGATTCGGACCCCTCTCACTGCCATCGTCGGGTTGTCCGAGGAGATCACAGCCGCCGGAGCGTCGCTCTCCCGTGAAGAACTGGACGAGCTGAACGGGATAATCGCGGTGCAGAGCAGGGAGCTCGCCGAGTTGGTCGAGGACCTGCTCGTTGCATCCCGGGCCGACTTTGGGAACCTGTCGATTCGACCCGAAAGAATGGATCTGACGGCACAGGTCGAGAGGGTGGCGAGGAGTCTCAGTGAGTCTCAGCGCAGCGACAAACTGATCGAGACCCGGGGAGAGACATGTTTTGTGAGGGCTGATCCACTTCGAGTGCGACAGATCCTGCGGAATCTCCTCACCAATGCCATCAAATACGGTGGAGAGCACATCGTGCTGGTGGCGGAGACACTGGCTGAATCAGCCCGACTGGTAGTAGCCGACGACGGCCCTGGGATACCACCCGAGGAGGTCGAGCTCATTTTCGAGAGGTACTACCGAAGCTCGCACTCACCCACCCAGCCGGGGTCTGTCGGCATAGGGCTCGCAGTGTCGAGACAACTCGCCGAGCTCATGGGCGGGAGTCTGCAATACGTGACCGACGGCGCCCATCATCACTTCGAGCTGAGACTGCCCGCAACAGAGCTGGATGCGCCCCCACAACTGGACGAGGATGTCGCCGACGACATGAGGGTGACGACCGGCTGACAGCTCTGTGGTTCAGGGTCGTCCCATCGCCTACCATTGCTGTCCAGGGGTTATGGGTTCGTCTCAACTTCGAAATCGGTTATTGATTGCCGGCGCACTGGTCATCGTCCTAGGCGTCGGAATGACCTTGTATGTCGGCTTCGCGACATGGGGTCAGGTCAATCGCGTCGACATCGATCGACCCGACCCGCCCTCCTCAGACGATGACGGCGACTCGCCAGGCGCTGGTCAGGAGGGCTCCCCGACGCCGGTCGATGGGAACGCCGAATCGCCTGGCCGGCAGCGGACAGAGGTATTCCTCTTGGTGGGCTCGGATTCTCGAGATGAGCTTTCTGACCTGACCGACTTCGGTGATTTCGCCGGTCGAAGGGCCGATGTGGTGATGGTCGTGATCGGGTCCCCAGAAGGCACAGCGATCATGTCATTGCCGCGCGACCTCTGGGTGGAGAGCGTTTGTGATGGCGAGATGAATCGCCTCAACGAGGAGCTGGAAGGATGCGCCGACCTCCTCAACGGCCCGACCCTGTTGACCCTCACAGTCGAGCAAATCATCGGGGAGACCATCGACCACTTCGCGCTCGTCGACCTCGCAGGCTTTCAGGGTGCGGTAGATGAGCTCGGTGGCTACGAAATCTGCCTCGAACGGCCGGTTCGTGACGCACGCGCGGGTCTCGATCTACCCGCCGGTTGCACTCTCGCCTCGGGACAGCAGACCTTGGCGTGGCTCCGGTCCCGTCAGACCCAGGAACTGACCGCGAATGGCTGGAGGACCATTCCAGGCGTGAATGACCTGGCACGAAACGAACGGCAGAGAGACTTCCTCATCGACATGCTGGGCCGACTGTCTGACTTCTCCAGCCCGCAGTCGCTGACAGCGACTGCTGCGGCAGTCGCCCCGTATGTAACGGTCGACTCCGAGCTTTCGCTGGTGACCGCAGTCAATCTGGCTTGGGATCTGAGGGCTCTGGGAAAGGGTGACGTGGTCGAACTCGAAGTGCCGGTGGTCGATCACACGACGTCAACTGGTGCCGCGGTCCTCCTTCCTGCCTCACCGGTGGAAGACATAGTGGCCGACTTTCTCGCCCCGGCGACGGCCGGGGAGGAGGGCGCAGGCCTGGGCTGATCACCCGCCCCCTCCCGCAGTCATGATCACCCGCCCTCTCCCGCAGTCATGATCACCCGCCCTCTCCCGCCCGGCCAGATCGAGACGAAGAGGTTCCCGGTCGTCGGAGAGAGGACGCCGTCGGCAGAGCTATCGAAGCCCGAGGACTGGTATCTCGAGATCACAGGATTGGTCGAACAGCCGCTGAGTCTTGGGTTCGATGAGTTCATGAGCCTCAGACATCGCGAGATCACTTTCGATGTGCATTGCGTCACCAGCTGGACCAGATTCGACACCACATTCACAGGCGTTCCGCTCGCCGACCTGCTCAACGAGGCGCTCCCCGACGAACGCGCTCTCTTCGTCTCATTTGCTTCCTTCTCCGATCGGGACCATCACACCTCGCTTCCTCTTTCCGTCGCACGCCAGGTCTCATGGCTCGTTCACTCAGCCGACGGAGAGCCCCTCGAGGTGGCTCACGGAGGCCCGGTGCGTGTGGTAACTCCAGGCAGGTATTTCTACAAGTCGCTCAAGTGGATCAAGTCGATCGAGCTTCTCGAGCGCGACCGTCTCGGCTGGTGGGAAATCAACTCTTCGTATCACAACAATGCCGATCCGTGGGCGGGGAATGAGCGGTTCACCACCGGATCCCTGAGACCCGAGCAGCTGGTGCGGTTCCTCACCGCCAGTCGCTATGACAAATACCGTGGCCGTGTCATGCTCGGGCTCGACTTGCGCGATTGGAAGCCGAGTACCGCTGACCTGCGGGGCTTGTATTTGAAGAACTGCGATCTGAGTGAGATAGACCTGTCCGGAGCCGATCTGAGGGAGTCCAACCTCTCGCTGAGCCGGCTGACTGGCGCGAGGCTGCGCGGCGCGGACCTATCGGGATCCGACCTGGAGGGCGCCGACTTCTCGAGGGCAGACCTTCGCCATGCCGACCTCTCCGGGACTGCTCTGTCCGCGGCCCGCTTCGACGGAGCGGTCCTCGACAGAGCCCATTTCACCGGCTCGTGGGGACTTCTCGAAGATCAACAGCGCTACCTCATCGCCCAGGGGGTCTTGCCGCGCCCTTGAACCGCTTCGAGCCGATGTTTACGCTAGGCCTCGTATGAGGAACAACGTCGATGGCTCGCGGTGGTCGACCTTCTGAGCGGACCGTCACCTGCCATGATGTCGCCGCCGGAGCAACCGGCGGCATTTTCTTTTGAGAGGTAGCGACTGATGAGCGGAAAGCGAGTCTTCTCCGGAATGCAACCGACGGGCAAGGCCCACCTGGGCAACCTCATCGGCGCTTTCAACAACTGGGTGTCGATGCAGGATTCGTACGAGACCATCTACTGCGTCGTCGACTTGCACGCGATGTCGACTCCATTCGAGAAGACCGACCTGTCCGAAGGCCGGCTGAGACTGGCGAAGATGATCATCGCCGCCGGTGTAGATCCCAAACGCTCCTTGCTCTATTACCAATCGGAGGTTCCTCAACATGCCGAGCTCTATTGGATCCTCGGCACTCTGACGGGCGTCGGCCAGCTGCAGCGCATGACGCAGTTCAAAGAGAAGTCCGACAGAGCCGGTCAAGGGTTCGGGATCCTGGCCTATCCCGTGCTGCAAGCGGCTGACATCCTGATCCACAAAGTCCATGCGGTGCCAGTAGGCGACGATCAGGCTCAGCACCTCGAGTTGACCCGCGACCTGGCAACGAGATTCAACTCGCGGTTCGGCGAGGTCTTCCCGGTACCCGAGCGGATCACTCCCGAGATCGGCGCACGGGTCATGTCGCTGCAGGATCCCGACTCGAAGATGTCGAAGTCCGATCCAAACGCCCGGGCAACGTTGTTCCTGGACGACAGCGACGATGAGATCAGGAAGAAGATCCGTTCCGCCGTGACCGATACCGGCACCGAGGTGGCGTACGACTGGGAGAACAAGGCAGGCATTTCGAATCTGCTCGAGATCTTTGCCTATTTCAGCGGCCGCTCGATCGATGATCTCGCCGCCGAGTACGGGACCGGCGGTTATGGCAACTTCAAGTCAGCGGTCGCCGAGTCGGTCGCTTCGGGTGTGAAGCCCATTCGCGAGGCCTACGAGGGCATGTCCGATGCCGAGGTCGTCGAGGTGATGCGTGCCAGCGCGGCCACGGCTCGAGAGATGGCCGATCGGACGATGGATGACGTGCGAGCTGCGGTCGGGCTCAGCTGAGGCTCGGCTCCCTTGGCGCCAGGTGCCGTGACAAGGGCAGGGAGGTCGAGTCGGCCATCGTCATCGCCACCGTTTGGCAGAGGTCGGTGAAGCCCCTCGGCGATGACCCAGCGTGTCCAACGATCAGAAAGCCACGGCGACCCGAGACCTCGAATGGGACCGTGCACCTCGATACCAGCCCATCGTCGAAGCTGACGGGTGGGACCGCGTAGGGGCTGAGTCGCAGGTCCTGTTCCAGAAAGAGGAGCTCTGAGGCGGCCGCCGCCACCGGCATCAACGCAGCTGCGATTTCGTCCTCGGTAGCGGCCGGCCGCCATCCTTCGTCGGCCATGCCGATGAGGGGCGGGTCCCCCAGCAGGAGCACCGCACCGAACTCACAGGACAGCGCTTTGGCCGCCGTCCGCGCAAGGAGTTTCATCGTTGTGCCGAGATCTGCTGCGATGATCGTCGCCACTGACAATTCCGCCTGTGCCACCTCCAGTTTTGCCGCCAGGCGCTGGCTTGCCCTGACATCTCTCACGGAGTCGACTGCCTGTCTGGCCGTCTCTGCGATTCGAGCGTCCTCCAACCGGGTGACACCGTCCCCACCCAATGCCACGACATGCCCATCGGAGCGAAAGGCGACAGCTTCCTCGGCCCAATACGGCCCGAAAACCCTCGTCGGAGATCCGGGCCCGATACGAGCCACTCCGCCGGCAAGGGCTTCCGCCAGAAAGACCTCGGTCTCCGGGTCGAGGCATATGTTCCCGCCCCACCCCGAGCCCCGACCCCAACCGTCGAGGTTCACGATCCGGCTGTCGGAGAGAACGTGGAACACGAAGATGTCGGCTGCGCCCACCTCGAAGGCGAGTGCTTCCAGGTTGTGAACCGTCATCCGCTCACCTCCACCAGCTGCCCCGACTTGGAGTGCGTGGTCTTGCCCTCATTGGACGAGACCCAAAGCGAGAAGGTCGTCCACCCTTCTCTGCGCGCATAGGCCACCCGCCCACCCAACTCGCGTGCGATCGTGGCGACCGAGTGGAGGCCAAGACCGGTACCGTCGTTCCGGTGGGGGTCGGTGGAATAGGGCCGGAACAGGGCCGGGACCATGTCCTCCGGAACGCCCGGGCCGGAATCGGCAACGACGAACTTGTAGTGCTCACCGTCGCGACTACCGCTCACCCTGACCGGTGAGCCTTGTGGGGAGTACTTGATTGCATTGTCGATCAGGTTGAGAAGCGCCCTGGTGAGCCGGGTTCTATCGGTCACCAGAGCCTGCTCGCTGACACCCAGGACGATCTCGCCTCCCCGCGCCTGACGAGCAGCATCGGCGGCACTCTCGGCGATATCTACCGGGTCCACCGCCTGTAGTTGCACAGGAGCGTCGGGACCGTACTCATCTTTACGCAGGCCGTCGGCAACCATCTCCGTCATGTGCTCCGCTTCTGCGACGATCATTTCAAGGAGCTCCTTGTTCTCCTCGGGAGACCGGCCACCATCGGCGGCCAGGATCGAGGCGAATCCAAGGATTCCGCTCAACGGGGTTCTGAGATCGTGTTGGAGCGTGGCGGCCAGGATCGCTCTGTCTTGGCGCTCCGTCTTGAGACGTGCGAGGAGATCGGCCCGACTACGTCGCGCCATGACCAGCTCACCAATGATGAAAGCCAGACCCGACATGGTCTCGAGCTGGTCCGAGGAAGTATCGGGCCCGAACACGATTAGCGCGAAGCTGCACTCGTTTCCCTGAATCGACCTCCAGGCGACCTTGGTTCCAGAAGGCCATGGTCGGCTCTCACTGGTATCGGCGTTCACCTCACCCGATCGGTCGAAGCGGTCGTCGACCCAGTCCGCCTGCCCGAGCCGCCCGAACCTGTGGCCTTCCCTACCGCCGAGTGCAAGCAGCTGGGCGGGCGCGTCCCGGCACGATCTCGCCACCAGGGCGACACCATCCGATCCGGTCTCCTCGGCCACCACCGCGAGGACAGCCGCCAGCGCCGAAGTCGGGTAGCGGACCGCTCGGAGCGCTGTCGGCAAGGCCTCGACCAACGCGTTTCTCATCTTTTCGCCTTTGATACTCTCTTTGATCGGTCGAACCCGGATGACCCTTGAAGAGTCGTTGTGCTCAGGGGTGCGCTTTCAGCCCACGTTTTCCAGGAGCTCCCTTGGTATCAGCAGCACGACCGCCGCGAGCAGATTCCAGCCCGAGTGCATCAGGATGGCCGGTCCCAGACGCTTCTTCCTCAGTGTGAGCCAGGCGAGCATCATGCCAAGCAGGAACACCGGGGGTAGGGCAACGGCTGCCGAAGCCATGGGTCGCTCCATGTCTAGACCAGTGATGTGAACAGCCGTCCACAGGGTCGCAGTCATCACGATCACGAAGGCGCGCCCCCTATGAGCCAAAGCTCTCAGTAGCACACCGCGGAACATCAGCTCTTCGACCACAGGGGCCACCACCACGGCAGCGCTGAAGAACATGATCTTGAGCAGGGTCGAGGCATCAACGTCTGACATGGCCCTGGCGATCTGTTGTGGTTGTTGTCCATCCGGGAAGAGGTTCTGAACCAAAGGTCGAGAGGCGATTGCCACCAAGAGCTGTAAGAACACACCTAGGGCGATATAGGAGAAGTCGGAGGCCTCGATGCTGAACCCGACATCGGAGTCGTCCTTGCGTCTGGCGAGGTACAAGAAGACGGCGATGCTCCCGGCGTATTGGCCGGCCAAGCCGAGAACGATCGACCACTCGTTGCTGAAGGCCTCGCCCACAACCAGAAAGACCCCTGCTCCGACGAAGCCGCCGAGCCACACGAGCACGAAGTCGACGACGGACCAGGAGCGCACCGGGCGAGACTACAGCCGATGCCTGTTGAGGCACTGTTACCCTGCCAGAAGGCGCCGTGACGCCATCCAGCGCTGGAGGAGAACATGGAAATCGACATCGGGATCGGCAAGTCGGGGCGGCAGGCTTTCGGATTCGACGACATCGCCATCGTCCCATCGAGACGGACCCGAGATCCTGATGACGTTGACATCTCCTGGCAGCTCGACGCCTACAAGTTCGATCTACCCATGATGGGCTCGGCAATGGATTCGGCAATCAGCCCGGAGACGGCCGTGGCCATCGGACGTCTCGGTGGGCTTGCGGTCCTCAATCTGGAAGGTCTGTGGAGTCGATACGAGGACCCGGTTCCATACTTCGAGGAGATCGCCGAGCTCGGTGATGAGAAGGCGACACGTCGCATGCAGGAGATCTATCTGGAGCCCGTGAAGCCCGAGTTGATTGGCCGGCGGGTCGAGGAGATGAAGTCGGAAGGGGTAGTCACGGCTGCGAGCCTCACCCCACAGAAAGTGCGCGAGTGGGCCCCGATAGCGCTGGAAGCCGGCTTGGACATCCTGGTGATCCAAGGAACCGTTGTCTCGGCGGAGCATGTATCCAGTCGTGAAGAGCCACTGAACCTCAAGGAGTACATCGCCGACTGCTCCGTCCCGGTGATCGCGGGTGGAGTCGCCAGC
This sequence comes from bacterium, assembly GCA_024638655.1. Classification (GTDB taxonomy): domain Bacteria; phylum Actinomycetota; class Acidimicrobiia; order Spongiisociales; family ZC4RG35; genus Ww567. The sequence goes on along the minus strand of JAHEJW010000001.1, from coordinate 8,043 downwards.
TACTCCACTGCTCTCCATTTGATGCGAACCGGAGCGGTCGGTGTGCTCGTTGGCGTGGGCCCTGGTGCAGCTTGCACCACCAGAGGCGTGCTCGGTGTGGGTGTGCCTCAGGCGACGGCGATTGCCGATGCTGCTGGTGCGCGTATTCGCTATCTCGACGAAACCGGTCGCTATGTCCATGTGATAGCCGACGGGGGGATGCGCACCGGAGGTGACGTTTCCAAGGCGATCGCCTGCGGCGCGGATGCCGTGATGATCGGCTCGCCTCTTGCGGGAGCGGCCGAAGCTCCCGGCCGGGGATATCACTGGGGAATGGCGACCTTCCACCCGACGCTTCCTCGAGGAGCAAGGGTGAAGACCGGGACCAGAGGCACACTCGCCGAGATACTGGTCGGCCCTGCACATGAGAACGATGGCAAGCGCAATCTGTTCGGCGCGCTACGAGTCTCGATGGCGACCACGGGCTATTCAGACGTCAAGGAATTTCAAAAGGCAGAGGTCATGATCGCCCCGTCACTGCAGACCGAAGGCAAGGCGCTACAGCGGTCGCAGGGTGTCGGGATGGGATGAGCGCCTTCGAGGGCGAACAGACGGTCTTGGTGGTCGACTTCGGGGCCCAGTACGCACAGCTGATTGCCCGGAGAGTTCGTGAGGCCCACGTGCGGTCTGAAATCGTCTCTCGGGACATCACCGCCGAGGAAGTTCGGAGACGTCGACCTGTCGGAATCATCCTGTCCGGTGGCCCGGCTTCGGTGTACGCAGCCGATGCGTACCGGATGGACCCGGCGATACTCGACCTCGACGTGCCTGTCCTCGGCATCTGTTACGGACATCAGTTGTTGGCCGACATGGCAGGCGGTGTGGTTTCGAACACCGGTAACGCCGAGTTCGGGAAGACCCCTCTCGAAGTGACCTCGTCATCGATTCTCTTTCGTGACCTTCCACCCACTCAAGATGTCTGGATGTCACATCGCGACGAGGTGACCGAAGTGCCGCCCGGGTTCGTCTCTGTAGCGAATTCGGAGGGGTCGAAGGTCGCGGCGATGGAAAGCTCGGAGCGTCGTCTCTATGGAGTCCAATTCCATCCAGAGGTGGCGCACACGCCACGTGGGACCGAGATGGTCAAGCAGTTCCTCTATGAGGTGTGCGAGGCATCACCCTCCTGGACCTCTCATTCGATCATCGAAACCCAGGTTCATCGCATCCGGGAGCAAGTCGGCGAGAGCCATGTGATATGCGGCCTTTCCGGCGGAGTCGACTCGGCGGTGGCGGCCGCGATCGTCCATGAGGCGATAGGGGATCAGCTGACCTGCATATTCGTCGACCACGGGCTCCTTCGTGAGGGGGAGGCCGAGCAGGTGGAGGAGACGTTTCGGTCGCATTTCGAGGTCGACCTCATCCACGTCAAGGCTGCCGATCGTTTTCTCGAGCAACTCGCCGGAGTGACCGAGCCCGAGGTGAAGAGGAAGATGATCGGGGAGACGTTTGTGCGAGTGTTCGAAGAGACAGCTGCCGCCATCGGCGATGCCGGCTTTCTCGTGCAAGGGACCCTCTACCCGGACGTGATCGAGTCCGGATCGGCCTCCGCGGCAACCATAAAGACCCACCACAACGTCGGTGGCCTGCCCGAGGACATGACCCTGGAGCTGGTCGAGCCCCTTCGCGATCTGTTCAAAGACGAGGTCCGCGCCGTGGGCGCCGAACTAGGCCTTCCCGAGGAGATCGTGTGGCGCCAGCCATTCCCCGGGCCGGGCCTGGCCGTTCGGATCATCGGCGAGGTGACCCGGGAGCGGCTCGAGATCCTGAGGGCGGCCGATGCCATCATCCTGGCCGAGATCAGAAGGGCGGGCCTGTATCGGGATATCTGGCAGGCCTTCGGGGTGCTACCTGCAGTCAAGACCGTCGGGGTCCAGGGGGACGAGAGGACCTATGCCTATCCGTTGATAATCCGTGCGGTCACGAGTGAGGACGCGATGACCGCCGACTGGGCGCGGATCCCTTTCGAGGTGCTGGAGCGGATTTCCTCGCGGATCATCAATGAGGTCCCCGGCATCAACCGTGTCGCCTACGACATATCCTCGAAGCCCCCGGCGACCATCGAATGGGAGTGAATCGGTCGGAAAAAGGCTGATCTCGGCTATCTGGAGCATTCAGGCCATATGGGTGGGTGCCGATAGTTGGGGGTAGATACCCCGAAAGTGCTCTGAATTGGACCCGACGAACCCGGAACTCAAGCGACTCTTTCGCGAAGAGCTCGAGGAACGGTCAGGCCGACTCGTCGCAGGCGCGCGCTCGTTGATCGATGGCGTGCTCGACCACGACTCGGTCGAAGACCTGATCCGCGATGCCCATACGATCAAAGGATCGTCGGGCATGCTCGGCCTCGACGCCATCAGAGAGGCTGCCCTGCGTCTCGAGCAGATGTGGAAGCGGGTCGCGAAGGGAGAGAAGCTGCCCGATGAGGTGTTGGTCTCCATGGAGGCGACGGCCGGACGGCTGGTTGCCGCCATCGATTCACCCACCGTCATCGAGGACATCGTGCAGCGTGTCGATGCAACGATCGAGCACGGGGACCAGAAGTCGGAGGTCGTCCCCATCCGCCAGCCCGAGTCGGGGTCCTTGGGTGGCCTTCTCGGCTCCGTGTCGGAATCGCTTCTCGGAGGGGCGACCAGAGTCGATACCGGTGAGCTCTACAGGCTGATCAATCGCATCGTCGAGGTCTCCCTCGACGCCGAGGCGCTGTCCGACCTCTCGTTGGTCTCGATCGAAGGTGCCGATCCCGCCGTGTTCCGCAAGACCTGGCGCAGCCAATTGGAGCGATTGAGTGAGTCGATCCACGATGTCCAGGATCGGGCCGTCTCGTTGGCGAATGTCTCGTTCTTCGAGGCTGTCGCCACATTCCCGCAGTTCGTCAGGTACCTGGCCAGACGGATGGGGAAAGACGTGAGGTTCGTACTTCGAGGTGAGGACATACAGCTCGACCGCCAGATAGTCGATCTCATCCGCGAGCCCCTTCGGCATCTTCTGGTGAACGCGGTTGACCATGGCATCGAGGTACCCCAGATACGCACCTCTGCGGGCAAGCCCGCGACGGGGACCGTTTCGGTGAGCGCCCAGATGTACGACGATCAGATTGAGGTGACCGTTGCCGACGACGGCGCCGGGATCGATTGGGATCGAGTCGCCGACAAGGCCAGAGAGCAGGGTCTCCCGGTGGTGCCGCCGGATCTGACCCCGGTGCTCTTTCACCAGGGTTTCACTACGGCGACGGAGAAGACCGATTTCTCAGGTGACGGCGAAGGCCTTCCGGCGGCCGCCGCCGCAGCCGAGCAGATCAGTGGAGCTGTTCACCTCACCTCTACGCCGGGGGAGGGAACGTCGGTCAGCATGGCTCTCCCGGTCTCGATGGTTCTCCAGAACGTGGTTGTGGTGGCTGTGGGCACTCATTTCTGGGGCCTGCCCGAGGCCTCGGTCGAAGCTGCAATGCCGCTTTCCAAAGCCGAGCTCAACATGACAGCCCAAGGGCGAGAACTGACGTTCAAGAGCAACGCGATCCCATGCGTATCGCTGTCTGTGGCGGCCGGCGTGCCCGAGCCGTCGGACGAGTCGGAGTTGCTGGTCGTCAGTACACGGTCGGGTTTGGTCGCTGTGACCGTCAGTGAGATCGTGGACCGGCGGCGCGTGGCCATCAAGAACCTCGGCCCCATCCTCGAAGGCGGGGGTCACATAACCGGAGCAGCCCTTCTCGGGGGTGGCCAGGTGCTGGTGGTGCTGGACCCCAACTTCCTCGGGCTGGTTGCACGTCAGCGTCCCCGACCCGTCGATGGCAAGCCTCGGGTCCTGGTTGTCGACGACTCGGCAGGGGTACGTCAGCTCCTCGCAGCCACCCTGAACGGCGCCGGATTCGATGTCGAGGTTGCTGGCGGTGCCCGAGAGGCTCTGACGGCGGTGGCCACCGACGGCTTCGACGCGATGGTCGTCGACTACTCGATGCCACGCTCCAATGGCGTTGAGCTGGTGAGGGCCATGAGGACGGCCGAGGTGAGGATCCCGATCGTCATGGTCTCCGGTGTCGCCACTCCCGAAGAGAAGAATGCAGCCTGGGATGTGGGTGTGGACGCCTATCTGGACAAGTTCGACCTGCGCCAGGGTGTGCTGACCAAGACACTCAGACGTCTCATGGGGGTCGAAGATGAGGTGGAAACCGCCTGAGCGGTTTGGTTTAGGACCCCCTAGAACCGTCCGATACAAAACCTGAATGCCCGCAATGCCTGAACTGGCCGATCTGATCGTCTTCCTGCCGGCTTTTCTCGGTGTGGCCGCTGTCGTCTGGGCCTGGCGGATAACTGCGAACGGCAGGGCGCGCGAGCGTGAGGTGAGGCGGCTGTCGGAGGAGGCACATACGATCAAGAACGACTTCGTTGCCTTGGTCAGCCACGAGCTTCGCACCCCTCTCACCTCCATCGCCGGATTCGCCGACACGCTCGTCGATTCGTGGCGTGACCTCCCACCCGAGGAGGTCGACGAGTTTCTCAGCATCATCAATCGCCAGTCGATGTACCTGGGTGATCTGGTGGAGGATGTCCTCGTCATCCCACGTCTCGAGGCCAATCGCCTCAAGCTCGAGCCCGAGCTCTTCGATCTGGGCGATCTCATCAGGGATGTTGCCGACATGGTGTTCCCCAACGGTGGGCGGAAGAGCTCTCTGGTGTCGCTTCCAGACGGGGTCAGGGTGGTGGCCGACCGGCGTCGTGTCCATCAGATCGTTCGCAACCTCATGGACAACGCGCACAAGTACGGGGGCGATCAGATCATGGTCGAGGGCTTCGTGATGGGAGACCAGTACCTCATCATCATCTCAGACAACGGCCCGGGCGTTCCCGATGAGGAGACGAGGAAGGTCTTCGAGAATTTCGAGCAGGTCTCCAAGGGCGATGCTCGCGAGTCCACCGGCATCGGCCTGGGCCTGCCGATCGCACGGCGATTGGCCAGGGTCATGGGTGGAGACGTTTGGTACGAGCGCAGGTTCCCGACCGGCTCCCGCTTCTGTTACTCGCTTCCGTTGAGGAGAAGGTCGTTCCTCAGCGAGGCGGAAAGGGCCGAGCAACACGAAGAGCTCGACATGGCCGTCGTCGAACTCCCGGAGACGATGACAACTGCCTGATCACATGCGTGTGATTCTGTCCGCTCGGGCCAGTACCATCCCGATCAGATGCAGGCCGAGTGGTTCATAGACGACGTACCGGCCGACTCGCCGCTCTTCGCAGACCTCAACCCGACCCAGAGAGAGGCAGTTGCCGCCACAGAGGGCCCGGTGCTGGTCGTAGCCGGTGCCGGTTCTGGCAAGACGCGTGTGCTCACGTACCGGATCGCCCATCTGATCCGTGATCTCAGGGTGCCCCCGGACTCACTCCTGGCGATCACCTTCACCAACAAGGCAGCGGATGAGATGAAAGCGAGGGTTGGCGCCTTGGTCGGCGGGATGGTCCGGTCAATGTGGGTCAGCACCTTCCACTCCGCCTGTGTCCGCATTCTCCGTCGCGAGGCCACCCGTCTCGGGTACAGGTCGAGCTTCTCCATCTACGACGACGCGGATTCACTTCGTCTGCTCCGGATGGTGACCAAAGACCTCGACCTCGACCCAAAGCGGTTTCCCGAGAAGGCCATGAAGGGGGTCATCTCCAAGGCCAAGAACGAGCTGATCGACTACGAGTCTTTCGCCGATCAGGGGGACGGCTTCTACCACGAGCAGGTCTCCGATATCTACCGGCTCTACCAACAGCGGCTTCTCGAAGCCTCGGCAATGGACTTCGACGATCTGCTGATGATCAGCGTCGAGCTCTTCTCGGCTTTCCCGGCGGTCCTCGAGGACTATCAGCGGCGGTTCCGCTATTTGCTCGTCGACGAGTACCAGGACACCAACCGCGCCCAGTACATGCTGGTCAAACAGCTCACGGCTGCCCATCGCAACATCTGTGTGGTTGGTGACTCCGACCAGTCGATCTACAAGTTCCGGGGTGCCGACATTCGCAACATCAGGGACTTCGAGAAGGACTACCCCGACGCACGGGTGATCGTTCTCGACCAGAACTATCGGTCGACCGAGTCGATCTTGGAGGCAGCCAACTCCGTCATATCGAACAACACCAAGAGGACCCCCAAGAATCTGTGGTCGGATCGAGGGCGCGGCCTCCCCATCGTCCGTTACGAAGCCGAGGACGAGCACGACGAGGCCGGTTACATCGTCGATGAGATCGAGAGGTTGCAGGCAGGCGGCTTCAATCTTGCCGATGCGGCCGTCTTCTACAGGACGAACGCGATGTCACGCGTCATCGAGGACGTCTTCGTCCGGCGGGGCATCCCCTACACGGTGGTCGGTTCGGTCAAGTTCTATGACCGCAAGGAGATCAAAGACGCAATCGCCTATCTGAAGTCGATCGTCAACCCTTCGGACGAGGTGTCGGTCAAGAGGATCTTGAACGAGCCGCGACGTGGAATCGGTGTCACCACCGTGGGCCATGTCGATCGCTTCGCCCAGGGAAATGGCCTGAACTTCTTCGATGCCCTTGAACATGCATCAGAGATACCCCAGCTCAACGCACGCGCACAGAACTCCATCCTCGAGTTCGTCGCCCTGATGGGCCATTTGAGGGAAGTGGCAGTCGATGAAGGAGTCCAGGCGGTTACCCAGGCAGTGCTCGACGACACCGGCATGCTGGCGAACCTCGAGGCCGAGAAGACCATCGAGGCGATGGGACGGGTGGAGAACCTTCGCGAGCTCGTCGGCGTGGCCGGTGAGTTCGAGTCGGCCAACGAGGGTGCGGTCATCGGGGACGAGGAGTTCGACTCCCTCGACAACTCCCGGCGTCTCGAGATCTTTCTCGAATCCACCGCTCTGATCTCCGATGTCGACGAGTGGGACGAGGGCGCCGGAGCAGTGACTCTGATGACCTTGCACTCGGCCAAGGGCCTCGAGTTTCCCGCGGTGTTCATCGCCGGCATGGAAGACGGTGTCTTTCCCCACATGCGCTCATTGGGCGACCCCGACGAGCTCGAGGAGGAGCGCAGGCTGGCCTATGTGGGGATCACCAGGGCCCAGGAGCGTCTCTACCTCACGTCGGCGTGGAGCCGGCTTTTGTTCGGAGCGAGCTCATACAACCCTCCGTCGCGATTCCTCCAAGAGATCCCCGAGGGCCTCCTCGAGAAGGCCGGAAAGAGACTGAGGAAGTCACCCGTCGATCGAGCCGCTGCCTCCGGTCCAGCCATGACCGTCGATCCCGATGAGATCGGCGCTGGTGACCGAATCCGTCATCAGAAGTGGGGTCTGGGAACGGTGCGCGAGGTGGTTGGGGTCGGAGATCGCGCCGAGGCGGAGGTCATGTTCGACACTCAGGGGAAGAAGCGGCTGCTTCTCGCCTGGGCTCCTCTCGAGAAGGCCTGAGCCGAGCTGGGGCAGTCCCGCCGCAACGACCTAACCGACTCGCGATCCGAGGCTCTTGGCCCTCCGGTGCGAGCGCTGAGGCGGGTCAGGCCGAGAACATCGGGGCTGGTGATGACTGATCGACCTGGCGAACGATCCAAACAGCGAATCCAAGCCATGCCAGACCCATGATTGCCAAACCCAGGCCCAACATCCCTCCGGATGCGCCTACGAGCAGAAACGCGCCGGACCACCGCTGAGGTGATTTGACCGAGAGTGCGAGCGCACCAGCTGCGACAAGTGCGAACACCATCCCGACACCACCGACAAGGAACCCCCACTCACCCCAGGCGAGTCCGAAAGCATCTTCGAACAGGTTCCCCAAGCCTTGAGCTATCGCCGCGAGTCCGCCAACCAGCAGAAGAAGAGACCCACGCCGGACCGGCGGATTCCGCCAAAGAAGAATGAGGGCGATCCCGGTCGCCACCCCCGCACCCGTCTGAAGAATCACGGCGCTGTAGTCGGCGAGCGATTCCGGGTCGTAATACTGCACCTCGGCGAATTCGAGCAGCCACCGACCGATGGCGAGGACACCGCCAAGAACCAGTATCGAAGCGGTGGCG
>JAHEJW010000071.1 GCA_024638655.1 bacterium | reverse complement strand
GCGCTGTGCTCAGCATGCCTACTGAGGCGGTAGATCCCGCCAGTATCCAGAAGGGGACACTTCGGATTGCCTGCGCTCTCGTCGACGAATCTGCGGCCGCTGCCTGACTGTCCTTCCGCGATCGCGCGGCAGCACCATCAGGGAACTGCCCGATCGCGGCCGGTCGGTCGATCATCCCAAACCGGGCGATGGGAACCACCACTCCGACCACGACAAGAGCCGCCACGATCCAGGTCCACCGCCAGCCGACCCACTCGATGGTGAAGCTCAGCCCGACTGGCACGAGGCTCATGAGGATGGCCAGCGAGGTGGTGTAGGTGCCGAGGGCTGTCCCCCTGACCTTGTCGAACCAAAGTGTGACTGAAACCGTGCTGACCAGGGTTAGTGAGCCCTGCCCAAACAGCCGGATCATCACGAATCCGATGGCGAGGGTGATGAAGCCAGCGACGACGGACATGCCGACCAGTGCAATGCCGAAGGCAATCGCGATCCAGGTCATGGCAGTTCGGACGCCGACTCGATCGATGCGTGCGCCCACGAGAGGCAGGCCCAGGGCTGCCAGCAAAGTGCCGATCAGGTATGCCGTCGACACCTGTGAGCGGCTCAGATCCAGGTCGGTGATGAGCGGATCGACGAACACGCTGACGCCGATCGTCTGACCCGGCCCGGTGAGGGCACCGGCGACCGAGGCGAGGGCGACGATTCGCCAGCCGTAGAAAGAGCGCGCGCGTGTGATGAGAGAGCTGATACTTGAGAGAGAGGACCTAGCGGCGAGTGTAAGAGGCGGACCAACTTGGGCCGAGCCCGCACAATGGATTCAACCCTTGAGCAACAAGGCAATCATCGAGCGATCACCCCCGGCCCGTCCGAAATGGTGTTGAAACAAGCGTGTCGGATCGCGCGTGGTCTCTCCGCCTCCAACCGCACCTAATCCGGGGGGTCAACAGTTCTGGGTTCAGACTCGCCGGGTTCAGCCCGTGCCGGTGGTGACCCGGACCTCGCCAGCACCCTGCAATAGGTTTCTCTGAGCCGCGTGAAGGGTGCTTGCCGATCCTCACGGCGGAGAGTTCCTACGACTCTTGAACGAGTGACAGTCCGTTTCCTGCTGGGTCGTTGAACCAGGCTATGGAGTGGCCGTTGCTCGTATGTATTCCGTGCTCATTGGCCTCGATTCCCGGATAGCGCTGGAACTCGACTCCTTTTGAGCTCAATTCTTCGACGGCAGTTTGGATGTCGTTGACGGAGAGGTTGAGGACGGTGAAGGTCGCTGCTTGGTGATCTGACTTGAGGTACACGAGTGTGGCGCTGCCGTCTGGGCCGTGTAGGAAGAGGGGGCCTTCTTCGCCGCCGCGCTCCACCTCCAGATTCAATGTCTCCTGGTAGAACCGCCGTGCCGACTCGATGTCGTCCACGGAGAAGCTCCCGAACACCCGTCTCGTCTCGACCATCCTTGCCTCCTTTTAGAGCTATTGGTAGCATATTGTCATATAGACAGCATACTGTCAATAGGTAGGAGCTTCGATGGTGACCCTCCCCGAATCACAGGAATCGACGACTGGAGTCCTATCACAGTCGCATCGACCAACGGAACATCAACGGCTCTTCAGTGGCATTGCCAAGACGGTGTTTCGACTCAACGGTCAGGCGTTGGCAATCGCCGAAGATCTGGCCGGGCCGGTCGGTCTCACCGCAGCCTGGTGGCAGGTTCTGGCCACTGTCCTCCGAGAACCTCTGTCCGTGGCAGACATCTCCCGGTTTGTGGGCACCTCACGTCAAAGTGTCCAAAGGGTCGCCGACCGTCTTGTCGACGAAGGTCTGGCCGAATACCGACCGAACCCAGCTCACCGCCGCGCCAAACTTCTGACACCCACCGACAATGGCCGGTCCGCCGTCAGAGCGATCGCACCAGCCCACGCCGAGCTGGCACACCAGCTGGCTCTCGAATTCGGCGAAGCGGAGTTGAGTCGACTACTGGCCAACCTCCAGGAACTCTCAGTCGCCCTCGACAAGCTCCCACCACTCAAACCAGCCACAATCTGAGCTCAGTCATCTCCAGAGGATTCCGCCGGCTAGTTCAGCTCCGAACCACGCATCGGCACATACTGCGCGAGGGATGAAGATTGACTGCCGCACCTCCAACAAGGGCGGCATCGCGGCTGGTCGCATGCTCCGCAGTCTGGCCATATCTGCCCTGCGGCAAAAGGTGAAGAGCTCCCAGGAAGCCCCTCCTCGGGAGATCCAAAGATCAGAAGCAATCGTCGAAATGGCTGGAATGTGCCCGGGGATCAGATGTCCAGCGTGTAGAGCGTCATCGGCGAGGCAACGTTCTTGAGCGTCTTCTCCCCAAGCGGACTCGCGGTGATCCCGCCCTTGTTCCTGATGTTGTCGTAGACGACACTCGAAATCCCCACCTGGCCCGGTTCGACCACTGCCTGGATCCGGGACGCGATGTTGACGCCATCACCATGAACATCACCATGCTCCTCGACTACCTCCCCGAGGTGGATGCCTACGCGAATCTCGAACCGGTCGTCCTGAGCCACCTTCTTCATCACCTCGGCGGCACACTCGACTGCTCCCGACGCAGTGTCGAAGCTGGCAAGCAGGCCGTCGCCGAGCCTCTTCAAGAGATGACCACGATGGTTGGAGAAGGCCTGCAAGTGGATCGCCTCGTTGGCCTCGACGATCTCGAGCGTCTGCTCTTCATCGGCGCCCATGAGCGATGTGAAGTCGACGATGTCCGAGAAGTAGATCGCCTGGAGTTTGCGCTCGGCGCGTCTGTTGCCGGAGAAGCGGATCGCTTCCTCCATGAAGTGCCGCTTCCCCCTCATCGCAAGCTGATACTGGTCCCTCGAGAGGATGTTCTCATCCAGCTCGAAGTCGGTCCTCAAGAGATTGTCGACGAAAGCGTCCACTCGGTCGGGGTCGGTTGCCACCTCCCGGATGAAGTTGGAATCGACATTGATGCAGATCGCACCGACCAGCCCGTAGTCGGGTCTGAAGATTGGCATCGTCGTGCATTTGAACCTCCGAGAGCCAATGTTGAGCTCGTAGTTCACCTTGTCCTCGCCGAGCTGTCTGCGAGTCTTGAGATCGAGCACCAGGTTGGTGGCCCCGCTTCCGACGCTCCTCCCAGTCACCTCGCCGTTTTCGATTGCTACGAGGGACTTCGAGGGGTTCACCAGGTTGTGGAGCAGGATCTCGATACCCGTGTTCGGGAACGAACGGCCGATCTGGTTGACGAGGCGCCGGTAGTTGTCCAGGTAGGCGTCGTTTTCACTGACCACCCCGTCGCCGTCGTACTCGGCATAGAAACGCTTGTACTCGGCCAGTGGCCCGCTCGGGAG
>JAHEJW010000021.1:43619-47004 GCA_024638655.1 bacterium | reverse complement strand
CGCGGTCATCGGGGCCGGCATCACTGCCAAACCATCTTCAGCAGGTATGTCCACGGGCGGCCCAACCCTCACCGGCCTGCCGCGAATAAGAAAGTGCGTATCCATCGAGGCGCGTGCGTTCCTCAACCAGTCGACTTCTTCGCCATATGTGAGAGCCACTATCACACGGTCGCCATCGCGAAAAGCGTTCAGCGGGGTTTCGTAGTCCTGAGCGGATTTTCGGCCTCGATGTTGCAGCACACCGAACCCGGGAGCGACACGGGCCAGCGGCCGCATCAGCTTGTTGGAGAAGACCCTATTGAATCGGGCTAGACCGCTCGGGAGTGGCATCTACAAGTGGGCCTCGATCCAGTCGATGACGTCTTGTACCACTTCGGGTCCTTCGGGCTCGTTCATCGTCTCATGCCGAAGCGCCGGGTACACCCTGCGGTCAACGCTCGGCAGTTCGGCCATGGGGACGGTTGACTGGGGTGGAACGAGAACATCGGCTCCACCATGAAAGACGAGTGTGGGCACCTCGAGACGATCCCAGTTCGCCTGCACACGCTCCATCTCCTCAAAGAGGGCTTTGCCGAATCGGACAGTGCCTCCCTGCAAGACCAGCGGGTCCGCGTCGTAGGCCTCCCCAACAGCCGGATCTCTCGAAAGGTCGTCGACGTTCGTCGGAGAAGGCACCCAGAGTTTTGGGACGATCCTTAGCAATATCGGCATCACCGCCTTTTGCCAGCTGGCGCGGAGCTCTATGAGTGGGGTGCTCAACACCAGAAGACGAGGCTTGGGCCTGTCTTCCACCGAATAGCCCAACGCGATGGTTCCACCTGTCGAATGACCCATCAGGATCACGGGAAGACCCGTCTCGGCGGCCCATTCGACATGTCGTTGCAGCTGGTCGTGGAAGTCTTCCCAATCGGCCGTGTCCCATCGCGGACCACCGGTAGCTCCCGCGCCGATCAGGTCGAAGGCCCTGACTTTGAATCCCGCATCCGAGAGTATGTTCCCGACTCTCTCGTATCTGCCCGAGTGTTCGGCATGACCGTGCACCAACACGATTACGGCGCGAGCATCGCCCTCAGGAGTCCAGTCGCGAACGAGCTCCGTTCCGAAGTCATCGTTCGGAACAGACCTGGCAACGCTTTGCGCCACTACCTCATCCTCTCTCTTTGTGAAATGGTGGATCCTCGACGGTCCCCCGAACCCAGCGGCCCCTGACCTCCACCTCCACACCTGTGCCGAGGTCGGTGGGTGGCGAGATATACGCCAAACCAACTCCAGTCTCGAGAATGGGACTCAGGTTGCCCGAGGTGACCGTCCCCACTCCCCCATCGTCGGAGCGCACGTCGTAGCCCGATCGGGGTATCCCACGCCCGGAGAGGACCAAGCCGGTCAATTTGCGCTCGACGCCATGCTCGCTCTGCGCGACCAGCCTGTCACGGCCTATGAAGTCGTGGTCCAGAGATACCGCAAATCCGAGTCCTGCCTCGAGCGGCGTCGTGGTCTCATCTATGTCGTTACCCCAGAGTGTCAACCCCGATTCCAACCGAAGGGTGTCTCTCGCGCCCAGACCACAGGGCGTGACACCCTCCCGAACCAGCGCCTGGAGCAGACGACGCCCGGTGTCAGGGTCAGTGCAGATCTCCCCCCCGGCCTCACCGGTGTATCCGGTTCCGGCCATCGACAGGACTCCACCCTCGTATTCGGCAGTGGCGGTCCTGAATCGGCCGGGTTTGGCTCCAATGACACTTTCGAAGACGTCAGGTGCCTGTGGGCCCTGGAGTGCGATCATCACCGTCCGCATCTGAAGATCCTGGACATCGCAGCCCGGCTGGTCGGCGAACATCGCCATCACCCGGTCCTGATTGGCTGCGTTTGGCAGGACCCAGAAGGTCTCGCTGTCCCACCACCAGACGATCATGTCGTCGATGATGCCTCCATTTTCGTTGAGGATCATCGTGTACTGACAGCGACCAGGCTCGATCCGGTCGATGTCGTTGCACAACAGATGTCGCAGAGCAGAGACCGCACCGGTCCCCGACAGTTCGAACCTGCCTAGATGCGTGACATCGAAGAAGCCCGAGCTGGTTCTAACCGCCTTGTGCTCGGCGAGAACCGAGTCGTACTGGACTGGCATCTCCCAACCACCGAAGTCGACGAAGCGCGCTCCGAGAGACTCGTGGGTCTGGTGCAGCGGCGACCGATTCATCCGGTGAGGCGTTCGCCACGCTCCTCGAGACGCACGATCTCGGGCCGGCCGGGAATTCTCGTTGGTGCGACGGACTCATCCATGTGGTCGGGCTCTTCGAGGCCGTATTTGACCACCAGGTGCAGGTAGTCACGCTGATAGAAGATCTTGCAGCGGACATCGGGGTGAATCGCCTTGAGTTGACGCACCTTCTTGTTCTTCTTGGTCACCAGCTTCTGGTTCATCGTGGTTATCTCGATGAACAGGTCGTCCTCGGGCAAGTAGAAGTCGGGGGTGAACCACTTGGTCGGCTCTCCATCCGAGTCGAAGTCGATCGGAAAGCTCCGCGGCTCGTATTCCCAGGGGACTCCATAGAAATCGAGGAGAAGTGCGAACTGGCGTTCGCTGTTGTGAGCGAACTCGCTCTCCGCAGCTGTGGGTCGTTCGGTGTTCAGGTGGCTCCTGCCTCTATGACCCCGGCGTAGCTCGCATCGTCTGGAAACAACTGGTGGATTGCACCTTCGACCTCATCTTGTACCGGCCCGATCGCTATGCCAAATACTCCCTGGCCTCTTCTGAAGATGTCGACCAACTCTTCTTCGGAGTGGGCGGCGTAGATCGTTTGACCGTCACTGAGCAGGGTTACATCTGCGAGTGGACGATCCGAGTCCAGCTGCTGGCGGAGGATCTCGACGGCGGAGCGGATCTTCTTGAGACTCATCCCTGCGTCCAGGAGTCGCTTGATCACCTTCAGTTGCACTACGTCGGTAAACGAATAGAGACGCTGGGTGCCCGAGCCACTCGCCCTCTTCAAGGAGGGAACGATCAGGTCGGTACGCGCCCAATAATCCAGTTGTCTGTAGGTGATCCCGACCAGCTTGCATACCTGCGGGGCGCGATAGCCCAGTTTCCGTTCTCGGGTCATTCAAGTCCTCCGGGTTACAAACGTGTAACTCCGCCGAGCGAAAGCTAACCCCGATGCAATAGGCGTGTCAATGTTTTCCTGTGGAAAAGTACAACTGGGCGAAGGGAGGACATGGAGCGTTCCCTCGCGATGTCCGATGAATAGTCTCCTGGCATGAGCCAAGTTCACAACGTCGTTGGTGCTTCCCAGGAGGACATCGACGCAATAACTCGCGCCGCTGAGGACTACCTAGAAGGCTATGTCTCCGCTGATGCCAGTCGGCATCTCGGCTCGTATCACGC
>JAHEJW010000021.1:7521-43519 GCA_024638655.1 bacterium | reverse complement strand
GCGAGGAGAAGCTTCCGCTCAGACTCTTGCTCGGTGGCTCGGCATACGACGCGAAGCTCGGGCCGAAGCGCTTTGGCCGAAAGGGCGATCACCAGGTTGTCCGAGTCGTCGGCAACGCAAGCTATGAGCGACTGGGCTGAATTGATCCCGGCCAACTCGAGCACGTCGTTATGGGTTGCGTCTCCCTGGATCACAAGGGCGCCCGCGGCTCCGGCAGCTTCGACGCGATCGGGAAGCGACTCGATGATCACCGCTGTCTGGTCCTTGGCCAGGAGCTCCTTCCAGGTTCCCCGGCCGACCCGGCCCCAACCGCAGACGATGATGTGATTGGTGAGCGCGCCTACCTGATTCTCCATGCTCCGCCGCCTCCGAACCTCACTCAGGTCGACTACGTACTCGAACGATGCCACCGCAGTGTAAAGGGCGGCGCCGAAGCCCACTCCGATCACCGCAAGAGTCCAAACCTGGCCTAGCGCGGACAACTCGAATACCTCCGCATAACCAACCGTGGTGACGGTTATCACCACCATGTAGAACGCATCGAAGACCGGGACGCTTTCGATGGCCACGTATCCGACAGTGCCCACGATGAAGACGAAGGCGAGAACAACGATTCCGTAGGCGATACGTCTTCGTGCGCTCACTCAGTTCGGCTCTTCGCCCTCGTCGCCTTCTTCCCCTTCTCCGGCCTGCTCGTGCAGGAAATCTTCCACCGTGACGTCTTCGAGGAATTCCCGGAATCGGGCAACTTCTTCTTCCTCGTTTTCCTCCTCGAAGTGCACTCCCGCCTCGTCGAGAACGTCTGGGGCGGCGAAGACCGGTGTGCCGGTCCTGACGGCGAGTGCAATCGCGTCGGAGGGCCTCGAGGACACGTGGACTTCCTTGCCGGACACGTCGAGCGAAAGGTCTGCGTAGAAGACGGCATCCCTCATCTCGGTGATGGCCACACGCACCGCCAGAGCGCCGACTGCGTCGATGACACTCCTCATGAGGTCGTGGGTGAGCGGTCTGGGAGGCCGGACTCCTTCCATCGCAGTGGCGATGGCGGTCGCTTCGCTGGCGCCGATCCAGATCGGGAGGTACCTGGTCCCCTCCTGTTCCTTGAGCAGGATTATTGGCTGGTTGGAGGGGAGTTCGACGCGAACGCCGACCACATCCAGTGCAATCAAACCCTCGTCTGCGGCCATGACGCGAGGTTATCACCGACCATGGACCAGGTTCTCACGGCGATCTGAGGGCAGTGGAGAGGATTCTGGGATCCGCGACGAATGCCTCGATGTCGAGAACGGCCCAAATCGACCGTAGGTTCCGGTAGAGGCCCTCCCAGTCCAGGCCGTAGCCCACGAGATACTCGTCACCGACCTCGAAGCCCCGATACTCGATGGGCACCTCGGTCACACGTCGGGCCGTCTTGTCGAAGAGCGCGGCGGTAGCAACCGAGGCCGCTCCCCGGTCCGCCATCATCCGCCGGAGGACGGTGAGGGTGAGCCCCGTGTCGACTATGTCTTCGACGATCAAGACGTTCCGATCGAGCACCGGTGTGGTCAGATCCATGGCGATACCGATGCGACCACTTTCGCCGAATCTGTGAAGAGCCATGAAATCGATCTCGGAGGGAATATCGACAGCACGAGCAAGGTCGGCGGCAAACGGAACCGACCCGAGGAGCATGACTATGAACAGCGGATCTCGATTCTGATAGTCGCGTGCAATCGCTTGGCCGAGTTCGACCACACGCGATTGGATGTCAACTTCCTCGATGACTCTGGTAGCAAAGGAGAATCCCGACAAGACTCAGCCTTCCCGGATCAGGTCGATCCAGTACTGAAGGGCTCCTTGGAGGGTTCCCTTCCCCGGATCGACACGACGCCTCACCTCTTCGACTGGCGGCGGCACCGGCTCGGGGGCTGTAGCCCGGGATGCCGGAGGCCTGCTGAGCAGACCCGATGCTCCCAGATGCAGCAACGCCTCGACCGATGCGGCAGTTACCAATGGCCCGGGGCCCGGCGGCTGGAGACGAGCCGTGTATTCGTTTCCTGTCGCCAGCATGCCGTACATGCCCAGGTCCTCGAATCCGTAGTCGAACAGAAGCCTTGCGTCGGCCAAGTGACCACGCTCCCCTTCGGAGCCCAAGACCACCGCATAGAGCCCTCGCCCGTCGCGCTCGGCGGACGCAACGAAGGTCAGCAGCGCTTGGAAGGTGAAACCCGTCTTGATCCCGCTGGCACCTTCGAAATCGGCAAGAAGCAGGTTGGTCGCCGTGCCGATGCGTTTGCTCCCGTCTGGCGCCTGTGGAAAGACCACGATCCTCGAACGGACGACGTCGCGGAACGAGGCGTGTTCCATCGCCACACGGGCAAGCTTGAGCATGTCCCGGGCGCTCGAATAGTGGCCCGGAGCGTCGAGCCCGTGTGGGTTGGCGAAGCTCGTATTGAACATGCCCAATTCCTGAGCTCGTTGGTTCATCAGATCTACGAAGCCCTCGACACTCCCTCCGATGTGCTCGGCAATTGCCGTTGCGGCATCATTCCCCGAGTGGATCAGGGCGGCCTTCAACAGGGCTCCCAACGTGACCTGCTCCCCGACGAATAGGCCGATCTCTCGCTCACCGGTATCGGCCGCCCGCTGGGAGATCGTCACGACGTCGGCGAGGTCTCCTCGTTCGATGGCAAGGAGGCCCGTCATGATCTTGGTGATCGAAGCCACCGAGCGCCGCTCATCGGCGGAGCTCTCCCCGAGAATGGCATCGGTGGAGTCGTCGTAGAGGATCCAGGCCTTGGCCGAAACCTCGGGCGGGCCCGGGTCCGGAAGACCCTCTATCACCGGTGCGGGGTAGTGCAACGGGCGAGCGAAAGCTGCAGGGGCGAGTGGCATCAGTGCCAGGGACAGGGCCAAGGCAGATAACGCCGTGCGGCGGGCCATCAGGTGAACTGCCGCCTGAGCTCGACTTCCAGCAGAGCGCGGTGTATTGCGCGAACGGATCCCGAGCACGACTCGAGTGTGTCTCTCGCCCGTGTCCGGGCTTCGGCATTCGATGCCTTGAGCAATGGAGCAACCAACTGGGTCAACAAGTCGGATTCCCGGTCTGCCGCCAACCGGATCGATCGGAGATGACGTGGTTCTAGCCCATACTCCATCAATCGCCTCGCCTCGGTGGCGATCAGCCCGGCCTCTGGCGGGAAGACGTCCGAGGAGTCGATTGGCGAGATCAGACCGACCTCGATCAGTGCGTCGAGCTGCTCGAGACTCAGACTCGATCTCTTCAACACGTCGTCCCGGTCCAAGGGTTCGCCGCTCTGGTCGAGATGGGGATCTGGTGTTGATGACGGCGGGGCCGACTCTTCTTCGCCCCTCTCCCAGAGGGTGAGTTTCGACTTGATCACTTTCAACGGCAAGAAGTGGTCGCGCTGCTGCTGGAGAATGAATCTGAGCCGGGCGACGTCCTGTTCGCCGAACTGGCGATATCCGCTGTTGGAGCGATCCGGGTCGATCAAGCCTTGACTCTCGAGAAAGCGGATCTTGGACACCGAGACGTCGGGGAAGTCGTCCCTCAACAGATTGATGACTTCTCCGATGCTCAGCTGGCCTTCAGGCATCGCCGTGGGCAACGACGAAATGGAATCGTCCGACCAGCACCTCGTCGCCGGGGCTGAGCACGGCGGTGTCGATCCGTTGATCGTTCACGTAGGTGCCGTTGGTCGAGCCGCTGTCCTCGACTGTGATCGAGTCATCACTCACCAGGAACCTGCAGTGATGTCGAGAAACTGTCACATCGTTGAGGAATATGTCGCTCTCGGGGTGACGTCCGATCGTGGTGTTTCCGGGTATCAGCTTGTATGTCATACCAGACCTCGGGCCCCTCTCGACGACGAGCGCATAGCCGGAGAGGCCTTCGATATGGGCAGCCTCCTCACGACTCAGGGGGTGCTCTGAGCGGTCCGCCAGAGGCACGAAGAGGACGGTTGGGTCGGTCTCAACCTCAGCTTCAGGCTTCTGTTTGCCGTTCTCCGGGGCGCGTTCATCGGTCATGTGTCCGAAATCATAGGTTGAGTATCGGGGTGTCCTCTACTCGGTCAGGTTCCCATAGCCGCCTGCATCCAGCAGGTCGGAGGTGTCGATCTCTCCCTCGACCTCGATCATGGCGAGCCAACCTTCGTCGTAGGGGCTCGAGTTGACCAATTCTGGAGACTCGGCCACCGCATCGTTCACCGCGACGATCTTTCCGGCGAAAGGCGCATAGACCTCGCCGACTGACTTGGTGCTCTCGATCTCCACGATCAGATCTTCCTTGGCGACTTCGGTATCGACTTCCGGGAGCTCGACGTACACCACATCACCCAATTGGTCTTGGGCATAGTCGGTGATACCGATCCGGATACGCGAGTCTTCGAGTTGCTCGATCCACTCGTGCTCTTCGGTGTAGTGAAGATGTTCGGGTACTTGCATCGACTCTCTCCTACCGACTGGGCGAGGACTCTAACTCCCGCAACGCGGAGCGCGCATCACCTATGTACAGAAACACGGCATACCAATAGAGGGCCAGCCCGACGATGCCCGAGAACCACGCCAGGGGCAGCGAGATCGTGGTGAGGATGTCGGCCGACGCGAAGTAGAACGTGGGTATTGCTCCATAGAGGATGAACGTCGCCTGCTTTCCGATCTTGCGAACCTCGAGCACACCAGCACCCCTCGCCACCATGTAAGACGTGAGGAGAGTCATCACCACTTCTCTGACGATCAGGGGCCATCCGATGAGACCGGGGACCACTCCCGCTATCAGGCCGCCTACCAACGCCGAGGCGATCATCAATCGGTCGGCAACTGGATCCAGCATCGCGCCCAGCTTGCTGACCTGATTGAGCCGTCGTGCCAGGTACCCGTCGATCCAATCGGTCCATCCGACCAGGAATATCAGCAAACCTGCGAATGCGACGTTCTCCACTCCGAACAGCAGCCACCAGAACACACCCACGGCTGCGAGCCGGATGAACGAGACCAGATTCGGAACGGTGAATACGCGATCGGTGGGGACGACCTCGGGCACCGGGCGAGAGTAGTCAGCTGTGGGCGGCGGGAGCCTTACGCGGGAGCGGCAGCAGCCGACCGACCGGCGTCTGTTTGCCCGGGCTGGGAGTCTCGCCGGAGTGCTGTGAGGTGGGTCCCCCAGTTATCGGTGGTCTGATGAACGGAGGACGCCGGGCAAAGTCGGTCGGCCATGATGACTGCGATCGGTGGGGACGACCTCGGGCACCGAGCGAGAGTAGTCAGCAGTGGGCGGCGGGTTTGAGGCGGGTTACCTGGAGACGGGCCGGACGTCACCGATTCCTCCGAGACGTCCCTGGAGTCCGCCGAGGTACCCGGTGATGGCGAATTCGACGCGGTCCGCCCGATAGGCCTCGGTGATGTCCATGCTGTAGAGGACGAGGTATGGGAGATCCCTGGCCAAGATCCCCTCCATCTCCCAAAGGTGGCTCCTAGCTTCGTTCGAAGTCCTCGCCGCCTCGTAGGCCGCCAATCGCTCATCGAACTCCGTGCTGGCGTATCCCGTGTTGTTCATCTCACCTTGGGAGTGAAACAGTGGCCGGAAGAAGTCAGGAAGTGCCGGATTCCCCAGTGTCCATCCGAGAAGGTACATGTCGTACTGCCTCACGCCTTCGTCGCCCCCTGTGAAGGCCAGATCGACAACGGTGTCGAAATCGGTCACCACGGGTCGGGCGTCGAATCCGAGGAGTGCGAGCGTGGCGGCTATCTCGGTCACGTACGCCGGTCGTGACGGGTCGTAGCTGTCTCCGGGGGTGAGGATCGTCAAGGGGGCCGGAGTCAGCCCGTTGATGGTCAGCCCCGCACCCGGTGTTGCGCCTCCGTCGTCCGTGAGGGCGGGCTCTGTTTGCCAGACATAGCCAGCTCCTTTCAACGCTGCGATTGCCTGGGTCAGCCGGCTCTGGAGATCGCCGGAGACGCCGTTGCCGATGGCCAGGGCGCTCTCGCTTTCGTACCAGGCCTCATTCGCCTCTCTCGTGAACGTGTATGCCGGACGAGCACCGATCCCAACCACCCCTGCCAATGCTTCTCTGTCCACCAAGAGCGCCAGAGCCTGTCTGAAGGCCGGATCAGACATGGGCTCCCGCTGGAGATTGAAGCCGAGATAGCGAATTCCGTTGGCGGGGCTGGTCAGGAGGCGAATCGTGTCATCGCCCTGGACTCGCGACGAGCTCCCCTCCGACAGGCCCTTGGGGGTGAGAATTGCATCGATCTCATCAGCTATCAGAGCATCCACGAGTGTTTGTTCGTCTGGATAGACCGTGTAGACGACCGTGTCTGGGCCATTTTGGAGTGGGTAGCCGGGGTTGGCGACGCTCGTGATGTGGCCGTCGGCTACCTCGCTGAGCACGAGAGGTCCTCCAGCGACATCTGCGGCGCTCGAGTCCGCGTAGAGGTCCGCTGCCGTGAGCCCGGGGACGATCCCTTCCCAAACATGCTTGGGCATGATTGGTGCGGTGCCGGCCGCGTTGGGCCAGGCTGCGAAAGCAGGTTTGTCCGTGAACTCGATTCTGAGCCGGTGAGGAGCCAGGGCCTTGACCCCGGCAATCGAGCCGGGGAAAGCTGCAGCCCAGCTTGCCCCCAGCTCGAGCGAGCGAACCGTTTCGAAAGTGAAGACGTAATCGTCGGCGGTTATCGGCGTCCCGTCAGACCAATACATGTCCTCCCTCAGCACGACCTCGACGAACCAGGAGTCTCCCTCATACGACAGCCCGGGGAGCCATTTGGCGACTTCCGGCTCGAGTGCAGAACTCGTCACCCGGAACAATGCGGGTTTGGTGGGCCCGAGGATGTAGGAATTCCACACCGAGGGCTGTTGACCGTAGAAGGCCCAGAAGTTATTGGTCGAAATCCCTGCGAGCACGCCCACGCGGTAGTTGAACGGGGTGGTCGGTGTCGTGCTGGCCTCTCCGTCAGCGGCCACGCTTTCCGAGACGGTTGGTAGTGAGCTGTTCACCGTTTCCTCGGGGATCAGCGCCACCGCGTTGCGGTCGCCCCCCGGCGTCATCTGAACGAGAGCGGCGAAGGCCAGGCCCAGTAGTACGAGGCTGGCTCCAATTGTGCGTAATGAGATTTCCCGCAAGGTGCGCTGACCTCCCAGCCGTTAGATCGGCAGGGGTCGTTGCGGGCTTTAAGTAGATCTCCGATGCGTCAAAGGACAGCAGCGAGGCGGTTCAGAGCCTCATGCAGGGTTGCCTCGCCTTTGCAGAACGCAAATCGAACCATGCTCGCACCGCGCTTCGGATCCGAGTAGAAGACGCTCGGCGGGATGGCCACGACACCGGCGCTCTCGATCAGATCGAAGCAGAACTGCCTGTCGTCGCCCTCACCGGGATGATCGGTCATCATGAAATAGGTGCCCGAGGGAAGGTGCACATCGAACCCGAGGTCTCTGAGACCGTTGGCGAGGAGATCCCTTTTCGACTCGTACCCCAGTCTCATCTGCTCGTAGAACGATGTGGGCGCCCCCAGCGCCGCGACGGCTCCATGTTGCACAGGTGTCGGCGTGGTGAATGTGAGGAACTGATGCGCCGACCTGAGGGCTCGCGTCAAGTGCTCGGGCCCAATGGCCCATCCCAGCTTCCAGCCGGTCAGAGAGAACGTCTTGCCCAGGGAAGACAGCGTGAGCGTTCGTTCCCACATCCCGTCTATCGTTGCCAGACGGAGATGTTCGGCATCGTCGTAGACCATCTCCTCGTACACCTCGTCCGAGATCACGATCACGTCGTTGCGAATGCACAGGTCGGCGATTGCTCGCAGCTCATCTCGACTGAAGACGCGCCCCGTGGGATTGTGAGGGTTGTTGAACAAAAGGGCTCGCGTTCCGGGGTGAATCACTTCCGCCAGCTCATCGATCGGGAGACTGAACTCGGGCGGGCGGAGTGTGACGTGGCGCGCTACTCCCCCAGCCAGTGCCACATCGGCGGGGTATGCGTCGTAGTAAGGCTCGATGAGAACGACTTCGTCGCCAGGATTGACCAACCCGAGTGCGCTGGCTGCCAGCGCCTCGGTGCAACCGGACGTCACCGTGACCTCGGTAGTCGGCTCGAGCTCTCGTCCCAGCAGAGGTCCATATCTCTCCGCGATCGCCTGCCGGAGCTCCGGGATCCCCGGACTCGGGGGGTACTGGTCGTGGCCGCCTGCCAACGTGGCGTTGACCGCTGCTTCCTTGACGAAGTCGGCTCCGTCCCAGTCCGGAAACCCTTGACCGAGGTTTATCGCCCCATGCCGTCGAGCCAGATCCGACATCTCGGTGAAGATGGTGACTCCAAATGGCTCGAGCCGGTTGGATGTGAACATCCCTAGGAGCCTACGAGCCTTGGGGTTTGGCGGTTAGCAGGGGCTACGATTGACCAATCTCGGGCTGTGGCGCAGCTTGGTTAGCGCGCGTGACTGGGGGTCACGAGGTCGGAGGTTCAAATCCTCTCAGCCCGACCGAACCACCCTCGAGTGCACTCGGGCGGCCCACGCAGCGACGACTCAGGGTCTGATGCGTCTCCGGAGTCCCATCGTGACGTGGCTGCCGGAATGCAGGGGGATCGGAATCCAACTCGTGTCACCGTTGACCATCTGATTGCTGTGAGCCGGGCAGAGCATTCCAAACGGTGTCAGATACTCGGCCTTCTCATCGCAGATGGCACATTTGTTGGCCCTGGTGATCCTCGATGTCATGTAGCGGATATCGACCCAGGTCAGGGAGTCCTTGGGGACCAAACGACTCGCGCACGAAGTGACTAGCGCGTCGTCGTAGGTGCGGATCAGGCGCATACACTGCCCCGCGTGACAGCCGAAGAGCAGGCGCGTTGGGACCAACGGTATGCCAGCGGCGACTACCAGCCGAGAGTCGAGTCGTCTCCCATCGTGGATCGAGCGATTGACTACATAGGCACAGGACGTGCCCTTGTGCTTGCCTGTGGCGCCGGCCGGAATGCCCTTCGCCTGGCGGAGGCAGGATTCGAGGTCACGGGCGTCGACATCTCATCGGTTGCCATTGGCATGGCGAGAAAGGAAGCCGCTTCTCGCGAGCTCGAGGTCGATTGGGTAGTCGGCGATGTCGCCGAGTTCGACGTATCCACGGATCGGTACGACCTGATAACGATGATCCGATATGTGGACAGGGCGATGTGGCCCCACCTCGTGGGAGGGCTGACCGCCAATGGGTGGCTTCTCATGGAGCAACACCTGCACACTTACCGCGCGGTCATCGGGCCCTCAGGCGACTATCGCCTCTTCCCGGGAGAGCTCCTCGACGCCTTCTCAGACCTGCGGATCGTCGAATACTCCGAGCTCCTGGAACCCTCCGGTCCAACCGACGGGCTGGTAGCCAGCGCCCGTCTGCTCGCATGTAAGGGAGATCCCGGCTGGTAGCGAGCCCGGTTGGGGTCGGTGAACCACCGACAGGATTGCGGTACTTTGGTCACCGTATGACCAACCCCGTCGCGACATGAGCGGAGCTGATGTCCCACTGCTGATCTTGCTGGGAGTCGCGCTTCTGGTCGCCGTCTTCCTGGCGCTGGCCGAAGCGTCCCTGCTGCGAATAAGCGAATACAGAGTCCGGGCGCTTGCCGCAGATGGGGGCAAGTCGGTGAGCCGGCTGGTGAGCCTGATCGACCGTCTTCCCGGTGTGCTCAATCTGATTCTGTTCTTGGCGCTACTCGCCCAGATCGGTGCGGCGACGGTCACCGGGGTGCTGGCACAAAGATGGTTCGGAAACCTGGGGGTCACACTCGCTTCGGTCATTCTCACCATCGTGCTGTTCGTCTACGGGGAGGCGATTCCGAAGACATACGCGGTGCGTCATGTCGAGTCAACCGCATTGAGAGTCGCCGGACCCATCGCATTCCTCGAGAGAGTGCTTCGACCACTTGTCTCGCTTCTTATCTGGATCGCCGACGTCCAGATGCCGGGAAAAGGAATCACCACCGCACCGACTGTGACCGAAGAGGAACTGCGTCTGTTGGCGTATCGAGCCGCCCATGAGGGGGAGATAACCGAAGCCGACCTGACCCTCATCGAGCGAGCATTTCGCTTCGGGGATCGTCGTGCCGACGACATCATGGTTCCCCGCCCCGACATCGTTGCCGTCGAGGTGTCCGACGAGGTCGACCATGTTCTCGAGGTAGCGCTTGCGTCCGGTCACCGGAGGATCCCGATCTTCGAGGAGTCCCTCGAGCACATCACCGGGGTCGCGCGTCTTCGCGACCTCACCGAGGCGCGTGACCGTGGCGAAACCGATCTCCGGTCCATCGCCACTCCCCCTCTGATAGTCCCGGAGTCGAAGAGCATCACGAGTCTGCTCGCCGAGATGCAGGAGCAGAACAATCACCTCGCGATCGTGGTCGACGAGTATGGCGTCACGGCCGGACTGGTCACGGTCGAGGACGTGGCCGAAGAGCTCCTGGGCACCATCTCCGACGTAGAAGAGCCAGAGCAATTGGAACGAGTGGCAGACGGCAAATGGAGGGCGCCCGGGTCGCTTCCGGTGGAGGATCTCGAAGAGATCGGCATCGATCTCCCCAGCGGTGACTGGAACACCGTTGCCGGCTTGATGATCGGGGTAGCGGGCCAGCTCTTATCACCGGGCGACGCCGTCGAAGTCGATGGCTACCGGCTCACGGCAGATTCCGTGCGCCGACGTCGAGTGACCCGGGTCTCGATTGAGCGAGTAGATCTGGAGCCCACCTCGAGCTCATAGCTATCGAGCCGGGCGGTCGCCCTTCTCGAGTGCCTGCATGATGAGATAGACCACCAACGTCAAGCCGAGACTGCCCATGATCGAGATGTTCCAGGTGAAAAACCTGTCGAGCACCAGCAGGACTACCACGAAGACCGCAAGGCGAGTGAACCAGGTTCTCAATTCCAGGCTGCCGGCATCACTCGGGCTGACGTTGGTAGTCCTCGTCCGAGACCTTCCTCGGCTTCCACTCGGTCGCCCCACCCGTCGTCAGGGAAAGATGCATCATGTACGAGTTGGGAGCTGCGCCATGCCAGTGTTCTTCACCAGGTGGGGTGTGAACAACGTCACCAGGGCCCACCTCGACGGTCTCGCCTGCGGCGGTCTGCACTCGGCCCGCTCCCGAGACCACATAGAGGACCTGGCCTTCGGGGTGGGTGTGCCAATCTGTGCGCGCCTCGGGCTCGAACAGGACGCCTAGGGCATTCAGGGGCCGGTCTTCTGCTTGTGAAAGCGGTCCGAACCAAGCCTTCCCGGTGAAGTGTTCCCGTGGTGCCTCCTTCCACGAGAGTGACTCGGCGGGCGTGTGTTCCATTCCGTCTCCTTCTGTTCTTGGAGAGACCGTAATGGATCAACCGATTCGGTCTATCACCCATACCACGCCCTGAACCAGGCGCCACCCGAGGTATAGGGCGGCCAGCACCACCATCAACTTGAAGCTGAATGGGGTGCGAAAGTCGTCTTCAGGACGGCCTGAGTCGCTCATCTCCGGTCCGCTCTTCTCCGCGTCACGAAATGGATTGGGTTACCAGTGAAGTCGTGGATCTCGCGCAAGCGGTTCTCCAGAAATCGAAGGTAGTCGGGGCCCAGGTCACCACCGGATATGAAAACAACGAACGTTGGTGGCGAAACACCGGCCTGAACGACATAGTGGATACGAGGTCTTCGGCCCTTGCGCACCGGGGGTGGATGCGCCGCCGTCCACGCTCTGACGCTGCGGTTCAACTGTCCAGTCGACACCCTGGTCTCACGTGCCTCGAAGACGGCTTCCATCGCCGACGCCAAGCGACCGATCCTCGCTCCTGTCAGGGCCGAGACTCGCAGAGCGGGTGCCCAGGACACGAAGCCGAAACGATCCGGCAAAGAGCGCTCCGTCAGCTCTCTCTGATACTCGTCGAGAGCGTCCCACTTGTTCATGAGAATGATCAGACCGGCGCCGGCTTCGACCGCCTCCGAGGCGATCCGCTGATCCTGGTGTGTCACTCCGTCCTTGGAGTCGATCACGAGAAGGGCGACATCGGCCGTTTCGAGCGCCTCCTTTGCCCTGAGGACGGCATAGAAGTCGGCGTCCTCGGCGATCTGTCGCTTACGGCGAATCCCTGCGGTGTCGACCAGGCGATAGGTCTCATCGCCGATCTCGACATCGACGTCGATGGGGTCCCGCGTCGTCCCCGGTTTGTCCGAGACGATCACCCGCTGCTCCCCGAGGAGGCGGTTGAGCAGAGTCGACTTCCCCACATTCGGCCTCCCCACGATGGCCACCCGGCGCGCTTCAGGCGAAATGGGCTCTTCCAGTGTCTCAGGCAGCACCGATACGACCTCGTCGAGCAGGTCGCCGACACCCCGGCCGTGATAGGCGCTCACGGGACGGGGCTCCCCCAGCCCCAGCTTCCAGAACCTGTCCAGATTCCACTCGGACTCCGAGGTGTCGAGCTTGTTTGCTGCCACTATCACCGGGACCTCTGCCGATCTCAGAATCGAGATCACCCCAGCGTCGTCATCGGTGATGTCGGTTGTCCCATCGACCACCAGGATGACTACGTCGGCGCCGGAGACCGCTCCTTCGGCCTGTTCCTTGATCGCAACACTGATGTCGCCGTCGGGGCTGACTTCCCACCCGCCGGTGTCGACGAGGATGAACTCGCGTCCCACCCAGTCCGCATCGAACTCCCGTCGGTCTCGGGTCACGCCCGAGAGCTCTTCCACCACTGCCGAGCGTCGACCGAGTATCCGGTTCACCAGTGTCGACTTGCCCACGTTTGGCCGACCCACGACAGCGACGACGGGGACGGAGCTCATCGACTCTGCATATTCGGCGCGCCCGGTCTCGGGGCTAGGTGCTGATGAGGTCGAGCGCCTCGGTGGCTGTCCACTCTCGGTCTCTCTCGAGCCACGATTCGCCACCGGGTTTGGATGCGGTGACGCCCGCTTCGACCAACTGCTGAAGTGTCGTCACGAAAGCTCGTAATTGTGGTGGGAGCGGGAAATACTCCGCCTCCTCGGTCGCGCTCCATAGCTCGAACCCTTGCATGGGTGCCAGCTCGTCGATGACCTCTTGTACCAGATGATCCGGGGCCGAAGCACCAGCCGTGAGTCCCACGGTCTCAACGCCTTCGAGCCACTCCCGGCGGATATCCGTCGCCGAGTCGATCCGGTGAGCGGCAACGCCGTTCTCATTCGCCACCCGAACCAGAGCCTGGGTGTTGGATGAATTGTGCGAACCGACAACGAGTATCAGGTCACATTCGTCGCTCAGCTGGCCCACCGCCTCCTGTCGATTGGTTGTCGCGTAGCAGAGGTCGGACTTGCGGGCTGTCTTGAGATCGGGATATCGGCCTGAGGCATCGTCCATCACGCCTTGCCACTCATGAAGCCCGAGGGTTGTCTGAGCGACAAGGGCGACCTTTTCAGGATCGCGTGCGGCGAAAACTCCCAAGCCGTCCTCCGGCTCGATCAGCGTTATTGCGTCGGGAGCCTCTGCGATGGTCCCCACTGCCTCATCATGGCCCTCATGGCCGACGTAGAGGATCTGGTAGCCCTTTCGAGACATCATCTTCACCTCGTGGTGCACCTTCGTCACCAGAGGGCAGACAGCATCGATGACGACTGCGGCGCGATCTTGGGCCGCCGCAACCACCTCCGGAGCGGAGCCATGGGCAGAGAGCATTATCGGGGCGCCCTCGGGAACCTCGGAGATGTCGTTCACGAACACGACACCTACCCGCTCGAAGGCTTTCACTACCCACTCGTTGTGAACGATCTCGTGATAGCAGTAGACCGGACCTTCGAAGATCCGGGTCATCCATGTCAGGGCCTTGATGGCCATCTCCACCCCGGCACAAAAGCCTCTCGGCTCGGCGACGAGGACCCTCTGAACGCTCATGATGCAATGGTAGGGGCCACCCGGGCAATCAAGAATGCGCGGCGATGAGGTCGAGGACGCGTTCAACGACCTGGTTGAAGGTGAGCGCCGAGGTGTCGATGATCACCGCCCCCTCCGGAATCGACAACGGGGAGACCGCGCGAGTGGAGTCGAATGTGTCTCGTCGCTCCAAATCGGCAACCACGTCATCCGGGTCGTCTCCGAACTGCAATGCCCTCCTCCTGGCCCTCACGCTCGGATCGGCGTCCAGGTAGATCTTGACTTCGGCCTCGGGGAATACGACGGAGCCGATGTCCCGGCCTTCCACAACGGCGCTCCCACCGTGGCTTTTGACCCATTCCCGTTGCATGTCCACCAAGATCTCTCTGACCTGGGGGTATGCAGACACCCTCGAGACGTGGGTAGTCACCGCACCGCCCCGGATCTCGGAGGAGACGTTCTCGCCATCGAGGAATACCCCGTCGTGCTCTTCGTTGATGTCGGCCACCCCGACCGCTCGCGTCACCTCGTCTTCGGACTCGAGGTCGACACCCGCCCGAATCGCAGCGAGTGTCGCCGCCCGGTAGTAGGCGCCGGTATCGAGGTGAGGGAGGTGTGTCCGCTTCGCCACCTCGCGGGAGACGGTGCTCTTACCCGTGCCACTCGGCCCGTCCATGGTCACGATCACATCTCGCACGGGGGCGAGGTTAGAGGTCGGGAAGCGTCACGAGGAAGTGACGGCAGGTGGACTGCTCATGGATGTGGGCACCTGCGGAGGAGAGGGACCGGCCCCGAAGGGGGTTGTCCTACTTGGGGGTGCTTCGGACATGGGGGCGAATCGAAGCCGGTGACCTCTCCGCGGAGTCACGCTACTCCGGAAAACCACAGGATGACCGGTTTCCAAGCCACTTTGTCTAGAGCCCGGCGAGCATCTCCCAGAAACCGGGCCACGTCTTGTTGACCACGCCGGGATTCTCCACCTCGATGCCCGGGACTCGAAGACCGGCGACAGCCAAGGACATGGCGATTCGGTGGTCTCCGTGTGGGTCTATGACACCAGAGTGAAGGGGGGATGGGTTGATGATGAGGCTCTGCTGGTCGACATCCGAATCGACTCCAATGCGAATCAGTCCCCGTGAGATGGCATCGAGCCGGTCCGACTCCTTGTACTTGAGGGAGTGCAAGCCAGACAACTTGCTCCGTCCGCTGGCAAATGCGCAGACGACCGCCAAACCGAGCGCTCCGTCCGGCGCGTCGGAGAGGTCTGCATCGATCGGCTGGAGTTGCTGCGGTCCGGACACGCTGAGCCCCTCGACGCTGTCGGTGACGACACATCCCATCTCTTCCAGATGCCGGGCGATGGCGATGTCGGGTTGGGTGGAGCCACGATGCAACCCTGGTATTCGCACATGCCCGCCGGTGATGGCGGCGGCGGCCATCGGATACACCGCAGCCGAAGCGTCGGCCTCGATCAGGTAGTCGGCCGGCGAATACCCGGTGGGGGTCGTCTCGAAGCCCGTGATCGTCCTCTGCACCGTCGCACCGAAAGCCTCCATGACGGCAACAGTCGAATCGAGATAGCCGGACGAGCCGGCCAGGCCGGTCAGCCGCACCCTGGCGGGCTCCGTCATCAGCGGAGAGACCAGTAGCACCGCGGTGGCGAATTGGCTGCTCTTCGAGCAGTCGACCGTGATGTCACCACCCCACAAACCACCCTGACCGCTCACAGTGGCGGGGAGAAACCCATTGGATGTCTGCACCGTCACGCCTTGGCCCTGGAGCACTTCGACGAGGGCGTCGATGGGCCGCTCGAGGAGCCGCCCACGTCCGGTGACAGTTGTTGAGGTCTCGGTGAAGGCGGCGAGTGCCAGCGCAATTCTTGCTGTCAGGCCCGACTCATTGGCGTTCACCACCCCTGAATGGGCATGGAGGTATCCGCCGCGGCCATCCACGGCCCAAGGCTCGGATCCATCCTCCGCACCGACACCGAGATCCCGGACCACTCCGATCATCGCGGCGGAGTCGTCCGCGACAAGGCCGCCGTAGATGTGGCTTCGACCCTTGGCAAGGGCAGCCGCGGCTACGGCTCTGATAGTCATGGATTTTGACCCAGGAAGCCGAATGGTCGCATCAATGGGCCCGTCGACCGGAGCGACTCGGACAACCTCATCCATCGGGGACACCTGACTCGAGGAGCGTCTTGATGTCTTGAGCGCTCAGACGTTTCGATTCCCCGGGCTTCAGATCGGGGTCTCTGATCGAGCCGATGGCGGTCCGTACGAGTTGCTGCACCGGATGACCTATAGCGTCGAACATCCGGCGGACTTCGCGATTACGACCCTCGAGCATGACGATCTCGACCAGAGACCGGTCCCGGCGCGACTCGTCGACTAGTCGGGCGCTCGAGGCGCGAGCAAGGCCGTCCTCCAGGTCCACACCGGCGACTAGGCCGCGCAGGCTCTTGGCGGAGGGGACACCGTCGACGAGTGCGAGATACGTCTTGGTGATCCCATAGCTCGGATGGGTCACCCGATTGGTGAGCTCACCGTCGTTCGAGACCAGGATCAGACCCTCGGAGTCGGCATCCAGACGCCCGACCGGATACAAGCGCTTCGCGCTGTCGATGAGTTCGACGACGGTCGGCCGGCCATGGGGATCACTGGCCGTGCTGATCACACCATGAGGCTTGTATAGGAGAAAAGTCTCCAAGTCGGGGTCTACAGAAATCGGCACCCCGTCGAGGGTGAGCGTCTGCGCTGTCAGGTCAACCCGATCCCCGAGCCGGGCCGTCGTGCCGTCGACCTGGATTCGCCCCTCAGCGATTGCATCTTCGGCCGCCCTCCGTGACATCAGGCCGGCATTCGCTACGGCCTTC
Organism: bacterium; assembly: GCA_024638655.1. GTDB lineage: Bacteria > Actinomycetota > Acidimicrobiia > Spongiisociales > ZC4RG35 > Ww567. Next base: position 26,788 of record JAHEJW010000021.1, on the reverse strand, counting down.
TGGATGCGGACCCGCTCCGCCACGCGTCAGATCCCGCCTGGACGGAGCGTCTCCTCCAGCGAGTCGACGAAGCCTGCCGGGGGTACGTGGTCGGCCAGAGGCGGGAGGTCGTCGAGCGATCCCATGCCGAGCTTCTCGAGGAACCTCTCGGTGGTGCCGTAGACGGCGGGGTTTCCTGGCAGATCGAGACGTCCCTTCTCTTCGACGAAGCCAAGCCTCTCCAGGGTTCTGACCGCGGAGTCGGAGTCGACGCCTCTTATCTCATTGATTTGGCTCCGCGCAACAGGCTGGCGATACGCAATCACAGCAAGGGTCTCTAGAGCTGCTCCGGACAGCTTTCGGGACGTTGCCGAGGACGAGAATCGCTCCAGATACGGGTAGGCGTCCGGGTGGCTGTATAGACGCCAGCCTCCGGCGACCTCGCGCAGCACCAGTCCGGCTTCTCGGTGAGCCAGGTCCCTCTCGAGGGTTGCGAGCAGTTTCTCGACATCACCCTTCGACACCTCCAGCACCTCGGCCAACTCGGAAGTCGGGACTGGGGCCTCGGTTACGAAGAGAATCGCCTCGAGAGCGGTGAGAGGGCTCACGAGGCCCATTCCGAGGTGAGATCCAACTCGCCTCCGTCGCGGTGTTTGACCTTGATGGCAGCCAACCAGTCCTCCTGCGTGACCTCGATCAGGCCCCACCGGGCCATCTCGAGGAGGGCCAGGAAGTAGGCCGCCACCTCCGTGGGCCTGCTGCAGTGCTCGGTCAGTTCCTCGAAGCTCGCCATTGTGAGCTCGCTGACGCGACGACGAAGGTCGATTATCGCCTTCTCCACACTCGGAAGCTCCAGATCGAGGTGATCGAGATCAGGCTCAGCGGTTGCGCGGGCGAAGACCTTGGCAGCAATGAGCGCCAGACCCTCGCGATCGACAGGCAAGGGGACGCTCGGAGCCGGTGCCTGGATCTTCTGGTCCAACCCGGATACACGGGGAACGAACCTGTTGGACTCCTGGAGCCGCCTGAGGAGAACGGCGGCGACGTCTTTGAAGGTGACGCTCGCCAAGAGCCGCGAGAGCAATCGGTCACGCTCTTCGATGAGGGCCAGCTCGTCGTCTAGGTCGAGCTCCCCAGATGTCGGAAGCAGCGAACGCGCCTTCAACTGGACCAGAGTCGCGGCGATCATCAAGAACTCCGAAGTGACCTCAATGTCGAGTTCCTTCATCTCTTCCAGGAACGAAAGGTACTCACCCACCACACCAGCCAACCCAACTGCGGTGACCTCTAGCTGATGCTTGGTGATCAGCTGCAGCAGGAGGTCGAGGGGCCCTTCGAAGACCGTGGTCTTGACATGGAAGCTCATCTGTCTCACGAGGATATTCCCGGCTTCTTCAGGTACCCGGCGTTTGCCCTGTCGGCTTCGGTGAGAATCGCCCAGGTCTCGGCGCTGATGGTCGGAGGTCTGCTGCCGTGGTGATGAAGGGCATAGTCGATCGCCAGGGAAGGAGCGCCATAACCGGCCAATTCGGCGGCCGCGGTGATCCCGTGGTCCCGATACAGCTTCATACGCCGTGTCAGGCCCAAGTCGAGCTTGATCAGCAGGGATGCGACGACCCGTCCCGCGATGCCCAGACCGGAGTGTCGTTTCCCCGTGTCGTGCATCACCGCGGCGACTACTGCATCCTCCCCCAGGCCGGCACCGAGGACCGTGACACCTGCCTCGTACCCGTGCCGCTGGTCATAGTCGGGCTGGGCAAAGAATATTCCCGCGAGATCCTCCGTGAGCCACGTCTCCAAGGTTGCGCGCTCAGCGGTTGTGAGCCGCTTGGCCAGGAGCACGTCGAAGAACCGATTCGTCAGATGGCCCAGCGATCCGGGCATGTCGTCAGCTACGCGAGGCGTTTTTGCAGTTGACGCAGAGCACCGACGCCGGTCGGAACTCGAGACGATCGGCTCCGATCTCGTTGCCACAGTTGTCGCAGGTCCCGTAGGTGCCCGCTTGGATGTGCGCCAGAGCGGCATCGACGTCGTCGAGTTGGCCCTTGAGGGACTCGACGAGCCCCAGCACCTCCGTGCGCTCGGCCGTGACGGCGGCTGCGTCGGCGAAGCTGCCGCCGAAATCGATGTCCGACCGGAGGTCTCCGGATTCGGCGGCACCGAGCTCCTCGAGCTGGTGGACCAGTTGTTCTCTCTCCTTGCGGAGAGTCTTCTCTGCGTTTTCGATGTCGAGCGCCATCATCGGCTCCTCGGGTGTGCTTGGACGTAGATCTCCATCAGGTGAGCCGAGCTCACCTTCGTGTAGACCTGGGTAGTAGAGATCGTAGCGTGCCCAAGCATTTCCTGGACAGTTCTCAGGTCAGCACCCGCCTCAACCATGTGAGTTGCCGCCGAATGGCGCAACACGTGAGGCGAGACTTTGTCCTGGTCTATTCCCGCATCATCGGCACGTTTCTTGACGATGTTGAACATTCCCTGCCGGCTCAGCCTCCTTCCCCGCATGTTCAGGAACACCGGGTCACCTGGCTCGTTTCGCTTGAGCAGTGAAAGCCGGTCGGGGAGCCAGTCACTCATGGCTTCGACGGCCTTTCGCCCGAGGGGCACCAGACGCTGCTTCTCCCCCTTGCCAGTGACAAGGACGATCTTGTCGGTCAGATCGAGGTTCCCCATGTCGAGCCCGACCGCTTCGGAGACTCTCGCCCCGGTGGCGTAGAGAAACTCCAGCAGGGCGCGGTCTCTCCGGTCGGCAGCGCTCCCCGATCCCGTTGACTCCATGAGGGCGATCGTCTCCTCGACCGTCAGGGCCTTGGGGAAGGGATCGGGTCGCTTCGGACTGTCGATGAGGGCGGTTGGGTCGTCCTTGGAGAGATCTTCAGTCACCAGGAACCTGTGCAGGCCCCGGATGGCCGCCACTTTGCGATTGATCGTCGTGCCGGCCATGCCCTCCCTGCGCAGCGACGACACGAAACCGGCTACAAGCTCGTCGCTAGGGTCTCTCCCGGCCAGAAATCCCTCGTACTGGCCAAGGTCCCGCTGGTAGGCCTCGATCGTGTTTCGAGAGAGCCCGCGTTCGACTCTCAAGGCAATCAGATATTCCTCGATCGCCTGGTCGATCGGTAGGTCCGTCGGAGTCACGCCCCCAGCACGGTCAGGGGATCGACGTGATCCGCTCCGAGACTCGTCGCAACGGCCGGATGACAGACAGACTCACCAACTATGTTGACACCAGCCTTGAGCTCCGGGTGGGCTCTCACCGCCTCGCCGACCCCCTCGTCAGCCAGCGTCACTGCATATCGCAGAGTTGCGTTGGTCAGCGCATATGTGGAGGTATGCGGCACCGCACCCGGGATGTTGCCCACGGCGTAGTGGAGGATCTCGTGTACTTCGTAGACCGGGTCGGTGTGTGTGGTCTCTCTCGATGTCTCGAAACAGCCGCCCTGGTCGATGGCCACATCGACGAGAACCGCTCCCCGCTTCATCGATCGAACCATGTCCTCGGTGACCAGCTTCGGTGCGGAAGCCCCAGGGACGAGAACCGTTCCGATGACGAGATCCGCACCGAGGACCTGCTCCTCGAGGGTCAGCTTGTTGGAGTGGAGGGTGACGACCCTTCCCTGATACAGCGAGTCGATTCGTCGTAGCTTCTCGGCGTCGGTGTCGAGGACGACGACGTCGCCCTGCATGCCCATGGCTATTACGGCTGCATTGGACCCCGCCATGCCCGCTCCGATGATCACGACCTTTCCGGGGCTGACACCCGCCACTCCACCGAGGAGGATGCCCCTGCCACCCTGGGTCTTTTCCAGGAAGTAGGCGCCCACCTGGGTCGCCATTCTTCCGGCAATCTCCGACATTGGAGCGAGAAGTGGAAGAGCTCCCGCACTCGTCTGAACGGTCTCGTACGCGATTGCGACGATCCCCTTCCTGCGCAGACCCTCGGCGAGCCTTGGGTATGCCGCGAGATGGAGATACGTGAACAGGATTTGGTTCTCGGTGAACAGCTCGACTTCCGACGGCTGAGGCTCTTTGACCTTCAAGATCATCTCTGCCCCGTCGAAGACGTCTCCCGCGGTCGGGACGATCTTGGCCCCTTGGGCCTCGTACTCCTCGTCGTGGATGGTCGAGCCTTCGCCCGCGCTCTTCTCGATGAGGACCTCGTGGCCGCGCTCGGTGAGCTCCCGGACTCCGATGGGTGTGATTGCTACCCGGTGCTCGGCGGTTTTCGTCTCCTTGGGAACACCGACGATCACTTCGTTGTCACTCCCTCCTCGGCGTCCTCCTCGATGCTGAGGTCCACAACACCTCCCCGTCGGGCGGCTGCCGCAGCGATGAGACCGGCAAACAACGGATGCGGGCGGTCGGGTCGTGATCGGAACTCGGGATGTGCCTGGGTGGCAACGAAGAACGGATGATCGACCAGTTCGACGTATTCGACCAGGTTGTCGTCGGGGGACAGCCCGGAGAGACGCATGCCGGCGGCCTCCAGGTCTCTGCGATATCTGTTGTTGACCTCCCAACGGTGCCGATGGCGCTCGTAGACCAGCTCCTCACCGTATAGGGCGCGAACCCTGGAGCCTTCGGCGAGCTTCGCCGCATACAGACCCAGGCGCATGGTTCCACCCATATCCTCGACGTCCTCCTGAGATGACATCAGGTCGATTACCGGATGCGGAGTCGACGGATCGAACTCGGTGCTGTTCGCTTCGGGATGCCCCAGGACCGACCGGGCAATCTCGATCACGGCGCATTGCAGCCCCAGGCAGAGGCCCAAGAAAGGAACGCCGTTCTCCCTGGCGTATGTGATGGCCTGGATCTTGCCCTCCACCCCCCTATAGCCAAAGCCGCCCGGGATCACTATCCCATCGAGCTCGTCGAGATATGACTCTGCGAGAAGACCCGTCAGCTCGTCACTCGGTATCCATTGGAGGTCCAGCTCGAGACCCTCGGAGGCTGCCCCATGCCGGAGCGCTTCGGCCACCGAAAGGTAGGCGTCAGGCAGATCGACGTATTTGCCGACTATGCCGACGGTGACCTTCTCGCTGGCCGAGAGCGCTTTGTCGACCATCGCCCGCCAGGAATCGAGGCTGGGTGGGCCGGTTATGAGGTTGAGACGATCACATACGACGTCATCCAGCCCGCCTTCATGGAGTATCAGGGGAACTTCGTAGATGTCCCGTGCGTCCGGTGCGGCTATGACCGCCCTCTCCTCAACGTCACAGAACAGGCTGATCTTCTTGCGAGCCGACTCATCGATCTCACGATCGGACCTGACGACGATGACATCGGGGTGGATGCCTTTGCTGCGCAACTCGGCAACCGAGTGCTGGGTCGGCTTGGTCTTCAACTCTTCGGACGTAGCGATGTATGGGACGAGAGTCACGTGGAGGAAAAGGACATTGCGGCGCCCGACATCGTTGCCGTACTGACGGATGGCTTCCAGGAAGGGCAGGCTCTCGATGTCGCCGACCGTGCCCCCGACCTCGGTGATGACGACGTCGACGTCTCCATCGGCTACACGTCGAATCCGATCCTTGATCTCGTTTGTTATGTGAGGAATCACCTGGACGGTGTCGCCCAGGTAGTCACCCCTCCGTTCCTTCTGGATCACCGAGAGGTAGACCGAACCGGCCGTCACATTCGATGTCCTCTTCAGGTTCTCTCCTGTGAATCTCTCGTAGTGACCCAGATCGAGGTCGGTCTCCCCGCCGTCGTCGGTGACGAACACCTCGCCGTGCTGAAAGGGGTTCATCGTCCCCGGATCCACGTTGATGTAAGGGTCGAGCTTCTGGTTGACGACCTTCAGGCCCCTCGCCTTGAGCAGACGACCCAGAGATGCCGCAGCAATGCCTTTCCCCAGACTCGACACGACGCCACCGGTGACGAAGACGTATTTGGTCTCGTTGCGGTCGGGCGTGGTTCTCTCAGGGAGGGAATCTGGAGAGAGCAGGGACCCGTTCATGACGGGATGTCACAGTAGCACCCGATGGAGTTGCTTCCACTCAATCGCGTTGCCGCCCCGGTTCGGTGCACTTTGAAGATATCCATTCAGCCGGTTCCTGCAGCGGCCAGAAGCTCGGCGGCCGCCTCCTGTCCGGCCTGGCTCTCGGGAAGGCCGGCCAGCATCCTTGAGATCTCTTGAAGGCGATCCTCACCGGTGACGCGTCGCGCCCTTGCCTGGTCCCCATCCCTCGTCACCACATAGTGAATTTCGGCAAAGGCTGCGACCTGAGGTAGATGGGTGACACAGAGCACCTGTGAGGTCTCGGCCAAGGCTGCCAATTTCCGACCCATCGCCAAAGCCGTCGCCCCTCCCACCCCGGCGTCGACCTCGTCGAACACGAGGGTCTCGGTGGCGGGTGAGCGGGTGGCGAGGCGAACCGCGAGCACCAGCCTGGAGAGCTCACCTCCGGAGGCAACGCTGGATATCGGCCCCGGCTCGAGATGCCTGTCGGAGCTGAACAGAATCTGTACCTGGTCGACACCACGCGCCCCTGGCTCGGCCAGAGGCTGGACGTCGACGATCAAACTCGCCTTTTCGAGGCCGAGATGGGCTAGGTGACGCTCCCCTTCCACAACGATCCTGCCGGCGGCGTCTCGTCTCGAAGTGGTGAGCGCGTCGCCTGCCTGCTCGAGCCCCTCCTGGGCTTCCTGAAGATCCGACTCGATGTGTCCGGCGGCTCTCAGGGTCTCCTCGAGCTCCGCGAGGCGCTTCTGCGCCCTCTCGCCGAAGGAGATCACGTCGGCAAGCGCGGGCCCGTACTTCCGCTTCAGTGCCCCGATGAGGTTGAGTCTCTGCTCGACGATCTCCGCACGTTCGGGATCGACTTCGACATGGTCTGCCGACCTCCTGACCTCGGTGACGAGCTCGTAGAGGTTTGCGGCAAGACCCTCCGCCTGCTCGGCGAGATGACGTTGCTCCGTGTCGATCCCGGCCAGCTTTCGCACTCTGGAAACGAGCTCTCCCGCGTCCTCGCCCATCTTCTCGCCGAGGCCGGCCGTTTCGGCTAGAAGCTCGGTGATCTCGGAGATGTTCTCATGTCGGGCGGCCTCACCCTCCAATGACCGATCCTCCTCGGCCTGGAGGGAGGCGGCGTCGATCTCGGTCGCCTGGAACCGGACCAGGTCGAGCTCCTGTCGCAATGCCATCTCATTCCCCCCCAGATCCGCTTGCCGCTTTCGCAGCTCCTGGAGACGGCTCCAAGCAGCGTTGTAGCGATCGAGGTGGCGCCGACCTTCGTCGTCGAGCGCCGAGTCGATGAGCGAGAGGACACGCGAAGTCTGTCGAAGGCTGATTTGATCGTGCTGGCCGACTATCTCGACCAGGGCACCGGCCCGCTCCTGCAAGGTCGTGGCAGATACGATGGAGCCGTCCACGTGCGCCCGACTTCTTCCATCGGCCGGGACGACACGTGTGACGCCCAACTCCTCGTCTCCGGAGACGAAAAGACCGTCCGCCTGAGCGGCTGGGCCGAACGGGCCCACGGCGGAAGCGTCCGCCTTGTCCCCCAAGAGCAACCTCAGCCCTCCAAGGAGGAGGGTCTTCCCAGCTCCAGTCTCGCCCGTGACGACAGTCAGCCCCGAAGCCGGCTCTATTGAGGCATCCGCCAGAACACCGAGATTCGAGACCCTGAGATGAGTGAGCATCAGTACAGACCGAACTTCTCTCTGACCAGACCGGCAAAGCTGGGACCTTCGAGGTGGACGAATCGTGCCGGCACGACTCCCCGACGGATAGTGACCGACTCGCCGTTGCCCAACTGGCCCAGTTCTGTCTTGTCGACGTTGACCTTGACGCTCCGATCACGACTCACCGTCACAACGATCTCGCGCCCGCCCGGGATGACCAGCGCCCTGTCGAAGAGTGAATGGGAGGCAACTGGTGTTATGACCAGTGAATCGACCGCCGGGTCGACCAAAGGCCCGCCGGCCGAAAAGGAGTAAGCGGTCGAGCCGGTGGGCGTGGCAACTATGAGCCCGTCCGCCCGGTATGTGGCAAAGGAGACGCCGTCGATGTCCACATCGAGGCTCACCAGCCTGGTGCTGTCGATCTTCTCCACAACCACGTCGTTGATGCCAACAGCTGTGGCCTCTCCGATCGAGGCTGCGACCGTGGTCCGATCTTCGGTATCGAACTCATCTCCGACCAGGCGCTTCACTACGTCTTCGAGCTCCGAAGGCTCCGCCGCGGCGAGGAAGCCGAGAGTTCCCAGGTTGAAGCCGAGCACCGGGACATCCCAGGCAACCGATCGCTGTACCGCGGCGAGCATGGTCCCATCACCCCCGACTGCGAGAACCATGTCCGGCCGGGTCTCACGATCGGCGACGACCTCGGCGCCATTTGCGATGATGACCTGGGTGAGGAGGTCGGTGAACTCGTCGATCGAGGGTCGGCCCGCCCGGGTCTCCAGAGCGAATCTCACGGTTGCGTCACTGCTCCAATCGTTCGAGCAGCCGGGCCAGGATGTCGGCGAGGTCCGCTGCAGGCTCGGGCAGATCTGCAGGATCGATTTGCTCGAGCTTCTCCAGCGCCGCCTCTATGGCTTCGATGTCGGTCTGGTCGATTTCCATATCGCCGATTATCGCTGCTGGCGGTCACCGAGCACCACATCTACCGCTGCCGCAAGATCCGCGACGACGTGATCGGCGTCCCCTGTGGGTTCTCCGGGCCGGGTCACACCAGTCAACACGAGTATCGACCTCCATCCCGATTCACCCTCGGCGAGAGCAATGTCCGTGTCCGCTCTGTCACCAATGACCCAGACGTCACCGGTCACTCCCCTGCTCTTGATCAGAGCGAGCATCGGCGAGTGGGGCTTCCCGCAGATTTCGGGCTCTTGGCCCGCGACCGCCGCTATCGCTGCGACTATGGCCCCCGACCCCGGCTTCATCCCATTGGCCGTCGGAAAGGTGCCATCGGTGTTGGTGGCGATGAATCGTGCTCCAGCTCGGATGGCGTCGGCCGCCCTGGCGATGTCGTCATAACTCAAGTCCCGATAGAGCCCGACAACCACGGCCCTGGCCTCGTCGGGTTCTGTGGTCATCGTCAGGCCTCTTCCTTTGACGGCTTGGACGATTCCGCTCTCGCCGATGACCATGACGGGGCCGTCTCCCGGGCCGAGGATGGTCGCTGAAGCCTCTGCCGAAGTGAGTACGTCGTAGGGATCCACTTCGACACCGGTGACGGCCTCTATCTTCTCGGCTGCGTCCGATGGTGAGCGTGTCGAGTTGTTTGTGGCAAAGAGAACGCGGACTCCTGAGGCTCCCAGCCGCTGGAGAGCTTCGGGCGATCCGGGCAGGGCAACCCTCCCGCGATAGAGGACCCCGTCCAGATCACAGATGACCCAGGTCAACTTGGCGTGAGGAATCTCTCGAGGACACGACCGTACAGGGCTGTGGTGCGCTCGACGGAGACGACGGACACCCTCTCGTCATGGCCGTGAAACAGCGCCAGCATCTCTGAGAATGTCATGCGATCGTCGAACAACCCGACACCGTGTGCGATGGTGCCCTTCTTTCTGAAGAACCGTGCGTCGGTGCCAACGTTCATGAGGGTCGGCAGGAGATTGCGGTGGCCCTCCATCTCGGCAACTCCATCCGCGATCGCTTCCCAGAGCAGGTTGTCGGTCGGACTGATGGTGGCTCCCCAGTCCGAAACCGGGGTGATGTCGATCTCGTCCCTGGCAGTACCCATGGACTTCCGGAGATAGGAGTCGACGTAATCGCGATCCATGTCGGGCAACGCCCTGACGTCGATGTTGGCCGTGGCCGCGTCGGCAATCACGTTCGCCTTGACCCCGGAGCGGAGCATGTTCGGCGACACGGTCATGTGAGTGACGGCGTGGACATAGCGGGCAAAGAGAGGATCCGTGACGGCGAGCATGTCGATCGCCTCGTCCACTCGATCCGGATCGGTCAACGCCTCCTTGAGGTCACCGTCCAGTGACAGGGCTTCTACGAATCGGATCCACTCCGGGCTTATCCCCACCGGGAACGGCGCCTCGAAAATCCCATGGAGAGCCTCCACGATCTTCTGGAGCGCGTTGTCTGATCTATACGGGGCTGAACCGTGACCCGGTGTCCCTGAAGCCTTCAGGATCGACCAGAACGCCCCCTTCTCGCCCACTGCCACCGGGACGGTGGGCTGGTCGACGTGGGAGAGGGGTGGATAGGCGACCTCGGTGAGGAGATATTCGGCGCCGACGAGGTCCCATCGACGATCGACCAACGCGTGGGCTCCATGGACGCCGCCAGCCTCCTCATCCGCTGCTCCGACGAAGACCAGGTCTCCTCGAGGCTCCAGTTCCTTCCGGATGTAGGGCCTGGCCGCGACCGCCATTGCCGCGGTGACATTGAGCATGTCGACAGCTCCTCGCCCATACACGAAGCCGTCGACGATCTCGGCCCCGAACGGATCCTGGCTCCATCCCTCCTCTTGCACCGGCACCACGTCCAAATGTGGCACCAAGGCCAGCGACGGTGCAGCGGAGTCAGAGCCCTCGATGCGGTAGATGAGCGATTGCCGACCCGGAACGGGCTCGAACACCTCGCCGGCCACCCCGAAGAAGTCCTGCAAAGTCGCCACGGAGCGGTGTTCATGTCCACTCTCTGGCGTCCCATCATTGACGCAGGCATTGCGAATCAGCTGCTGCAACAGCTCGACGACGTCTGTGGTCATCCTCGTAGCTCCTCGACGAGCTCATACATGGTAGGTGTCAATGGATACTCCTCAGCTTCCGACAACTCCACCCATCTAGCGTCATCTGCGTCATCGGCTGCCTCGAGGTTGCCTTCGATGACAGTACCGAGAAAGTCGATGAGGACGATGTGGTGGTCGTCAGAGAGATGCTCTCCCACCCATATCACTTCGCCGATCTCGACATTCAGACCCGTTTCCTCGAGCACCTCGCGACGCGCCGCCTCGGCGAGGGGCTCGCCGCGCCTCACCTTTCCTCCAGGCACCGCCCAGAGTCCCTTCCCGGGCTCGCGCCCTCTCTTCACCATGAGCAGACGACCCTGATCGACGACAGCCACACCTACTCCAACCTGGGGTGGCTCACTCCTTGTCATCGTCGTGATGCATGACGATCGAGCGGGCGCTGAATCCTCCGGCCTCGAAGAAGTTCTTTGCGAGCCGATGTCCGGGAAGGACGTGCGCATCGAACTTGGTGATCCCGCGATCACGAAGCATTGCCATTGCCGTCTCGCGCATGGCCTCTCCCACTGCTACTTCGCGCGCCTCATGGTCCACGAATATGAGCCGGATGGCCCCAACCTTCTCGCCGCCGGCCAGTCTCAGCAAGGGCTCAACCCTGGCGTAGAGGAACCCGAACGGATGCCCGTCGATGGTTCCTATGAGTGTGATCCCATCGGGTTCCTCCAACACTCGTCGCAGGGACTCATCGACTGGCTCATCGAGACCATCCGCCAGTGGCCACATCGGGTGCAGGTCGATCATCTCCTCTTCGAGCCTGCGGTAGAGATGAGTGAGTACCTCGATGTCGGACTCGGTGGCTTGTCTGGCATCGACCCTCATCGAGATCGGGACGGTAGCGCCCGCCACAATCTGCCAAGTCCCCAGACAGTGACGAGGCGCATCGCCTCGAGGACGATGGGAAGTCCCATCTTGGAGTTGCCCCGGGTGCGATCCCGGAAAGCAATCGGGATCTCGACCACCTGCAGCCCGCCACTATGGGCACGCCAGGCCATCTCGACTTGAAATCCGTAGCCGGAAGCCTCAGACGTCGAGTAGGGCAGGCCTCGGAGGGCGTTAGCTCTGAATGCCCTGAACCCTGCGGTGGCATCTCTGATCGGAATGCCGAGCATCGTGCGGGCATAGAAGTTTCCACCCCGGGAGATCAGCTGACGGAGCAGAGGCCAATCCGGGGTCGAGCCACCTGGCACGTATCTCGAGCCAATGGCCAGGTCGGCTCCTCGATCGACTGCTTCGACCAGTCTCGGCAGATCTGCCGGGTCGTGGGAGAAGTCGGCGTCCATCTCGATGATCACTTCCGCCCCATCGGACAATGCGACGTCGAATCCGGCCGCGTAGGCCGGTCCGAGACCTTCCTTTTCGGGACGATGCAAGACGGAGCACAATGGGTTCGTTGATGCCAAATCATCTGCGATGTCACCGGTGCCGTCCGGCGAGTTGTCGTCGACTATCAGAAGGCGGTAACCCTGATTTGTCACTGCGATCGCGATCTCTCGGAGGTTCTCGCGTTCGTTGTAGGTCGGGACTATGCAGACGACCTGGTCAGGAGACACAGTCCTGACAGATCATCTTGCGTCTGTTGGAGAGTTGGCTGATCCGCTTGACCATGAAACAGGATTGGCAAACGAATTCGTCGGACTTCTGACCCTGAGCGTCGACATTCATAGTCAGCTCGGCCCGTCTCATGGCTCGTAGCTCTTCGACCTCGTCGACCAGGAGCGCTTCGCTCGCCTCGTCCTCCAGGAGCTGCAGTTCCTGGTTCTCGAGCTCTTCGAGCGCTTCTGCGGTCTCGTCGTCGTGGTCGTCGTCTTCTTCGCTCTCGTCCTCGTCAGCGTCATCGGCGTCATCAGCTTCGTCAAGGACCTCTTCGGCATCCTCCTCGAATGCCTCCTCTTCTTCGAGGTCGTCGTCTTCGACTAGATCGATGTCATCGAGGTCTTCAAGGTCCTCGTCGAGCTCCTCAGGATCCTCCAAGTCTTCGACATCATCGATTTCCTCGAGGCCGACGTCCTTGTCTTCGATTTCGGAAGCTGGTTGTTTTGCCATTCTCGTCTCAATCTGATGCTGGCGGCGCGGCAGTATAAGACAACCGCATCGGCAGCGTGTGCTTAGATCTTCAGCCGTATTGCGGCCGGGACAACCCGACCGCTCACCGACGTATTCCCGATCAGGTCTCCGTCCGCCTCGAGAGGCCAAACCGGCTCGGTCTCGATGTGGAATTCCGCTGCGGAGAAACGCCTGACCGACGGGTCGGTCAAATGGGTGCCTCGGATCACCTTCGGCACGATGGCAGGAGCCTGGATCTTCTTCGCGTTGATCACCTGAATATCGAGCACACCGTCCACCAACGTTGCTTTGGGGGCGACATTCCAGCCACCGGCGAAGAACTGGGCGTTGGCCATGATCACCGCCAGAGCCTCCGACTCGTAGGTGCGCCGCTCTGTCTCGATGCGTACGTGAGCTTTGGGGAACCGGGGGAGCCGCACACCGAAGGCCAAGGGGTATCTGACGCTGCCCAGACGTCGGCTCAGTTTCGGAGCGGTCTCCGCAGCCGCCGCTCCCGCGCCGACCTGGGCGACATTCAGGAAATACCTGAGGCCCCATGCACCTTCGAGGGTGGCGACATCGATGAGGTAAGTGTCGTCCGTAGCCAGGTGGGCGGCCGCCTCGCGTAATCCCATGGGAAGCCCGAACGTCTTGAGCAGGTCACATCCTGTCCCGACAGGGAGAATGCCCAGTGTCGGCTGCATGTCGAGACCTAGTCCCAACAAGACGTTTGCGGCCAGGTTGGCCGTGCCGTCTCCGCCTGCGACTGCAAAGCGACTCCGCCCATCCCGGGCCGAACGGGTGATGATCTCGGCCGCTTCATCGGGGGATGACGGGACATGGACATCTCCGTTCACGGAGACCGCGTCCAAAGCGGCGACGACACGATCAACGGTTGTAGGCCGTGCCCCGGCTGCCGGATTGAGGATCACGACCCAGTCGTCCAATCACATCACCCCTTGTGCAGCCACGACGCCCCTGTCGATCGCCTGAAGAGCAGCTCCCGCTTCGTCGCGAAGCTCGGTGATCCCTTCTCGGATTTGGCGAAGCAGATCCACCAATTGTCGGGAAACGCGTACGAAATCCCCGGCCGCCATGCCATGGGCGGGCAGGTCTTCGAAGGTGCTTCCTTTGGCCCACAGGTAGGCCAGTGTGCCGAAGCCAGGGTCGGGTCGCCTCGTCGGGCTGAGTCGGTGGGACTCCTCGACCGTGACCAGCTCCTGCCAAAGGTCGGTTATCGACTGCCACCTCTCCTGAAGGTCTTCACTCGGCCAATCGGGCGCAGACTCCTGGTCTGTTCTCGGCTCGTATACGAAGACCGAGGCAATGGCTGCCAACTCGACTGCCCCAAGGTCGTAGAGAAGGCCCCGTTCGATTGTCTCCGCGATGAGAAGGTCCAGCTCGTTGTAGATCCGTCTCAGCCTCTGTCCGCGAGGTCGCAGTTCCCAGCCGTCTGCGTAGTCGAGATCTTCGAGAAGCGAATGTATGGAGCGGAATTCCTCGACGAGCCCGTGGCCGGATTCACGCATCAGGTTGCGGTGCTGTTCGAGGCGCCGCCGGATTCGGTTTGCCTCCCTGAGAGCCGTCAGGTGCTCCGCGGAATCCGGGCAGGAAGCCACGGGATGACTCACAGTGTTGGGTCGCGGGACCCGCTCTTCTCGGCGGTCCCCTACGCGCCGCATCTTCCTCAGCGTGTCCTGCACGAAGCGGCGGTCTCGCGGCTCGAAAGGACGGGGGAGCTCGATCGAGCCCGCCACCGTGCTCGCATCGGTGATCTGTCGATAGCCGATGGTGGATACCTTGCCCGATGTCGACAAGACGAGATAACGCGCACCACCACTCTTCGACGAGAGTCTTCTCAAGACTGCGTAGCGTCCGTCTCTCGGGCCTCCCACGACGTCGACGATGGCGCCAGGGCCCAGAACGGACTTGATCCCGTCCTGTCGACGCGAAGGTCCGACCGACTCGACTTCTGCCTGAAACTCCTCGACGTCACCCAATTCGCATCTCGCTCTCGCCTCGGCGTCCGCAAGCTGGGCGTACAAGCTGTCGATTCGGGCTTCGGTGTCTAGGAACTCCCCTTCGTGCTGAAAGGCAGCGAACGAGGCTTCCAGCACGGTTTCGGCCTGGTCTCTCGAGTAGGTGGCCATCAGGTTGGCCGCCATGTTGTACGTAGGACGGAAACTCGAAGTCAGCTCGTGGGCCCCGGCTGAGGCGATTTCCCGGACGTTGTCGAACCGAACATAGGGTGAGTGGAGCACGATCCCGAAGCCTTCCACGTCGATTCCCCTTCGCCCTGCCCTGCCGGTCAGCTGAGTGAAGTCTCCGGGTCTCAGCATCTCGTGGCTCTCACCGTTGAACTTGGAGAGGCTCTCGATCACGACCGACCGAGCTGGCATGTTGATGCCCAGCGACAGGGTCTCTGTCGCGAACACCACTCTCACAAGACCGAGACCGAACAGCTCTTCAACCGTCTCCTTGAATGCCGGGATCAGACCAGCGTGGTGAGCGGCAACCCCTGCCTCCAGACCCGTCAACCACAGGTCGTATCCCAGCACACCCAAATCTGGGTCGGCCAGGTGAGATGTTCGGTCTTCTGCGATGTCCCTGATGCGTCCTCGCTCGTCTTGATTGGTCAACTGAACGCCCGACTCGACGAGTCTGCGCGATGCGGTGTCGCAGCCGGCCCTGGAGAAGACGAAATAGATCGCAGGCAGCATCTTCTCGACGTCGAGGCGCTCGACGACCTCGACCCTGTTCGGGGTCTTGAAGCGTCTTGTTCTCCCCCGCTCCAGGCCCAGCATGTGCTCGAGCCTCGGATTGGGGCGACGACGACCCTCACGCTGGATGAACATCGGCTGGAGATGGAGTGTCCGGGACCCGGTCTTGTCCTTCAGCATGTACATGGGCTCGAGAGGAACGGGTCTGTGGGTGGTGGTGATCAGACGGGTGGGCCCTCTCCGCTCTCGAACCCAATCGGCGAACTCATGGTTGTTGGAGATCGTTGCCGAGAGGCAGACGAACTGAACGTGGGCAGGGCAATGGATGATGACCTCTTCCCAGGCGGCACCGCGGGATCGATCCTGGAGGTAGTGCGCCTCATCGAGCACGACCAGCCCGACATTCTCCAACTGGCCCGGATCGGCGTAGATCATGTTTCGCAGCACTTCCAGCGTGGCGACCTTGAGATCCGCACCCGGGTTTATCACGTTGTCCCCCGTCAGGAGGCCGACTCGTTCCTCGCCGTAGGAGCGCACGAAGTCGGAGAATTTCTGGTTGGACAGCGCCTTGAGCGGAGTCGTGTAGAAGGCGTCCATCCCTCGGGCCAGACAGCGATTGATGGCAGCCTCGGCGACGAGTGTCTTGCCCGCTCCCGTCGGCGCGGTGACTACGACCGACGACCCCTGACCGATGGCCTCGGCTGCCTCTCGCTGGAATGGGTCGGGCTCGAACTCGACTTCTCGCCAGAACTCCTCGATCGGATCCATCATCGCTTCAGCGTCAATCGCACGAGCCAATAGGTGATCTCGTACATGAGGTAGAGCGGGACGGAAAGCACGAGGAGTGTGAAAGCGTCACCGCTCGGCGTGATCAGGGCCGCTCCGGTTACGACGATGAGAACCGCCCATCGTCGTCCCTTGCCGAGCTGCTCGGATGACAAAAGGCCGGCTGCCGCGGCGGCGAACAAGAAGACCGGATAGAGAAAGGCGAGACCAAAGGCGAGTAGGAATCGGAGAACGAACGAGTAGTAGTCACCGATGCGAAGGTTGGTCTCGACGTCGGGAAAGAGCTCGAGGAGGAACTCGAGCCCTCTCGGTAGCACCCAGTAGCCGAACAGCACCCCTCCGACGAACAGGACCACGAGCGCGGCGACGATCGGGAAGGCCCACTTCCTCTCCGTCCCGGTCAGAGCCGGGGTGATGAAGGCCCAGATCTGATAGAGGATCACGGGGCTGGCGAGGATGACACCGCCGAACAGGCCGATTCGCATCAAGACTCCCCACTGCTCGGCTGCGGCGAGGCTCTGCAAGTCTGATTCCGGCGACGCTTGATGAAAAGGCGCCTCGAGGATCGATCGCAGAGGGTCTGCGAACACGAACGCAGCGATTCCGGCGACAGCGACGGCGATGAAGATCTTGAGAACTCTCCACCTCAGCTCGTCGAGGTGCTCGAGAATCGATTGAGGCTCGTCGGCCACCTATTGTCCCGAGCTCTCTTCGGTGTCGGAGCCCTGGTCTTGCCCGCCCTCGATCTCCTCCAGATCTCTCATGGCGTCTTCAGGCGTCGGTCCTGATATCGGTTTGGGGCCCTTCCACTCCAGCTTTCGGGGGTCGACGGCTCTCGCCTCCTCCTGGATCTCCCTCAGTGGCTTCTTCAGGTCCTCGACCTGATCCTGTAGTTCGTCCCGAACCTGGCGGAGATCGGCGACCTCGGCCTCGAGACCGCTGGTCACATCGCGCGCCGCCTGACGCAACTCACTGGCGAGCTTGCCGGCTCGTCGGGCCAGCTCGGGCAGCCTGGTCGGGCCGAGCACGACCAGTGCAATCAGCAAAATGATGATGATCTCGCCACCCTGAAGCATGTGCCGCCGATGCTAAAGGCCTTGCGATGGGTAGGTCGCGTTTCGACCAGGTCCGTTCAGCAGAACGGCGGACTGGCCTCCCCCCGGTCGACCACCGTGGCGTCTCATCAGCTTGGGCGGACCGGCGACTGCTTGGACGAAGCAGAGGGGTTTCGGGCGAGTCCCGAAGGGGTCGCCGGGACAGCAGCCTGCCAGACGGCCAAAGTCCTTCGACATATAGCTGAAGGTGACGACTCCCCCGAATCGTCACCTTCACATCGAGGAGCACCTTGCCCTTGGTGCCCGTCGCCTGGGGGACTGAGATCAGCCGGCCAGGAGGCGGAGCGGATCCGGCTCTGCCTCTAGGGCGGCGACGAAAGTCTCGATCTCTCGTTCCGTGATCGGGTCCGGGTTGATGACTTCGAATTGCACTCCCGTGGCGAGAAGAACGCTCACCACTCTCGCATTGGCGGGCCGACGCTGCGTGTACGTGCAATGGGGGCACGTGAACCAGTAGTCACCCTGTCGACCACCCGGACGCAGCTCTAGTGCGACATCAGCTGGTGTGAGATGGATGTCACCGCACCGTGAGCACGTCGTCTTGATGGTTGTCATCTCTCGTCTCCGATCTCCCATATGTAGGGGTTGATCGGCAGACGAGCTTTAAAACTGAAGCTGCGTTCGCTAGGTCGCTAGACCCTTTTGATGACTCCGGAGAAGGCTCTCACCTAGCTGCCTCACCCGCTCTGCGACCTCCTCGCCCCGAACCAGCCTGGCGTCGTTGCCGAGACGCAGTAAAAGCCGCGCGGGCAGCTCTGGGTCCGGCGCCGAGAACCGGATCCTCGTCTTCTTCTTCGTCTCGGTCACCACATCCACCGGGTAGTACTCGAGAACCCAGTAGGCGTTGGGAAACAGGTCGATCAGACACACCACGTCCTCAGCCGAAGCCGTATATCCGACCATTGGCTCGGGGATCCTCTTGGGTGGGGTGAAGTCCTCGTCGAGCACCGTGAGCTCGCGAATGCGGTCGACCCTGAAAGTTCGCTCGTCATCGGCGAGTCGGCAATAACCCATGACATACCAGCGGCCGAGGGTTGCGAACACCGCCCATGGCTCGATGTCACGTTCGGTGGTCACTTCTTTTCCCACGGACCGGTAGGTGATATGCACGACTTTGTGGTCCGCGGCGCCTCTACGCAGTTTTGACACGTTCTTCGACTCATCCAGCAGGTCAACGGTCAGCGCAGAATCCGCTTCCGGGATCGCCACCTTGGCCAGCTTCCCAACGGCCGACTCCAAAGCAGGGCTCGCCTCCCCCATTCCGATGACCGTCATCCCGGCTGCAAGAAGGCCTAGGGCCTCGGTTGGGCTGAGTCGCGGGGCGTTGGTGAAGTAGTCGGCTGCATCGATGATGACGTCGTCCTCATCGATATAGGCCTCCATCAGATCTCCAGGCCCGTACCCGGGCAACCCGCAGACGAAGACCGTGTTGAGATCACGTGTCAGCTGATCGCGGGTGTAGTCGAATCGCTGGAGAAGATCATCGACGTCGGCCACCTCTCGCTCGAGGACGTACGGGATCAGAGCGAGGATCCTCGACAGTCGTGAGACGGTCCTGGCGCTCGTCATTCGACACCTTCAAGTGCGGCGGCGACCCTGGAGCGGATCTCCTCTCTGAGCTCAGGCGGTCCGAGCACCTCGACGGAGTCTCCGAAGCTGAGGATCCACCCAACGAACGCATCCCTGTTGGCAACGGGCACTGTTGTCCTCAGGTCCCCTTTCGGCTCCGGAACGCGGAGGGTGCGAGCCGCCCACCAGGCCACATCCGAGTCGAAACGGACGTCGGCTTCGACCTCTTCTCCCCCACCCGTCTCCCATGGGTGGGTGTCCATCACAGTGCGGACGTCGAAGCTCTTGGGCTTCTTGAAAGCACCCGGCTGATCGCCGACCTCGAGAGACTCGATCCGATC
>JAHEJW010000021.1:0-7421 GCA_024638655.1 bacterium | reverse complement strand
CTTTCACAGGCTCTCGATCAGCTTGTCCACCCGCTCGTCGTGCGATTTGAAAGGGTCTTTGCACATGACCGTGCGCTGTGCCTGATCGTTGAGCTTGAGGTGCACCCAATCAACCGTGAAGTCCCTCTTTCGGGCTTTGGCGGCCTTGATGAAGGCCCCTCGAAGCCGCGCCCTGGTGGTCTGCGGGGGATGCTTGACCGCGTCGGCGATCTGTTCGTCGGTGACGACCCGCTCGGCGCGGCCCTTCCTTTCGAGCAGGTAATACAGGCCTCTCGTCCTGTCTACGTCGTGATAGGCAAGATCCATCATCGAAAGCCGCGGGTCGGACATGGGAAGACCCCGTGTCTCGGAGTACCTGTCGAGCAGGCGATACTTCATCACCCAGTCGACCTCCCGGTCCAAGGTCAGCGGGTCCTTCTCGAGCCCGGTGAGGAGATGCTCCCATCGGTCGATCGCCCGTTGCACCTCGGGCGGGAACCCCGGGCTTCGGGCAAAGCGCATCGCTCGATCCAGGTACTCCCATTGGATGTCGAGGGCGCTCAACTCACGTCCGTTGGCCAGCTTGATCTTTCGGGTGCAGGTCATGTCATGAGAGACCTCGCGAATCGCCCTGATCGGGTTCTCCAGTGTGAGATCACGGAATACGACGTCACGCTCGATCATCTGGAGAAGCGCCACCATCGTCCCCACCTTCACGAACGTGGCGTACTCGC
Organism: bacterium; assembly: GCA_024638655.1. Taxonomy (GTDB): domain Bacteria; phylum Actinomycetota; class Acidimicrobiia; order Spongiisociales; family ZC4RG35; genus Ww567. The sequence goes on along the minus strand of JAHEJW010000021.1, from coordinate 6,708 downwards.
TCATATTGGAGTCGCCGGCGATCACATGGAGACGTCGGTATCGCTCCGCATCCGCATGGGGCTCATCGCGTGTGTTGATGATGGGGCGGGACCGTGTCGTCGCCGAGGAGACGCCTTCCCAAATGTGGTCTGCTCGCTGTGCGATTGAGAAGGCCGTGCCCCTTGGTGTCTGGGTGAGCTTGCCTGCGCCCAAGAAGATCTGGCGGGTCACGAGGAACGGGATGAGCACGTCAACCGTCCGGTGGAAGTCTTTGTGCCGGCTCACAAGGTAGTTCTCATGACACCCGTAAGAGTTTCCTGCGCTATCGGTGTTGTTCTTGAAGACGTAGATCTCGCCCCGGATCCCCTCCTCCTCCAGTCTCTCCTCGGCTCCCCGGACCAACCCTTCGAGAATCCTCTCTCCGGCCTTGTCGTGAGCGACAACAGCCTCGATCTCATCACATTCTGGGGTGGCAAACTCGGGATGTGATCCGACGTCGAGATAGAGCCGAGCACCGTTTTCCAAGAAGACATTGGACGATCTACCCCAGGAGACCACCCGCCTGAACAGGTATCTGGCAACCTCGTCGGGGCTGAGACGACGCTGACCCCGAAGTGTGCAGGTGACGCCGTATTCGTTTTCCAGGCCGAAGATTCTTCGATCCACGACGCCAGGCTAGGCGGGGTCTGAACTCAGCGATAGGTTCATGCAGGGCCCGTCTAGGTCGAGACCAGATCCTCCGGATCCAGCCTGCGGAATGCCCTACGACCGTTGGTTTGGTCGAGAACCGCAATCTCCCATCCCTCAGGGTCGCGGCCCTCGGCGCGATGAAACGCCTTCGCTCCCGCGTCGAACGCCTGTTGGAGTGTCATGCCTTCACGCCAGAGCTCGTCGAGGGCTTCGGTCAGATCCTCGGCCTTGCCGCCTATGGCCACGAACTTCCTCTCGTCGAGGAGGGTTCCGTCATAGGTCACCCGGAACAGTCGATGCTCTCCCCCATCTTCGGAGATCTCGGCGATCAGTATCTCGACTTCGAACGGCTTGGGATCCCGGGTGAAGATCATTCCCAGGGTTTGGGCGAAAGCCGTGGCCAGTCCCATGGCCGTGACGTCATGACGTGAATAGAGATATCCCATGAGGTCGGCTTGCCTGATGCCTGCCTTGCGCAGGGTCTCGAACTCGTTGTACTTCCCTACACCGGCAAAGGCGATCCGGTCGTATACCTCCGAGATCTTGTGCAGGGCGGTCGAGGGGTTCTCGGCGAGGAGGAGCACGCCGTCTGCGTAGTCGACTGCGATGATGGACCGTCCTTTCGCGATGCCCTTTCGGGCGAATTCGGCTTTGTCCCGAACCAGCTGCTCGGGTGCGACGTAGAAGGGAACGGTCATCGAATGGTCTCCACGGCCTCGGTGGCGTACGGTCGTATCTCGTCGTCGTCCAACTCGCGCACGCCTGCGGCATCGATCGCCATCACGTTGGGCAGGATTCCACGGGTGAGGTCGGGACCGCCGGTGGCTGTATCCTCCTGAGCGGCTGCCACCAAGGCTCTGACGGCCATCTCGGCGGCCTCCCCCTCGGTCATGTCGGGCCTGAATGCCGTCCGGAGATACGACTTGGCCAGCCGGGAGCCACTTCCCGTGCTGCCGAATTCGATCTCCTCGTATCTGCCCCCGATGACATCGAAGGTGTAGACCCGCCCCATGTTCTCCAACTCGTCATAGCCGGCAAAGAGCGGCACAACGATAAGACCCTGGAATGCCAGAGGAAGCTGGCTACGGACCAGTCTGGCTAGAAACGAAGCCTTTCCCTCGAGCGAGAGACGTACCCCCTCGATCTTCTCGTAGTGCTCCAGCTCGACCTGGAAGAGCTTGACCATGTCGATCGCAAGTCCGGCCACGCCGGCGATGGCAACGGCCGAGAGGCGGTCCGCCTCGAACACCTTCTGAATGCGGCGATGAGCGACGAGGTGGCCTTCGGTGGCACGGCGGTCGCCCGCGATGACGACTCCGCCATCGAAACGCATCGCCAGGACGGTTGTTCCCTCGGGAACCGACGGGATCTGGGCATTCTCGGGGATGGTGAGAGCCGGCCCAGCTCCCACCGCATCCAGGAGGTCTGTGAAACTGGAGCCCGGCACCGGGACGTCAAGGGGCAGGGGGCCCATCGGCCGGGGCGTCACTCCCCGCCCTTCTGGACGTAGTTCTTCACGAACTCCTCGGCGTTCTCCTCGAGCACTTCGTCGATTTCGTCAAGCAGGTCGTCGATCTCTTCGACGGCGGCATCGGTCTCGACAGTCGACTCGGCCTCGACCGCTTCGGTCTCTTCCTTCTTGCCCTTGGATCGTGATCGTTCTCTGTCTGACATCTAACTCAACCTCCTAGGCGGCGCAGAAGGTCCGCCGCGTCTTCGGCATTCTCGAGGAGATCACCGACACGTTCGGCATCACCTCTGAGCGGCTCCATCATAGGAACCCGCTTGAGATGCGATTCGCCCACATCAAAGACCAGGGAATCCCAGTTGGCGGCGACCAGGCTGTCCGAGAACTTCGACACGCACTTGCCTCTGAAGTAGGCGCGCGTCCGGTCCGGTGGTGTGGTCACGGCGCGCTCTATCTCCTCATCGGTGAACAGCCTTCGCATCGAACCTCGAGCAGCGAGCCGGTTGTAGAGACCCTTGTCGGGGTCCACGTCGTGGTATTGGACATCGAGAGCGCGCAGCTTCGAATCGCTCCACTCGAGCTCGTCACGGGAGACATAACCTTCGAGCAGACGTTTCTTGGCGACCCAATCCAAGGTGTCGGCGAGTGAGGATGGATCCGAGTCCAGAAGTCCGAGTGTTCTCTCCCACTCGCTGATTACGCGATCCCACACAGGGTCGTCCAGTTCCTTCTCCACGTACTTCGAGAGCCACTCGAGGTAGCGGCCCTGCAACTCGATCGCTGTCGCGGTGCCACCGCCGTCGAGCTCAATCGGGCGATGAAGTGAGAGGTCGTGACTCACCTGCCAGCATGCTTCGACCGGATCGAACAGGTCGAGCGGATCGGGCAGAGCGCCATCTTCCAGGGCGGCCAGCAACAAGGCTGTTGTCCCTAGCTTCAAGAAGATCTGGGGCTCAGAGAGATTGGCGTCTCCGATGATGACGTGGAGCCTTCGATACTTCGAAGGGTCGCCGTGCGGCTCGTCACGAGTGTTGATGATCGGGCGCTTCAGGGTCGTCTCGAGTCCGACCTCCTCCTCGAAGAAGTCGGCTCTCTGGGTGATCTGGAAGTCGACCTCTGGACGGTCGTTCTCGCGGCCAACCTTGCCCGCTCCCGTGAAGATCTGACGGGTGACCAGAAACGTCATCGCATATCGGATCACCTCGCCAAACGGGGTTTCCCTCGCGAGTAGGTAGTTCTCGTGGGCCCCGTAGGAGTTGCCCTTGCCGTCTGAGTTGTTCTTGTAGAGAGATACCCGCTTGCCTGAGGTGTCACTTGCGATGACGGATGCGGCGTGCATCACTCGCTCCCCTGCCTTGTCGTAGAGAGCGGCTTCGAGTGGGTCGAATGTCTCGGGTGAGGAGTACTCGGGGTGAGCGTGGTCCACATAGAGGCGAGCACCGTTGGCCAGCACCGAATTCACCACCGCCCCTTCGGGGTCGATGAGGCCGTAGGTGTCGTGTCCGAAGCCCCGTGCGTCTCGTCCGGGCGACTCCTCTTCGTAGGACCATTGCACCTTGACCCGTTTGCCCGGATAGCTGTTCACGACGAGGGAGGAGGCAACCGCAGGGTTGAATCCGGGGTCTCCTCGGACGACTATGCCGTACTCGGTCTCACTCCCGAGCACCTTGTGCAGTGCCATTACAGGTACTGGCCGCCTGAGACCTTCTCGATGAGACGGCTCTCGTCATCCCCACCCACCAGTGTGCGGACGTAGATGATCCTCTCGCCCTTCTTGCCGGAGATCTTCGCCCAGTCGTCCGGGTTGGTCGTGTTGGGAAGGTCTTCGTGCTCGCGGAATTCCTGTTTGATGGCCTTCCTGAGATCCGAGGCCTTGACACCGGGCTCCCCGCCGCTGATCTTGCGCTTGATGGCGTCCTTCTTGGCGCGTCTGACGATGTTCTCGATCATGGCTCCCGAGGCGAAATCCTTGAAGAAGAGGATCTCCCGGTCGCCATTGGCGTAGGTGACCTCGAGGAACTGGTTGTCTTCGGTTTCGGCATACATGTGCTCCACGGTCTCGTGGATCATCTTGTCGATGTAGTCGACCGGAGTTCCCCCGAACTCCTCCAACTCCTCACTGTTCAGAGGGACGTCGTCCTGCAAGTAGATCTTGAAGATCTCGTGTGCGGCAACGGTGCCGGGTCGGTTGATCTTGATCTTCACATCGAGACGGCCAGGTCTGAGAATCGCCGGGTCGATCAGATCCTCACGGTTCGATGCCCCGATGACCACGACGTTCTTCAGCGATTCGACACCATCCAACTCCGAGAGGAGCTGGGGAACGATCGTCGACTCGACGTCGGAGCTGATTCCGGTGCCACGGGTGCGGAAGAGGGAGTCCATCTCGTCGAAGAACACGATCACCGGCACTCCCTGATCGGACTTCTCCTTGGCGCGCTGGAAGATGAGGCGAATCTGACGCTCGGTCTCGCCCACCCACTTGTTGAGCAGCTCAGGGCCTTTGATATTGAGGAAATACGAGCGGACGTCGGGATCGCCGGTTCGCTCCGAGACCTTCTTCGCCAGACTGTTGGCGACCGCCTTGGCAATGAGCGTCTTGCCACAGCCCGGGGGGCCGTAGAGAAGAATCCCTTTGGGCGGCTCGAGGGAATACTCCCTGAAGAGGTCGCGATGCAGGTATGGCAGCTCGACGGTGTCACGGATCTGTTCGATCTGATCCGCAAGTCCTCCAACCTCCCGATATGTGATGTCGGGAACTTCCTCTAGGACCAGCTCTTCGACTTCCGGCCGTTCCATCTTCTCCAGCACCAGACCGGTCTTGTTGTCGATTCGCACGTAGTCGCCGGCACGGACAAAGACGTCTCGCATCACCTCGGATCTCTGCAGCACGCGCTCTTCATCACCGTGTGCGATCACAACGACACGACCGTCCGCAAGGGTCTCACGGATGCGTTGCACGTCGCCTGCCGGCTCGTAGTGGCGGACGTCGATGACGTTGAACGCCTCGTTGAGCAGTACTTCCTGTCCGACGCTCAGCTTCTTGACCTCGACATTGGGTTGAGCTGCCACCCGCAGCTTGCGGTTGCCCGTCAGCACGTCGACGGTGCCGTCGGTGTTGACCTGGAGGACCGTTCCGAAGTTGTTGGGCGGTGAGGTGAGCTTCTCGACTTCCTCTCTGAGGACGCCGAGTTGCTGTCTGGCCTCCTCGAGGAGTTGGGACAGCTTGTCGTTCTGGGACGCGGCCCGGTCGAGACGTTCGCGGGTTCGGGTCAGTTCGGCCTGGAGATCTTCGGCTCGCTCCGGGGCCTGTTTCACCCGGCGTCGCAGGTAGGAGACTTCTTCTTCGAGCGCGGCGACGACCTGGCGCAGCTGGGCGGCGTCCTGCTGTCTACTTCCTTCGTCCACGGCTACCTCCTGGCTCGGGTCGCCTGAGCCTCAGTATACGAAGGGGTTCGGCTAGTTCTTCGGGTTACTTGAACTGCGATTGTCACTCCGGTTTCACCTCGACACGTCTCATGAACACCAGAAATCCGGTGTGCCCGATCATGTTGTGCTCCGGGCGTACCGAGCGGCCGGCGACGTTCCAATCCCGGACGAGGAACTCTTTGACTTCGATTTCGGCGAAGCTCTCCATCTCGCGTGCTCGGTCGACCGTGGTCTGGACCTGAGGAATCGTAGGCAAATAGGCGCACAGGACACCCCCGGTTGGCTGGTGCTTTGCCGCTGTCTCGATCGTGTGCCACGGCTCGGGGACGTCGAGGACGATCCGCTCCGGCTTGACCTCTTCGACCTGGCCGGCGACGTCACCGATGACCAAGTCGACGTTGTCGGGGACCTCGCCGTACCAGCGCTCCATCGTCTTCCTGGCATGGGCTGCATGGTCTTCCCTCAACTCCACGCTGATCACCCTCCCGGTGGCACCCACCGCCCGCGATAGACCCAAGGTGAGCGCACCTGATCCGGTGCCCGCCTCGAGCACAGTCATCCCGGGAGCAACATCGGCATACACGAGTATCGGGCCGAGGTCTTTGGGGTACACGACCTGGGCGGCGCGCTTCATCTTGAGTATGAAGTCGGCGAGGCGCGGCCGGAGAAGCAGAAGTTGCCCTCCGGCGGACGCTCCCACCCAGGAGCCGTCTTCGGCGCCGATCAGCTCGTCATGGGGCACCATGCCGTTGTGGTACTGGAACGTCCTCCCCGACTCGAGCTTGAGGAGGAAGTGCCTTCCCTTCCGGTCGATCAGCAGCGCCGGCTCGCCTTCTCCGAAAACCATCAGAAGAGCGAGATCGCGGCGACGGCGAGGCTCAGGACCATCCCGATCACCACCAGCCAGACGATTAGTTGCACGGCTTTCTTGTTTCGCATTCTGTCTTTAAGGTTCGCTTGGAGGCAACGGTAGACAGATGGGACTGCTGAGAGACAAGGTATTGGGTGGCTCGGATGCCCGCCAGGCCGGCTACGAGCGCACCTTGCGCGGTTTGCGTGAGAGTGATCGACGCGAGCTCTACATGGGTCTCGCCCTGAGCGCCCTCGCCTATCTGCAACGCACCAAGCCCCGCAAAGAGCT
>JAHEJW010000044.1 GCA_024638655.1 bacterium | reverse complement strand
GTGAACAGGAGGCAAGGACTGCAGGGCGACTCATGGCGGAAGAAGGGCTCAAACCGGACGTGATGCATACCTCGGTGTTGATACGCGCGACCGAGACCGCCGATCTCGCCCTGGAGGAGGCGGGCTGGACGGAAATGCCCACCAAGCGGAGTTGGCGGCTCAATGAGCGTCACTACGGGGCGTTGCAGGGTCTCGACAAGAAGAAGACCGCCGAGGAGTTCGGTGACGAGCAGGTGCTCATGTGGAGACGCTCGTATGACGTCCGGCCGCCGGCTCTCGACCGGAGCGATGAGCGGCACCCTTCCCACGACGAGCGATACGCCGATGTCGACCCTTCCGACCTACCGGCAACAGAGTGTCTGAAGGATGTGGTCGAGCGGATGCTGCCCTACTGGCACGAGGAGATCGTCCCTGACCTGCGAGAGGGCAAAACCGTGCTCATAGTCGCTCACGGGAACTCGCTCCGGGCGCTCGTCAAGCATCTCGATGAGATCGCCGAGGAGGAGATCGTGGGTCTCAACATCCCGACCGGGATCCCTTTGCTCTACGTCCTTGACGAGGACCTTCAGCCGATCGAAAGCCGCTATCTCGGCGACGAGGAGGCTGCAGCTGCTGCTGCGGACGCCGTGGCCAAACAGGCCGGGTAGGTCTTTCGAATCCGGCCTGGTAATATTCGGCTCCCGCCGACCGGCGGGCTTTCTACGTCGACCGATCGAGTGATATGAACGTCATCTCAGCCGTAGCAATCGTCATCCACGTGCTGCTATCCATCGCCGTCACCGCTCTGGTGCTCTTGCACTCGGGCAAAGGAGGAGGCCTGTCTGATGTCTTCGGTGGTGGCATGTCGACGTCGAACCTGACCGGGTCGACAGTGGTGGAGAGGAACCTCGATCGGCTCACTGTGGTCATCGGTGTCCTCTTTGGCATCAGCACCTTCGTGCTGACCTTCGTCTTGAGCTGAGCCCGGCTCTAGACTCGCCAACCATTCTGTGCGGATCTCTACAACCGGGGTTCGCGCGAATCCGCACAGAAAGTCAACTGTCGGAGTGGCGGAATTGGAAGACGCGCCAGGCTAAGGACCTGGTGGGGTGTGTAACCCCGTGGAGGTTCGAGTCCTCTCTCCGACACCACAAGCCCCGGGTCAAGATGCCTCTCTGAGACAAGGGATGGTGGCTGCGTCAATCGGGCGGGCCACGCCGCCCTCGATCACCTTTTCTCGTATTTGTCGAGGCGCATCGTCCCGTCAAGTACGGATGACGTGTATGTCGACTCGGCGAGTTCGGCCAGGTCCTGTCTGATTGTCTCGTCGAGATCAAGGATCTGGACCAGGCGGTGAGCAATTCCGGGGGTGGGGCTGCGCTTTCCACTGACGATGTCGCTCACCACAACGCGGCTCACGTCCAACATCCTTGCCAGCTCACTGATTGTCAGGCCGGCACGTTGCCTGGCCTTGTTGATCTTCGCCCCGAGGTCTGCGTTGGGTCTCATCCGTCCTCCACTTCACTCGATACAACGGCCCGTGATCTGACGTCAGGGCACTAAGACTCATTCCTCCGTCTCGCCTCGAACCTATTTACCCTCACCCAGAATGGAAACGAGCCCGTCGAGTCTGCGGTCATTGCCCTTCGAGAAGGCCCTACTGGTGGGCTGCGGCATGTGTGGTCCATACGACTGAGCCTGAAAGCAGCTTCGAGGTCGAGATGACCGCCTACTCGAGCCAAACTCACTTACGGACCCGGTCTCCGATTGCGCGTTCTCTTGACAGGCGGGTTCTAGTATCTGGACGACGACGCGCTGGGGAGGGAGTACAGGCTCTTGGGAGTGGGGACCCAGAGTACAAATAGTCAGGCCAACTTGAAATGGGCGACCGTCACCGTTTGGCTTTTCGCCATTTCGCTTGCTGCGCTCGCCCTGCTTCGCGAAATCGATGTGCCGGTTACCGATTCCTTGTGGGCAGAAGACGGTTCCATCTTCATTGCCTCTGCCACTCGCGCCGATCCGTTGATCGAACCCTTTGGCGAGCCCTACCGAGGATACTTCCACACAGTCCCACGTCTCCTGGCCGCGGCGGTTGTGTTATTCCCCCCGGACTTATGGCCATGGGTTGTCTCTGTGTTCTCGCTCCTGATTGTGCTGTGCGTGGCTGTTTTCGTCTTCTATGCATCTGAGGCTGTGATTCCACCGTTAGCCCTGCGGGCGGGACTTGCCGCTTGGATAATCGTCAACCCGGTGATACCGGAAGTCAGCGCCAACATGGCGAACTTGCATTGGTTCCTAGTACTTGCCGCCTTCTGGGCCTGCTTCGCCCCGGATCGATCCTGGCTGAACTGGTCGGGGATCGTGGTCTTCGCAGCGTCTGCGCTATCCAATCCTGTGACGGGTTTCATTGCAGTAGTTGCATTGATCCGTGCGCACAAGACGAGGAATCGGAATACTTTGATTCTCGGGGCAATTGGTCTTACGGGAGCGGCATTTCATGTATTGGCTCCGCGTGTCATTGACTGGGCGCTTGCGCCGGGCTCGGCTCTCGCGGGGATGGCTCTCCTCATTCGTGCCACCTTTGGCGCGGTGGGTGGTCACCAACTCGTGACCGCTTTGGGACCAGTTCCCGCAATCGTGCTCATTACACTCGTCGCGGTCGTCCTTTTCCTTGTCATTTGGTCGACGGACGGGTCAGACCAACGCTTTTTCGCAGGCTTGGCAACCCTTGTCTCGGTTCTGTGGACGATCGGTCTTGCGACCCTTAGGGGAGTTGACGTGGCGATCTCAGCAGGGCGTTTCGTATTTGTGCCGGCTGCGCTTCTTTTGGGCGTTTTTTTGGTGGCTGCCTCGAATACGAGCCGGCGCTTCACTGTTGCTGCTTCCGTCGCCTTGATTCTCGTACTCTCGAGCAACCTGTTCGTAGGCTCGCGCCATGGCGCGCCAGGGTGGTCGGTGGCGCTGGCCCAGGCGCGGATTGCCTGCGACGATGAGGAGATAGCGTTGATACCCGTGCATCCGGTTGGATGGTCCGTTGATGTTCCGTGCTCTGTTCTGCATGAGGCGGAGGAATCGAAAGCCGCCTGAGCCCTCGGGGGTTTTGCCCAATCGCTCGATGAGGCCCTGTGCCTCACGTTGAGAGTCTTGTGAAGGCCGAACCCAGTCGGTGTCCTCCACTTCACTCGATACAACGGCCCGTGATCTGACGTCAGGGCACTAAGACTCATTCCTCCTTCTCGCCTTTCACCTCTTTACCCTCTCCCGGAATGGAAACGAGCCCGGCGAGTCTGCGGTCATTGGCGGGCATCGCCCTTCGAGAAGGCCCCACTCCTGGGCAAGACGGCGTGGTGGTCGCCTTCCAAGGGACAGCGGACAGCGTCGAGCTGCAGATCATGGAGGACCGCTTCCCGTCAGTCGAGCCACTGATCGAGGACGGAGGTGTTTGGTTCGGGAAGATCCCGGTCGACCGGGACGGCTCGGTCGAATACCGGCTCGCCATCACGACGGGCGACCGCAGACGGACGATCATCGATCCAACGAACCCTGTTGTCGCACGAAATCCGTTCGGAAGGAACTCGGTCGCCACCGGGCCGAGCTATGAGGCGCCACTATGGCTCGAAACCTCGATTGACGAACCAGGCACGCTCGAGAACACCACAATCGCCAGCCGGGTCTGGGAGAGGGACCGTGAGCATCTCCTCTACTTGCCTCCCGCTTTCGAACCCGGGGAGTCAACTCGCTTGCTCATCATGCACGACGGACCGGAATACGTGGAGTACGCCGGCCTTGCCCATTGTCTCGATGTGTTGATCGCCACCGGTGGTCTCCCTCCGATGATCGTCCTCCTCCACCAACCCGGCCGCCGCAACCAGGAATACGCCGGCAGCGAACGCCACCTCATACATGTGTTCGACGAGATCCTTCCAGAGCTGATCGCCAGATATCGCATCGGATCGATCGCAGCCGGGGGGGCCAGCCTTGGGGGAGTGGCATCGCTCTCGCTGGCTGTTCATCGACCCGAAGTCATCGACGGCCTATTACTCCAGTCGGCATCGATGGTGACCAGCCTCGGCGGGCCTTTTCAAAGGGGACCCGTCTTCAAGCCGTTCATTCCACTCATCGAAGAGATTCTGAGTGATCCATCGCAGCTACCTCCGAACGTCGTCATGTCGTGTGGCACCTACGACGGGCTTGTCGAGGACCACCGGCGGCATCTACCCGTTCTCCAGGCGGGAATCCCGGACCTGGGATATGAGGAGATCAACGCCGGTCATCACTGGCGATGCTGGCGGGACCGTCTTGCCCCGGACCTGACGGCCGCCTTCAGCGGCGTCACGTAGGGTCCTCGGGGTGAACTCGACGCGAAGTATCGGCCTCTCACTGGGTGCCGACCTCTGTTGGCCTGCCTTCTATGAAGACATAGTCAGAGAGCTCGGACCGATTCAGATGGGGAGCGAGGAGATCTCGATCGAGGTGGAGAGGGTGACGATCGAGCCCTTCGACCTTCGGCAGCACACCGACTACGACGTCGTGATCGACCGTCTCACTCCGTGGTATCACACCTCCCGAGAGTGGTTGAAGAAGGCGATCCTTCTCGACGATGTCTACGTCCTCAATAGCCCTTTCACCCTGCAGGCGATGCAGAAGCACACGTCGTATGCGGCGATGGTGCGTCTCGGCCTGCCGATACCGAAGACCTGGCTGCTTCCCCCAAAAGAGTATGAGCCCTCCACCGACCTCGTCTTCACCCTGGAGCGTTACGCCTCGATGTTCGACCTCGAAGCGATCGGCGAGAAAGTGGGCTATCCGGCGTACCTGAAGCCCTACGACGGCGGAGCCTGGGAGGGAGTCAGCAAGGTCGATGACGTCGGCCAGCTTCGTGACGCCTACGAGAGCTCGGGGAAGAGGATCATGCATCTCCAGGCTGGTGTCGAGCCCTACGACCTTTTCGTGAGGGTCTTGGGGGTGGGACCCCAGATCAACGTGATCAACTACGACCCGGCTGCGCCGCTCCACGATCGTTACAAGGTCGATTTCGAATTCGTCGACGGTGACGAGTGGGAGTTGTTGACGGACATGGGCCTGACGATCAACGCCTTCTTTGGCTGGGACTTCAACTCGTGTGAGGCACTGCGTCGCGACGGTGAGTTCATCCCGATCGATTTCGCCAACGCCAACCCGGACTCCCAGGTCACGTCGTTGCATTATCACCTTCCGTGGTTGGTCAAAGCGCTGCTGCGTTGGTCTTTGTTCGCTGCAGCTTCACGCCGCCCGATGAACTTCGACCTCAAGTGGCACGACTTCTTCGATATCGCTGACAGGGACATGCCCTACCGGGACCGGCTGCGGGCGTATGCAGCCCTTGCGGCCGACCGGTACGAAACCGACCGATTCGAAGAGTTCTGCGCCCAGCAGCTCGCAGACTTGGACGAGATAGCCCTCGACTACCTCGGCACCGACCGTGCTCTGGAGGCGGTTCAGGCGAAAGTAGCCGCTGTCTTCCCACCGGCAGAGGTCAGCCGTTTCACGGACCACTTCTGGGGGCTGCTCCAGTTCTGGCGAAAGACCGAGCGCGATCGTCTCGATGCCAAGTGAAAGCCGTCGAGACCTGGCACTCCGACCGGCTGCACAGAGAGGTCCGGCTCGTCCGGTGGGGAGCAGTGGGGACACCCGTGCTCGTCTTCCCAACCGCAGGTGGTGACGCCGAGGAGATAGAGCGCTTTCAGCTGGTCGAGGCGCTCTCCGGGTTGCTCGCCTCCGGGCGCATCAAGGTCTACTCGTTAGACAGCATCGCCGGGAGGAGTCTCGTAGAGAGGCAGGATCCGGAACACACCTCGTGGCTGTTCAATGTCCTCGCCTCGGTGCTCAGAGATGAGGTCGTCCCGGCGATACGAGCCGACTGCGATGACCAGGCCATCGAGCCGATCCTTGCCGGTGCCTCGATCGGGGCGTTCAACGCCGTAGCAGCGTTGTGCCGCTTGCCCGACCTCTTTCGAGTCGCCATCGGGATGAGCGGCACCTACGACCTCAGCTCGCAACTAGGGACCCAATTCCCCGATGACTTCCACTACTCGTCTCCGATTCATTTCCTTCCCGGGCTCGAGGGTGGCCAGCTGGAGCAGCTCCGTCGGAGATTCGTCGTGCTGGCGACGGGTTCAGGGGACTGGGAGGATCCCGGCCAAACCTGGGCGATGGCTCACATCCTGGGTAGCAAAGGAATCCCCAACAGGGTCGACTTGTGGTCCCAGGGCCATCATCACGACTGGGCGACGTGGCGGGAGATGCTTCCCCTCTATCTGGACGATCTGGCTTGAGCTAGCCCCGTCGCCGATAGGTCTCGATCAGCGTATTCGTGGACGCATCGTGCTCGAGTTCGGGTTCCGACGCCGACGAGAGCTCATCGATGACCTTCGTCGCCAACTGCTTGCCGAGCTCCACCCCCCACTGGTCGAAGGAGTTGATCTGCCAAATCGTGCCCTGGGTGAACACCTTGTGCTCGTAGAGGGCGATTAGTTGCCCGAGGACCGAAGGCGTGAGTTTCGGCGCGAGTAGCACCGATGTGGGGCGGTTACCCGGAAACGTCCGGTGGGCCACCAGTTCAGGGGGGACACCCGACGCGGCCACTTCGTCCGAAGTCCTACCGAACCCGAGGGCTTCGGCTTGGGCGATGAGATTCCCCAGCAGTAGGACATGCTGATCACCTATGTCGTCGATCGGCTCGACGAACCCGATGAGATCAGCCGGGACCACTGTGGTCCCCTGGTGAAGCAGCTGAAAGAAGGCATGCTGGCCGTTGGTGCCTGGCTCCCCCCAGACTATGGGCCCTGTGTCCACCTCGACCGGAGACCCGTCGATCCTGGTCCGTTTCCCGTTGGACTCCATGTCGAGCTGCTGCAGGTAGGCAGGAAATCGCGCCAGGTCATTGCTGTAGGGGAGTACCGCATAGGTGTCGAGTCCCAGGAAGTTGCGGTACCAGATCCCGATGAGGCCAAGCAGGGCCGGAACGTTGCGTTCGATCGGAGTGGTGCGGAAGTGCAGGTCGATCGTCCGAAAGCCGGAGAGCATCTCCCGGAATCGCTCCGGTCCGATGCTGATCATCAGACTCAACCCGATGGCGGAGTCCATGGAGTAGCGACCACCGACCCAGTCCCAGAATCCGAACATGTTGTCCGGATCGATGCCAAAGGCGGCAACCTCGTCCTCGTTGGTTGAAATGGCTACGAAGTGGGATGACACCGCCTGTTCGCCGAGCTTGTCGACCAGCCAGTCCCGGGCGGAGCGTGCATTTGTGAGTGTTTCCAGCGTGGTGAAGGACTTGGACGAGACGATGAACAGCGTGGACTCGGGGTCAACTGTCGCCACGACCGAGAACAGGTCCGCAGGGTCGATGTTGGAGACGAAATGCGCCCGGAGCCCAGGCTTCACGCAAGGGCGCAAAGCCCGATATGCCATGGCCGGGCCGAGATCGGATCCGCCGATTCCGATGTTGACCACATCGGTGACGGGCCGCCCGGTATGACCCAGCCACTCCTGGTTTCTCACACGGGCTGAGAACTCTTCCATTCTCTCGACGACCCCTTGAACTTCGGGAACCGGGTCCCGGCCGTCGACGACGAGATGATCTTCTTCGTCCGCCCGAAGGGCGACGTGCATGACTGCCCGGTCCTCGGTGACGTTCAGATGCTCGCCGCCGAACATCGAATCGATCCTGCTCCGCAAACCGGCTGATTCGGCCAGTCCGACGAGGCCTTTGACGATCTCTGTGTCGACGAGATGTTTGGACAAGTCGACGATCAAGTCTCCCGCTCGAAACGTCAGTTCCTCAGCCCTCTTGCCGTTCGCGGCGAAAGCAGCCCTCAGATCGAAGTCCTGGTGCTCCACTGCCAGCTGCTGCAATCTGGCCCACTCGAGGGTCGAATTGATCGGGGTGACCATCTGGTGGAAGAGCCTAGGTTCCGCTCAAGCCGCCGCCGTTCTGATCCACTGCTCAGCGAGCACGACTCTTCGTTCGGTCTCCTCGGGCCATCGTTTGTGCTGGACACGGAAGGGCCCGGTGGCGAATCCGAGCACTACGGCCGCCGTCCTGAGACGGAGGTCCCGCGGTGAGGTGAGCTGGTCGAACGCGGCCATCAACTCCTGCCCGTAGCGCTCGATCGCTTTCCTGGAGGCCGAAGTGAGAGCAAGTGTCGAGACGTGTCCGAGCAGGGTGGCCAGATCGTCCGCCCTGTCGCCCACCCCGACCGTGTCGATGTCGATCAAACCGACGACCTCCGGCCCCTTCACCAGGATCTGTGAAGAGTGGAAGTCGCCGTGTACTGATTCGGCGCTGCCGCTGGGCACCTTTGCGACCTCTCCGACGATTGACTCCAGCCTCGTCGTCAGGTCCGGGGCCACCGCGGATAAGAGCCTCGAATAGTCCTGCACCCGCGCCGCAGGGCCGACGACCTCGCCGCCGGCAGGCTCCGCTGCTCCGATTCCCTCGAGCAGGGTGAGCAGCTGCGCCGGATCCGGAAGCTGTCGACTTCCTCCCTCCAGGCGTTTTCGAAGTGTCTTGCCAGGCAACGACTGCATAGCCACCAAACCGAGATCGCCCGACCACCCGTAGCTGTGGGGGATAGGAACGTGCTGCGCGAGCGCCGCATGCCGGGCTTGCAGACCACCGACCCTTTTGGGGCGGACCACCTTGAGGAAGATCCTCGTCCTCGGTGAGAGGACTTCGATGACGGCCCGGCGACCGGGTCGGTAGGCGCGTCTCCGCAGGTCGACTCCATCTGCCGGGGCCCCCAGGAGCCCCAAAACCTCGCCGACCTTCGTCTCGTCGGATGCCACCGCCAAACCCGGGAGAAAGGGGTCGTGTGGGTACCGCCAGACTCGAATAGGGGAACCGTCGACCTCCACCGATGGGAGGTGATCAGGGATCGGCGACTCGGTGGTGGCCACCAACGTCTCAACAGTCGTGGCCGAGTCCGGGTGCCACTGGACATCACATCGATATTGGACCGTCACGGAGCGGGACGGGACGTATCTCACCTGTGTCGCCCGAGCGCTCCCGAGTCGACCGCCTGCCTGGGAAAGCACCTCCGCCAGTAGGTCCCGGGAGTCCGGTCCGAGCAGGACAGACAAGGCGGGCACTGCCGGGTCGTCGGGGATTCTGTGTCGATTGCGGTCGCTCATCGCCAGGGTTGTCGCATCGCGGGCGACAAGGTTGTATCACATCGCGGGGTGGTGATCCTCGTCCTTGAATCTAGGATGAATCCACCTTGAGGTCTTGATAACAGTCTTCCTGGAAGGCTTCTGTGGGGCGGTAGGGAGCACCACGTGCGTGGAAAGGAAGAGATGCCAGTATCCAGATTCAAGGTGGTAGCCGGTTCGGTGTCGGTTGCCGTGGCCCTCGGCGCGGGCACGGCGATCGCAGGTGCCGATTCGGAAGCCCAGTCCGATTCGACATTGGACCTCAACGACGTCGTCCAAGTTTCCCAAGTACAAGCCCCGGCCCAGTTGACCGTCGATGCGTCCGTGGCACAGGCACTCGAGGCACTCGACGATGACTCATTTGCCTCGCCGTTCGATCAGGACGAGGTGCTCGACGCCGAGGAGACAGTTGACGAGTCAGATGTCGCCCAGGCAGAGACAGTCGATGACGTCGACACTGCCGACGACACAGACACGGCTGTGGAGAGCGTCGATGAGACCAACGACACGATCGACTCGGTCGAAACCGCTGACGAGACCCAGGACACCATGGACACCGCGGACGAGACCAACGACACGTCCGACGGCACAGACGAGACCAACGACACCCCGTGAAGCGACAGCGCCCGCGGATCGGAACGCCGATCTGCGGGCCTGTCTTCTTTGATCAATATCCCACGGAGAAGGTGTCGATAACCTCCCCGTCGGTGTCAAACACCTCAGCCTTGACCGAGCCTTCACCGACGGTCAGCAGCACGAAGTGATGATCCTGGTAGTTGCCGACGATGGGGTCCGGTACCCCTGCTGAGCATTCTTGCCTGTCGCGGATCTTCTTTCCGCCGCCCCCGGTGACCAGATAGGTATTACCGGCGACTTCGAAGCGCTCGTAGTGGTGCTCGTGCCCGTTGAGCACAAGCGTCACATCGAAGGACTGGATGACGGGAACCCAAGTTTGGCGGACATCGTCGTAGTCGGCATACACACCACAGCTGAAGGCCGGGTGGTGAAAGGAGATGATGATTGGGGTCCCCGACGTCTCCAACTCGGAGCGCAGCCAGTCGAGTTGCTCCGGGTTGTCGACCTGGTTGGAGTCGAGGACGATGAGCTTCCCGTCCCCGACAGGTAGCGAATACCACCGGGCGGGAGGATTCAGCGTCTCCTGAACGAGGGCGAGCCGGGACGTTGTCTCGATGTCGTGGTTGCCCCATGCCGCGGCGATGGCGATGCCCTCGGCGTCCAGCCAGCCGTACGGCTCGTGCCATATCTCATCGACGTCGTCGGAGTAGAAGTTGTCCCCGGTCGTCAGCAGCAATGCGACATCACGATTCGAGATGACCTCGCGCATGGTTTCGGCGACGTCGTATTGAGCACCGCTGCCCGAGCCGAAGTCACCAACGACGACGATTTCAGTTGGCAACTCGAGTGGGACCAGATCGGCCCCCTGCAGGCTCGTCGTTGCGACCGGAGGTTGTGCCGAGTCGGTGGTCGGGCCGGTACTCGGCGGTGTACAAGCCGCCATCAAGACCATCACCGTCACGGTCATGACTCCGCGCAGGTTCATGAACGTCTTCTCACTTCCACCCTCATCCCTCTCTTCGGCTTGAGTGTGACAGCAAGCGCGGGCTTACGAGGCAGGGGATGCACAGGCTCGAATGCGAAGTTGCGGGCCATCATCGCCAGCAACAGAGTCCCCTCGATCATGGCGAAGTTGTTCCCGATGCACAGATGAGGTCCGGCACCAAACGGGGTCCAGGCGTAACGATCCCTGGCAGCCTTCGCCTCGGGGCTGAAGTGTTCGGGATAGAAGATTTCGGGCCGCTCCCAGAAGCCGGGATGGCGGTGGACGTTGTTCACGATGAGCAGCGCAATGGCCCCGGGAGCGACTTCATATCCACCAAGCCTCGAGGCTTCCATGGCTACCCGGCCGTTGATCGGGACGGGTGGCCGAAAGCGCAGAGTCTCCTCGAAGACCATCCTGGCATAGGTCAGTTTGGCCAGCGCATCCGGCGGCACCGAGTCGACCTCGGAACAGAGCCGCTCTAGGACCCTCGGACTCTGCATCAACTCATGCCAGGCCCAGGTGAGTGCGTTTGCTGTCGTCTCATGGCCCGCCCCATAGACCGTCGCCACTTCGTTTCGGATCTGGTCATCTGTGAGTGCCCTCCCCGTTTCCTGGTCGACTGCCTCGATGAGCATTCCGAGCAGGTCGTTCCCAGGGGAGTCTGCCGAGCGGCGCGAGGTGATGTTCGAGTAGATGGCGGCATCGAGGTCGGCGATGGCATTGCCAAATCGACGGGCTGCGGGCGTCGGCAGGCCTATCGGCACATTCACGATCGCTCGGGAACGTCGGGCGACATACTGGAGAGCCTCGTCGACGGCATCCCCGATCCGGTCGGCATCCTCGGCGATGTCGGTACCGAACATGGTCCGGCCGATGATGTCCTGGGTGACCCTCTTCATCTCCGTCATCAGGTCGATCGTTCGCCTCTCGTCGGCCGCCTCTCCAAGACGGTGCAGCATCCTGTCGCCGCACTCGATCATCGTCCCGATCATCGCCTCGATGCGTTGGCGATGGAAGGCCGGGTTGACGATGCGACGTCGCCATTGCCAGTCGTCGCCATCGGTGGTGAGGAGGCCGTCGCCCAGGGCCATCTTCAACCCGAAGGGGCGGCCATCGGGAAGCTCGTTGATCCGCTGCCATGAATCGCGCCCGGCGACCAAAACCTCATGGACCAGGCTCGGATGTGAGCAGACCCAGAGATCGCGCCAGCCGAACTTCACGTGGTAGAGGTCACCGTGAGTCCTCCATCCGTATCGAAACCCTTCGAGCTCATTGCGTCGGAATCGTGGGATTCGGGCTATGGCAGCGAAGCGACTGGGGCCTGGGGCGCTCACATCGCCACGGTAGGTCCCTGGCAGGCCTTGGCAGTCAGCCTTCCGATGAGCCGGAGGTCGTTGTCTCTGGCTGCTTATAGCCGGGGCCATAGGTGTCTGACCAAACGACTGTGGTGTAGAGCCACAATGCGGTTCCCATCAGGATGACCGGGAAGATCCGGGCTACCCACGGATATGTCGCCTCCGTGTTGCCCAGCCATCCTCCGATCAGCGCACCGATAGGCAGCGTGGCCCACCCGATCGCCCGGCTGGCGGTGATCACCCGGCCGAGCATGGATTCGTGGGCGTAATGCTGGCGGATCGTGGCCAGGGGCACGTTTATCACCGAGATGCCGACCATCCAGCCCGCCTGTAGGGCCAAGGCGAGGATGCCGTAGGTCGTGAACATCACAGCGAAGAGACCTGCGCCCGCAACCGACATTCCCAGGACGAGACTCCTGCCGAGCCCGAGCCGGCGGGTGAACCAGGGGGCCATGAGGGCGCCAATCAGCCCGCCGACGCCAACGGCTGCCAGGAGAATGCCGACCTCGAGTTCCGACTCGGCCTCGAGCACGACGAACGCCAGGACCACGAAAGTCGCCTCGATGAATCCGATCACGAAATTCGGTATTGCCGAGGCGATCGTTGTTATCCGGAGTCGCTTGCTGGACCACAGGTAGCGGATTCCATTCACCGCCTCCCTCATCAGATTGGCGCGCCGCACGGTGGGATCGCGGTGGTGGGCAACCCTTCCCACCCAGTTCAACGAGATCGCAGAGACGACGAACGTCAAACCATTGACGAGAAGACCCAGCTCGGGACCGTCCGATGCCCAGGCGAGCGCACCTGCGGCGGCCGGACCGAGGGCAAACATCGCCTGCTGACTGGCCGCCACGAACGAGTTCGCGTCCGAGAGTTTCTCCTCTGGCACCAGCGCAGGGATCAATGAGTACATCGCGCCGTCGAACATCGTCGTCATCGATCCGACGAGGAACGCGACGACAAACACCGTTGACAGGCCGTAGTTCCCGAAGTTGGCCGCCAGGTAGAAGAACAACGACGCCCTGATCAGGTCGGCCGTGATCATCACCGGTCTGAGATGCAGCCGATCGAGGAGAGCGCCGCCTACGAATCCCACCAGGAGTGTCGGTGCGGTTTCCAGGCTGTATGTGATGGAGAAGTCGATCGTCTGCCCGCCGCCCGCAGCCTCGTGGATCGAGTCGACCAGGAAGAGCATCGTGAGAAAAGCGATGTATGTGCCCAACTGACTGACCGTCTGGCCGACCCAGAGGGCGCCGTAGCTGGGGCCCAACGACCGCATGGTCCTGATGAAATGCACAGCCTGGCACCCTAAACAGCGGACTGGCCGTCCCGCCAGGGGTTGTTTAGATTCAGGTGTTCATGTCCGATCGCCGAGAGATACCCGAGATCACCAACCAGCTCGTCGACCTGTCGCGGGAGTACCTGCGACAGGAGATCGCCGAGCCGGCCAAACAGCTGGGCAAGAATGCCGGTCTCGGGATCGGGGGGGCGATCATGGTCGCGATTGGTGCCTTTCTCGGGGCGTGGGGCCTCTACTACGGACTGATCATCTGGCTGCCGGAAGGTGAGTGGTACGTGGTTCTGTCTCGACTCATCACCGCCGTGGCCGCCGCCGCAATCGCCGGTCTCGTCGTCTGGAGGATGCAGAGTGGCGATAACTAGAGACGACATAGAGGCCAAGGCACGTGAGCTGGTCGATGCGGTGGACGAAACCAAGTCGTCGGTCCAGGACAAGGCCATGATCGGTGTCATCGCAGTGGCTGCCGTAGTGGTCGCTGCCTTCGTCATCGGCCGCCGCCGCGCCTCCCGCAACAAGACCGTCGTCGAGGTCTACAGGGTCTGAAAACCGTTCTGTGCGGATTCGCGCGAACCCCAGTTGTACAGATCCGCACAGAATGCTTCTTCTCTTGACACAACGTGATTCGAAATCACCGTGAGTCATCGCTGGAGGAATCCGGCGATCTCTTCGAGGACGATCTTTGGCTCGCTTCTGATGCGGTCGACGCTGAATCTGCGGATCTCCCAACCGAGGTCCATGAGCATGTTCTGACGCGCAAGATCAAGACGGAGTTGCTTCGGCGTCGAGTGAGTTTCGTATCCGTCGACTTCGACGATCTTCATTCGGGAGGGCCAGGCAAAGTCGGGATAGGCGTTGGTTCCGTCCGGCAGGCGCAAGCGATGCTGTCTCACAGCTCGGGGGATCGAGCCCTCTCTCATGAGTTGAGCGGCTTCGACTTCGGCAACACTCCCGGTCGTGCCTTCGTCCAGAAGCTGCAGGACTCGGCGAAATCGTCTCGTCCCTCTGACGCCTCGCCCGCCCTGTTCCAGGAGGGTCGTGGCCAGACGGTCAATACTGGTGAGTCTCTTTCTCAGGGCGCTCTGTGCGGACCTCTCCAAGATCGGGTCGGACATCGAGGCTGCCAGGTCGAGGAGGGTTCGCTCGACACTCGTGGTCGGCACCCCTTTGGCATCGGCTGCCGGGAGTATGCGTCTGGTTCGGTGAACGATCACACCTTCGGGCACTGGCTCATCTGAGAATGGAACGGTTATCTCGATGACTCGGGTTTGGAACCCGTCTAGCCCCCACAAGGCAGCGGCAGCCCGATGGGATGCGAGTGCATCATCGCCACCGGCGAGAACTGCCGCCAGCACGCGACTCCGCCAAGTCATTGGCGTTGCGTTCAGGTAGTAAAC
>JAHEJW010000020.1:41403-49145 GCA_024638655.1 bacterium | reverse complement strand
GATGGCCATCGATCGGTATCTCACGCGGCCAGGCCAAAGTGGGACGTCGCGACTCCCCGGGCTCGAGGTAAGGCTTTCGATAGACGTCCATCGTGTCATCGTCGAGAGGTTCGAGGACGGAGGCCGGGAGAATCCTCTCGACGAATACGTTCTTCTTGAGGACAATGTCCTCGCCTGCATCTGCTCGCATGGCCTGGAAGATGCTCCTGGCGTTCTCGGGCCAGTCGTCCCAGGTCAGGGGGGCCACCAGAGTCTCCATATAGGCCACACCCTTCACTGCAGACGCATGACGCCGACCCCAGTCGAACCCAAGAGGCCCACCCCAATCGTGAACCACCAGAGTGACCTTCTCCTCGTTCAGGCCCATGACATCCATGAACGCCTCGAGGTACTCGGCATGAGTCCGGAACCTATAGGCGCTTCTGCCCTGTGCGATCTTGGGCGAGTCACCCATGCCGATCAGATCCGGTGCGATACAGCGCCCTGAGTGTGCCAACTCGGGGATCACATGTCTCCAGAGATAGGAGGAAGTCGGATTCCCGTGCAGTAGGACGATCGGGTGACCCTTGCCGTGTTCCACATAGGCCATGGGCACCCCAAGGACCTTCACGGTCCGTTTCTTCGTTGGGTCGAACTTTCTCAGCAGCAAGGTCGGAATGATAAGACCATGCCAGGGAGGCACTGGCACTCGGTGTCGCCGGCGAGTACTCGGCGGACTCTGCTCACTGTTCCCGGTAACCGATCGCAGCTCCGACCACGATCCCGAGTGCCGCACCGATGGCAATCCAGACCGCCTCCCCGGTTGCCGCGAACACCGCCGCGCCGAGTCCGACACCTATCGCGGTCGCCGCACCCAGGAGGCGTTGGCGTTTCGTGTCGTCCCGCTTCGGATCGTCGCTCCTGTCATTGTCCATCCGAGGCACGCTAGGCATCCTCGCTCGATGAGACGGGCACATCGGGAGGCTCACCCGGGTCTGCCATGCCCGCGTCCAAGGCCCAATTCCTGGCCATCTCGAAACCGTCTAGCTCGGAATAAGGACCTTCTTCGATTCTCTTCTCGAGCAGAAGGTCCATTATCTCACCTACCTTCGGCCCGGGATCGAGCCCGAGATAGTCCATCACCTGGTTTCCGTTGATGGGTGGACGTAGTTTGTCCAGCTCCTCCTGTTCCGACAGAGCCTCGATTCTCTCCTCCAACTCGTCGATTCCCCCCTGGATGGCCTTCTCACGCTTCCTGTTGGCTGTGGTCACATCGCATCGAACCAGCTCGTTGAGCTTGTCCAGCAGATCGCCGGCGTCGCGGACATATCTCCTCACCGCCGAGTCCGTCCACCCCAGCTTCAGGGTGTGCGGTCGGAGATGGAGAAAGACCAGTTGACCAACGTCGGAGACGACCTCTTTCGGATAGCGGAGTTCCCGGAGACGGTGACGGGTCATGCGAGCGCCGACGACCTCATGGTGATGGAATGTCACCCCTCGGGGCCCGTACTCTCTCGTGTCGGGCTTCCCGATGTCGTGAAACAAGGCCGCCAGGCGAAGCGTCAGGTCCGGCGTCGCCTTGTCGACCACGGCGAACGTGTGAGCCAGAACGTCCTTGTGTCGATGATGCGGATCTTGCTCCATTGCCAGCCGGGGCAGCTCAGGGATGAAGTGGTCGGCGAGTCCGGTGTCAACTATTTGGCCCAGGGCCTCACCCGGCTGAGGCGCCACCATCAGCTTGGAGAGCTCGTCTCGAATCCTCTCGGCGGAGATGATCTCGATACGACCTGCCATCTTGGCGACCGCCTCCACAGCCTCCTCATCAGGCTCGAACCCGAGCATCGCTCTGAACCTGAAGAGTCGGAGCATCCGCAAGGGGTCGTCGCCAAAGGAAACCTCGGGATCGAGCGGTGTGCGAAGAGTCCTGGTTGCGATGTCGGGAAGCCCACCGTGAGGATCGACCGCTTTCAGATCTGCCAGGGACAGCGCGATCGCGTTGACTGTGAAGTCGCGACGGCTGAGGTCGGTCTCGATGTCGTCAGAGAACGTGACAACCGGCTTTCGTGAGTCATCCCTGTAGATCTCTTTGCGAAAGGTGGTCACCTCGATGGTGTGGCCATCCTTCAGGGCCGCAACAGTTCCGAAAGCTGCGCCGACCTCGTACACCACATCCGCCCAATCGGACAAGAGGCTGGCGATTCGCTCAGGGCGCGCACTGGTGGCGAAGTCGAAATCCTCCAGCTCCCTGCCGAGGAGAGCATCTCGGACCGATCCCCCCACCAGGTAGATCTGTTCCCCAGCTGCATGGAAGAGCTCGGCCAGCTGCATCGGTGGGAGATCCGGCGATGCCAGGAACTCGAGACGGTCGGGGATCATCAGTCGGCACAGGTTATAGGGCACAGAGAGAGGGACCGGCCAGTCGGCCGGTCCCTCTCTGCGTTGGTGAGCCTTTGTCTCGGAAGGAAGGCCTAGACGGATACGCCCGCGGCCAACGCCTTGGCCTTGATCTCGTGGGTGTTCCTCGCATAGGCGAGAGCGGCGTCTACATCTACGGTCTGATCGACAACGTGCTTCAGGATTGCCTGGTCGAAAGTCTGCATACCGTGGAAGCCGCTCTCCTTGATGATCTCGACGAGGAAACTCGGATCGCCCCCACCGAGGATCCACTCCTGGGCTCTCTCGTTGTTGGTCAACACCTCGCAAGCCAAGACCTGACCCGAATCTCGGGTGTCTAACAGGAGCTGGCTGAATATCGCCTTGGTTTGTGCTGCCAACTGTCCCCGCACCACGTCCTTGCGGGAATCGGGAAACAGAGATACCAGCCGGTTGATGGTTTCGGCAGGGTCCGTTGTCCGCATCGACGATATGACCAGGTGGCCGGTTTCGGCAGCATCGATTGCAGCCGATGCGGCCTCGTAATCGGCAAGCTCGGAGACCATGATCACATCAGTGTCGTGGCGCATGGCGCCTCTGATCGCAGCCGCTGTGTCAGTCGTGTCGACCCCCACTTCGCGCTGAGCCACCACCGATCTCTTGTCGGGGTGAAGCACCTCGATCGGATCTTCGATGGTGAGAATCGAGGTTCCCCGATTCGTGTTTATCCAGTCGATGATCGACGCCATAGTCGTCGTCTTACCCGAGCCGGACGGCCCCGTTACCAGGACCAGTCCACTCTTGGCCGTTGCCACCTTCTCCACGATCTTGGGTAGGCCGAGCTCGGCGAAGCCCTTGGTTCCAGGGACGACACTTCTGAGCACGAGCGAGACGGAGCCCCGCTGCCGGAATGCGGTGACCCGAAACCGCCCGATCTGATGTCGGCCGTAGGCGAAGTCGGCCGAGCCGGTCTCCTTGAAGTCGGCGGCAGCCCTCGGGTTGAACATCTCCTCCCCGTAGGCCTGGGTGTCGGCGGGTCTGAGCGGCTCAAATCCGTCGAGTCGACGAAGCTCGCCCTCGATCCGCACGATGGGTGCCGACCCAGCCTTGAGGTGAACGTCCGACGCGCCAACATCGACGGCGCGCTGCAGAAGTTGATCGATCTTGCTCTCCATGAATCCTTCCCGGTTTTCCCAGGTGCTCTATATCGGATCAGCGAGAGGAGGAGTTGAGAGGGAAACCGCTCAGCCGAGGCTCCAGTGCCTCGAGATCACCTCAGCCGCTCTATCAAGAGCATCGAAAGCGGCTTCCGGGGATCTGAGAACGGGCGTGCTGTCCTGGTGGAGTCCAGCAAAACCCCTGAGGGAGGCCGAGGTGGAATCTCGCAGGGCATCTAGGTCGTAGCCGCCCTCCAACGCGAGCACGATTCGATTCGCCGGATGCGTCTCGGTGAGTCGCGCAGCCATCCAGCCGTAGTCGGCGGCCTCGAGACGGAGACTGGCCAGCATGTCGTCGGCGTGTGCGTCGTAGCCGGCGGATATGAGTATCCAATCGGGCCGGAATTGCGACACCACGGGTAGGACGATCTCGCTCCATGCTCGGCGATAGACGTCTCCGGCTGTGCCCGCGGGCATGGGGATGTTGATGATGGTTCCCTTTGCGTCCGAGTCGATGTCCGAAACTGACCCATCGAAGGGGTAAAAGGGGCTTTGGTGAATCGAAGCGTAGAGAATCCCTGGATCGGGCCCGACCAGATCCTGAGTCCCGTTGCCATGGTGAACGTCCCAATCGAGAATGGCCACCGTCGCACCATCGGCGCGAAGGAGCTTCGCGGCAATAGCGACGTTGTTGAAGATACAAAAGCCCATCGCATGCCGGGCAGAAGCGTGATGGCCGGGAGGCCGCGTCAGCGCGAATCCGACAGCATCACGTTCCTCGGCTAGCCGCCTCACTACCGTCTTGACTGCGCCCGCCGATCTCAGCGCAGCTTCCCAAGAGTCCTCAGAGACAACCGTGTCCATGTCCAAGGCTCCGCCCCCCATCGCGCAGAACTGCTCGATCCGGCTTATGTAGGAAGGGTCGTGTACCAGGGCGAGGTCACTTCTCTCGATGCGAGGTGCTTCGACATCTATTACCTCGAGGCCCGATGCTTCGATGCCGAGGCGAACGGCATCGACCCGTTGTGGCCGCTCAGGGTGATGCGGCCCGGTGTAGTGAGTAATCGACGATTCGTGGCTGGCCACGACGACTCTCATGCCAATACTCTCCCACACGTGAATGGCGCGTTTCGAGTTGAAGGCGATTGGCCGCAGCCAATAACCATCACACGGGGCTGGGCCAAGGCGACGGCTCGCCCATGGAACGACGAGGCATCCGATGGGTTCATCCGACTCGAGCGTGGGCGCGCCGACTTCTTGCGCTCCGTCACAGACGAGGTAGCGGCCAACAGCGGTGGCGGAGTGTTCTCTCCAGCCATATTTGGCAGTTCCACGCGAATTTGGATTAGGGCGGGATATGAAGAGGTGATGCGCCTGGACGTGATGGAGAGGCCGTTGGGAATCGAAATCGAGCAACCGACGCGGAGAGTGGAGGTAGTCGGCCGACCCCCATGGCAACGACTCTTCGAGATCGACCAACTCGCCTTCAGTGGCTTCTGGCGGATGAGCATCCATGGCCTGAAGGAAGCCTTTCATTCGACCAGCTCCGGTGTGCTCATGACTATCGGTGAGAACGGCCACATCGGCGGGTTCGCAATCGTCGGGTCGCAGTGGGGGACCGCCTATCTCCAGCGCATCGCGGTAGAACCCTCGGCTGGAGGTAAGGGCCTTGGCACCGACTTGCTGAGGGCTGCGGTGAAATGGGCTCGCTCGACGCCGGCTGCGACCATCGTCCTCAACGTCCGATCGGGTAACTCTCGGGCCCGGAGCCTGTACGAGCGCGCCGCCTTCCGCCAGACCGGCACGAGTTTGCGCATACTTCGCCACGGAAGAACCACACTGTTGGATCAGTGAGATCTCCCAGCACGCACAATGGCCCGCAGCCGCAGAGCCGAGTCCCGCTCGAACTCGCGAAGGGGAGCTGAGAGATGCCTGCCGCCGTGCCGGACAGGTTCAAACTCGAGATGCGCCTGGGACGCGATGGAGACATCGAGGAATGGTTGGCCTCGGACACGTCGCTGGACCGACCGGTCCTGGTGAGGTCCTTGGGACCCGAGTCGACGATGGACCGGCGCGCCGAATTCGTTCGCAATGTGGGCGGGGCAGCCCAGGTGACCCACCAGCATCTGGCACGTGTGTTTGCTGTAGAGCAGGTAGACGGAGGGGCCTATTCGGTGTCCGAATGGACAGGGGGATCGACCGTCGAGGATCGCGTCGGCGCCTCACAGTCCATAGAGCTGCCTGACTTCCTGCCCAATGCGGCAGGTCTAGCCGGGGCGCTGGCTGCACTCCATGCCGAGGGTGTCGTGCACGGGGCGATCGACCTGACGGCGATTTCCTATTCGGTCGCGCACGCAGCCCGTCTCGGGGCATTCGGCAGGAAGCAGTTGACCGACGCAGCCGGTGACGTGCGTGCCCTGGCCAGCTCACTCGAGACCTCCCTGACGGGATCCCCGCCCGGCGGCCCCCCGCCCTCGGAGCGGATCGACGGGCTGCCTCGCGCAATCGATCGGATCCTTCGCTCAGGCCAGTCCGGCAATCTCACAGCCGCCGAGTTCGAGAAGGCCCTGATCGCCGCTCCGACACCGCGGGTTCCGGCACCTGAGCCGAAGGCGACTTCGCGGCGTCTCATATTCGGAGCAATGGGGCTCGTCGCTTTGGCGATCGGGCTGGTGGCTCTCGGAGCAGTCTTCTCGGGCGGAGACACGCAGATCATCCCTTCCCCCGCCACGACGTCCGAAGTCCCGCTCACCACCGAAAACGTTGCTCCATCTACTTCGATCCCCGGCCAGATCGGTGTGATCGATGTCCTCTCACTCGACCCCTTCGGCGAGGGTGGCGAAAACGATGACGTCTTGTCGCAGCTCGTGGACGGTGATATCGCGACATCGTGGCAGACCGAGCGCTACCAAGATCCAATCGACACCCTCAAGCCCGGAGTAGGTGTCGCCTTTTCGACGAATGACTCGCCCTCCACTATCGAGATGGTCGGCCTAACTGTTGGGACCAGATTCGAGATCTACTGGTCGGATGCTTTCTGGACCGACATCGACCAATGGCAGCGCATTGCGGGTGCCCAGGCGCCTCCGGGCACGACATCAATCGACCTCCCGCCTCGGGAGGCCGGCTATTGGCTCTTGTGGCTTACCGATCTTCCCCTTCGCGCAGACGCAACCTTCTACTCATCCCTGGCAGAAGTACGATTTCGCCCGTGACCGTCACTCCCTCCGACAGCGAGCTTCTGGCGCGTGCCGCTCGGGGAGACCACGAGGCGTTCACCGAAGTGATGCGGCTTCACGAAGACAGGGTGTTCTCGGTCTGCCTCCGAATCATGGGCGATCGGGAGCGGGCCCTCGACGCCGTTCAGGACACGTTCTTGACCGTCTTTCGCAAATCTCGCCAGTTCAAGGGCAGGTCAGCTGTGGGGACCTGGATCTATCGAATCGCAGTCAACACCTGTTATGACCAGCTCCGGAAGGCGAAGCGCCGGCCGTCCGAGCCACTGCCCGACTACCACGACCCGGCGGACGAGATGGCCCAAGACGAAGTTGACGCAGCCGGGGTCCGACCTGACATCGAAGCCGCTCTCGCTCGGATCCCGCAAGAGTTCCGCGCGGCTGTGGTGCTCGCCGACATGGAGGGGATGCCTCTCCCCGAGATCGCCGAAGTGCTCGGGGTCCCCGTGGGCACCGTGAAGTCGAGGGTCTACAGGGCTAGGCGGCTTCTGGCCGGCCTTCTCGGGAACCAAAACACATGATCACGGCATCCAAAGGAAGACATGCTTCGTAGTCGCGAGATCGAGTTGATTGCCGGGCTCGTCGAGGGAACCCTCGAGGACGAGACCGAGGCACGCGCCCTTCTCGAAGGATCAGAAGAAGCGCGAGTGGAGTTCGAGGCCCAACGCATCGCCCGCGAAGCACTCCGCGCCGTTGGCCCCGCCGCCATGTCCGAACAGGAAAGGGCCGGGCTGCGACGCGAGGTTTGGACCGAGTTGCGCCGCGATCCCTCCTCGGCGCGCCGACCGAACCCATGGCTCTACAGGATCGCACCCGTCGCTGCCGCTCTCGTCCTGGTTGTCGGTGTGCTGGGAGTTCTCAATCGTGGGTCCCAGGGCGCCGACGAGGGCGCCGACACTCTCGCCGAGGCGGTCGGCGGTCTGATGGCCGACACGACCGAGGCCCCGAGCGAGGGCAGGCTCGAGTCCGCTGGTGACGATGCGGCACCCGCTGCCGA
>JAHEJW010000020.1:4627-41303 GCA_024638655.1 bacterium | reverse complement strand
GCGCCGACGAGGGCGCCGACACTCTCGCCGAGGCGGTCGGCGGTCTGATGGCCGACACGACCGAGGCCCCGAGCGAGGGCAGGCTCGAGTCCGCTGGTGACGATGCGGCACCCGCTGCCGATGACGGCGGCGCCGACCTGGCCGAGGAAGCAGCCGCTCCTTGGGTGATGGCGCCTGAGGAGTTCTTCGCAACGATCGCTGATCTCGTGCGGTCCGGTGATTTCACGCCGTCCGAACAGCTCCAACGCGACTTCGACGCCGAGACCGGGTTCCAAGACGTGGCAACTTGTGTAGAGAGTGCCGGTCTCCTCCAGTTCGAGCTGGTCGGAGTGGCAACCAACATCTCCGAAGACCAAGACGAAGCGACGGCCACCGAATACTTGGTGGTGATCCCTGAAGGCGTCGAGGTAGGGCCCGACACTCAGGTCACCTTCATCTCCGTCATGGAGTGCGAGGTGGCGCACGTCGAGAATTGACACCTCGACTGGTGCCAATCGACAACACAACTAACCTCGTACGACGGATGTACGAATACGCTGCCAAGTTCGCCGATCTTCTCGAGCAGGTCGCGCTCAGGGTCCGTTCGCTCACCGTGGACCGCGTTGCGAGGGTGATAAAGCTCACGGGGCTGGGAATCCTCACCGCAAGTCTCGCGTTCACAACATTGGTGTTCCTACTGTGGGCGATCTTCGGTGCGCTCGAGATCCCACTCACCACGGCAGGCGCCTTTGCGGTCTTTGCAGTATTGCTGATTGCCGCCGGCAGTTATTTCTGGTTCACGAGGGCTAAAGAGGCCGAAGAAGAATGACACACGAGAAGCTGATAATCATCGGATCAGGGCCAGCCGGCCTGACCGCTGCCCTGTATGCAGCACGGGCCGACCTGGAACCGCTGGTGTTCGAAGGCGTAGCCGCCGGAGGTCAACTGATGATCACCACGGACGTCGAGAACTACCCGGGTTTTCCGGATGGGATCATGGGCCCCGAGCTCATGGACAAGTTTCGCAAGCAAGCGGAGCGGTTTGGGGCCCGTATGCGACAGGTCGATGTCACCAAGGTCGACTTCTCCGGCCGCCCTTATGTCCTCGAAGTCGGCGCCGACCAGTTCACAGCGGACGCCGTGATCGTGGCCACCGGCGCCTCTGCCAAATGGCTTGGAGTGCCCGGCGAGGAAACGCTCACCGGCAAGGGTGTGTCTGCCTGCGCCACTTGTGATGGCTTTTTCTTCCGAGACCAGGAGTTGATAGTTGTCGGTGGTGGCGACACCGCCATGGAAGAGGCCCTATTCCTCACCAAGTTCGCCTCGAAGATCACCATCGTTCATCGAAGAGACGAGTTCCGAGCTTCGAAGATCATGGCGGATCGGGCGCTCAATCATCCCAAGATCGATGTGATGTGGGACACCGTCGTCACTGAGATCCATGGTGAGAACACGGTCACCGGAGTCTCGCTCGAAAACACCTCGACCGGAGATGCATCCAAAATGGATGTCGACGGCGTCTTCATCGCCATCGGTCACAAGCCCAACACAGACCTCTTCGTGGACATTCTCGAAATGGACTCGAACGGCTATCTCGTCGCAGGCGAGAACGGTGGGACCAGGACTTCAGTCGAAGGCGTGTTCGCCGCAGGCGACGTGGCCGATCACGTGTACCGGCAGGCGGTCACGGCCGCCGGCACCGGTTGCATGGCCGCAATCGACGCCGAACGCTGGCTGGCGGACCAGGAATAACCAACCCGCCCGCGCCCGTTGGCACGATCAAAACAAGGAGAATCAAGACAATGGCTGAAATCGTCACGCTCAACGACGGCACGTTCAACGAATCGATAACCGGGGAAAAACCGATTCTCGTCGACTTCTGGGCCGAATGGTGCGGGCCGTGCAAAGTCATCGCACCGGTCCTCGAGGAAATCGCCGAAGACCACGATGGCTTCACGATCGGCAAGCTCAACGTCGATCACAATCCGCAGACAGCCGCCTCACATGACGTGATGAGCATCCCAACCTTGATTCTCTTCAAGGACGGTGTGGAGAAGAAGCGCATCGTGGGTGCCGCGCCAAAGGCCCGTTTGATGCAGGAGTTGGGCGAGTACATCTGAGCCCGGCATTCTCGGGAACCGGTTCGCCACCCACTCATCGTCGAAGCCTGGCCGAGGTGATTTTGCCTTTGCATCTCGCTGAATCAGGTACCTTCACTCCTGCATGCGCCTATATCGTCTCGGTGATGAGGGAAACGCGGTCCGGGACATCCAAGACCGTCTCGCGGCCCTAGGTTTCGATACACCAACCAACCGGCGAGGGGTCTTCGACGAGGCGACACAGGGTGCTGTCCTCGCCTTTCAGAAGGCAAGGGGGCTCGATGACGACGGGATAGTTGGCCCCGACACCTGGCGTTCCCTGTATGAGGCGGGATATCGACTTGGCGACCGGATCCTGTTCATGAGGCGACCCATGCTGCGTGGCGAGGATGTCGCCGAATTGCAGGCAAGACTCAGCAGTCTCGGCTTCGACTCAGGGAAGATCGACGGGACCTTTGGGCCCGACACCGAGCGAGCCGTGGTCGAGTTTCAGAGCAACCGCGGTCTGGCAGAAGATGGAAAAGTTGGCCCTGAAGTGGTTACTGAGATCGGGCTCGTCACCCGCGGAGAGTTGAGTGGCGGACGTCACGCCGTCAGGGAACGCGAGTGGCTCCGAAGACTTCCCAAGACGGTGGCCGGAGCCCGGATATATCTGGATGCCGACTGTCGCGACCCGCGGGAGTCGAGAGAAGCCTGGGAGGCCGCATCTGCGGCAGCCCTGAGCATTCAGGAGGCTGGTGGATTGCCGATGATGTCCAGGAGCCAGGACACACAATTCCCTGAGAGGGTCCGTGCCCGTCGAGCCAACCGAGTGGGGGCCGACATAATCGTCGCGTTTCGCATCAGCCACGACGACGCCGACCACGTGTTCTATTTCGCCTCTGAGCACAGCACATCTTCCGCCGGCAGAGCCCTGGCAGATGCCATAGCGGGTTCGGCCGGTGGCTTCACGGAGGGAAGGGCCAGCGCCATGTTGAAGGAGACCCGTGCCCCCGCCGCCGTCGTTTCCCACAGATCGCTCGACGAGAAGTTAGGGCTTGCCGTGGCGGATGGGCTCCATCGTTTCTTCGCGGACGGGGCGACCTCGCTGGGCGCACCCTGACCTCATCCGATGTCCGCCCGGGAAGAGCTGGTCAAGAGATGATCCTGTAGATCCGCTCCAGCTCCTCCAGCGAGGCAAATCGGATCTCTACCCTTCCCCGCTCCTTGGTGTAGCGGATCTTGACCGTTGCGCTCAGATGCTCCCCGAGACGCTTCTCCAACTCGATGATCTCCACGGGACGGAGCCGTTTGACCTGTGGCTTGGCTTCTGACCCGACCTCCATCTCGCGCCTCGTGCGTACCGCGTCTTCCAGCTGGCGCACACTCCAACCCTCGGCCGAAGCTTTCTCCGCGAGGTAGATGGCGTAGCGAGAGTCGTCGAGACCCAAGAGACTGCGGGCGTGACCGGCACTCAGACCACCGGAATCGATCATCGTTTGGATCGGACCGGGAAGCTGTAGTAATCGGAGCGTGTTCGACACCGAAGGGCGGGATTTGCCAACCCGATCGGCCACCTGCTCTTGAGTCATTCCATAATCTTCCAGGAGTTGTCTATAGGCGTGGGCCTCCTCCAATGGGGTGAGATCGCGTCGTTGCACATTCTCGACCAGCGCCTCGACCAGTGTCGAATCCCCATCGGCACCTCGCACGACCGCTGGGATCGAGTCGATTCCCGCCTGTTTCGCCGCCCTCCAACGTCTTTCCCCGGCGATGAGAACAAAGCCGTCATCGACCTTGGTGACCACGATCGGTTGGAGGACACCGACTTCCTTCAGAGACGCGGCCAGTTCGGCAAGCGATTCGTCATCGAACCGACTGCGTGGTTGATCGGGATTTGGTCGAATCTCGTCAACCGATACCTGGAGGAACTCGGGCTGGTCGGTTTCAACCTCACTGGGGATGAGGGCATCCAATCCTCTCCCCAAACCGGCTTTACGTGGGCTCACCTATCCCCCTGACCTCAGTCGAGCTCATGACGCTCGAGGAATTCCTTGCCGAGATGACGATATGCGATCGCACCCCTGCTCATCGGATCGAATGCCTCGATTGGCTCCCCGTAGGACGGCGCCTCGGAGAGTCTGACACTGCGGGGAACCACTGTCTTGTAGGCCAACTCGCCAAAGTACTCCCTGACCTGCTCGGCGACGTCCTTGGAGAGCTTGGTCCGTGCGTCGTACATGGTGAGCACAACCCCCCCAACCTTCAACTCAGGATTGAGATTCGAGGTCACCAGATCCACATTTCGTAGCAATTGGCTGAGACCTTCCAAGGCGTAGTACTCACATTGGATGGGAATCATCACCTCTTTGGCCGCAGCCAGTGCGTTGACCGTGAGAAGACCCAAAGATGGAGGACAGTCAATCAGGACCACGTCATACTCGTCATCCAGGTCGTCGATGGCGGTGCGGAGACGTGTTTCACGTGAAAACATCGAAACCAACTCGATCTCGGCGCCGGCCAGATCGATGGTGGCGGGGACCACGAACAGATTCCGCACCGATGTCGGCTCCACGGCATCGTTGAGCCCGGCTTCTTTGAGCAATACGTCATACACCGAAACCTCGATGGCATTTCGCTCGATACCGAGCCCACTCGAAGCATTCCCTTGCGGGTCGAGATCGAGGAGGAGAACCCGACGGTCCTGGAACGCCAAAGCGGCTGCCAGGTTGATGGCGGTAGTCGACTTGCCGACACCACCCTTCTGGTTGGCCAGGGCGACCACGATTCGATTGGTCATGCGCGCCGCATGATAAGGAGCCACACGGGCCGGTCAAGCATCTCCGTCGGAATCTCGGTGGTTTGCCAACCGTCCACCTCTGGGGGACGGGTCCAAGATCCACCCGCCACAGCCATACCACCTGGTTGGAGGGCACGACTCACCAAGGGTTCCAATCTCTCCGCCGGTATTGCGGCCCTGGTGACCACCGCTGAGAACTCCCGATCTATCTCGTTGATATCGGTCTGGGCTGTCTCCACGTTGTCCAGGCCCAGAACTCGTATCGCTCTCCTGGCCAGATCAACCCTCTTCACCGACCTGTCCAGCAGGGTCACTGTTGTCGACGGCCACAGAACAGCCAGTGGTATACCCGGTAGACCGACACCACTACCCAAATCGAGCACGTCTTCCGGTGGCGGACTTGGGAAGGGCCAGGCAAATGTCAGGGAATCGCCAATGTGACGGTCATGGAGCCGTGATGTCTCCCCAGGACCCAGACCGCCGGCGGGGATCGCTTCCTTCAACAGCCAGAGACGGAATCGCTCCAATAGAACGATCTGATCATCTTCGAGGGCGAAACCCGAGGCTGTGGCGATGTCTCGCCACAAACCCTGTTTCACGTGAAACGTGCTTACTCTTCCTCGGTAGAAGAAGACTCCAAGGTCAGAACCACATATCGCCGTGGTGCTTCACCTTCGGAATACGAGCCAATACCTTCGTTTTCGGCGGCAATGTCATGTATCACCTTACGATCGGCCGCCGACATCGGTTCGAGCATGATCTCTCCACCTTCACTACGTAGCTGCCCGATCAGCTGTCCGGCGTAGATAGCGAGAGCCTGACGACGACGTTCGGCGTACCCGGCAATGTCTAGACGTAGACGATTGGCATCCTGGGTGTAACGCTGTATCACCGTCCGCGTGAGTTCGTGAATTGCCGAGCGGACCGACCCCCGCACACCCACAAGTGCCTCGGTTTGCTCGCCTTCGACATTTGCGATGATGACATCGTCGTCCACCGATGTCAGCACATCGCCTTCCAGACCGTATGCTTCAACCAGACCCTCGAGAAACTCGCGGGCGATCTTCGCCTGGTCCTCTGTGGATAGTTGCGGCCGGTCGTCACTCACCTTTTTCTCTTTCCTCTGCGGTTTGTTCTGCTTCTGGGGAGTTCGGTTGCCCTTTGCGGCTCTATTTCTACTCGGTCCCGAAGAGCTGCGCTCGGTATTGTCGCCTTTTGCCCCACCCTTGCCGGCCCGCTGCTTCTGATTGCGACGTCGGCCGGAGCCTCGTCGACTAGGTGTCTTCGCCTTGCTCACCAGGACTACGGCGTCTTCTCCACCGATACCAAGAAAACCCTTCACTGGTTCACTGAGGACCTTCACCGAGACATCTTCCCGGCTCTCAACTCCTAGCTCCAACATTGCGGCCTCGACTGCGAGGTCAACGGTTTTGGCCCTGACCTCGATCTCGACGTGACTCACGTCACCTCCTCCTTCGCCTACGGCGTTTATTCGCGGCACCCGGCTGTGGCGTGCTGTGCTTGTCCTCGGTCGAATCTGGTTCGTCCGTTTTGTCATCACCAGATGTGCCAGGTCTAGTCGGGCGTCCGTCGATCTTGAAAATCAACACCTGTTGTCCCAATCGGAACAGGTTGGAGGTCGTCCAATAGAGGACCAAACCTGCAGGGAAATTCCATGAGATGAATCCGATGAAGAGAGGCATGATCTTGGTGATCGCTTGTTGTGCTCCCGCCCCCTTCTGATCGGGCCGGTCTTGACCATATGTGGAGTGCCACTGCTGGACATATTGGGTAGCCACCATGAAGACGATCACCATTAGATAGGGAATGGCTCCGACCAGACCGAGCCCCACCGCCTCAGCCGGCGTGGTCCCCAACATCATGCCCAGGAAAGTGCTGTTCCCATCCACAATCGCCCGACCCAGGGCCGAGGTGGCATCGATGTAGCCATCCACCACCGGATCACGTAGCAATCTGAACAGTGCGAACCAGATCGGCATCTGAACCAGGAGAGGAAGCAGACATCCACCCGGGGTCGCACCTGCCTCCCGCTGAACCTCGAGAAGACGCTTCTGCATCTCCTGTGGGTCTTCCTTGAATTCGGCCTGGATCTTCTTGATCTTTGGCTGGATTTCGGTGAAAGCCCTCGTCGCCCTGGTCTGTTTCAGAGTGAGCGGGAAGACCAGGATGTTGATGGCGATCGTCAGGAAAATAATGGAAAGCCCATATCCCCACCCTGAAGAGAGAGCCGGGGTCAGAAACTCGAAGAAGACACTGAGAGCAGACCCGAGGAAAGAGACCAATGCATCGAACCAGGCGAACATCTAGCGTGCCCTCCACATCTCGGGTACCGGATCATGACCACCGGGACGCAGAGGATGACACCGGGCAATCCGTCTGAACCCCAGCAAGCCGCCCCTCAAAACGCCAAAGCGCGAGATCGCCTCGGCGGCGTATGAGGAACAGGTCGGCTGATAGCGGCAGTTGACCCCCAACCCGGGGCTTACCAATTTCTGGTAGATGCCGATAAGCGCAACCACCAGACGTCTGGGGCGAAGACGCTCAAACATCTTTCAGCTCTTCCAAGGCGAGGCGAAGCCACTCTCGAATCTCCGGGTAGGGCGCTTCGGCCACCCGGCCGCTTGCGATGATCACGTAATCGTTTCCTGGTTGTAGACGTAGAGCGTCGGCGGCATGCCGCAACCGTCGCTTGATGCGGTTACGCGTCACCGCGTTTCCGCACCGCCTCGACACGACGAGCCCGAGTCGGGCACGACCCAAAGGTCCTGGCGACCCGACCACGACGATCCCGCCTTGGCTGCTCCGGGCTCCGTCCCTTAGGACTCTACGAAAATTCTGCGCCTTACGGAGAGTTTCGAAGTCTCGAGCGCCGATTGGATCCTGATCGGTCGAGGTCACCCGACGTCCTGGAGTCTGGAGTGACGAAGCCGGCGCATGTCGGGACCGGCTCGTCAAGCGGCGAGACGCTTGCGGCCTTTCCTTCGGCGGTTCCTTATCGTGGCGCGTCCAGCTCGGGTCCGCATCCGATGACGGAACCCGTGACGGCGTTTGCGACGACGTACTTTTGGTTGGTAGGTCCTTTTCATGACATCTCGAAGAAGGGTTGAGGAGGGTTCCCAGCAGGTTACGAGAGGACCGGCCCAACTCCAAGTCCGGTTGTGACCCCGGTCAGTTCGATCGGGGGCGGTACGGACCGCTTCCGAGCACCGCCGGGACACCCCGATTGCTCCGTCGAGGCGCGAACACGAGTCGCTTGCCAGGTCGAGCGGGATCAACTCCTGCTGTTCGCGAAGAAATCATCCAAATCGCGAAAAGAACATCAGGGCCTGTTGGCGTCTCCGATGGGGTCCGGTTTCGCTCCAGGATTTGGAAAACGCCGATGCTACCTGGCTTTTCTCTGTGGAAGATTCTGGCCAGCAGTATCCACAGTGGTGATTCTCGCGCTCTTGACTGGCTCACACGCAAGTGCAAATACTCACGTCGACTCAGCCCCGGGAGTGTCACTTCCCCGTCGCCGCGGTGAGCGGCGCCGACCTCCCACGCTGGTAAGTGAAGACCCCGGGTAGATGTGCACAGGTGTATCCACAACAGTGGATGAAATTGTGGACAATTAAACAGA
The DNA here is from genome assembly GCA_024638655.1 of bacterium. Lineage (GTDB taxonomy): Bacteria > Actinomycetota > Acidimicrobiia > Spongiisociales > ZC4RG35 > Ww567. The sequence continues at coordinate 32,806 of JAHEJW010000020.1, read as the reverse complement.
TTTGGGAGGAGTGTGGCTCAGTTGACCCAGGCGCAGCCCGCCCCTAACGACAATTGGACTCGATTCCAGCAGGCTTTGAGAGACGGTGTCTCGAAGAGCAACTGGAAGACGTGGCTTTCTCGATTGGAGCTCGACGACGAGGGTGACTCCCCCGTTCTCGTCGCACCTTCGGAGTTTCACCTCCGGTGGGTGAGGGACAAACACGGAGATCTCGTGAACTCGGCATACCGATCAGTCTTCGGTCCCGAGGCCACACCCCGTTATCGGGTGTCGGACAAACCTCCCGCAGAGCAGCCTCTGCCGTTAGGGGAGGATCCCGAAGACGGCACGACTCTGCAGATCGACCTCCAGGACGCCGAGCCGGCCAAGGCCTCGAATCTCATCTCCAGATACCGATTCGAGAGTTTTGTCGTCGGGCAATCGAATCGCTTCGCTTGGGCAGCCTCAATGGCCGTCGCCGAGCAACCCGGGGCTCACTACAACCCATTGTTCATCTATGGCGGGGCCGGGCTCGGAAAGACACATCTCTTGAACGCAGTCGGTCACCAGGCCAGCGAGATGTACCCCGAACTCGTCGTTCGCTACGTGACCTCCGAGAACTTTCTCAACGACTTCATCGATTCCATCAGACGAAAACGTCCGGATGACTTCAAACATCGCTACCGAGGTGTGGACATCCTCCTCCTGGACGATGTCCAGTTCTTCGAGGGCAAGGAACAGATCCTCGAAGAGTTCTTCCATACCTTCAACTCGCTCTACGAGTCCGGAAAGCAGATGGTCATCAGCTCCGATCGCCACCCTCGCAATCTGTCGACGCTCGAGGATCGTCTTCGCTCCCGATTCGAATGGGGGTTACTCACCGACATCCAGCCGCCCGACGTCGAAACGAGGCTGGCAATCCTCCGAAGAAACGCAGAATTCGCTCCTCGACCGGTCCCCCTCGAGGTATTGGAGCACATTGCGAGCCTGGTCTCGGACAACATCCGTGAGCTGGAAGGAGCTTTGACCCGGGTCACCGCCTGGTCCGCCCTCAACCGCAGCGACATCGATCTCGAGACCGCGGAGCGCGTGCTTCAGGACATCGTCACGACAGACGATCCCGGCCCACTCGGACCAGAAGTGATAATCCGGACTACGGCGCAAGCCTTCGGATTCTCCGTTGAGGATGTTCTCAGCTCATCGAGACGTCAGCCCCTGGTCCTGTGCCGGCAGGTGGCCATGTACCTCTGTCGGGAGCTGACCGACCTCTCACTTCCCAAGATCGGGGCGCAGTTCAACCGGGATCACACCACGGTGCTGCACTCGGTGGACAAGGTCAAACGGATCTTACGTTCGGATCGCGCCGTGTTCGACCGTGTGAATCAACTCTCACAGGAGCTGAGGAAAGGTGGTGAGATGTCCACAGCCTCGTGAGTTATCCACCGTCAGGGCCGAGTTTTACCCGATCTTTCCACCGAGTTCTCCATACCGAAAACCCCAACAACCAGTTGACTCGATTACACCTATCAACAATTCCACAAGCCCCTACTACGACTAATAGTCTTTAAATGAGATCAAAGAACAACAGAAGAAGGGATTACGACCTGTGAGAATCCGAGCGCAGCGGGACGACCTCGCCGATGTCTTGACTCGTGCCAATCGTGCCGTTGGCACCCGGACAGCCCTTCCTGTGCTTCAAGGTCTTCTGTGTGAGGTGAGTGGCACGACGCTGAGAGTGACCGGAACCGATCTCGATGTCACCGTGCGCACACAACTCGAGGTCGAGGTCATGGATGAAGGACGCGCGGTCATACCTGGCAAGTACCTCTCGGAGGCGGTACGCAAGATGCCACCCGGCCAGGTGACCATTGGAGTGACCGACACCGACATCGAGATCGAAGGCAATGGCCCCCGATTCACGCTCCGGCCGCTCACCGTCGATGACTTTCCGACACTGGAGGACGTCGTTGCCGATGGGGTGGAGGTCGATGGTGAGGACCTGGCCGACGCCATAAACCAGGTGACCATCGCCGCTTCTGGCGACGGAGCTCGGCCAATTCTCACAGGGGTGTTGTTCGAGACTTCTGATGACGGGCTGAGGATGGTGGCGACGGACTCTTACCGTCTTGCCAAGCGTGACTTGCCCGGAGTCGGTCTGGAGGGGAGCGGTCTCGTCCCGGCGCGAGGTCTGCGGGAGCTTCCCAGGACCATTGGAGCGCCAAAGGTCTCGGCGCAGCTCAGAGAGCGCGAAGCAGTCTTCACCTCCGACCGGGGGTCGCTTCGCCTCCGACTGATAGATGGGAACTTCCCCAAGTACCAGTCATTGCTGCCTGAGTCATACCCGAATCAGGTCATTCTCGATCGTGAGGAGCTCCTGGAAGCCCTTGGTCGTGTGACCTTGGTCGCCGAGGATCACATCCCGGTCAAACTGAAGCTCATCGAAGGGGGAGTGGAAGTGGCGGTCAGCCGTCAGGACGTGGGAGCGGAGACCGAGCATCTGGCCGGTGACTACAGCGGCGCGGACGATGAAGTTTCGATCGCTTTCAACCCGCGCTATTTGCAGGACGGCGTCAGCGCACTCTCGGGGGACAAGGTCAGGATTCAGGTGATCGACAGTTACAAGCCGAGTGTCATCGATGACGGCACCGACGGCGATTTTCTATATCTGTTGATGCCAGTCCGCGTCTGAATGAGAGTCGACTGGCTGTCGCTCGTCGACTTTCGCAGCTATCGGGCCCTCGATTGGAGGCCCGACCCAACGGTCAATCTGCTCATCGGCCCCAATGGCGCAGGCAAGACAAATGTGCTGGAGAGCATCGGGTACCTCGCGAGCTTGAAGTCCTTTCGCTCTGCTTCTGACTCAGACGTGATCTCGAGGTGGTCGGGCTCTTCTGTCATCCGCGCCGGAATAGGGAGTATTGACCGTGAGAGGCTCATCGAGATCGAGATTCCCCGTGAAGGCGGACGCCGAACACAGGTCGACAAGACCAAGTTGAAGCGGACGGCAGAGTTGCTAGGTGTTCTTCGAGTGGTTGCCTTCCTCCCCGAAGACCTCGACCTCGTGAAGAGGGGGCCGGCATACCGAAGGGATCTTCTCGATGACATTGCCGTCCAGTTGTGGCCATCGGCCTATCTGGACCAGTCGGAGTACGACAGATCGGTCCGGCAGCGCAACGCGTTCTTGAAATCGGGTGATCGTGACGAAGTGACGCTGGCGGTCTGGGATTCGAGACTGGCCCAAGCCGGCGGACGCGTGATGGCGAGACGCATCCGTGTCATCGAGACGCTCACACCTCTCCTAGCCGAGTCGTACAGCGTTATCGCCTCAGAGGACGCTCAGGTTGGTATTACATACTCGGCTTCGTGGATCGAAGGGGCGGTGCCGTCGGTCTCCGCCGGTGAGTATGCGGATGCCATTGCCAGGGCCCTTGAAGCCAGGAGACGCGTGGACTACGAAAGAAGAATGACGACTGTCGGTCCGCACCGGGACGAGCCCGGCTTCTCCATCGGTGAGAGAGATGCCAGGACACAAGCAAGCCAGGGCGAACAGAGGACCCTGGCATTGGCGATGAAGCTCGCCGCACACCAGGCGATCACCCAGGCACTGTCTGAAACTCCGGTGCTCCTGCTCGACGATGTCTTCTCCGAGCTCGACCCAAATCGCGCCGAGGCCCTTGCTGGGGCGCTGCCCGAGAACACCCAGACGCTGGTGACCAGTGCCCGGCCCGAAGACCTTCCCATCTCGGGCAAGGTGTGGTCGGTAGGGGAGGGGGATGTCGGTTGAGCGGGGAGCTGGAGGAGTTCGGACAGTCACTCAATGATGTGTTCCGAAGGCTGGGCCTCCCCGACCCGGTCATCATGTCGAAGATCACTGCGGAGTGGGACACCCTCGCCGGGAAGCCTTGGGCCGGGCGGTCGCGGCCTCTGTTCGTAAAAGGGACGACTCTGGTCGTGGAGGCGTCTGCTCCATCGATGGTCGCGTTCCTCAGATATGGCGAATCCACCCTGGTCAAAGCGTTGGAGAAACGATTTGGCCGGGGTGTGGTCGACTCGGTAGAGGTGCTGGCACCAGGTAAGAATCGAGGTGAATGAATTCGTTTCAGTCTCGTCTCAGAGGTAAAATGACACGAGTGAAAGTTGCCTGATCCACCGGCACTATCCCCACAGCCAGGTCTGCCGGTTCGTTTTCTACTAGGAGGGTCGTGACGACCACCCGCGACAGTTACCAAGCCAAAGACATAACGGTCCTTGAAGGCCTCGAGGCCGTCCGCCGGCGTCCCGGCATGTACATCGGCTCGACCGGGCCGAGGGGCCTTCACCACCTGATATGGGAGGTCGTGGACAACTCGGTGGACGAAGCGATGGCCGGCCATTGCTCGAAGATCACCGTCCGCCTCCAGGCCGACGGGGGTGTCGAGGTCACAGACGATGGGCGTGGCATCCCAATCGACAAACACGAGAAGTCGAAGAAGTCAGCCCTTACAACGGTGCTGACCACGCTCCACGCAGGGGGAAAGTTCGAACAGGGCGCATACACCGTCTCAGGTGGCCTTCACGGGGTCGGTGTGTCCGTAGTGAATGCATTGTCGATCCGTCTCGAAGCCGAGGTACGCCGTGACGGCTATGTGTACACCCAGGAGTTCAAAGACGGTCAGCCAAAGACCAAAGAACCCAGGAAGGGCAAGCCCATAAAGCGCACCGGGACGACGATCCGTTTCTGGCCCAGCCCAGAGATCTTCGAGGAGACCGTCACATTCGACTATGACATCGTGGCCTCTCGTCTTCGCGAGACCGCTTTCCTCAACCGTGGCGTTGCAATCAAACTCACCGACGAGCGCGAGGAGGAGCCACGTGAAGACGAGTTCCTCTACAAGGGCGGCCTGGTCGACTTCGTCAACCACCTAAATTCGAAACGCGACCCTCTCCACCCTCACATAATCGACTTGCTCGACGTCTCCGAAGACGCCGAGCTCGAAGTGGCGCTTCAGTGGACGGCCTCCTATACGGAATCGGTGTTGACGTTCGCCAACAACATCAACACGCACGAGGGAGGAACACACGAGGAAGGATTCCGCAAGGCGCTGACCAAGTCGATCAACGACTTCGCCCGGTCGAAGAACATCCTCAAGGAAAAGGATGTGAATCTGACAGGTGAGGATGTGCGTGAGGGCCTCACCGGCGTCATCTCGGTGCGGGTCAAGGAACCGCAGTTCGAAGGTCAGACCAAGACGAAGTTGGGCAACACCGAGATTCGCTCCTATGTGGAGAAGACGCTGAATCGCAAGCTTCCCGAGTGGCTGGAGAAGTACTCGCCAGAGGGTCGCAAGATCGTCGAGAAATGCATCAATGCCGCCAAGGCGAGGGAAGCTGCCCGTAAGGCGAGGGAGCTGACCCGTCGCAAGTCCGGTCTCGAGTCGGGAGGCCTGCCCGACAAGCTGGCCGACTGCTCGAGTCGCGACCCAAGGGAGTCCGAACTTTTCATCGTCGAGGGCAAGTCGGCTGCCGGCCCGGCCAAGCAGGCACGAGACTCCGAAACCCAGGCCATCCTCCCGATCAGGGGGAAGATCCTGAACGTAGAGAAGGCACGGCTCGCCAAGGCCCTTCAAAACGCGGAGGTCCAGGACATCATCACGGCCATGGGGACCGGGATTGGTGATGAATTCGACGTCGAGAGGGTTCGGTACCACAAAGTCGTTCTCCTGGCCGATGCAGACGTGGACGGGGCACATATCAGGACGCTTTTGATGACTTTGTTCTTCCGTCACATGCGACCACTCATCGAGCTCGGCTACGTGTTTGTGGCCCAGCCACCGCTCTACCGAGTCAAGGTGGGATCCCAGGTCCACTATCTCCAGGACGATGCGGCGTTGGCCCAGTTCAAGGATGACCACCCCAAAGTCAAGCCCACCCGATTCAAGGGCCTCGGTGAGATGAATGCCCGCGAGCTCTGGGAGACGACCATGAACCCCGAGACCCGGACCCTGCTTCGGGTCGAGATGGAGGACGCCGCCTTGGCGGAGGAGGTCTTCGAGACCCTGATGGGTGATGACGTGGCCTCGAGGAAGGCCTTCATCCAGCAGAACGCCGATGACGTCCGCTTTCTCGACATCTGAAACCGACTACTAGAGACAGCTATGACTGACGAACAGCACCAGACAGAGATCTTCCCCGAGATAGAGATCACCAAGGAGATGGAGGCCAGCTTCATCGACTACGCGATGTCGGTGATCGTTTCCCGCGCCCTCCCTGATGTTCGAGACGGACTCAAACCTGTGCAGCGCAGGATCATCTATTCGATGTTTGAGAACAACATCAACCCGTCGTCGGCACATCGCAAGTGCTCGAAGGTCGTTGGCGACGTGATGGGTAATTACCACCCCCATGGAGATCAGGCGATCTACGACGCGCTGGTGCGCATGGGCCAGGAATTCTCGATGAGAGAGCTGCTCATCGACCCGCAGGGGAACTTCGGCACGGTGGATGACCCACCAGGTGCTGCCCGGTATACCGAGTGCCGCCTGACCAAGTTGTCCATGCGGCTGCTGGAAGGCATCAACGAGAACACGGTTGAATTCGCCGACAACTACTCCGGCGAGCTTCAGGAGCCGGCTGTCCTGCCGGCGAGGTTCCCCAACCTGCTGGTCAATGGGTCCCAGGGCATTGCCGTAGGGATGGCGACCAACATCCCGCCACACAACTTGGGAGAGGTTATCGAAGCGGCAATCCACACGATCGACAACCCCGATGCGACGTCGGAAGAGCTGCTCGAGTTCGTGAAGGGCCCCGACTTCCCCACAGGTGGGTTCCTGGTGGGGACCGCCGGCATCCGAGAGGCGCTGACGACAGGCCGCGGTTCGGTGAAGATTCGCGCTGTATGTGATGTGCAGGAGGTCCGCCAGGGCAGGACCGCCATCGTGGTCACGGAGCTCCCCTATCAGGTGTCCTTCGAGCGGGTGATCTCCAAGATCAAGGATCTGGTAGATGCCAAGAAGCTCACCGGCATCGCAGAGGTCCGCAACGAGACCTCCGACCGGGTCGGTACCAGGCTGGTCATCGAGCTGAAACGAGATGCCGTGCCGCAGGTGGTTCTCAATCAGCTCTACAAGAGCACACCGTTGCAGGATTCCTTCGGCTACAACGTCGTTGCGCTCGTCGACGGGGTTCCGAGGACGCTGAACGTGGCCGAGATGATCGGTTACTACCTCGACCACCAGATGGAGGTGGTGGAGCGGAGGACGCAGTTCCGTCTCGACCAGGCAGAAGCCCGAGCCCACATACTCGAAGGTCTCATCATCGCCGTCGACAACATCGATGAGGTGATCAAGATCATCAGGGGTTCGGCAGACACCGCCGAAGCCCGCGCCAATCTCATGGAGAGCTTCGAGCTCACCGAGATCCAGGCGAACGCGATCCTCGATATGCCCCTCCGGCGGCTCACCGCCCTCGAGGTCGACAAGCTGCGCACCGAGCTCGCCGAGCTTCAAGACGTGATCGCAGACCTCCAGGCGATCATGGCCGACTCCAAGCGCCGCTGGACGATCATCAAAGAAGAGCTCACCGAGATCAAAGCCGCTTTCGGGGACGAGCGTCGGAGTCGGATAGTCCCGGACGAGGGCGATCTCAGTCTCGAGGACCTGATCGCCGACGATGAGCTGATCATCACTATCTCTCAGGGTGGTTACGTCAAGTCAGTGCCGGCCTCCACCTACCGGACCCAGTCGCGCGGAGGAAGGGGTGTCAAGGCAGCCGAGGTCGCCGTTGATGACGTGATCCAACAGTTGGTCCATACGACGGCTCATGCCTATTTGCTCTTCTTCACCAACAAGGGTCTGGTTCACAGGGCCAAGGCGCACGAGATCCCCCGCCAATCGCGCACCTCGAAGGGTGTTCTCGCCCAATCGGTCCTGCCATTGGCGCCGGAAGAGAAGATCCAGGCCGTCATCGACACCAGAGACTATGAGACCCGTCGTTATCTAGTCATGACCACGAAGAAGGGCCAGAGCAAGAAGACCGAGTTCAAGGAGTACGACTCACGCAACCAAACCCTGGTGGCCATCAACCTGGTGGACGACGACGAGTTGGTCTCCGTACGCACCACCGGCGGCAACAACGATTTGCTGATCTTCACCAAGAAGGGCATGGGTATCCGATTCGCCGAGAAGGATTTGCGCCCAATGGGCCGGAGCACTCAGGGTGTCCGGGGCATAAAACTCCGTGAGGACGACGAGGTCATTGGCACCGTGTCGAGCGCCGCAGGCGATGAAGTGCTGCTTCTCACCGAGGGGGGCTACGGCAAGCGGACCAAGATGGAGGAGTTCCGCCGGCAGAACAGGGGTGGTGTGGGCGTCAAGGCGTTCAAGATCACCAAGACCCGGGGGACCCTGGTCGCCGCCTATGGGGTGAGCAAAGATGAGCAGGTCTTCTTGATTTCCTCCGCTGGTGTCGGCATTCGCACCCCTGTGAACAAGATCAGCAGGCAGAAGCGCGATTCGACCGGGGTGAAGATCATGAATGTCGGAGACGGGAACCTGCTGTCGGCGGCCGCCATCGTCCCGGAGGACGACATCGTCTGAAAGCCCTCGCGGGAACGCTTCCTTTCCGACAAACGTTGGACATGTCAGCGCATCCCGTAGACTTTTCCACTCACCACTCCCAGGAGCCCCAATGGCAACTGTCCGCCGCGTCAGGCGAATAATCAGAAAGATCGACCCTTGGACGGCCTTGAAGGTGTCGGCCGTGACCTGGGCGGTGCTCGCTCTTGCGTTGGTTCTCGGAATCGTGATCTTCTGGTCGATCCTCGAGAGGGCCGGCATCCCCGACAAGCTCACCGACTTCATGATCGAGATAACCCTCATCGACGAGGGCACCCGTCCGTTCGCCAATACCGAGCAGTTCCTCCGTTTCGCCATATTTGGCTCCGTGGTCTGGTGGATCACGATGACGGGCATGACCGTGGCCGGAGCGGTGATCTACAACCTGGTCTCCGACGTCGTCGGAGGACTGGAGATCGTGGTCCTAGAGGAGACGCTCAACCCAGTCGTAGCACCTCAGGCGGTCCTGCATCCACCGGCTGACTATCGGGCCGGCAACGGGATACTGACACCCCCTGAAGGACACGCCGACATACCGACTGAAGAAACCCCGGTGCCCAAAGTCACATCGGAGAATCGTTCCTGAACCCGTAGTGGCGAGGCGCCGGCTCCGGTAGCTCGACAGAGATGCCTCTTCGTCGGCGACGGATCAGCCGGCGAGATCGGACAGGGCCTCCTGGTGAGCCGGATCAAGTCGTCAAAGGGCCACTGTTCACAGCCCGGCTGGAACTGCGAATCTGGCTCTCAGTCATTCTCGGCCATGACAAGTCCGAGTTCGGTGGCTGTCATGAGAAAGGGCAGGGCAGCGTCCCACACGGGTCCTGGCTCACCATTTGCGGCTGCCACAGAGGCGGCCAGTGCCACCCCAGACATGAAGAGGCCGTCATCGATGATTGTCACCCTTCGGTCTGCCCCAATTGCCAGACAAGCTGCGAATTCATTGGGGGACCGGCCGAGGGCGATCCGGTGCCCCCCATAGGTCGAATCCGCCACGTCGATTCTCCCAACAGGATCGGGGAATCTCGCCCGATGGTCCTTGCCACCCGTCATGCTGGGGTGAGCCAGCGCGATCAGGCGTGGGTCCGATTCCCGAGAGGCGAGGGCGAGGGTCAGACCTTCTGGACTTGCACCCCAAACCGCGACTCCGGTCTCACCGGTCTCGCCGTCCCACAGGAGCGGGACCTCATGCGGCAATGCACGTGCGGGCGCTTCATCCCCCGACCCGATCAGGTAGTCGCAGCCCCTTGCACTGTCGACTACTTCGAAGCTCTTGCTGCGCGCCGGGCCTACAACGACGACCTCTTCGACCTCAGGGTGTGCGCTGAGCGAGTGTGCAGCCCTGACTGCGATGTCCCCGGTCACCAGGACTCCGATTCTCACGAAGGCTCGATCGGCGACCAAGATTCGGGTGGGTCCGGCTCGCTGTCACGCCCGAGCAGCGCCGCGACCACCCCGGCGGCTGCGGCCACGAGAAGGAGTGCTGAGATTCGTTTCACGACGGCCAGTTTATCTGTGCGGTGGGATGTGCCAGCATCGGAGCCATGGTGCTCGAGATAGATCACGTCGTCATCTGCATCGACGATCTGGACACAGGGTCTGCCCTGTTCGAGACCAGGTACGGGCTCACTGCCCTACCAGGCGGGAAGCATGCCGGGCATGGCACGGCCAATAACATCGTCCCCCTGGGTTCCTCTTATCTCGAGCTGGTAGCTGTGGTCGATGGCCGGGAGGCGTCCGAAAGTGCCTTCGGGCGATGGGTTCTGACACGGGCGGCCGAGGGTTCGAGACCCGATGCGGTCTGTCTCCGCACAGACGACCTCAGCCTGCTCTCGACCAATCTGGGACTGGACGTCACAGTCATGAGCCGGACCAGGCCTGATGGTGTCCGACTCGCCTGGCGCCTGGGCGGTCTGACTCGGACGATCGATGACGGGTTGCCCTTCTTCATCGAGTGGGGCATCTCCGGCGAGCATCATCCGGGGCGAGCCCCAATCGAGCAGGCGAAAGATTCGACTTCGATCGAAGTGAGTCTGACTGGTGACGTGGAGAAGCTCACCGCTTGGGCAGGCGCAGCCTCCGGAGTTAGCCTGGCTGAAGGCGATCCCGGTATTGAGCGCGTGACTGTTCGTACCGAGGGTCAGACGATCGAGCTATGAGCGCAAACACACCGTACATCCTCTTTCTATGCGTCCACAACGCCGGTCGGTCACAGATGGCTGCCGGATTCGCCAGGCATCTCGGAGGCGCCGGAGTGGGTGTCTTCTCGGGTGGATCCGAGCCAGCAGAGTCGGTCAACCAGGCGGCTGTAGAGGCTATGGCTGAACGGGGCATCGACATCTCCACTGAGAAGCCTCGACCTTGGTCGACTGAGATGTTCCAACCGGCCGACGTCGTGGTGACGATGGGTTGTGGAGATGAGTGCCCCTACGTGCCCGGAAAGCGTTACCTGGACTGGGAGCTCGACGACCCGGCCGGTAAAGGCCTCAACGAGGTCCGGTTGATACGGGATGAGATCGAGCGCCGTGTAGAGAACCTCCTCGACGAGCTCGGTGTCGCGCTCGGCAGGTGACGATCAAGCGTCGACACAAGGCCTTGACCATGGGAGAGCAACCAACACGAGCTCTACGTGCCTCAATCGGCGCAATCTGGGGCCTGTAGGAATCGGCACGCAATGGGCCGTGCTTGGCCCGCTGGGTCTCAGCTGATCCGGCGTATCCGTTCAGAGGTGTCAGGGCGAGGCCTTGGTATCTCCAGGTTGGCGAACCCGATCATCAGCAGCAGCGACATGAGCAAGCCCAGCGCAATGGCAATTTCCCAGTAGAGAGAAAAGGTCTCATAGGCGCCGGCGAAGACGACCGCCAGACCCTCAGCCGGTCTCAATCCTGTATGACTGATGGCCTCGAGAGCGCCAGCCTGCTGGTGGGGCCTGTCAGCCGAGCCAGTCAGAGTCACCATCTCCGGCATCACCCCGGCATCTCCGAAATCGAGTGGCTCGCCTGTCGACGGCGGTGGAATCGGAGGAGCGACCGCCAGGATTTGCTCGGTCGTGCTGGTGGAAGTCGAGGGCACGGCAGTGGTGCCGGTGACCGGCGTGGTGGTGGTTGTCGTAGGAGGAGCTTTGGCGATTGGGGGTGTAGCTGAGGGACTCGTGCTCGTGGTCGCGGGCAACGATGTGGTGGTCGTTGGCCCGTAGCTTGTCGTCGTTGTGGGAGCCAGCGTGGTCGTCGTGGTTGGCGCGGTAGTCGTCGTGGTTGGCGCGGTGGTCGTCGTCGTAGAAGCAGGTGACAGGGCGCTGAGGTGGAGGGCGGAGGCATAGTCAGAGGTCCCGAAGGCGAATGCGATATCACCAGCCGAGCTGTCGAGGACGGTCACCTTGACTACGAGAATGTGACTCGCGTCGAATTGCCGCGGACCCGTGTTGACCGGAAGTGTGACCTTGGTCCAGGCCCGAGTTCCTTGCAGCACCTTGGAATTGGTCTTCAGGACCGTGCACGACTGAGCACAGTCCATGACGAAGACGCCGAATTCGAAGGGTCGATCACCGTTCGGATTCAGCGGGTGCGCCCAGATGGTGACGTTGTTGACCGTCGCGGTCATCCCCGACATGTCGTATGTCCAGCGCTGATACTTCGCAGGATTCGCTTCGGCGAAGCCCAATGATGAAGGTTGGAGCGTGACACTCAGCGGAGAGCCTGGCCCTGGCGGCTGGAGGTCCATCGTGGCCGAGGGCTCACCGTCTGCCATCAAGTAGAGGTTCGTCGAAGCGGCCAATGCAGTTGTCGTCGACCCGACGAGCCCTATGACCAGCACGGACACGAGGAGGGCCCCGAGCCTCCTCATGGTGTTGCCTCGAGCTCCAACTCCGGCTCAGACAGTTGTGGGGTGAACTCACCTTTGGTGAGCATCCTCGGAACTGCCAGTGTGAAGGTCGTCCATCCCTCGACACGCTGATAGCGAAGCGAGCCACCGATGTTGTCGGCGAGCTCGTGAGATATCGCCAGTCCGAGTCCGACGCTACCGGCGACGAGAGCGTTGCGACCTCTGTGGGCGAACCTCTGGAAGAGCTGGCCGGTCATCGACTCCGGGATCCCTGGCCCGTTGTCCGCCACGACGAGCATGACCTTGTTCCGGTTCTGAGTCGCCGATATCACGACTTCGTTCCCGCCGTGACGAAGCGCGTTGGAAACCAGATTGTGCACTATTTGTCTCAGGTGCAACGGATCCGAATACACCTGAAAGTGAGGCACGTCGATCTGCAGGGCTTCCCCCGACCGGAGATAAGGCTCGGTGCAGGCGGAGACCTCTTCCGCAAGATCAACCGGGCCGAGCCTGGTGCTCAGCGCCTCGGCATTGAGCCTGGCTGCCGTGAGGATGTCGTTCACCATGCGGGACAGGTCCGCAGAGCTGGCGTTGATCAGGCCGATCAGCTCATGCGCCTCTCCCTGCACAGATGCGTCCTCGAACAGGATGTCGGAGAACCCGTAGATGGTGGTGAGAGGCGTTCTCAGCTCATGCGAGAGGCCGGCGATGAGATCGTCCTTGGCACGGTTCAGCTCACGCTCCGCCTCAACTTGGGCAGTCATGGCAGCTTCCCTGAGCTGCATGCGCCGTCGCAAGACGAACCAGAAGACCACCATGGTGACGGCAGGGATCATGAAGGAGATCGCGACGAACGTGATCCGCGAAAGCCGACCGCTGACCTCGTTGGCGTTCTCAATAGTCGCCGTCAGTTGACTCTGCTGGGCCGAAAGCACCTCCGAGAGCTGGCTAAAAGCCTGGTCGGCCACGGTCGTCCTCAGCGTGTCAGCTCGGGAAACAAAGCCCAATTCTGACAAGTCGACCACTTCGTGTGCAGCTGTCGTGAAGCGCGTCAGGGCATCATTGATCTGCTGGGTCGATGCAGTTGCACCCAGCGAATCTTCCAGCACTTCGAGTGTTGCTCGCGCTTCGGCCAGGGCCGCGTTCTTCGATCCTGAATTGGGCAGCAGGTCAGAGGAGAAGAACACCGCTTGGGCCAGTGAGGCCCGGGCGATACCTGCCGCTCCTCTGGTGGCGTTGGTCCAGTGCAATTGGCTGGCATTGTCGGCTATCTGTTTGGCCCCGTATGTGTTGGACAGCAGGATGCCGAAGCCAATGAGGGCAATGAGCATCCCGAAGACGAAGCCAGTCAGTGCTGTCCGCTTCGAGCGATCGGCGAGGAGTCGCCGAAAGTACCTCATGGCCTTTCTAATCGGCAAAAATCGGCCAAGGGATGAGCCTCGGAACACCCGGGCTCGACGCACAAAGCGCCTCGTAACCCTCTTACCTGGGGTTATTGGATGACTAGTTCATATGGGTCGAATGGAAATGCGCCGTCAGCTGGTGGCGGTGGCGATCGAATCCCTCGTCATCTCCAGTCGGGTGCGCACTTCTTCCGCGATGCGGTGAACTTTCTCTTCTCCGACAAGCTCGAGAAGCACCGATGGATCCATGAAGTCCACCGTGACGCCATCGCCGTCGTGTGAGCGGACGACCACGTTGCAGGGCAGGAGCACGCCGATGGCCGGTTCGTGGGCCACGGCCTGGTGGGCGAAGCCAGGGTTGCATGCACCGAGAATGAGGTAGGGATCCCGTTCGAGCCCGAGTTTCTCTTTGAGAGTCGCAGCCATGTCGATCTCGCTGAGGATGCCAAAGCCGTGCTCGGCAAGGGCTTTCTTGGTTTTCGCGACTGCTGACGAGAAATCCTCGTGCAGGGTCACGCTGAAGTGGTAGGGCGTCATGTCGTTTCTCACTGTTCTGTTGCGGGTGAATGCTCTTGATCAGTTCTTCTATGTCATCGTCCTCCTCCCGTACTCGGAGAGCAGTGCCTCGAACTCGAAGGCCAGTGACTCATCGATGACGGCGACTCCGAAGCCTGAGTGGGTGATCACAAAGTCCCCGGCCGCAGCCTCTGGGATCAGTGCGAGGTCCGCATCGAACTCGAACCCGTCGATGCGTCGCAGCCTGGCGGGCCGTGAAGGTGCAGCGCTGTCGTCTGCCGACAACACGAGTGCGGGAACACCGACGCACATCAGCCGGTCTCCGACTCTATGAGCCCAACAACGGCTTCGATTGCCGTCCTCACGGGCTCTGTCAACTCACACCCGTTCTCGAATCCGGCCGCCTCGATGCCATAGACGACTAGTGATCGCGGGAGACGTCCCAGGACCCTCGACAGCTCGACCGCGGCTGGAAGCCCGAAGGCATGGGTCGAGGTGAAGGTAGGGGTCGGAAGGGGAGCGTCGACTGCGTCGAAAACGTGAATCGTGCCGGCTCTGGCACCCGAGGCGACGGCGTCGACGACGACGACATCGTCTAGGTCTCGCCAGAGTTCGATGAGATCGGAGCAGTCACTGACAGTCGAGGTCTTCACGCCGCGTATCCGATGGATTACGGCGGGCCCTACACCGTCGTCCCCCCGCACCGGGTTCCCGATACCGATCACCAAACGCTCGCTCATCCCCGCTCCACCGTGAGATCGAGGAAGTGGGTGGCGCACGAGATGCACGGGTCGTAGTTGCGTATCGCCTGCTCCAGCTGCCATTGCAGCTCCTCGTCGGCGAGATGAGTCCGCCCTTCTGCATAGGTGCGCAGATCGTCTTCGATGCTGAGCTGGTTCTGGGAGGTCGGCGGGACGATTTGGGCACTCGTGATCAGACCTTGCGCATCCATGGAATACCGGTGGTAGAGGATTCCCCTCGGGGCCTCCGACACTCCATGGCCCGTCGATGAGCTCGGATCCACGGTGACCCAGGGTTGATCGGGTCTCTCGTAGGCCTCGAGCAGGCGCAATGCTTCTTCGAAGGCGAAGACGAGCTCGACGGCGCGTACCACGATGCTTTTGAAGGGGTTGCGACACGTCCGTCCCAGGCCCGCTCTCTCGGCCTCGTGACGCGCTCTCGGAGTCAGCTGGTCGTGATTGAGGCTGTACCTGGCCATCGGCCCGACGTGATATGAGCCTCGGCTCTTCACTCTCGAATGAAGCGCGTTTGACCACTCGACATGCTCTTCTTCGAAAACTTGCTGCCACTCGTCGGGGGTTATGTCGATATCGCGATTCGACACGATTCGGCCCTGATGGATCGCATACTCGTCCGGATGGTGGAGAGCCACGAACTCGTACGATTGGACGAACTCTGGGAAAGGAAATCCTGACACCCATCGCACGGTGTCGATGGCGGCCTCGACACCCCACTCGAGGTCTTCCTTCAGCGAGTCGAGCTCGCCTTTCGTCGGCACCCGGTAGAAGCCACCCACTCTGACGTTGATCGGATGGATCTCCCGTCCTCCGAGAACTGTCATCAGCTTGTTTCCGATCTTCTTGAGCTTCAGTCCGGCTTCGACGCGATCCGGGAATTCGGACGCCATGGCTATGCCGCTCTCGTAGCCGAGGAAGTCGGGTGCATGGAGGAAGTAGATGTGGAGGGCGTGGCTCTCGATCCATTCCCCGCAATAGATCATTCTGCGTAGGCGCTGCAGACCAAAAGGAACGGTGACACCGGCAGCGTCCTCCATGGCGTTGCAGGCACTCATTTGGTAGGCAATCGGGCAGATCCCGCAGATCCTCGCCGTGATGTCCGGCGCCTCGGAGAACGCGCGACCTTCGAGGAACGCCTCGAAGAAGCGAGGTGGCTCGAAGATCTTGAAGCGAAGGTCGGTGATGCTGTTGTCCTCGATCCTCAGGTACATGGCACCCTCGCCTTCGACTCTGGCCAGGTATGGGACGTCGATCTCACGCTCGCTGTGCATAGTCGTCACTCACCTCCCTGAACTCTGGGGCATACGCATTGAACGTGCGCAATGCTCTGACGAGGGCATCTCCGGGCACTCCCAGACTCTCCCACCACGCGGCGAGCGCCCGTACGTTGGCGGACTCGGAGGGGCCAAAGCACCCGTAGCAGCCACGGTCGTATGCGGGGCAGATTGCCCCACAACCAGCCTGCGTTATCGGTCCGAGGCAGGGAACCCCGTCACGAACCATCACACAAGGGGTTCCCCTCGCCTTGCATTCCATGCACACGCTGTGTCGTGGCACATCGGGGGTTCGCTGGTGAAGGAAGGCGTTGATCACCTCCAGGAGCTGTCTCTTCGAGATGGGGCAGCCCCGCAACTCGAAGTCGACATCGATGTGCTCCGATATCGGCGTTGAAGCTTCCAAGGCGGCTATGTATCCGGGCTCGGCGTAGACGATCGAGGCGAACTCGGAGACATCGGCCCAGTTCCTGAGGGCCTGGATCCCACCTGCGGTGGCGCAGGCCCCGATCGTGATCAGGGACGCGGACTGCTCTCTGATCGAGTGAATCCTCCTGGCGTCTCCAGCGGTTGTGATCGAGCCCTCCACGAGGGAGAGGTCGTACGGGCCCTCGATCACTGCTCGTGTCGCCTCGGGGAAGTAGGCGATCTCGATCGCTCCAGCAATGGCGAGCAGCTCGTCCTCGCAATCCAGCAAGCTCAGCTGGCATCCGTCGCAGGATGCGAACTTCCACACTGCAAGCTTGGGTCGATCTCTCATATCTCGTCGACTCTCATCCGCTCCGCCAGATCATGAAAGGAGCGAATCGGTCCGGTCCTGCAGAGGAAGTCGCGCCCGAACTGGCAATGACCACAGAACCCGACGGCGCATTTCATGTTGCGCTCCAGACTCAGGTAGACGTTCTGCGTTGGTACCCCGCGAGCGGTCAAGTCGCGGGCCACGACTCGCATCATCACTTCGGGACCACAGACGAAGGCTGCAGTGTTGGGCGGGTTGAATCTCACGCGCGGCAGAAGCCTCGTTACGAGGCCGACATCGCCCCACCACTCGGACGACGCCCTATCAACTGTCACTTCTACATCGATGTCGGCGGATGACTCCCATCCGAGCAGGTCGTCTTTGTACAGCAGGTCGGTTGGCGTGCGCGCCCCGTAGATCAGTGAGAGGTCGCGGAAGTCATCCCGCCTGCTCAGGGTTTCGATGATCGCAGGCCGCAGGGGGGCGATCCCGATGCCCCCGGTCACGATGATCAGGTCGCGGCCTTTGGCTGCGGCGAGCGGCCAACCAGAGCCGTAAGGCCCGCGGGCACCCACGACCATGCCGGGATCGAGGGCACAAATCGCGTTGGTGACGGCTCCTACGCCCCGTACGGTGAGGATCAGGTCGTGTGTCTTGTGGGGATTGCCGGCGATCGATATTGGAACCTCGCCGACACCGAAGACGTAGATCATCATGAACTGTCCCGGCCGGAATCGGACCTCCCCGTGCTCGGGGTCTTCGAAGACCAGGGTGAAGGTGTCGGGTGTCTCCTGGCTCTTGGCGGTCAGCCGAAAACTGCGAGGCAGCATCGCCTGTTGGCCCACACGCGTACTTGCAGCGGTCGTCAACTCTCCGACCCCGGGAAGAGGTCCAACACGCGAATCCTCGTCGCATGGAGGCGCTGCACGGCCTCCTCGGCAACTGTGCGGTAGATGTGGAGCGCGAAGTCGGGGTCCTTGTCGCATTGCCTCCGCGTCTTCTCCGCATCGAAGGCGACGACGTCCGTCGCGACCATCGCCCTAGCGCGCCAGCTCCAACGGTAGGGCGGGAACAGCCAACTGACTCCGAGGAGCTCGCCGGGTCCGAGTGTCTCGATCAGGTGAGCTTCTCGGGCGAGCATGGAGACTTCGAGGCCAATCTTCCCGTTGGCGATCAAATAGAAGGCTCCTGCCGTCTGGTCTTCGTCGAAGATCAAGGCACCTTTCGGGAACTGGATCTCGGTCGCGACCGACTCAAGGAACTCGATGCCGTCTATCGACATCGCCGTCAGCAGAGGTGCGGTTTCTTGCAGACTCTGGAGGCTCATCAACTCACCTGCCCTCTCATAGCCGCCACTTCCTCCGTGATGTCGATTCCGACAGGGCACCACGTGATGCATCGACCGCAGCCGACGCACCCGGACATCCCGAACTGGTCGTGCCAGGTGCCGAGCTTGTGGGTCAACCACTGCCGATAGCGAGAGCGGGCGGACGCCCTCACCGAATGTCCATGCAGACTGGAGAAATCGAGGCCAAAGCAACTGTCCCAGCGTCTGCTGCGGAGGGCCTCTCCGTCGAGGGTGACTCTGTCCTCGGTGGTCGAGCAGAAACAAGTCGGGCAGGCCATGGTGCAGTTGCCACAGGTAAGGCACCTGTCGCCGACCTGATCCCACCGTGGGTGCTCGGGATTATCTACCAAGAGAGCCTGAAGGCCGTCAGTTTCCATTCGCCGTCCCATCTGCCTGACGGCGTTGGAAATGCCACATTCGACCCGCTGTTCCTCGGCCGGGCCGGCCGGCAGGCTCTCGATCGAAGCGAGCAACTGGGCCCCTCGACTGGTCCCTGTCTCGATCACGTACTCGGCGCCCGGGGTCACCTCGGTGAGGACGAGGTCGAAACCCTCGGTCGCCCGGGGCCCCGTTCCCATCGAGTCGCAAAAGCAAGTGCCGCCCGCCTCGACACAATTGACGGCGACCATGAAGGCACCGGCGCGCCGGGATGAATAGCCGAGATCGACGGCCTCGGTGCCCAGGAGCACTCTGTCCTGGATGGCGATGGCTGCCAACTCACACGCCCTCACCCCTATGAATGCGAACCTTGGGGAATTCGGGTGAACGGTTGCCGTGAATCTGATGCGACCGTCTTCCCGCCTTGCACTGAACAACTCGTCATGGGACGGATAGAGGTGGTCTTTGGGTGAGCTGGGCCCTGCGTTGAAGCCGAAGAGCGACTCGTCCGAGCGCTCCTCGATCCGGTAGTGGCCCGCTTCTTGGGTGTCGGTGATACCCCTGGGGAGGTCATCGGTACCGGAGACGTGGTCGTACACGATGGCCTGGTCTCTGACCGTGGGGCCAATGAGGTCGTAGCCTGATCTCCTGAGTGCCGTTAGCAGAGACTCGAGACCTGAAGAGTCGATGACACGAGCGGCCACACTCCCAAAGTAGGCAGTGCCTCTTCGGTGCGTTAGGGGCGAATGTCACACGGAACAGGGGTCTCGTCCCTCTTCGAGTGACTGCCGGGAAGGTGACTAGCGCGTTTTTTCGCGCTCACTGGACAACGGCGCCCACAGTTGGCATGATTCGCATCGAAGAACCCGAAGGGTGACACGGGTGCCCGGTGACTACCGGCTGAGAAGTTGGCTATAGGAGCGAACGACCGTAGAACCTGATCCGGTTAATTCCGGCGCAGGAAGCTCACTCATCGGGTTCTTCACTTTCTCTCCAGACCCTGCTGACCTCCTTCGACTGCATGGACCTCACCAGGTCGGAACGTAGGACGTCAGTGTCTTCATGTAGCTGGTTCGTTCGAAGACTCCCGGGTCGGGCACCGCCGAATAGCTGAGACTTCCTCTCGCCTGGTCCACAGATTCGTATCCGTGCTCATCCAGCCAAGCTTCCATGCCGTCGCGGACCTGGGTCAGCCGAGCCGGGCCATGACGTAAGAGCGCCGAAGCCATGGTGGTCACGGTCGCCCCGGCGAGCAGGGCCTTCACCGCGTCCTGGGGTGCGTGAATGCCCGAGGTGGCCGCCATCTGACACTCGACGTGGTCGTAGAGGACGGCCAACCAGCGCAGGACCAGCCGCAACTCGACCGGGTCAGACAACACCAGGTTCGGCTTGACGCCCAAGGTCTCGAGGTCGATATCCGGTTGGTAGAAGCGGTTGAACATCACCAAGGCGTCGGCACCCGCCTCCGTGAGTTTCCGCGCCACGTCGGGCATCGATGAGAAATATGGTCCGATCTTGACGGCAAGCGGAAGGTCGATCGACTTCTTGACCGATTCGACGAGGGAGACGTAGGTGTCCTCGACGTCAGTCGAGCTCATCCTCACGTCCGCGGCGATTTTGTAGATGTTGAGCTCGAGAGCGTCGATGCCCTGTTCGGCAAGGATTTGGGCATACAGCGTCCATCCACCGGGGGTCGAGCCGTTCAGGCTGCCGATGACAGGAACGGATACCTCGGATTTGGCACGCCGGATGAGATCGAGATAGTCCTCGGGACCGGTGTTGTAGTCATCGAGATCGGGGAAGAAACCCCCCGGGGCCTCCCCGAACCCGTCTGCACCGAGTTCGAGGCTCCAATGAACGGCCATGGCGTCATGGTCGATCTGCTCCTCGAAGAGACTGGGCAGCACCAGGGCGGGGGCGCCTGCCTCGGTGAGAGCCAGGATGTGATCGAGGTCCCCTGTGAGAGGAGAAGCCGAGGGCATGACAGGATGTGCTAGTTCCAGGCCCAAGTACTTCGTGGACATCTCCACTGTCATTCCTCCACCTCCGCGTATTCGGCCGTTCGGTGGATGTTGACCATCTGCTCGTAGAGATGCCACCGATCGTCGATGTCCTTCTGCGCTTGCTCCAGCAGTGCCTCGGCGCCTGTGGGGTCGACCTTGCCGAGCATTGCGAACCTTGTCTCCTTCGAAGCGAACTCCTTGAACGGGATGCTGGGTTTGCGGCTGTCCAACCTGAGGCCGGGCATTCCTACGGCCTCGCGGGCTGGGTCGTACCGGTAGAGCGGCCAATACCCCGAGTCGGCCGCCGCCTTTTGATGGCCGAGTTGATCTCTCATGTCCATTCCATGGGCGATGCACGGGCTATAGGCGATGACGAGGGAGACTCCTCTGTGGGCTTCGGCCTCAGCCAGGGTCTTGACGGTCTGGGTGGGGTTGGCTCCCATGGCGATCTGGCCCACATAGACATTTCCGTACGACATGGCGATTTGTCCAAGGTCTTTCTTCCCGGTCGCCTTGCCTCCCGCGGCGAATTTGGCGATCGCTGCCCGCGGAGTGGCCTTGGAAGCCTGCCCTCCCGTGTTGGAGTAAACCTCGGTGTCCATGACCAGGATGTTGATATCGCGACCCGACGCCAGGACGTGATCGAGCCCACCAAAGCCGATGTCGTAGGCCCATCCGTCTCCACCCACGATCCAAACACTCGTCTCGATCAGAGCATCGGCGACCCCGTCGAGTCTGCGGGGCAGGGGTCCCTCCATGTCTGCGAGACGCTCCTTCAATTCGGCAACTTGTGCCCGCTGTTTCTCGATCAAGGCGTCCGTGTCCGAATGGTCGGGGTTCTCGGCCGTCTCCAGAATGTCCATCGCGAGCTGGCCCAGCTCTGGCGCCAGGGCAGTGACAAGGAGGATGGCGTCGTCCCGCTGCGCCTCGAAGGCCAGTCTCATACCAAGGCCGAACTCGGCGTTGTCCTCGAAGAGGCTGTTTGACCACGCCGGCCCTCGACCGGCGTCGTTGGTAGTCCAGGGTGTGGTGGGGAGGTTGCCCCCGTAGATCGAAGAACAGCCGGTTGCGTTCGCCACCACCATGCGATCGCCCATCATCTGCGTGATCAGCTTGAGATAGGGAGTCTCACCGCAGCCGGCACATGCGCCGGAGAACTCGAAGAGCGGCTGGAGCAATTGGGATCCCTTGACCGACCCTGCATTCACGTCGGTCCTGGCCATCTCCGGGATGTCCAGGAAAGCAGCGAAGTTGGCGCGTTCCCTTTCGAGGTGATCGGTCTTGGCCTCCATGTTGATGGCCTTGTGCTTGACGACCTCCTTCGACTTGGCCGGACAGATCTCGACACAGACTCCACATCCGGTGCAGTCATCTGGCGCAACCTGGATGGCTATTCGCTTGCCGCTGAGGTCTTTGCCCGTCGACTCCTTCCACAGGAAACCGCTGGGTATGTCCACCTCAGGATCGAATGCCTTGAATCTGATGGCCGCATGTGGGCACACCAGGGCACAGCGGCCACAGTCGATGCAGATGTCGGGATCCCAGATGGGAATCTCGTCTGCGATCGAGCGTTTCTCCCACAAGGCTGTCCCCGTGGGGAAGGTGCCGTCGACGGGCATAGCCGATACCGGGAGGAGGTCTCCCTTGCCGGCCATCATCATGGCGGTCACGCGCCTGACGAAGTCGGGGGCGATCTCGGGAACCGCATCAGCTATCCGAGTGTTGCTGTCGGCGTCTTCCGGATCGACCCGATAGAGACCGGCGATGGCTTGGTCCACCGCCTGCTCGTTTCTCTTGACCACGACCTCTCCGCGACGGCCATAGGTCTTCCGGATGTGATGTTTGATCGCCTGAACGGCCTCCTCGGTGTCGAGGAAGTCGGTCAGATGGAAGAAGCATGTCTGGAGGACGGTGTTGACCCTGCCGCCCAATCCGGCGTCCCTGGCGATGGTGGCGGCGTCGATGGCCCAGACAATCAGACCCTTGTCGATGATCTGTCTCTGCGCTTCGATGGGAAGGCGATTCCAAACACCATTTGCGGTGTGTGGGCTGTTGATCAGAACCGTGGCGCCCTCGGCGGCGATATCGAGTGCGTCGATGCTGTCCAGGAAGTCGAACTGGTGCACCGCAACGAAGTTCGCCCGCTGAATCAGGTAGGTAGAAGAGATTGGCCGTGGCGAGATCCGCAAGTGGGACACCGTTCTCGATCCGGCCTTCTTGGAGTCGTACACGAAGTAGCCCTGTGCGAACAGTTCCGTGGATTCCCCGATTATCTTGACCGAGTTCTTGTTGGCCCCAACGGTTCCGTCCGAGCCAAGCCCGTAGAACACCGCCCCGGTCACATCATCGGGCTCAGACCACCAGTGGGCGTCGTAGTCGATGGATGCGCCGGAGACGTCGTCGAATATGCCGACGGTGAAATGTCTGCGCGGTGTCTGCGAAACAGCCTCTCCGAAAACTCCCTTGACCATCGACGGCGTGAATTCCTTTGACGAGAGGCCGTAGCGGCCACCTATGACCTCGGGAGTCCGGCCATGTTCTGCGAGTGCAGCGATGACATCGAGATACAGGGGCTCGCCCACCGCACCTGGTTCCTTTGTTCGATCCATGGCGATCACCCTGCTGGCCGAGGCCGGGATCGCCTCTGAGAAGGCTGCTGCGGAGAAGGGGCGGTAGAGCCTGACCTCGACCAGGCCAACTCGTTCCCCCTCCTCGACCATGCGTTCGACTGCCTCTCGCGCCGCTCCCGCACCCGAGCCCATGATCACCATGACCGTCTCGGCGTCCGGTGAGCCGTGGTAGTCGAACAAGCCATATCGACGACCGGTCTCACCGGCAAAGAGGTTCATCGTTCGACGGACGATCTCTGGCACCGCGGCGTAATAGGGGTTTGCCGCTTCGCGTGCTTGGAAGAACACGTCGGGGTTTTGGGCGCTCCCTCGAAGGGTGGGATTGTTCGGGTTGAGGGCCCGGATGCGATGGTCGGCGATGAGATTCTCGTCTACGAGCCGCCGGATGATGTCCTCGTCGATCAGCTCGATCTTGGCCACCTCATGGGAAGTCCGGAATCCATCGAAGAAATGGAGGAATGGGATTCGCGATTCCATTGTCGCCAGATGGGCGACCAGCGCCATGTCCTGTGCTTCCTGGACCCCGGACGAGGCGAGCAGTGCGAAGCCGGTCTGTCTAGCGCCCATGACGTCGGAGTGGTCGCCGAAGATCGAAAGAGCGTGTGTGGCCACTGTCCTCGCTGCAACGTGGATCACGGCCGATGTCAGCTCCCCGGCGATCTTGTACATGTTGGGGAGCATGAGCAAGAGGCCCTGAGACGCGGTGAAGGTGGTGCTCAACGCCCCCGCGGTTAGAGAGCCATGGATGGCACCGGCGGCACCGGCTTCGCTTTGCATCTCGACGACGTCGGGGACGACACCCCAGAGGTTCGGCTTGCCCCGGTGCGACCAGGCATCCGCCAGCTCACCCATGGGTGAGGCCGGGGTGATTGGGTAGATCGCGATTACCTCGCTGAGAAGGTGGGCGATGCGAGCAGCGGCCTCGTTGCCGTCGATGGTCGCCGACGACCGCGTGGCGATAGAAGTCATGTGATTCAACGTACGGGCGGTTCAACTGGTCCCAAAGGGACGAAAGGCCCCAAAGGCTTGCCCGTTCTGCCCGGGCCGTCCCTATGGATTGGGACCATTGGCACTTACGGCACGAGGCGTCTTGGCAGATGCTGGAGTCATGGAACAGAACCGCGAATGGGATCTGGAACTGGAGGAATCGGCCCAGGGGACTGACAGCTATGCAGCACCGGGAGCCGACGTTCAGCTCGATGAGGCTCGGGAAGCGTCGGACGAGGCCACAGCGGGCCTGGGTGAGATCGGCACCACTGCCCCAGGGCGTGTCGAGACAGCTCGCGTCCGCAGACATGAGCTCGGAGACGCGATGAACGGGCTCGAGTTCACGTTGACGGGTCCGATGGCTGCAGAGGGCTGGCTCGACGGCGTGCGCAGCGCTCTTCAGGAGCTGCGGGAGTCGCTCAATGAGCACATCGAAGTGACTGAAAGCCCTAACGGTCTGCTCGAAGAGATCCGGGCGGCCGCGCCGAGACTCTCGAACGAGATTGCTCTCATAAAGGACGAGCACGACGAGCTGCTATCGATCGTCAAGAGGGCCGAGGCGAGCCTGGATGAGTCCAATGACAGAAAAGCCATCCGTAATCGGGCTATGTCGATCCTCCCTCGGCTCTCGCTACATCGTCAGCGGGGGGCGGACCTGGTGTACGACGCCTACAACGTTGACATTGCCGCAGGCGACTGACGAGGCCCTTCGGGATTTGCCTGACTGAGTCGGGCTGTTTTTCGCGCGTCGATTTCGACTTCCCGACCTAGCACTACCCTCGCCGATACCAACAAGGAGCATGTGAAATGACCGTCGGCTACCAGGGAAGGCTCTACATCCTGGCCTTCGATCATCGGGGCAGCTTCAAGAAGATGTTCGGCGTCGGATCCGACGCGTCGCCGGACGAGAAGAAGCTCCTCGAGTCTGCCAAGCAACTGGTCTGGTCGGGTGTGCAGCGAGCCCTCGAAGAAGGTGCTCCCGAAGATTCGGTCGGTGTTCTCGTCGACGAGGAGATGGGAGCCCAGGTTGCGCGCGAGGCCAAGGACTCGGGAGTGAAGCTGGCGATGCCTGTGGAGGCCTCCGGACAGGACGTGTTCGACTTCGAGTACGGGGACGACTTCGGGTCTCATATCGAGGCTTTCGACCCCGACTTCAGCAAGGTGCTCGTGCGCTGGAACCCTGCAGACGACAAGAGCGTCAAGAGGACGCAGGGAGAGCGTCTCAGCAAGCTTGGGAACTGGCTTCACGAGAACGGCCGGAAGTTCCTTTTCGAACTCCTGGTCCCTGCTACTGAAGGGCAGTTGGGTTTGGTCGGCGGGGATGGTGCGGCGTATGACTCCGAAGTGAGGCCGTATCTCACTCTCCAGGCGATTGAAGAGATCCAGCAAGCCGGCGTGGAGCCGGACATCTGGAAGATCGAAGGTCTCGACAGAGCCGAATCGTGCCGACTCCTCTCGAATCTCATCCGGCGCGACGGGAGGCATGAGGTGATTGCCGTTGTCCTTGGGCGTGGTGCCGATGATGCCAAAGTCGACCACTGGCTTCAGACGGGCGCACCGGTCGATGGTTATTCGGGGTTCGCCATCGGTCGCTCGATCTGGGCCAATGAGGTCCGAGCCTGGAATGAAGGTGATTTCAACGCCGACGAGGCCGTCGCATCGATCGCAGCGAACTTCGGGCGGTTCATCGACGTGTACGAGAGCGCGTCTGCCTGATGCGCATCGGCATCCTCACGGGTGGAGGAGATGTTCCTGGCCTGAACGCATGTATCAAGGCGGTCGTGAACCGGGTGGTGGACAGCGGCCATGAGGTGGTCGGCATCAGACGTGGTTGGGGTGGTCTGCTTGCCGTTAACCACGAAGAGCCAGCATCGCTGGAGGCGAGCTTCGTCCCTCTCGACCGTGCCCGGGTCAGGACCGTTGACCGAACAGGTGGCACGTTTCTGCATACCTCCCGGACCAACCCCAGCAACGTGCGAAGGGATGAAGTGCCCGACTTCCTCGTCGATGGCCTGGAGGGAGAAGGCCCATTCGACTTCACCGAGCACGTCAAAGGAGTCCTCGAGAACCAGAAGATCGACGTACTGATCCCGATTGGAGGAGACGACACACTCTCGTACGCCATGCGGATGCATGAGGAGGGAGTACCCGTCATTGCGATACCCAAGACCATGGACAACGATGTCCACGGCACCGACTATTGCATCGGCTTCTCCACTGCTGTGACTCGTGGTGTGGAGTTCATCAACAATCTCCGGACCAGTGCCGGATCGCATGAACGGATCGCTGTCATCGAGTTGTTCGGGCGTTACTCGGGTGAGACCTCGCTGATAACGGCATATCTGGCAGGCGTCGACCGGGCCGTGATCTCCGAGATCCCGGTGAACATCGACAAACTCGCAGAGATGCTCATGGCCGACAAGGCGAGCAACCCCTCCAACTACGCCATGATGACGATCTCGGAGGGAGCCAAGATCGAAGGTGGCGACATGATCGTCACCGGCGAGGAAGATGCCTACGGGCACCGCAAACTGGGTGGCATTGGCCAGGAGTGCGCCGAGTTGTTGAAGCAGCTGACCGGCGGGCGGATGATCTTGCAGCAGCTGGGATATCTGATGCGATCTGGGAGCCCGGACTCGCTCGACCTGATGGTTGCAACCAACTATGCGGTCATGGCGGCGGATCTGGCCCTAGACGGCTCCTCGGGGAGGATGGTGGCTCTGCGTGGTGGAACGTACTCCAATGTCCCGATATCGGTCACCAAGGAGGGCGTCAAGCGCGTTGACGTGACCGAGTTGTACGACGTCGACGAATATCGGCCCAAGGTGCGTCATGTCGCCGGCAAGCCGATGTTCCTCTACTGAGAGGTCGGCGATGCGGCGTGTCGTTGGAGTTCTCACCGCAGGTGGAGACTGCCCTGGCCTGAATGCCGCGATCCGGGCTGTGGTCACACGGGCCGCTGCGGCGGGTGCCGATGTTGTCGGCATCGAGGAGGGTTGGAGCGGCCTCATGGAGGACAAGGTCAAACCGCTAGGACGGGATGATGTGAGGGGAATCCTCAGCCTCGGTGGGACCATCCTCGGGACTTCGCGGATGGACCCCTTCATTCATGGCGATGGCTATTCCTCGGTGGCGAGGACCGTGGAGAGAGAGGGCATTGACACCGTCGTTGTGATCGGCGGTGACGGCTCGCTGCGAACGGCAGCACGTTTGCAGGACGAAGGTCTCGACATCGTCGGGATTCCCAAGACGATCGACAACGACATCGCTCTTACCGACGTGACCCTGGGCTTCCACACCGCAGTGCAGATCGTCGTCGACGCAATCGATCGTCTCACGACCACCGCCGAGTCGCACAACCGGGTGATGGTCGTCGAGGTGATGGGGCGCACCGCCGGTTGGATCGCAGCCGTGGCCGGCATGGCCGGCGGCGCCGAGGCAATCCTGGTGCCAGAAGTGGTGGTCGATTTCGAAGACCTTGCCAGCCGGATAACCCAACGCCATCAGACAGGCCACGACTATTCGGTGGTCGTGGTGGCCGAGGGAACGCCCGGACCCGGAGGAGGAGTCGCGTCGTCGGGGAGAGACCCCTACGGTTTCGAACGTGTCGGGGGAGTGGGACACAACGTGGCCACCGAACTGGAGAGGCTCACTGGGTTCGAGTCCCGGCCGATGATCCTTGGCTATCTCCAACGGGGTGGCACGCCGACTGCCTTCGATCGGATGCTTGGAACGCGATTCGGTGTCAAGGCGG
>JAHEJW010000020.1:0-4527 GCA_024638655.1 bacterium | reverse complement strand
ACCGAACTGGAGAGGCTCACTGGGTTCGAGTCCCGGCCGATGATCCTTGGCTATCTCCAACGGGGTGGCACGCCGACTGCCTTCGATCGGATGCTTGGAACGCGATTCGGTGTCAAGGCGGCCGAGCTCGCCTTGGACGGTGTCAGTGACACGATGGTCGCGCTACATGGTCATGAAGTCGTGTCTGTTGATCTGAAACGAGCATGTGATCAGCCGAGGAACCTCGACCCCGCGATCTACGAGGAAGCCGCCTGGTTTCTGGCTTGAGTGGTCGGGCTTCGGACTGGCAGAAGCCCGGCCGGTCGCTCGAACGGCCGGGCTCGTGCGAATTGTCAGCCTGAGTGGGCGTCCCTCAGGTCGCGCACCTTGTCATGTGCGGCAACGATCTCAGATGCTTGACGGCTGATCACCGCACGCAGTTCGGCGGGGAGGTCTTCGGTCAGCGCATTCTCGTACGTCTCTTTGGCGTGATCTTCACCTTCCTCGGCAGCGGCGAGGATTGCGTGGGCGTCATCACCGGTGAGCGAATCCTTGATCGCCATCCAGGTGCGGTGAAGGTCGCCGGCGGTCGAGCCGTCGACATCCGACAGCGTGACGTGCCCGGATGCAGTCTCCTGGAGCTCGGCTGCCATGCGTTGGCGCTGCTCGGCGAACGTGCGCATTTGCTTCGCCAATTCCGTGTTCCCGTCGTCCTCCAGGGCCTCGGCAGCCTTGGAGAATCCCTTCTGTCCATCGATCAGCACTTCTAACACGTCACGTAGAACGGTCTCGCTGTGGTCGGGGGTGGGTTGAAGGGTGGTCACGATGTCGTCTCCTTTGTTGCTTGGGTCTTCTTCTTACCCCAAACACCGCCGATTCAGTCATCATCCCGGTCAGAATCCCTTCCCGATATTGTTAGGGATGAGATGGGATTCTGGAAGTCACTGAGATTCTGGGTGAAGGACACCTTCGAGAGCCGGGGGAGCTCGGTGAGGCAGTCCTCCAGCCTGATGAGGACCATCAAAGACGCCTCACACGTCCGCGGCGGCAGTGGGCAGGGAGCTGGCTTCGCCTCCAGCGAGGAGGTCTTCCGACAGGCGTCCGAGGGTCACGAGAACTACAAGAAGTCCTTCGAGAAGGACGCCTAGGCCACTGTCGCCAGGTGTGAGGTGAAGGCTCTCGATTTCCGAATCACATGCCTTCTCTTGTCAGGATCGATCCGTTGATCTCTTTGGTCGACCTGGGCCGCGCTCCGGACCACGTTCATCTGATGCCATACCTGAAGGAATAATGTGCTTGCGCACATAGTTATATGTGCGTAAGCACAGAAGCGACAAGCAGCTTCTGGGATTCGGCCTTAGGAGGCAGCATTGAGACATACAGCAGCGGTTCGCGCCTTGGATGGTGTGGAGTTGCCGGCCCCGGGAATATGGACGGTCGATCCCGGACACACCGAGGTTGGGTTCGTTGGGCGGCATTTCATGCTCACGAAGGTGAGAGGCCGGTTCACTGGCATCGATGGGACGGTCACGATCGGCGCGGATCCAGAGGAAAGCAGAGTCAGCGTCCGCATAGAGATGGAAACCGTGTCCAGCGGCAACGAGGCACGAGACGAGCATCTTCGGTCGACAGACTTCTTCGACGTAGACGAGTACCCGACCGCCTCTTTCGAATCGACAGCAGTTGTGTGGAGCGGTTCGAGGGGCGTGATCACCGGCAACCTGACGATCAAGGACGTGACCCAGCCGGTCACCCTCGACGTCGAGTACCTCGGCCACGCCCGCGATCCTTGGGGTGACGACAGGGCCGTCTTCGATGCCGTTGGGCGCATCGATCGAGAAGACTGGGTTCTCACCTGGAACGTGCCTCTCGAAACTGGCGGGTTCCTCGTGTCCAAGGAGATCGATCTCGAGCTACACCTCGAGCTGATACTCGCCAGGTAGGGCGGGTGACTACAAGGCGCATCGTGTCGACGATTGCCTATCGTCACACGATGTCGCCTACGTCGCAGGGATCGGACCGAACGCCTCGGGCTGCCGAGGCGTGGGAGATCCTGCTCCGTGTTCACGCGGCTCTGACCCCGGCGTTGTCCGATGAGGTGGAGACCAAAGCGGGCCTACCGCTCTCGTGGTACGACGTCCTCCTCGAGTTGAGCCGAGCTGAAGGGAATCAGCTGCGCATGCAGGATCTCGGTCAGCGTGTGGTGTTGAGCCGGTCGAGGGTGAGTCGAATAGTCGATGAGATCGAGGCGGCGGGGCTCGTGGAGAGGAAGCCGGATTCCGACGACGGCCGGGTCACGCTCACAAGGATGACGAGACGAGGCAGGACGGCCTTTCGCCAGGCGGCGCCGGTGTATCTGGATGCCATATCCGCCTATTTCGGGCAGCACATGACGGTTTCGGAGCTGAAAGCCATGACTCATGGACTCAGCAAGGTCTTGGGTGGCCTGGAGAGAGGCTGACCTCGTTTTCGGACTCCGCGGAGACTCCCGCTCTCGATGTATCCAATGACTCCGAGGACGCGGACTCGCGCGGCGACATTCGGCGCGTTCGTCACCGGCCAACCTGTTTGTCATAGGTCTTAGTGTCGAAGTAGTCGATGATCTCGACGATCTTCGAGCCCTCTACCTCGATGAGATGACAGGAGGCAAATTCCACCGGAGAGCCTTGCTCCGTCGTGCCGACCCACCAAAGCTCGATGGCAGACTTGGAGCCCTCGGTGATCGTTCCGGTGATCTCTCCGGTGAGACTCTCGAACCCGGAGACCCAGTCCCGAAAACTCTTGGAGATGGTTGCCCGACCTCGGAGCAGCGCGTCCTCTGAGGGCAGACGATGAGTGAATGTGAACTTGGCGCCGGGGGCCAGAATCTCGTCGAACCTATTCCAACGGCGTTGGTTCAACGCATCGAGCCACGCCTCATACGCTTTGGACGGATTCGCCATTCAGGTGAGAGCGTCTGATCGACCGAGTCGGGACCGGGCTCTCCTCGCCCAGGTTCGCCACCCCTCGGGAAGATCTTCGACGCCGCGCATGGTCTCGATCAACGCGGCGCTCGGGTTGGGATAACCCGTCCCGATGTCTGTGATCGTCAGACCGTGGCTAGGCGGCTGGCCCACATGAACTTCGTCGCCGGCACCGATTGTCCCCTCACGAATGATGCGGAGGTATGTCCCAAAGCGGGCCGCCCGCTTGAACGTGTCAGGAAACTCAGGGTCGTCCATGCGGATGCCGAGCTTGAAACAAGGGAGTCGAGGCTGAGCGACTTCCAGCACCAGGTCCGGTAACTCCCAGCGCTGGCCAACCACCGCTCCACTCAGGTCGATTCCCTGGGTGGTTATGTTTTCGCCGAACGTTCCGGGGGCGAGTTCTGTGCGGAGGCTCCGTTCCCACCATTCGTAATCCTCCGCTGAATACGCGTAAACGGCCTTGTCCGCCCCTCCGTGCACGCGCCGGTCTCCCTGATCGTCGCCATTGACGTTGACGCCGCGCACGGCAACGCGATCGCCGACCGGGCTTTTCCAGATGGCCGTGGAGACGATCCGGCCCGCAAACTCGATGTTACGGGGCGTGCCCACATTCACCGAGACGACGCGACCGGTCGAGGATTGGGGGGGTCGCGTCATGCCTATCTCAACGGGCTCCGGGCCAAAGAGATTCCGATGTGAAACCAGGAATCTGCGTTTGGCTTGACCGCGCCAATGCCTGATTTCAGATCCCTCTTGTCCGTTCGAACAGAGCGGGCATCTCCATCCGTACATGGCCGGCATTGTGGAACGCCCCAGCAATGCCTGCCGGCAAGTTCCGTTGTCTGCGCACCAGCCAGATCAGCTGGTCTTTCTCCTCTATCGATGTCACTTCGCGGGGCGCGACATTTGATGGCAGATGGCACGAATCCAATCCGAGGGTGTGTCGGCGAGGTACCACAAGGTCATGGACCCGAAGAGGCTCAGGTTCCTGCGCCGCGTGTTCAGGTCGTTCAATCGGGGAATGGTGCTGATGTGGCGCCTCGGCCTTGGCCGATTCTCCGGTATCTGGCCCGAGGTGTTCGGTCGTTTGATGGTCGTGGAGCACACAGGGCGAAGGAGTGGGGCCGCCTACCTGACTCCCCTCAACTACACGCAGGTCGGAGAGGACATCTACTGCGTTGCGGCCTTCGGCGAGAGGACAGACTGGTATCGCAACATCCTGAGCGGCGTGCTCGTGGCGGTTTGGCTGCCGGAGGGTCGCTGGGTGGGAACCATGACCGACGTCTCCGACCATCCGGATCGCATGGCCCGCATGCGGGCCGTTCTCATCGATGCGGGGTTCGCAGCCCATGCGTTCGGCCTCCATCCCCGGAGCATGAGTGAACAAGAACTGGACGAAACCACCCGAAACTATCGGCTTGTTCGAATCCGACTTGCATCACCAGCGCCCACCGCTCGCGGTCCAGGAGATCTGAAATGGGTTTGGCTCCCATTGGCTCTGTCGGCACTAGTGCTCTGGCAGCGACAACGCCAAAGAGCGCCATCTCGATAGCCGGCTCCGCGGTCAACGGAGGCGTCCAGT
>JAHEJW010000070.1 GCA_024638655.1 bacterium | reverse complement strand
CACCGGCGACGGTCTCGACCGGATTGGACCTGCGTTTCTGAGCGAGACCCTGCAGGTAGTAGATCTCCCACTCGAGGATCCGGAGAACGTCACTGCGATCGAGCCTGGCTCGGACACCTGGCTCCAGACGCTCCACGATGAACGAAACCGCATCCTCGATCACATACACCGGGCCCTCGTCGAGCGTCCGCGATTTGGCTTCCTGCCACATCAAGGCGGCGACGATGAACAAGAAGATCGCGGCGAGACCCCCGACGAACACGATGAGGGTGGGCCCAGTCATGACAGTAGAGAGACTGCCATAACTACGAGCCGTTCCCGATCGTTGTGGCTGGCTGGACTTCGATCTCCTGGGCCTCGCAGGCCATTTTCACCGATTCTCGATCGGCGCCGGTGACGACGGGGTAAATTGTAGAGAGAGCCAGAACGAGGACCTATCGTGAGTGAGCTCGGGCATCACCTCGGCTCCGGGGACCGATCGACTCCTAGGGGAATCGACAGCGGTCCCGGCGTCGGTCGGCGCTTCAGTCTGCTGAGAGCAGGCAGCGGCCCAGATATGTCATCAGGATACTCATCCGGTAGCCGACTCTCATCTCCATGTACTCGTGTTGGAAGACGGGCTCGCCTCCGTCCACCTTGAGTTTGCGCACACGGCCTCCGTGGCCCTCGAAGCCCGTGACCGGTAGTCCGAATGCGCGCGTAGTGATGATCTCGCTGTAACTCACTACGGCCAGGGCCGCGAACGGGTATCACTGTAACGAACCCCTTCGGTCGGGATCGCCCGTCCGACGTGATGTCGGGAGAGAATCCACAGCTAGACCGCAAAATGGATGCACTCTTGCTTGGCCCGCCATAGGCCATGGCGTCGGCCGATACGACGAAGATGCGCGACTTGACCCTGACGTGATATCCCAGGTCGATGCGCAATGGGATCAGCGCCCGATAGAGCGCAGGGGGCCCAGAAGATGGGACAACCGCAGACCTTTTACCCGATACACCCGTGAACGCCACTTCGAAACTCGGGACGGGCCAGCCGCTCGCCCTGAAACACACGAACAGGAATCTCAAGATCGCTCTGACTCACACCGGGAAGAGAGAGAAAGAAAGAAAAAGATCTGTATCACGCGCAGGCTGCAGGGTCGTAGCGAGTCTCAAACGAGGAACCTAGAGACGAGGAGTACGCTTCGTCTACCCAGCCGAACTCGGTCGCGATATAGCCGCGTTTCGGCATTTCTTTTTGCAGGTAGCACTCCAGGGAGGGCGGCCTCCCGCGATTAGCCCCTGCGAGTAGAGCCGGATCCGACGCCAAGAGATCTGCGACGTACAACTCGTACCCACCGGACTCTCGAAGATACGGGTCGCGGCCGGGAATACGAAAGAACACAGGATTTGGATTCACCGAATCGGTGAGGGCAAGTGCCACCGGGTCCCCATAGGAGACAACCGGGCCGATCCCTTGAAACACAGCGTACCTGCTGCGCTGGACTGGCAGTGCAGAATCGAT
This sequence comes from bacterium, assembly GCA_024638655.1. Taxonomy (GTDB): domain Bacteria; phylum Actinomycetota; class Acidimicrobiia; order Spongiisociales; family ZC4RG35; genus Ww567. The sequence continues at coordinate 2,158 of JAHEJW010000070.1, read as the reverse complement.
CGTTCGAGTCAATTCGAATCCTGCAATCGCAACCAATGCGACGAGCGCAAGGGCCGCAGGCTGGTTCGATCCGGTACTTGATAGAGCATTCTGGACGAATGTGGCAAAGCCAACTCCAACGATCCCGAAGATCGGAACCAAATCGACCACGCCTTGATAATCGAACAAGGTCCACAACACGAACAGGACCGCCATGGCAGAAAGGACGGAGGCACCTCTGGGATTTATCGCTTTGGATCGGATCTTCGGCCCAATGAACGGTAATAATGCAGCCATCCCGAATACGACAATGGGCCAGCTTGCTTGGTGGGCCCCCCAGACATCCCGGAGTGGGTTCAATACGCGCTCCAAAAGGCCTTCTTGGGATCGACCAGCAAGATACTTAAAGTTGTATGCCACGATCCCTTGTACGAACGTACCAACATTGCCCGTGAACAAGAACGGGAGAAACGCAAGGGCAACCGTCAGCAGAGCGCCAGAAGCAGCGATGATCCAATTCAACGCCTGTCTAGCAGGGGACTCGTCACGAGAAGCAACGACAACGGCCGATCCAATTAGCCAGGCTGGTTGCCAGAATAGCCCTGCTACTCCGACCAACAGACCTCCCAACAGCCACCTGCGCCGAACGAAGCAGATGGCTATCCCAAGAAACGCAACGGTGATAAGCAGTTTGGGCCTCGGACCAGATAGAAGTTCTCGATTCACAGTTGGGATTGCCAACACCGATATTGACGCAACCAGCGCCCATCGCTTCGACACATCAATCGTTCTGGCCAGCCCGAATACCAGGCTGCCGAGACCACTAGCCAGAATGAGGTACCAGAGCCGGACTCCCTCAACAGCGCCTATGTGAGTGAGGCGCCCGAGCAGAACCCCAGGAGCGCCTGCCACAGATCCAAGAGGCCCCGTGTTGTCGAAGGCGGCAACATACGGCAAGTTGCCATCAGCAACCGAGATGTTGGTCACCACGAAGATGGCTTCATCGTTTTGCAGGATCCCGTTCCAACCGTGGATAGCACCCACGAGCAACGTGACTGCGAGAAGAACGGTTGCTATGGAGGTATCGCTTACCTGCAGCTCAGACCGTATGCCCGCGGGCGGAGCGCCAGTTTCAGAACGAGAACGCGTGAGCAGCATTAGCGCAAACAAGCCAAACAACAGGCCAATCACGATGGCGGGACCGCTCAGCATGTTGATCTCAGAAGCCGATCAGGTCCGCCAGCCGACTGCGGTGATGTTGCGGCGAACCGAACATCAGCTGTGACGACTTTGCCCGCTTGAAGTAGAGGTGGGCATCGTGCTCCCAGGTGAAGCCGATACCGCCGTGGATCTGGATGTTCTCGGCGGCGCAGTGGTAGAAGGCGTCGGTGCAGTACGCCTTGGCGATCGATGCGGCCTCTTCGGCATCCTCTGCGGCTTCGCTGACAGCCCAGGCCGCGTAGTAGGCGGCTGATTTCGCCGCCTCGAGCGTGACCAGCATGTCGGCGCACTTGTGTTTCATCGACTGGAACGAGCCGATCGGCCGGTTGAACTGCTTGCGATCCTTGGCGTAGTCAACCGACATGTCGAGGCACCGCTGAGCGGCTCCGACGCTCTCGATCGACAGGGCGACCGAGGCGATCTGGTCGAGGCGACCAAGCACTGCAGCTGCATCGGCGTCGAGATGGGCTGAGTTGTCGAGCGAGACTTGATCGAGCACCACCTCGGCTTGCTTCCTGGTCTCATCCATCGTCGGCAGCGCACTGGCGGTCACCGAGTTGCCGTCGACGAGGAACAGGTCGACGCCACCGCCGGTATCCGCCGTGACGATGAGCACGTCGGCAACGTGCCCATCGAGCACGAATCGCTTGGTTCCGGTCAGAAGCCACCCCGCTCCGTCCCGAACGGCGGTGGTCTCGGTCCCGTCGATGGTCAGGTGCCCGTTTGCATCGGATGCAGCAACGGTTGCGATCGTCTCACCAGCCGCGACGCGCCGAAGCAGCGTCTGCTTGTGATCCTCGGAACCACCGAGGAGCAACGCGTGAGCGGCGAGGACGGTTGTCGAGAAGAATGGGGCGGTGAGCAGAGTGCGTCCCTGCTCTTCGAGGATCACCGCCAACTCGAGGAAACCGAACCCCGCTCCCCCGTACTCCTCGGGGACCGCCATCGCCTGCCAGCC
>JAHEJW010000043.1 GCA_024638655.1 bacterium | reverse complement strand
GCATCCTCGAACTTGGTGCCCGACTTCGTCCCCTGCTGGAAATTCCCAAAATCGTTTTCGTCGTCGACATCACCCGACTCCAAATCGATCGAATAGGCGTTGTCACCACACGACGACGCAGGATTCAGACCCGGGAAACTCTGGAACCAGGTGCCCGTCTGACCAGAGCAATCCTCAGCCACGACATACGAGCCAGGCGTCAAGGAGAACTCGTAGTAGCCAGGATCACCAACGCCATCGTTGGCCGTAGTCGTGCTGGCGACCAACGTCGTCCCGTCAGACTCGAATACTTCGATCGTCCAGTCGTTCAAGCCGGGCTCGCCTGCATCCCATTCGCCATCAGCATCCAAGTCATGGAACTTGTAACCCGACTTGGTGGCATTCTGATAGTTGCCAAAGTCGACAAAGTGGTCGCCTCCCGGATCGACCGTTACGGTCTCGCACAGGGTGCCCCCACCGGGATCTGAGTTGAACCAGTCGGTCTTGAGCACCTCGCAGACGTCGTAGTCGCCGCCGAACCGGTCGGTGAACACAACATCACCGTTGAGATCGGTGACGTACCACTCCTCGCCCTCACCCTCATCCCAGACCCCGTTGAACGTACCGGCGTCAGTCCAGTCGAGCGACTCGTTGTTGTCCTCGTCGATGAATATGGTCCAACCCGAGAGGTCAGGCTCGCTGTCGTTTAAGCCGTTCGCATTCAGATCGTGATACTTGTGTGCGGTGAGGTCGCCACAGAGTTCGAAGTCGCCGATGGCAAAGTCGTGCAACCTGGCGTCTGTCGATTGAGAAGCTCTGGTGTTGGCAAGGAAAGTACCACCACAGCCAATGTCGAGATTCAGAAGGCTGATATTGACTCCACCTTCGAACAGGGCTGCATTCGCATAGTCGTCCGTGCCTTGCTTGTCGAAGTAGTTCCAAGGCGGAATGACCGGGCTGTCAGCGGGCCTATTCACTGTTGCGCAAGCAACATCAAGTCCCGGAGCCGGAGAACCGTTCGGCAGTCGACAGGCCGCCCCTTCGAACCTGAGTTGCAGGGGCCCGTCGCCGGTACCTGGCGCCGGCAGAGTCGTTGTCGTCTCGTTCCCGTTGTTGTCACCGACCCACTCGAAAACCTTCACCGTGCTGACTCCGCCACCAATGGTGAACTCACTGAGGACGAGGATGTCACCGAGCGAGTGCACGCCCTCGAAAGTCCCCTTTGTCGGGTCACTCGCGCTCGGAACGAGATTGTGCGTTCCTTCGAAGAACCAGAAGCCAACCGCGGCATCTCCGGTACCACCGCTGAAGCGATCGAGAAAGAAATAGATGATTTGATCACTGCCTGACTGGTACAGAGCAGCTCCAGCGGTCATGATGTCGTTCTTGTCGGGCACCGGTGATGTATCCCACTGCCAATTAGGAATATCTAGATCGTCCTTGGAGCCGCCACCCAGGTAGTTGACCTCTTTCGCGTCATCGACGCCATCATCTCCGTCGTCGAAGACGAAAGCACTAACCACCGCATTGTCATCGTCCTCGGGATCGCCAAATCCGTCATCCAGCGACTCCCAGTCATCAGCAACAGGAACCGCTGGGTCCGCCACGTTGCCATCTAGTTCGAAGACATCGATCAAGTGGACCGCCCAGGCGACGCCTGCAAACAGGAGTACCAACGTCCCCAGAGAACTAAATAGGACAGCTCGACCAGGAAGGGTCGGCAACCTCAGTCGAGGCGCGCGAAAACCACTGGAGCCTTCTTCGACGTGGCGACCTCTAGTGTTGCTACCGGTATCGATGTGGGCGCGATGGCGCCCTCTGATCTGAAGGTGCCGACCTCTTTGGTCGCTCACGAGGTTCCTCCTGCCTAGCCCCACAACTCGTCGATTCGCTGCCCCTACGCGGAGTCCGCCTCAGCGCATCTGACGGGTCGCTGCGACAACCATACACCGCAGAGAGTGACCGCTGCGAGCGAATGGGAAGACTCTGCAATAGGCCGCTCGGATCATTTCTTCAACCACCACTCAGCCTCAGGTGTCTGGATCGAGGCGGAACGAGATCCCTATTCCACCGTCACGGTCTTGGCGAGGTTGCGTGGCTTGTCGACGTCCAAACCCTTGGCGGTGGCAACGTGATACGCCAGCAGCTGCAGGGGCACCACTGCGGTGACGGTGCACAGCAGGTCGCGACCCTCCGGCACCTTGATCACGTGGTCGGCGACGTCACCCACATCGTCGCCGTTCTCGGCGATGAGCACGATGGTGCCATCCCTCGCCTTCATCTCCTGCATGTTGGAGAGGGTCTTGGTCTTCACGTGGCTGTCGGTCGCCACTCCGACGACCACGACACCCTTCTCGATGAGGGCGATCGGGCCGTGTTTCATCTCGCCGGCGGCGTAACCCTCGGCACGGACATAGGCGATCTCCTTGAGCTTGAGCGCGCCCTCCATGGCCACCGGGAAGTCGCCGGACCGCCCCAGGAAGAAGTAGTCGTTGACATCGGACCACTGACCGGTCAGCCGGCGAATCTCGTCCGAGATCTCCAGCACTTCCTCGACCTGACCGGGCAGCAAGGTGAGGTCTCGCACCATCACCTCGATGGCTCCCGGGTCGAGGGTTCCCCGAACCTGGGCGAGATAGAGACCGAGCAGCTGCATCGCCACCAGCTGGGTGGTGAAGGTCTTGGTGGCGGCCACGCCGATCTCGGGGCCGGCCCGGGTGTAGAGGACGGCATCGGCCTCTCTCGCCAGGGCGGAGTCGACCACATTGCTCACCCCGATCAGGTTGGCCCCCTGTGCCTTGGCGTAACGGGCCGCCTCCAGCGTGTCGATCGTCTCCCCCGACTGGCTGATGGCTATGACCAGCGAACGGCTGTCGAGCACCGGGTCGCGGTAGCGGAACTCGGATGCGATGTCGATCTCCACCGGCAGCCGGGTCCAGCGCTCGATGGCGTACTTGGCCATCATCGCCGCGTGATATGAGGTGCCACAGGCGATCACGAAGACCTTGTCGATCGCCCTCAGGAGACGGTCGTCCATCTCGAGCTCGTTGAGGACGACGCGTCCCGATTGGGAGACCCGGCCGGCGAGGGTGTCGGCGATGGCCTTGGGCTGCTCATAGATCTCCTTGAGCATGAAAGTGTCGTAGCCGCCCTTCTCGGCCGCCTCGAAGTCCCACTCGACCTTGCGGTGCTCCGGCTCGATCTCGTTGCCCTCCAGGTCCATGAGGCGGATCGATGTGGGACGGACCTCTATCACCCGGTTGTCGTCGATGACCACCATCTCCCGGGTGTGCTCGAGGAAGGCGGGAATGTCGGAGGCGAGGAAGTTCTCACCGTCACCCCGTCCGACAACCAGAGGCGAGCCACGTCTGGCACCCACGATCAGTTCGGGCTCCGAGCGGCGCATCACCGCCAGCGCCAATGCGCCTTCGGCCTCGTTCATCACCTGACGGACCGCCTCCACCAAGGGGAGGTCGGCGAGGTCGCCGATCATGTGGGCCACGACTTCGGTGTCGGTCTGACTCCTGAACTCGTGACCGGACTCGATCAGCTTCTGCTTCAGCTCTGACCAGTTCTCCACGATCCCGTTGTGTACCACCACCGCGTCACCCGAGGCGTCGGTGTGAGGGTGGGCGTTGACCGAGTTGGGCGCCCCATGGGTGGCCCAACGGGTGTGACCCACACCGGAGATGACATCACCTTCGAAGTAGCCGATCAGATCCTCGAGGTCGCTCATCCGGCCCGCGGTCTTGATCACCTCGATCCGGTCGCCAACGTTCAGGGCGACCCCGGCCGAGTCGTAGCCCCGATACTCCAGATGGGTGAGACCGGGGACCAGCACATCCAGCACAGGTCTGGGGCCCACGTATCCGACTATTCCGCACATGCGCGCTCATTCCTTTCCGGGCAGGTGCAGGGGATCGGTGCGACTACCGGTCGACGACCGGTGCCCTTCGTCTGAGTCTCTGTTCCGGGATCGCTCCCGGGTTTTCGTCTCAGACGTGACGACCGTGGCTGGCCGGGAAGGCATCCGCCGAATCTCTCGATGACCTTCCTCCTCGTCACCTCACCGTCCGATCTGATCTGGTCGGTGAGGCCTGGCGCTTCATATGACTGTCACACTTCTCTTCGCCTGCTCCTACTCCTTTCCAAGCGACATTCTCGTCGCACTCGCTAGACGGTCAGCGTAGCTCCTCGCCTGCTCTTCGGTCTCCGCTTCGACCATGATTCGCAGCAGAGGCTCGGTGCCCGACGGCCGGACCAGGACCCGCCCGTTGGCGCCGAGAGTGTTTTCGACATCCTTGACTTCGTCCCAAAGGCCCTTTGCACCTGAGAGGTCGACCGAGCGGTCGATGGTGACGTTCTCCAGGATCTGCGGATACTCGGTGATCGATTCGGCCCGCAGCTGGCGCAGCTCCTTGCCGGTCCCGGCCACAACGTTGAGCAGCTGGACCGCGGTGAGCAGACCGTCGCCGGTCTGGTGGTGGTCGGTGAAGATGATGTGACCCGACTGCTCACCGCCCAGTGAGCCCTTCCGGTCCGTCAGCGCCTCCATGACATATCGGTCACCCACCCTGGTCTCCACCAGTTCGATACCGGCCTCCTCCATCGACTTCCGGAAGCCGAGGTTCGACATGACGGTGGCCACCACCAGGTTGCCCGAGAGGGCCCCCTGCTCCTTCATGTGGCGGGCGATGATGGCCAGGATCACATCGCCATTGGCTACCCGGCCGTCCTCGTCCACGGCGATGAGGCGGTCGGCATCGCCGTCAAACGCCAACCCGATCCGTCCGTCCGCGATTGCGGCGAGGGCCTCGGGGTGGGTGGCTCCACAGTCCTGGTTGATGTTGGTGCCGTCGGGAGCGGCGCCATGGACCATCACGTCCGCTTTGAGACGGCTGAAAAGCTCCGGAGCGGCCTGATAGGAGGCCCCGTGGGCGCAGTCGAGGGCGATTCGAATCCCGCTCAGGGTGTAGCGGGAGAGCTCGGTGAGAAACTCGAGGTAGGTCTGGTAGGCGTCGTCGCTCTTGATCCGGTAGCCGATAGACGGGCCCACGGCCGAGCTGGTGCCGGCTGAGCGGATGCGGTCCTCTATCTCCCGCTCGATCTCATCGGGGAGCTTGGTTCCCCGGGCGGCGAGCAGCTTGATCCCGTTGTCTGGTGCCGGGTTGTGGGATGCCGAGACGATGGCTCCCATCGTCGCCCCACTCGACTCGGTGATGTGGCTGATGCCACCGCTCGGGAGCACACCGACGTCGATGGTGTCGATCCCCGAAGCGTGGAAGCCGGCTTCGAGGGCAGAGGAGAGCATCGAGCCGGAGCGGCGGGTGTCCCGTCCCACAACCACGGGCCCGCCACGAAGGTAGGAGCCGGCGGCGCGGCCGATTTGCAGTGCGAGCTCCGGTGTCAGCTCCGAGCCGGCGGCACCACGAATCCCGTCGGTCCCGAAGATCGGCTTGCCGTCGTCGAGGAGACGGAACAGATCAGACATTCAAGAGACCCGGGTCGACCCTGTGGGTGACATGTGGACCATGTCGGTAACCGAAGGGGCCTTCTTGAGCGGCCTCAGCGCTTGGTGTACTGGGGCGCCCTGCGGGCCTTGCGAAGACCGTACTTCTTCGACTCGACGACACGGGCGTCGCGGGTGAGCATGCCGGCCTTCTTCAAGGTGTCACGCAACTCGGGGTCCAGTTCCACCAGCGCCCTGGAGATGCCAAGACGGAGGGCGTCGGCCTGACCGGTGGTACCGCCACCTTCAAGTGTCGCCTCGATGTCGTAGCGACCCTGGTTGTTGGTGATGTTGAGCGGCTCCATGACGCGGAGACGTGTCGCCATTGTCGGGAAGAAGTCCTCGAGGGGGCGGCCGTTGAGAACGACCCGGCCCGAGCCGTCACGGAGACGCACTCGCGCTACCGACTCCTTGCGACGACCCGTCGCCTGGACCAATGGCTTCGACATCAGACTTCCACCTTTCGGATATCCAGCTCGAGGGGCTTGGGCAATTGCGCCTCGTGTGAGTGGTCGGGACCGGCGTACACCTTGAGCTTCTTGAGCATCTTGCGGCCCAGCTTGTTCTTGGGGAGCATTCCCCGAACCGCTCGCTCGACGATGGCCTCGGGGCGACGCTCGCGGAGAGACTCGAAGGACTCGGCCTTGATGCCCCCGGGGAAACCGGAGTGCCGGTAGTAGATCTTCGATTGGCTCTTGCCCGAGGTGACCGCCACCTTCTCGGCGTTGACCACGATCACGTGATCGCCCACATCGACGTGGGGGGCGTAGGTCGGCTTGTGCTTGCCTCGGAGGATCTGGGCGATCTCGGAGGAGAGACGACCCAGAGGTAGGTCGGTGGCGTCCACCACGAACCACTCCCGCTGGATGTCGGCAGCCTTGGGCGTGTAAGTCTTGTTCTGCTTCATGAAGAAATCATTCCTCGCATGGCTACTGCAAGGGACCGTTTGGGGAAACGAGCTCCGCATCGGGAGCCGGGCATATGCTACGACGTGTGGCAGCTCTAGGCCAATCTGAACTCGCCATCTCCCTGGACGATGTGCATGAGGCTCGCCGGCGGTTCGAGGGGCGGGTGACCGAGACACCGATCATCCCGTCGGACTCCTTCTCTCGCATGTCCGACCGTCAGGTCTACCTGAAGGCAGAGTGCATGCAGCGGGCCGGTTCATTCAAGATCAGGGGTGCCCTCAACGTGGTGTCGCGGCTCGAAGGCCAGCCCGTCGTGGCCGCATCTGCCGGAAACCACGCTCAGGGCGTCGCGCTCGCCTCGGCGTTCAGCGGGTCGCCCTGCACCGTGTTCATGCCGGAGAACGCTCCTATACCCAAGGTCAAGGCAACCCAGGACTATGGGGCGACCGTGATCCTCGAGGGCTCCTCCCTGGCCGATTCGGTCGACGCGGCCAAGGTATACGCCGAGCAAGAAGATGCGCGGTTCGTCCACCCCTACGACGACCCTTTGATCATCGCCGGGCAGGCCACGATGGGTCTCGAGATCATGGACCAGCTCCCCGACGTTGGCACTGTGGTGATCCCGACCGGGGGCGGCGGGCTGCTCTCGGGGAGCGCCTTCGCCATCCACTCGGTCAAGCCCGACGTGAGGATCTTCGGTGTGGAGATCGAGGTCGCCTCGGTTTACGCGGACAGCCGCCTCCAGGGCGAGCTGATCCGGGACTATCCGCGGGGCCGCCCGACGGTCGCCGACGGAATCAACGTCTCCGTCCCCTCCGAACTGGTCTGGGACATCAGCAGTCAACACGTCGACAGCTTCCTGGTCGTCGACGACGACGAGGCGACCAATGCCCTCACTCTCATCCTCGAGCGCTCCAAGCTCTTGGTGGAAGCAGCCGGAGCCGTGGGGGTCGCCGCACTTCTCGAGGGGCTCATACCTGCCGATGCTCCCGAGCCGATCTGCGTCATCCTCTCCGGCGGAAACATCGACCTCCTCTTCCTGGGCAAGGCGGTCCGCCACGGCTTGGAGACTTCGGGTCGGTTCGCCCGCTTCGAGGTGCTCGTCCCAGACCAGCCGGGGAGCCTGGCCCGAGTCCTCGAGATCGTCGCCGAGAAGGGCGGCAACGTGGTCCAAGTCGACCATCACCGCGAGGGTTGGAACGTTCCCTTTGGGAAAGTCGAGATCGAGATCTCCGTCGAGACCCGTGACGCCGACCACGCCGCATCTCTGCGGGAGGCTCTCTCCGACTACCTCGGCTGAGCCTTAGTGCCACGAAGATGGGAAAAGATTTCCTCTTTTGAGTCGGTCACTCAGCGGATAGGATGACCACGGAGAGAGGGAGAGTCGCTAACTCCGTGTGGGGTCGAACGTAGGACGACCCAGGAGTGCGGCAGTGCGGACACGAACTAGACCCTCGAACGACATCCCTTCGACGATCAGCGACCACAGAGTCGGTTGGGGTTTCCGATCAAGAGTGATGACGGTCGTCGCCGCTTTCACTCTCCTGATCCCCACGGCCGCATGGGCGGGGAGCATGACCGAAGGGGACTTCACCGATCCCACCGTGTGGGATTTCGACGGACTGGGCCTTCCTTTCGTGAATTGGGAGCCGGTGGTCATCGATGACAACACGATCACGAGCGACACCGGAGCAGTCAGATACATGGACATGGGGCTCGGAAACTGCATCACCAACGAGTGTGTGGGCAGCCACAGCGACAACGGCTACCTCGACATCGTCCTCGGTGAGCCGATGCGCCGGGTGGGAATGTGGGTTGGCGTGTCTGCCGCGACGGTCGAATTCTACGGCGAGGATGACTCTCAACTCGGATCGGTGGCCGTCACACCGGTGACGAACCAGGCCATGGAATTCGCCGGTTGGGAGGCAGATGCCGGTTTGATCGGGCGGATCCGGGTCATCGATAACGAGACCAACTCGATGGTGGTCACCGTCGACAATCTGATGGTCGAAGATTCCTCGGCGCCAACCACCGGGCAGCAGGTGACGATCGACATCAGACCAGGTAGTGCCAAAAACTCGGTCAATCTGTCTGGTCGCGTCGTTCCCGTCGCCATCCACACCACGCCATCGTTCGATGCATCAAGCGTCGACCCGCTGACGGTGACCCTCGCCGGTGCATCGGTTCGCATGAGAGGAAACGGAGATCCCTCCAGCACGCTTGCCGACGTCGATGGTGATGGAGATCGGGACCTCCTCCTTCATATCGAAGTTAGGGATATGACACTCGCCGCGGGCGACGTCGAGGCCACGCTTCACGGTCTGACTCTGTCGGGAGATCCCTTTGAGGGGACCGACATCATCCGAATCGTCCCATAAGGGGTGAGGACATCCTCCGAACTAGGGGCGTCAGAGGGGAGACCCCCTTCCAACCAGCCCCTCCCCGCGGATTCGCCTACCTGACCGCACCAAGTGAAAGGGGCGACCAGCCAGGGAGGAATTGGGCTACTGGCCCCATTAAGGAAGTTGCCGTCTCGTGTCGATACCTGTGCATGACGACTCAGACAGGCACAGTGGAACAAACCGAGGCCTGTGACATCCACACATGTGGGAGGCCGCGCCGGTACTTCGTCACCAAGCTCGACAACACCCGTGGCGTGTGCTCCAGATGTATGGAGGAGCTGGTGACCGCCTTCGGGTGGAAGCTGGTCGGCGGGCAGCTGACCAAGCCGGCGTCCGAGAGACCGGTCGTTCGATACTGACCACCGCCGCTGGCCTAGTGGATTCGCGGCAGATTCAGAGGACGCCCAAGGACCGAGCGGCCAGGACCAAATTCGTGGCGGCCGCCGTCGCGCCCGCCGGGCGAAGGGCGATGGTGGCGAGGGTGGCATCCCCACGACCCGGATTCACGATCGCGTTGAGCCAGGATCCGGGGGTCTCGTCCCCGGCGCTAGGGATCGTGCGGTCGGCGATCTGGATCTGACGGTGATCGAATGAAGCGCCCGTGTGATCGACTCGCATCGTGTAGCCGGCCGGCGCCTGGCCCGCTCCGATGTCGTCGTGGGTGATCGCAGAGATCAGCACGACCAAGGCATCATTGCTCAGCGTCGTAGTCGACGGGTTGGACGGAGTCGGGTCGTCTCGGACCGCAGCATGGTGGGCCCCCCTCGGATCAGTGTCGAAGGGGTTCGATGTGTCGACACCCCGCCAGGCGACTATCACACTCGACCATTGCTCACCCCTGTTGTCGGAGTGGGTGATCGTGTAGCTGGTCGGCTCGGCGCTGGCAATCTTCCAGGCAATCAGGGTGTTTCGATCCTGGCCGTCCTCGACGACGCCATCGAGAGCAGCGATACGGTTCCACCCGCTCGGGGTCACGAAGTCACCGTCATCATCGTTTCGATGGGACACGAGGATCATCAGGTCGCCGTCAGCCACGCCCGGCACTTCGACGACCTGGCCGTCGGTACCGACGACCTTGTGCGCCGAGGCGACCGCGCCATGGCCGACGTAGGTGATGGCTCCCGAGGTGGGCGGAGGTGGCGGAGGTGGCGGAGGATCCGGCGGTGCGGCGGGATCGTTGTCGGCGATGGTCACGGCAGCCGAGGAGGGCGTGCCAACCGCGTAGGCCGGGTCGTCAGTCAAGGTGAGGACCACAGTCTCGGGATCCTCGGTCTCGGAATCGTCTATCGGAACGACTGACACGCTCACATCAGCCGAACCTGGGGGAATCACCACCGAATTCGACAGACCGGTGAAGTCGGTCCCGTCGGCCGAGCCGCCGACTTCGTAGATCACGGTCAGTGCCTCAGTGGTCGGACCGGAGCGTGAGATGTTGAACACACCCGGCTCGCTTCCCTCCTCGGAAGCATCAGGGTCCGGCGCGGTGACTGTCACCGTCGGAGTATCGGGGGGAGGTGGCGGGGGCGGAGGAGGCGGAGTCGTGGTGGATCCGTCGTTGTCGGCGATGGTCACGGTCCCCGAATTGGGGACCCCGACCGTGTATCCCGATCCGCCGAGCAGCGACATCAGGACCGTCTCCGGCTCTTCCGCTTCGGTGTCGTCGATCGGATTCAGGTACACGTCGGCGGAAGACTCCCCAACGGGGATAGTCACCGAACCGGGGGGTTCGTCGAAGTCGACCCCATAGGTCGCAGAGCCACCGATCCCGTAATAGACCGTCAGTGGTTCGGAAGTCGGCCCGCTTCGCGTCACCCGGAACACACCTTGATCGGGGCCGTCTTCTGATGCGTCGGGGTCGGAGGCAACAACTGACACCGAAGGTTGAGCAGGTGGCGGAGGAGTGCCCAGATCAACGAATTGGTCGATGTTGTCGTCGTTTATGTCCGGAGTGACGACCTCGGAATTCAGTACCTGGTCGACCAATGCCTCGAGGGTCGTCTGGTCCCAGGTGTTCCAGAAGTCGGCGTGGGCCAAGTGGGCGCCATCGGCCAGGGAGTACTGGCTCCCGTTCGAGACGGGGTAGACGATCCGGTATCGAACCTGTGGGATCTTCAGAGGATGGGTGGAAGGGCACGCATCGATGCGGTAATCCTCCGTCGCTCCCGGGCTCCCGTAGACACTGCCGTCTCGATAGCCGTAGGCAACGTGGCTCATGTGGTCCGGACTGTCGGGGCGACCATCCCAACAGGAGGGGAAGAAGACATGGAGCCGGAGCTCGCTCCCCCCACAATCCGGTGGCGTGCTCTGACGCGAGCCCATGGAGTGGTCGCTGTCACCCACACAATTCCAATACGAGTGGGGGTAGATCGCCGGGGCGATCATCCGGAAGTCCGGCGGGAAGGCAATGGTCTCCTGGCCGCTGGCCATCACCGGGCGATTGGAGTAGTAGGCCGTCATCCTTGACATGGGGACGCGCTGGCCGTCGGGACCGATGAGGGCCGGAACCCAGTAGCCGGCACTATCGGCGCTCAGCTCACAGTTGGTCCCAGCGGCCGTCATCGTCTCGTAGGTGGAGTCCGAGTCGGTCGAAGTGTTGGCAGCGAACTCGTGCATGTGACCGGACGGCGTTCCCGATGGGCCCGGGTTGACGATCGGGTCGACCTGGGCGAAGTGGGAGTGGTCGCATACGGTGCGGAAACGCCCGAGCCCCGGCTCGGCGGCGAACGCCGGAAAGACGGTGGCCATGGTGGCAGCGATCAAAGCGAGCACAGCGACCAACGCGATGCTGCGTGAACGATGGCCCCAGACCTGGAGACGGCTAGTGGCTGGCACGGCAATCACCCTCTCGAATAACGCCCGGGTTGCTCATAGAGGAGCAAAGATCAGGGGGAGACCAGATGAGGCCCGGGGGAGACGCTGCTGGGGTCAACCACACAGCGTGGCTTGTTCTCACTGATGGTGACACTAAGCCGTTCGCCGCAGCCTGTCCTCAAGAAAATCTCAACGCATGCTGATCGATTTCTCAAAAACCACTGTGAGCAGGGGTTTCAGGTCAGAAGGATTCCCAGACTATTTCTTCCACTGCCCGGCTACTGGCAGATGATGGGAGGAACCGAAGGTGATTCGGTCGTCGGCGTTGCCCTGGGTGTTGGTGAAACGGAAATAGAACACCGCATTCGAAGGGCGGAAGACGGCAGGTGTGTCGTCACCGTCGACTATTCCCCAGTCACCTGCGACCAGGCGATCGCCCGGGTCACCGAAGAAATACTGGTGGTGAGCGATGCCCTGGGTGTTGCTGTTGCGAAAGTAGACCAACCCGGTCGACTCCCGATGGAGACCGACCGTGTCGATCCCGTCCCCGTCGAAGTCCCCCACGAAGGGCTTGTCCCCGGGATTGCCGAAGAGATACGAGTAGTCGGCGGCGCCGAGTCCCCCGTCGTTGGAGCCGAGCTCGTTGATGACATAGATCCGGGACTCCCCGGGCCGGTAGATCGAGACGGTGTCACAGCCATCACCATCGAAGTCCCCCGCCAGGGGGATGTCACCGGGGTTGCCAAAGAAGAATCTGATGTCGGCAATGCCCTGGGTGTTCGAATTCCGCAGATAGACGAAGCCGTCCGATTGTCTGTAGAGGCCGGGCGTGTCCACGCCGTCGCAGTTCCAGTCGCCGACGAACGGGAAGTCGCCCGGCACCCCGTAGTAGAAGGACTCGACCGCTCCGCCTTGATGACGCAGGTGCCACAACCCTTGAGTCGGGTCCACCAGACCGACCCGCTCGCCCCCTTCGGCCGAGTCGATCAACGAAAGGAAGTCGCCGAGATTGCCGTCGTGGATGTCGGGTGTGACGACCTGGGCGTTGAGGACCTGGTCGGTCAGAGCCTCGAGAACATCCTGGTCCCAGGTGTTCCAGAAGTCGGCGTGGGCTAACTGGGTGCCATCGGCCAGGGAGTACTGGCTCCCGTTCGAGACGGGGTAGACGATCCGGTATCGAACCTGTGGGATCTTCAAAGGATGGGTGGAAGGGCAGGCGTCGATGCGATAGTCCTCCGTCGCTCCCGGGCTGCCGTAGACACTCCCGTCCCTGTAGCCGTAGGCCACATGGCTTTTGTGGTTGGGGCTGTCGAGCCGCCCGTCCCAGCACGACGGGAAGAAGACATGCAGCCTCAAATCCCGGTCACCACAGTCCGGTGGCGTGGCATGCCGCGACTCCATGGTGTGGTCGCTGTCACCCACACAATTCCAATACGAGTGGGGGTAGATGGCAGGAGCGATCATGCGGAAGTCGGGCGGGAAGGCAATGGTTGCCTGACCCGACGCCATCACAGGGCGATTCGAGTAGTAGGCGGTCATCTTCTCCATCTCGACCCGCTGGTCACCGGGGCCGATCAGAGCCGGCGTCCAATAGGCGGCGGTATCGGCGCTCAGATCGCAGTTGGTCTCCGCAACGACCATTGCCGAATAGGTGGAGCTCGAGTCTGTTGACGTATTCGCTGCGAATTCGTGCAGGTGATGAGAAGGAGTTCCCGACGGCCCGGGATTGACGATCGGGTCGACCTGTGCGAAATGGGAGTGGCCGCACTGGGTGCGGAACCGGCCCAATCCATCCTCGGCCGCGGACGCCGGAGAGGCCGTGACGGCGGCAGCGATCAAGAACGAGAGCACCACAAACGAGACGGCGAAGGCTCGTAGCGCGAAGGGAAGGACTGCCCGGAGGAGGGTGGCCGTTCGAGGCCCTGGGGGAGACGCCGTTGCGACCCGGCGCACACAGTGGCTCATTCGCACTAACAGTGAGAGTAGGTCAGATCCTCCGCTTTGTCAGAATCCGACCTCCCAGAGAGTCAGGCCGTGTGGGGGTGCCACTGTGGCGACAGCCGAGCGGTCTCTGGCCTCGATCACCGGTTTTACTTGCCCAGACGGGGAGAAACCACGGCCGACGTCATACATGTAGCCGACGATCGAGCGGACCATCTGATGACAGAAGGCATTGGCCCTTATCCAGAACTCGATCGTCCCGTCGGCCTGTTTCAGCTCGGTCTCCTCCACCCGCCGGACGTTGCTCCGCCCCGCCACTGTCCGACAGAACGAGCTGAAGTCGTGCTCGCCCTCTACGCCCTCGGCGACTTCCCGCATCGCCTCAATGTCGAGGTTGCGACCTACATGCCAGACCATGTGACGCAGGAGTGGATCCGGGGCAGGCCGGGGATCGAGCAGATATCGATAGCGTCTCCAGACTGCGGAGAAGCGGGCATGGAAATCGGCATCGACCTCCGAGATCCGGTCGACCACGATCTCGGGGCCGACGAGACCATTCAAGGATCGTTGCAGCCGCTCTGCGTCGATCTCCGATTCAGCCTGAAACGAGACCACCTGAGCGCGTGCATGCACCCCTGCGTCGGTCCGCCCGGCGACCGCTGTCTCCAGCGATGGTCCGAGGACCTTGGCCAGGGCCGACTCCAACTCCCCTTGGATGGTCCTTTGCCCCACCTGGGCTGCGTAGCCCCGGAAACCCGACCCGTCGTAGGCGAGGTCCAAGCGGTAGGTGGGCACTAGCGCACTAGAACAGGGCGCCGAACAGCGCGAAGGGAACTCCGATCAGTGCCCGGAAAAGGGCGGCGACGGCAAACCCGATGAGAACCGAGACTGCGGCATTCCGTGTGCCGACATCTGATGCCTCACGGGTAGCGATGACAACCACCGCCAGGTACCAGATCAGCCCCAGGCCGGCCACCAGCCCTCCCGCAGTCCCGCCGAACAGGTCGAGCGTCAGCGGCAGAGCCGCCAGACCGTGCATCGCCAGCATCGTCTGCGGCCTACCCCCGCCGCTGAAGAGACGGGAGGCAACGAACCACGTGGCGAAGGCGAGGATCAGCCACGAGATGATCGCAGCCACCAGTGCGGCGAGCAGTCCCTGGATCGACAGCCCAATGATGCCGAGCAACCAGCTGCCCAGGTAGATCAACGCACCTACGGTGGCGACGACGATGGCCCCATCGGCGGCGGCATCATCGTCGAAGAAGGCCTCGTTGAATGCCTTCTTGTCGAAGAGAGCGGCCCGGAAAGCCCGGGAGAACATCTTGGTCACGGACGGGGAGGGTAGTGGCCCAACTCTGTAGATAGTGTCCCC
>JAHEJW010000069.1 GCA_024638655.1 bacterium | reverse complement strand
AGAATCTTCCCGACGTCGACGTTTTCGGGAAGGCCCAACATGGCGCCGTGGCCGCCGGGAATGAAAATTGCGCAGTAGGGCGACGTGTCGTTCATCGACGTCTCGACGAAGTCGGTCAATGTCCTTGGGTTTTCGAGTTGGTGCTTCAAGTCGGCGTACAGGCCCAACACGGCCTCGTCTTCTTGTGGCATGGCCCACATCTCGATCTGCACCGGAGCACCGGTCGGCGTGGCGATGTCGATCTCGAACCCGGCGTTGCGTAGGTGCAGCATCGGCACCAGCATTTCGACCGGATGGTTGCCGGTCGAGAACTTCTTGCCGTTGGCCATGGTCATGGCCTTCTCCTCGGTGCAGATCATCAAGATCTTCAAGTCGCCTTTGTGGGCGTCGGTGTAGATATGGCCGTCATAGTCCGTCTTTTTCTGCACGGAGAGCTTCATCGCCAGCGGCGACGGACGGTAAGTGCCGTCTTGTTCGAGCTGGGGCGAGATCGGTGTTCTCATCGAATATCCTTCAGGCTTGGGCGGCTCCGGACATCGAAGCCGCTTCGTTGAGCAATAATATCGTTTAGGTAGTAGTATCTTCTACGGTACTAACAGAGAAAGTTGGGGAAGATGGCGAACCACACATCGACCGAGGTAACCGTTGACGCGCTGGCGCAGTTCACCGGAATGGTTGGGGGTCGCTGGAAGATCGGGATCCTCTACAGTCTTGGCTGCGATGGCAAGGCCCGTTTCAACCAACTCGCCGAGAGGATGAGCCCGGTAACTCCGACGACGTTGACCCGCCAGCTGCGCGAGCTCGAACGCGATGGTCTCGTGACAAGAACGCAGTACAACGAGATACCGCCGCGTGTCGAGTACGACATCACCGACACCGCCCACTCTCTCATCCCCGTCCTCGAACACATCGCTGCCTGGACAACATCACACGGCCAGTCACTCGTGGCATCGGGTTCTCACAGTTGACGCCCGGCGACTCCGGTGCTCTCGCATTGTGTTGGTGGAGGAGTCTTGTCCACCCGTTAACGGATGGCGATGGCTACCTTGCCACTGGGGCCACCGGACTCCGCGAAACGGTAGGCCTCTGCGACGTCGTCGAGCGGGTATGTGCTGTCGAGCACCGGCTCGACAGCGCCGCCGGTGATCAGGCTCGCGATATCGGAGAGCTGGTCACCGTTTGGTTGCATGAAGAAGGCATGGAATGAGACACCACGTTCAGCTGCGAGCCCTTCCGGAGCTTCGCCTTTGATGGAGACGATCGTTCCCCCTGGCTTCACAACGTCGAAAGAGCGCTCCAGGGTGTCGCCACCCACCATGTCAAAGACGAGATCGCACGCTTCTACCGCATCCTCGAATCTCTCGGTCTTGTAGTCAACGAACTGATCCACACCCAGTCGCTCGACGAGGTCCTGATTGGCGACGCTGGCTGTGGAGGCAACCCACGCCCCCGCATTCTTGGCGAACTGGATCGCCAGTGTTCCCACGCCTCCAGAGCCAGCGTGGATCAGCACGCGCTGACCTTCCTTCAGTCCACCCTTGTCAAAGAGTGCCTGCCAGGCGGTGAGGCCAGCGAGAGGAACACCCGCAGCCTCAGCATGGGTGATGTTGCCGGGCTTGATTGCGAGGTCAGTTGCCTTCAACGCTGCGAACTCCGCCATCGTCCCAGCCTGCATGCCATCAGCCCGCGCGAACACTTCGTCGCCAACGGCAATGCCAGCAGCATCGGACCCAACTTCGACCACGACGCCAGACACGTCGTAGCCAATCGTCCACGGCAGCGCATAGGGGAGCATCTGCTGCATGTGCCCGGCCATGATGATCCAGTCGATCGGGTTGATCGCAGCAGCGTGAACCTCGACCATCACGCTGTCGTTGGGAAGATGGGGCCGATCTATCTCGACGACTTCAGGTTCGTTTCCATACTCACGAAGGATGGCTGCTCTCATAGGTTTTCCAGTCTTTGGTTAAATGCGACCTTCCGGAGGCCGATCGACGTCCGGACAACCGACACAGTATCGATGCGATAGTGGTATCTACAATGGTACTAAAGGCGATTGTGTCGGATGGCACGTGACCGCATCCTTGATTTCAACAACCCCTCACCCAGCTGCGTTGGTAGCCGTGACGCGGCCACCGGATATCGACCGCTCAGAATCACGACCTGACCTCAACACGGTCGCTCGAGTTCGGCCCAGGTGCGGCGTTCGGAAATCGCCGCGAGTGTTGAGGCCACGGTCCGTCTGCCACGAACACAATTCTGACCAGGCCAAACATCTACGCTGTGGCGAGCTCGGTGCTCCAGGGGGCGCGTGTACTTTGGGTTAAACTCGCCCCTCCGACACGAACAGGTGTTCGATTATTCGCCGTCATCTTGGAGGAGACGCTGACGGGTGTCAAGGCCGGGGAGGACGGGCGGAATCCGTCCCCGGGCGTCGATCCGCGCGTCGGCGACCTGCCGTGCGTTGTCCGCCGTGGACGTACCCGAGTACCGAACCCACTCGGTATTGAAGGCGGTTACGAGCGGGACATAGCGCTGTCGCCAAGTGCTGCTATGGGCGCCCGGCATCGGCGTCGTTGGACCCGATGGGTCAAAGGAGAGCAGCGTCGCGTGGACCGGCGAGGTGTGACTTGTGCCGGCGGTCAGTCATGGCCAGCTCACCCGGTCCGGGAGTCGTCTCCGTCCCGATGCTCGCCGAACAACTCGCTATCAGACGAAGTGCGCTCAGCAAGGGTGAGCCAGATGCTGACGACGAAGACCCACCCCAGCCCGAAGAATCCGGCAAAGCTCATCAATGGCGACACCGCTGCGACCGCGATGACCACGCTGGCCCACTTGAGCCACGACGGAAACAGGTCGCCACGGAATGAAACGATCGCGCTCGCGCCGATGAGCGCGGCGAACCCGATCGGCATGGGTCCGCTCAACATCGCGCGATACAGGTCGTAGAGAATCGTCGCAATCTGTGGATCGATCGCTTCGTCCTCAGCACGGAATGCTGCCTGGCCGATCGAGGCGAAGCCGACCGACATCCCTGCCACAGCAAGGACACCGCCCCCGAAGGCCAACGTCGCGAACCGTCCCGTGCCAGCTTCAGCCACCAGGATCCTGCTGCGCAGCGTCGCGACGAACCACAGCAGCAGCGGTACGGACACCAACGATATGTAGGCACCAATCAGGATCTGGACCGGGCCATCCTCCAACAAGTCGACAACCCGGTCTGGGGACGGAGACGTGGTGCCGCGTACCTCACCGATCAGCGCAAAGCCGACGAAGTACAGCACGATCGACACTGCGCCTGACAACGGAGCCCCACGGCGCCACGAACGTTCCATCTCGGATCCTTTCGGCTGGCTGAGCGAGCAGCAATGCTAGACCAGAGGCATCCAGTTGTCGATCAGGTCGAGGTCTTCATCAACGCGCTCAACTGCGAGTTCTCGATGTCCCAGACCGCCGAGTGGATCGGAGTCGCGACCGCATCTCGAGCCGATTCTCGATGGGATCGCAGCGCCGGCGTGAAGATCGACAACTCGCTGAGAACCCTCCACCGCCCAGATGACATTCCGACATCATCGCCTGAACGAGTCTTGTTGTTCACGGACGGCCCAAGAGTCCCCGATGTGATGCCGATCCGAGACACCCATCCTGGCCCACCCACAGGCCGGGCGACCCGCTCGGGAACGGCACTTCCCGAGCGAACGAGAACGACGGAGTTTCGGTGACATCCGGGTGGCCGCGTGAGGCTGTGGGCAGGCGATTCACGTTATGCAGCAGTCAGCTCGCCCGTCC
>JAHEJW010000068.1 GCA_024638655.1 bacterium | reverse complement strand
GGCCCACATCCGATCGACATGAGGACCATTCCCGATTGGGTTCAGCGACGCCCTGCATGGGTGATCGGTGGAACGGCGGTGATTACCGGTCTCCTTGCTATCCCCATGATCACGATGGCACCCACCGAATCTGCCTCCACCGAGCCCGGCGGTCCGGTCTTCGATGCTCGGGACCAAATCGACGAGCGCTTCGTTTCGTCGGTGTTCCCTGTCTTCTTCATCGCGGAGCCGAAAGGCGGCAACATCGTTGACGCCGACACGCTGCGGGACATCTACAAGGCGGGTGAAGCGTTGCGCTCGGACGCCGACCTGGCGCCCAATCTCTATTCCTACTTCGATGTAGAGACGGGTGCCGAGGTTCAGGGGACGGCGACCATTGCCGACTTAACCAACGCGGCTCTGGACGGCGCCCTTCTCACTGCTCCCGACGAGGTCGTCGAGATGGCCGCTTCTGCCGTAATCGACGACCTGGGTCCCGACTCACCCGTCCTCAACCTCTCCACAGGTTCGGTCAGGAACGCGGACGGAACTTGGGATGTGCCCGGCATGGCCTGGCTGACCCTCTCGGACAACGAGAAGCTCGGGTTTGGCAACCAATCCGTGAACCTCGGCGGCGGCACCGAAGCCGAGGAGTATTCCCGAGACATTCTCGATGTCCTGCGATCGGCGGAAACGGTCGACGTGTACGGCGTTGCGATAGACGTCAACCTCACCTCTCAGGAACAGGGGGCCCTGGCAGGCCCGTTCATCGGTTTCACGGTTCTCGCAGTTCTCATCATCGTGGGCGTTGTGTTCCGCAGCTACTGGGTGCTGGCTGCTATCGGAGTGGCCCTGGGCGCTCTGATGATCTGGCTCAAGGGAATCTCCAACCTGATCGGATTCAAAGACGACCTCGTCCTTTCGCTGATCGTTCCCATCGCAATGATTTCGTTTGGAGTGGACTTCGCCTTCCATGCCGTGGGTCGCTATCGAGAGGAGCGGCAGACTGGGTTGTCTGCTTCCAGAGGGTTCGCCGTGGGCCTTGCCGCGGTAGGAGGCGCCCTCTTGCTTGCGCTGACCTCGGACGTCGTGGCATTCCTATCCAACGTCACATCGGGCATCGAGTCCATAGTCAACTTCGGGCTAGGTGCCGCTATCGCCTTAGGGGCAGCCTTCCTGCTTCTGGGGATCGTCACTCCGCTCATCATCTCGCTGATCGAAGGTCGCCTCGGGCCCCCACCTAAAGGACGACGCCACACGATCGTGGGTCGAGTTGGCTCTCTCTTGGCGAGCATCATGGTGATGGCATCTGTGCTGCTGATGGTGTTCGTGCTTCCCTGGCTCGGCGTGGTGCTCTACGGGCTCACGGTGCTCTCGGTGCTCATCGTGCCTTTTTGGGTTCGTTCACGCAGGGTGGAGGGGAGCGAAGCCGACGTCGTAGCCGTTCCCGAGGATCGTCTGGCCGAACCCGTCGGTCGAGTCGTGGCCGCGCTGGCCCGCCGCCCTGGGATCGTCCTCCCGATCGCTCTCGTCGGGACTGCAGTGGCCACCTATTTCGCTTTTCAGGTTCCGGCCGAGTTCGAGGTGGAAGACTTCTTCTCCTCCAGTTCGGACTTCGTTGTGGGTCTTGATCTGCTCGACGAACACATCGGAGATCGAGGTGGCGAGCCTGCGCAGATCTATATCGAGGCCGATCTCTCCGACCCGGCGGTGTTGGCCAGCATTCAAAGTGGCATCGACGACATCGTCGCCCTCGAGACCGACGTCCTCGCACGCAACGATGACGGTGTATGGGTCCAGGGAGGCGTGCTCGCAGTCATCGAAGCCGTGTGGGACAACCCCGCGGCACAGGGTCTAATCGCCCAACAGACCGGCGTTGCTCTCACCGACGACAACGATGACGGCATCCCCGACACCGCAGACCAGCTCGCCGCTCTCTACGAGGTGACGTCCGCGATTGGGGTTCCATTCGACCAGGAACGCCTCGCTCTCACTCCTGACGACATAGCGACTGCTGTCGATCTCGACTCCGATCAAGATGCAACGGTGTTTGCCATGGGTCTGGTCAACTCGCGCAGTCAAACCTCGATAGAGCAGGCGGAGAGTGACCTGACTCCCATCGTCGAGTCCATGCGAAGCGAGCTCGGGACCACCGTCCAGCTCACCGGCAGCCCATTCGTGCGACAGGTGTCCCTGGAAGCGACTCGTAGGGCCCTTGCCATCTCGCTGCCGATCGCAGTGATTCTGTGCCTGCTGGTGGCGGGGGGATTCCTTCGCTCGGCTCGTTACGGCCTGGCCAGTGTTCTTCCAATCCTCATGACCGTGGCCTGGCTATACGGCTTCATGGATGTTGCCGGATTCTCCATCAACATCGTGACGGCAACCATTGCCGCCGTTTCCGTGGGGATTGGCATCGACTTCGCCATTCACTTCATCTCCCGGTACCGCGAGGAGCTTGGCCGCCTCGGCAACCGACAGGAGGCGGTTCGCGCCGCGGGCGAAGGCACCGGCACGGCATTGTTGGCCTCGGCCATCAGCTCGGCAGTGGGCTTCGGAATCCTGGCCTTCGCTCCCATGCCGTTGTTCGCCGCATACGGGCTGCTGACTGCAGTCATGATCATGATGGCTCTCTTGGCGACGCTGGGTGTCTTGCCGACTGTCCTCGTACTGATCACCAAGGACTCCGTCCCGGAAGCTGGCCTCGCACTCGACTAATAGCTCCCGATCGGTGGGATTCGCTCACAACGTAGGATCGGGGCGTGAGATTGCCAGATGGTTGTCGCCTGGCGGAGTCTCCCACTCACGCCGTGTCGTCGTCGCTCGGTCTGACCCGTTCCGGCGCATTGGAGAAGTGCGGAGTCACGAGTTGACTCTGCGGCGACCACGTTCGCTGATCGCTTTCGGTGGGATGTCCCTAGCCGGACCCGAGATCTCATTCCTACCTATTGACGTCGATTTCGGTGAACCGAAGGGTGGGTGCCTCCGCACTACAACACGAGCGTCACCGTGGCCGGGGAGGGGCCGGTGAGCTATCGAGGCGGATCCAGGGAGGTGGTTCAGTTCTGCCGCTCGCACGACGGGGTGAGGATCGCGTACGCGGTTCACGGCAACGGACCGCCGCTGATCCTCAGCAAACATTGGATCAGCCACATCCAGTACGACTGGGACGACCCCGTGCTCGGCCACCTCCTCGATGCATTAGGCCGGGTGACAACGGTGGTGAGGTACGACGAACGCGGCTATGGGCTGTCCGACTGGGATCCGGAGGATTTCTCGCTGGAAGCCAGAGTCGGGGACCTGGAGGCGGTCGCAGCAGCAGCCCGCTTGGATCGTTACGCGGTTCTGGCCATCGGCCAGGCAGGCCAGGTCGCGATCAGGCACACGGTCGAACATCCTGAGCGAGTGACCCGACTGATCCTGAACGGCACCTTCGCGGGGGTGACCGAAGAGTACCGAGAGCGCTTCGAGGAGTACTTCGAAGCGCTGGTGCACATTGTTCGCTTCGGCTGGACGCTCCCCGATTCCCGCTTCCGTCGCGTCTTCTCCGAGAGCATGGTGCCGGGAGCGACAGAAAGCCAGAAACGCTGGATCGATGATCTCCAACCGCTCGTCACCAGCAAGGACACGGCCATCACCGCTGCCCGCGAGCGCCAGAAAACTGACGTCACCAGCCTTCTCGTCGAGGTGAGTGTGCCATCCCTGGTGCTCCACACGCAGGGCAACCGGATGGGCCCGATCGAGCAGGGTCGGTTGATGGCGGCGCACATCCCCGATGCACATTTCGTCCCGCTCCAAAGCGAGAACATGTCACCCCT
>JAHEJW010000042.1 GCA_024638655.1 bacterium | reverse complement strand
ACAACACCGAAATGAGTGTGGAACTGATCGCCCCTATTGCCATGGACGAAGGACTCCGGTTCGCCATCCGTGAAGGCGGACGGACCGTCGGAGCCGGACGAGTCACAAAGATCATCAAATAATGGCCGAGCAGAAGATCCGCATCCGTTTGAAGGCCTACGACCACAACGTGGTCGACGAGTCTTCGAAGAAGATCACCGAGACGGTGCTGAGGACTCAGGCCAGAATCAGAGGCCCGATCCCACTCCCGACGGAGATCCATCGTTACTGCGTGGTGCGTGGGCCCCATGTCCACAAGGACAGCCGCGAGCACTTCGAGATGCGGATCCACAAGCGGTTGATCGACATCCTCGAGCCGACCCCGAAAACGGTCGACTCGCTGATGCGATTGGAGCTTCCCGCCGGTGTTGATGTGGAGATCAAGTTGTGAGCATTGTCAAGGCGATCTTGGGCGAGAAGCTGGGCATGACCCAGGTCTTCGACGAACAGGCACGTGCGATTCCCGTGACCGTCGTCAAGGCCGGTCCTGTCCGCGTCGTCCAGA
Organism: bacterium; assembly: GCA_024638655.1. Lineage (GTDB taxonomy): Bacteria > Actinomycetota > Acidimicrobiia > Spongiisociales > ZC4RG35 > Ww567. Next base: position 15,062 of record JAHEJW010000042.1, on the reverse strand, counting down.
TCAAGACCATCCAGAACGATGGCTATAACGCCATCCAGATCTCATATGGCGAGGTCAAGCAGAGCAACGTCAACAAGCCGGCCGCAGGCCACTTCGCCAAGGCCGGAGTGTCTCCGGCGGCGCACCTGGTCGAGATAAAGGTCGACAACCCCGAGGAGTACGAGGTCGGTCAGGAGATCACCGTGACCGAGGTCTTCGAGGCCGGCACCCGCGCCGATGTGTCAGGCGTCTCCAAAGGAAAAGGCTTCTCCGGCGTCATGAAGCGGCACAACTTCAAGGGTCAAGGGGCCTCGCACGGAAACCACAAGAAGCATCGTGCCCCCGGATCGATCGGTGCCTGTGCCACACCGGCCCGGGTCTTCAAAGGCATGAAAATGGCCGGACGCATGGGTGGCGAGAAAGTCACCACCCTCAGTCTCGAGGTGGCCGGTGTCGACGAGGAGCGGGGTCTCCTCCTGCTCAAGGGCTCGGTGCCCGGGCCCAAGGGCTCAGTTGTTCTGGTCAGAGAGGCGGTGAAGGCTCGTGGCTGACGTGAAAGCCCCCCTCTTCAAGTCCGACGGGACCACCAAAGGCGACATCAAGCTCGATCCGGACATCTTCGGGATCGAGCCCAACCTCGACGTCCTGCACCAGGTGGTCAATGCCCAACTCGCTGCCGCCCGGGCCGGTACGGCCTCGACGAAGCGACGCGGTGAGGTGCGCGGCGGTGGCCGCAAGCCGTGGCGCCAGAAGGGCCTCGGACGCGCCCGCCACGGCTCCATCCGCTCTCCCATCTGGGTTGGTGGTGGAGTCGCCCACGGGCCCCACCCACGGGACTATTCGCAGCGGACGCCGAAGAAGATGAAGCGTCTCGCCTTGCGAAGCGCACTCTCGGCACGAGCCTCTGAGTCCGCGGTGCTAGTCATCGACGAAGTCGACTGGGCAACTCCGAAGACCAAGCAGGCAGTAGCGCTCCTCGAGGCGATGTCCGCCAGCGGAAAGACCCTTCTCGTCCTCGGCCAGCTCGACTCGGCCGCAGGCAAGTCATTCAGGAATCTGGCGGATGTGAGGCTCGTGGAGCCCGGACAGCTCACTCCCTACGACGTCCTCTGGTCCGATCAGGTCGTGTTCACATCGCACACGGTCGGCTCGGCGGGCCGGACCAGCACCTATGAGGTCTCAGAGGAAGACTTCGTCAAGGAAGGTGAAGAGGAATGAAGACGGTTCACGAAGTCATCCTGGCCCCCGTCGTCTCTGAGAAGTCATACGACCTCATCGAGTTCCAGAACAAGTACACGTTCGAGGTCGACCCGCGCGCCAACAAACAACAGATCAGAAGGGCCGTGGAGGAGCTTTTCGACGTCAGGGTCCTCCAGGTGAACACCATGAACCGTCAAGGCAAGCGCAAGCGCTACGGCAACAAGTTCGGTAAGCGCAAGGACGTGAAGCGCGCGGTAGTGCAGCTGGCCGTTGGCGACTCGATCGATTTGTTTGGAGTTTGAGATGGCAGTGAAGAAGAGAAAGCCGACATCTCCAGGGCGACGGTTCCAGACGGTCTCGGACTTTGCCGAGATCACGACGGACAAGCCCGAGAAGTCGCTCATCGACAAGAAGTCCAAGACGGGTGGCCGCAATTCGGACGGCCGGATGACGTCGCGCCATCGCGGTGGCGGCCACAAGCAGCGCTACCGCATCATCGACTTCAAGCGGGAAAAGGACGGCATCGAGGCTCGGGTCGCCAGCATCGAGTACGACCCCAATCGCAATGCTCGCATCGCACTGCTCAATTACATGGATGGCGAAAAGCGGTACATCCTCGCCCCTGTGGGGGTCAATGTAGGTGACCGACTCGAGTCGGGTAGTGGTGCCGAGATCCAGCCGGGCAACGCACTTCCCTTGAGGAACATCCCGGCGGGGACGATGGTCCACGCCATCGAGATGCGCCCGGGTGGCGGTGCCAAGATGGCGCGTTCGGCCGGAGCCGCCGTGCAGCTGATGTCCAAGGAGGGCGATCTCGCCCTGCTCCGATTGCCTTCGGGAGAGATGAGACAGGTTGCTCTCGACTGTCGGGCGACTGTGGGTCAGGTGGGAAACACTGAGTCCGAGCTGATCAAGCTGGGCAAGGCTGGCCGCAATCGGTGGAAGGGCGTCCGCCCGCAGACCCGTGGTGTGGCGATGAACCCCGTCGACCACCCCCTCGGTGGCGGTGAGGGCAAGTCGTCAGGTGGTCGGCACCCGGTCAGCCCATGGGGCAAGGGCGAGGTCCGCACCCGGAAGCCCAAGAAGGCCTCCAACAAGTACATCGTTCGTCGACGCACCAAGAAGAGGAAGAAGTAATGGCACGATCACTCAAGAAGGGCCCGTTCGTCGACGACCATCTCGCCAGCAAGGTCGACGAGCTCAATCGAACCGGAGCGAAGCGCGTGGTCAGGACATGGTCGCGCCGCTCCACGATCATCCCGGAGATGATCGGACACACGATTGCCGTGCACGACGGCCGTAAGCACGTGCCCGTGTACATCACCGAGTCGATGGTCGGTCACAAGCTGGGTGAGTTTGCCCCGACCCGTACTTTTCGCGGCCACGCCGACAGGGCCGCATCGCGAGGCTAGGTATGAAAGTCAAAGCTCACAGCCGCTACGTGCGCCAATCGCCGTTCAAGGTCCGTCGGGTCCTCGACCTCGTTCGTGGTCTCCCGGTGACCGAGGCTGAGCACGTTTTGAGACTCACCCAACGTGGTGCCACCGAGGTCATAGCCAAGACCCTGCAGTCGGCAATCGCCAATGCTGAGCACAACCACGCGCTCGATGCCGAGGAGCTCTACATCTCGGAGGCCTATGCGGACGAGGGCCCGACGCTTCGGCGCTTCCGACCTCGTGCCCGGGGCCGAGCGACGCGAATCGACAAACGAACCAGCCACATCACGATCGTGGTGTCGGATATGAATGAGGAGGTGAACTGATGGGTCAGAAGACGCACCCCTATTCGTTCCGGCTAGGTGTCGCCACTGACTGGAAGTCGAAATGGTTCTCTGAGAAGGAATACGCGGCCTTCGTCAAAGAGGATTCCAACATCCGCGACTACTTGCGCGGTGAGCTGGAGAGAGGCGCGGTGTCGAGGATCGACATCGAAAGGACGCGTGACCGTCTCATCGTCGACATCCACACAGCCCGTCCCGGAGTGGTCATCGGGCGCAAGGGTTCTGAGGCCGAGCGGCTTCGCACCGGACTCGAGGAGATGACCGAGCGACGCATCAAGCTCAACATCAACGAGGTCAAGGACCCTGACTTGGACGCCACCTTGCTGGCCCGAGGGATAGCCGATCAGATCGAGAATCGCATCGCCTTCCGGCGTGCGATGAAGCGTGCCGTCGCATCGGCTCTCAAGGCCGGTGCTGAAGGTGTTCGAGTCGAGTGCAAGGGCCGTCTCGGCGGTGCCGACATGGGTCGGAGGGAGTGGTACCGAGAAGGACGTGTTCCCCTCCACACCCTTCGTGCCGACATCGACTTCGGTACCGCAACGGCCCGCACCACCGTGGGCGCGATCGGTGTGAAGGTTTGGGTCTATCGAGGAGAGGTCGTCGAGAGCGGCCCTGCTTCGGGAGAGCGAATCGCCGCCGAGGCCGACCTGGCAACCGGTGGTCCGGCTCGTCGCACCCAGAAGAGCATCAGGTCACGTGCCGAGGAGGCCGCGGGTGTCGAGAAGAAGCCGCGTCTCATCGAGGCCGGTGGTGGCAAGCGTCCTGTGGTTGAGTCCGGCGAAGAGGAGGGCAAGAGCCGTCTCATCGAGGCCGGTGGCGGCAAGCGCAAGCCCACCGCAGCCGAAGCCAAGGTCCAATACGACTCGGCACGCGAGGAGCAGGATGTCGAGGCGTCTTCGGCTAAAGCCGAAGACGTGGCAGTTGCTGACGCAACTGCTGCTGATGACACCGGTGCCGTTGCAGAAGCTGCGTCGCCTGACGGCGACGTTGCAGTTGCGGATGCAACTGCGGATGCGAACGTGGCCGTCGCCGAGACTGTTGAAGACACGCAAGAGGAGGCTGAGGAGACCGCCGCAGCACCGGAGGGTGCCGATGCAGACACCGATGAGTCTGCCGATGCGGAAGGGTCCACAGCAGACGAAGAATCGGAGGAGGAATGAACACTCCGTTCACTCGAATCAAGGGTGGTGAGGCGTCATGTTGATGCCCAAGCGCACCAAGTATCGCAAGGCGCACCGCGGACGGATGAGTGGCGTGGCCACCAGGGGAACCGAGGTGAACTTCGGCGAGTACGGTCTGCAGGCCCTCGAGCCGGGGTGGATCACCTCAAGGCAGATCGAAGCAAGCCGTGTCGCTATAACCCGTTCCGTGAAGAGAGGCGGGAAGGTCTGGATCACGATCTTTCCGGACAAGCCCGTCACCCAGAAGCCGGCCGAGACCCGGATGGGCTCCGGCAAGGGGAATCCCGAGTTCTGGGTAGCCGTGGTCAAGCCCGGCCGGGTCATGTTCGAACTTGCTGGGGTGCCCGAGGATGTCGCCCGGGAGGCGATGCGCAAGGCCTCACACAAGCTGCCGATCAAAACCCGTTTCGTGACCAGGGAGGACTCATGAACGCCTCTGAGATACGGGAGCTGACCGACGAGGAACTCGTGGAGGCCCTCGACGAGGCCAGAGAGGAGAAGTTCAATCTTCGCTTCCAGCTCGCCACCAACCAGCTCGACAACACCGCCAGGATCATCGAGGTCAAGAAAGACATCGCCCGCATCCTCACGGTGATGCGTGAGCGTGAGCTCGCCTCTCCCGCAGAAGCGGGAAGGGTTGGAGTCCCTGGGGGAACTCCGGCTCCCGAGCGTGAAAAGGAGAAGGCCTGATGACCGATCAAACGAGAAACCGCCGCAAGGTACGAGTCGGTGTTGTCGTCTCCGATAGTCGCGACAAGACCGTGACGGTCGTGATTCCGAATCTCACCGCACATCCGCGGTACGACAAGATCGTTCGCAAGTCCGAGAAGTTCCACGCCCACGATGAGGGCAACGATGCCAACGTCGGCGACACCGTCCGCATCATGGAGACCCGCCCCTTGTCGAAGTCGAAGAGGTGGCGCGTCATCGAGATAGTGGAGCGTGCTAGATGATCCAGCAGGAATCGCGCCTAAAGGTGGCGGACAACAGCGGGGCACGAGAAGTGCTCTGCGTCCGCGTGCTCGGAGGCTCGTCCCGCCGCTACGCCGGGATCGGCGACGTGATCGTCGGAACCGTCAAGGAGGCAACTCCTGGTGGAAGCGTGAAGAAAGGCGAGATCGTCCGCGCCGTGGTCGTGCGCACCAAGAAGGAGTCGCGTCGCGAGGACGGGACCTACATCAGATTCGACGACAACGCATGTGTCCTCATCGACCCGAATCGCCAGCCGAGAGGCACCCGCATCTTCGGGCCCGTGGCCCGCGAGTTGCGTGATGAGAAGTTCATGCGAATCGTCTCACTAGCGCCAGAGGTTCTCTGATGAAGATAAGAAAAGGTGACACCGTCATGGTCATCTCCGGCAAGGATGCCGGTAAGGAGTCCAAGGTGAGCAAGATCTTCCCAGCAAAAGGGAAGGTCCTGGTCGAGGGGGTCAACACCTCCCGACGGCACACCAAGCCGTCCGGTCAGACCATGCAGGGCGGGATCATCGACAAGGACATGCCGATCGACGTCTCGAACGTCATGATCGTCTGTGAGAAGCACGGCCCTACACGGATCCGTCTCCGCACCGATGACGAGGGCGAGAAACTCCGGGTTTGCGTGAAGGGTGGTGAGGACCTGTGAGCGAGACACCACGTCTGATGGCCAAGTACTCCGAGGACATCAAGCCACAGCTCATCAAGGATCTCGGTCTCTCCAATCCGATGGAGGCTCCGACTCTCGAGAAGATCGTCCTCAACATGGGGATCGGCGAGGCCATCAACGACAAGAAGGCTGTCGACGAAGCCGTCGACGAACTCGGGTTGATCAGCGGTCAGAAGCCCCGCATCAACCGCGCCCGCAAATCGATCGCCAACTTCAAGCTGAGGGAGGGAACACCAATCGGCGTATCGGTGACCCTTCGTGGCGAGCGCATGTGGGAGTTCTTCGACCGGCTGCTCTCGGTCGCCATACCAAGGGTCCGCGACTTCCGCGGGCTCAATCCGAAGGCGTTCGACGGCCACGGCAACTACAGCGTCGGGGCGTCCGAGCAGCTGATCTTCCCCGAGATCGATTTCGACAACGTGACCACGACTCGCGGGTTGAACATCACAATCGTCACGACCGCGGAAAACGATGAGCATGGCCGAGCCCTGCTCACCGCTTTCGGTTTTCCCTTCCGCAGAGTCACTGCGGAAGTCTGAGGAGGGATTCATGGCTAAGAAATCAATGGTCGTCAAGGCCAACCGCAAGCCGAAGTTCAAGGTTCGCGGGTACAACCGGTGCAGCCGATGTGGCCGCGCTCGTGCCTACCTGCGGGACTTCGGGATGTGCCGTATCTGTGTGCGCGAGTTGGCCTCCAGAGGCGAGCTACCCGGTGTGAGAAAGGCCTCATGGTGAGTCCGGTTACAGATCCCATCGCTGACATGCTCACCCGGATCCGAAACGCGGTTTCGGTCGGTCACGAACGCGTCTTGATGCCGTCATCGAAGCTGAAAGCAGGTATCGCCCAGATCCTGGTCGATGAGGGCTTCATCGATCGGTTCGAGGTGAAGCAGCTAGGCCACCGCAGCGAACTCGAGTTGGTACTGCGCTACGCCGATCGGCGCCGTCCGGCAATCGAGGGCATCAAGCGAGTCTCACGACCCGGTCACCGTGTCTATCGCGGAGCCGGAGAGCTTCCCCGCGTCCAGGGTGGCCTGGGGGTTGCTGTGGTCTCGACCAGCCAAGGCCTGTTGCCCGATCGGGAGGCGCGACGTCGTCGGCTCGGTGGCGAGGTCCTCTGCGAGGTGTGGTGATATGAGTCGTGTAGGTAAGAACCCGGTGACTATTCCGTCCGGTGTGGAGGTCAAGGTGGCCGGTACCGACGTCCTCGTCAAGGGCTCGAAGGGAGAGCTTGCCCGCACCTTCAACGAGAGGATCGGGTTTGAGATCGACAATGGCACTGTGACGGTGACCCGTCCCGATGACACCCGCGAGTCCCGCGCTCTCCATGGTCTCAGCCGCGCCCTGCTCAACAACATGGTCGTGGGGGTCTCGGAGGGCTTCAAGAAGGAGCTCGAGATCCAGGGTGTCGGCTATCGGGCGGCTCTCAAGGGAAGCGACCTGGAGCTTCAGGTGGGTTTCAGCCATTCTGTGACGGTTCAGGCTCCCGAGGGCATCACCTTCGAGGTTCCGGAGCCGACCCAGGTCATCATCTCGGGCATCGACAAGGAGAAGGTCGGCCAGGTGGCGGCCAATGTCCGTGACGTCCGTCCTCCCGAGCCCTACAAGGGCAAGGGCATCCGCTATGCCGGTGAGTACGTCCGCCGTAAGGCCGGAAAGGCAGGCAAGTGATGCGGGGCACTAAGCAGGAAGCACGATCACGTCGTCACGCCCGGGTGCGGAGACGTATCAGGGGCACGGCGGAGCGCCCCCGTCTGGCGGTGTACCGGAGCAACAAGTACATCTACGCCCAGATCATCGACGACATCGACGGTCGTACCATCGCAGCGGCTTCATCGCAGGAACCAGATCTGAGATCTCAGCGTCTGACGGTGGAGACGGCTTCGAAAGTGGGCGAGCTGGTTGCCAGCCGGGCCAAGGATGCGGGTGTCGACACAGTGGTCTTCGACCGCGCCGGATACAAGTTTCATGGGAGGGTCAAGGCCCTCGCCGATGCTGCACGCGAGCAAGGACTGGAGTTTTAGACAATGGCACGTGATTCGAGAGGTAAGTGCTGATGGCACGCCAACAAAGAGGCTCGGACAGCCAGTTCGACGAGCGAGTGATCCAGATCAATCGCGTTGCCAAGGTCGTCAAGGGTGGCCGCAGGTTCAGCTTCACGGCTTTGGTCGTGGTGGGTGACGGAAAGGGAAAGGTCGCCGTCGGCTACGGCAAGGCGAAGGAAGTCCCCGCCGCCATCCAGAAGGCGATCGAGAGTGCCCGACGTGACATGGTCGACATACCCATGGCCGGACAGACCGTGGTTCACGACAACCTGGGTATTCACGGGGCCTCCAGGGTCCTGGTCAAGCCGGCAGCGCCCGGTACCGGGGTAATCGCCGGTGGTGCCGTCCGTCAGATTCTCGAGGCGGCCGGGATCAAAGACGCCCTGGCCAAGTCGCTGGGCTCCCCGACCCATCTCAATGTGGCCAAGGCGGCCATGAATGCCCTGACCGGCCAGCGTCGTCCTGACGACGTCGCCAAGTTGAGGGGCAAGAAGGCCGAGGACATAGTCCCGCCGGGTCTTCTGGGTGCGTACCTGGGCACCGAATCGATTCGGGCGCAGCCCGAAGACAACTGAGGTTTCAAATGGCCAAGGCGAAGACGAAGAAAGTGAAAGTCACTCTGACCAGCTCCCCCATCGGTGAGAAGCCGAAGACCAGGGCAACCGTGGAAGGTCTGGGGCTGCGTCGGATCCGTCAAACCGTGGAGCATGTCGATTCACCGACCCTGCGCGGCATGATCGCCAAGGTGGCGCATCTCATTGAAGTGGAGGATTCAGATGAGTGAAGAGAAAGAGCAGCTCAAACTGCACGACCTGGTGCCCTCACCGGGGTCGAAGAAGAGAAAGATCCGCGTAGGCCGTGGCGAGGGCGGGCGAAGAGGTAAGACAGCCGGGCGAGGCACCAAGGGCCTCAAGGCCCGCAGTCGCCTGCGTCCAGGTTTCGAAGGCGGGCAGACCCCGCTGTCGATGCGTCTCCCCAAGCTTCCTGGGTTCACCAATCCCAACAAGGAGTATTACGCCATCGTCAACGTCGAGTCGTTGAATGTCTTCAGGAAGGGCAGTGAGGTCACACCCGAGAGCCTGCGGGAGCGCGGGCTCATCCGCAAGAAGGGTCTGGTCAAGGTGCTTGCCGAAGGCGAGTTGGAAAAGGCTCTGACGGTGAAGGCTCATGCCTTCAGTGCTGGCGCCAAGGACAAGATCGAGAAGGCCGGCGGGACGGTGGAAGTCATCGAGGGGTGACCTCTACTTATCTCGGTATCGCGACCACCATCTAAGGCTCAGGACTCATGCTCAGCATCTACCGAAACATGTTCAAGATCCCGGACCTCCGGGCGAAGATCCTCTTCACCCTGGCGATGTTCGGTGTTTACCGACTCGGGGCCACCATCCCGGTGCCCGGCATAGACCTCGACGCCGTCCAGCTCTTCCAGAGCCAGCAGGCGGCCGGGGGTATCTACGGTCTCCTCAACCTGTTCTCCGGTGGTGCTCTCGAGCAGTTCTCGGTTTTCGCCCTGGGGATCATCCCCTACATCACCGCTTCGATCATCATGCAGCTGCTCACTGTGGTGATTCCCAAGCTGCAGCAGCTTCAGGAGGAGGGTGAGTCGGGGCGGAAGGTGATCACTCAGTGGACCAGGTACATGACAGTCATGCTCGCCCTGATCCAGTCGACCGGATTCACCTTCCTCTTCCACTCGGGGAGGTTCACCAACGGGATCGACCTGATCCCCAATTACACGCCCGGCCGTGTCATCCTCATCGTTATGACGATGACCGCCGGCACGGCCATGGTCATGTGGCTCGGTGAGCTGATCACCCAGCGTGGTGTCGGCAACGGCATGTCATTGATCATCTTCGTCTCGATCCTCAGCCAGTTCCCCTTCATCTTCGGCCAGATCTGGGGTCAGACCGTCGCCGCCAACCTGCCGATGCGGTTCGTGGTGATCATGGCCGTCTTCGCGCTGATGATCGTCTCGATCATCTACGTGGATCAGGGTCAGCGGCGTATCCCCATCCAGTTCGCCAAGAGGGTGCGGGGCCGGCGGGTCCTTGGTGGCCAGTCGACGTATATCCCTTTGAAGGTCAACACCGCCGGGGTCATCCCGGTCATCTTCGCCACCTCGGTGATGTTGATCCCTTCGCTGATCATCACAGCCATCCCGTCGGACGCCGATTGGGTGCAGGCGGTGTTCCGCTGGATCGATGAGAACATGGGGGCCGGGGCAGCCGGTGTGAGCTGGTGGTACATCGTCATCCTCTTCGCCCTCATCGTGTTCTTCACCTACTTCTACACGGCGATCCAGTTCGATCCCGAGCAGCAGTCGGAGATGATCCAGCGTCAGGGCGGTTTCATCCCCGGTGTGCGTCCGGGCCGCCAGACCGCGAAGCATCTTGCTTTCATCCTCAATCGGATCACCCTCCCGGGCTCGATCTTCCTGGCGACCATCTCGGTGCTGCCGGCCATAGCCGGCGCCATCTGGAACATCCAGATCGCCTTCTCCGGAGTTTCGATCTTGATCGTGGTCGGCGTGGCCCTCGAGACGATGAAGCAGATCGAGAGCCAGCTCACGATGAGGAACTATGAGGGCATTCTGACGTGATGATGGCGGCAACACCGGCTTGGAGCGGTAGCAGCGCCTCTCGAGTGAAGCTCTGTCCGTCGGATGGGCGCCGACCGGCGTCTCTTTGGCCCGTGAAGGGTGGTGCTAGCGCCATCAAGCTCGAAGTGGCCCGCCGGGTGGCGACACGAGGAATCCGACTGGGGACCGTCGGCCAAAGTCGGCGGCCATCAAATTGAGGCTTCTCTTCATCGGTCCTCCGGGAGCCGGGAAGGGAACCCAGGCCGACCGGGTGGCCGAGGAACTGGGAATCCCTCACATCTCCACGGGTGACATGTTCCGTGAACACGTCTCCAGGGGCACCGAACTCGGGGAGAAGGTAGAGAAGATCATGGCGGCCGGGGACTACGTTCCCGATGAGATCACAGTTCGGATGCTCGAGGAGCGAATCGGGCGGCCCGACGCCACCAAGGGTTTCATCCTCGACGGCTTCCCCCGCACTCCTGGACAAGTCGCCTCCCTCGATTCCCTGATCGGCGAGGACGGCCTCGACCGGGTCGTCGTCTTCACGGTGGACCAGGACGAGTTGATGGAGCGCATGCTCGCGCGTGGACGTGCGGACGACTCCACCGAAACGATACGGAACCGCTTCGATGTCTACGTGGAGCAGACCAAGCCGCTGCTCGAGATCTACGAGGAGCGAGAGAAGACCGTCAAGGTCAATGGTATTGGGGACGTCCACGAGGTGACCCAGCGGATCCTGGCGGCACTCAACTCTGCCCATGTCGGCCACGACGCCAACGAGGAAGAATGATCACGATCAAGAGCCGCCGCGAGTTCGCCAAGATGGCTCGCGCCGGTGCCGCCGTGGCAGCGACCCATGCCGAGATTCGCGAGGCCATCAGGCCCGGGGTTTCACTCCTCGAGTTGGACGAGATGGGTGCCAAGGTGATTGCGGCGCACGGCTGCACCCCATCGTTCCTCGGATATCTCGGATATCCGGCCAACCTCTGCCTCTCACCGAACGACGTGATCGTCCACGGAATCCCCAGCGATTACCGGCTCGAGGAAGGGGACATCCTCTCCGTGGATGCGGGGGCGATCTTCGAGGGTTTTCACGGCGACGCAGCTTTCACGACGGGGGTCGGAGAGATCTCAGCTGACGCTCAGCGTCTCATCGAGGTGACCGAGGAGGCGATGTGGGCGGGGATCCGCGAGATCCGCAAGGGACGGCGGCTCGGTGACATTGGGGCTGCGGTTCACGCCGCCGGCACCGAGGCGGGCTACGGAGTGGTGGAAGAGTATGTCGGCCACGGCATCGGCCGGGAGATGCACGAGGAGCCACAGGTTCCCAACTATGGGACCCCGGGCAAGGGCCTCCGGTTGAAGACCGGAATGGCTCTGTGCATCGAGCCGATGTTCAATTTGGGCGGCCGGCACACCAGAGTTGATGGCGACGGGTGGACGGTGAGGACCGAAGACGGATCGATTTCGGCACATTGGGAGCACACGGTCGCTCTCACACCCGATGGCCCACAGGTGTTGACGGCCGCCGACGAGCCGGTTCCGGTCGAATTTGAGCAGGCTCGGGCCCAGGGGTAGAATATTTGGGTCCTTGCCACGGTTTTCGTTGGCAAGACAGTTCGGTCCAGGGCATCGCTCGCCCGTAACCACTCAATCGAGCAGTTGGTTGCGCCCGACGATGGCCTGGCACTGCTCGCGCATGGGCGCAACGGCCCTGAGGGCCTGCCGGCGTGAGACATGACATTTGGAGTTTGAGATGAAGGTACGTCCTTCGACAAAGAAGATGTGTGAGAAGTGTCGGATCATCCGTCGTCGTGGTCGAGTCTGGGTGATCTGCTCGAACCCGCGTCACAAGCAGCGTCAAGGCTGAGGAGAGCTAGACAGTGGCCCGTATTGCAGGCGTAGACATTCCCAGGGACAAACGTATCGAGATCGCTCTCACCTACATCTACGGGATCGGATTGACCCGCGCCCAGCAGGCGCTCGCCGAAAGCGGCGTCGACCCCGACACCCGGGTTCGGTCGCTCACCGACGACGAGGTCGCCAGAATCCGTCGGTTCATCGAGGCGAACTTCCAGGTCGAAGGTGATCTGCGACGCGAGGTCCAGCAGAACATCAAGCGAAAGATCGAGATCGGCAGCTATCAGGGCATCCGCCACCGTCGCGGCCTGCCAGTGCGCGGACAGCGCACCCACACCAACGCACGCTCCCGCAAGGGCCGTCGCGTTGCCATCGCCGGCAAGAAGAAAGTGACCAAGTAGTGGCGAAGCAGCAGCAGCAGCAGCAAGGAGCGAAACGGCCGCGCCGTCGCCGGGAGCGCAAGAACATCTCCCACGGCCAGGCGCACATCAAGGCCAGTTTCAACAACACGATCATCAACATCACCGACCAGACCGGAGCCACCATCGCCTGGACTTCGGGTGGATCGGTTGGATTCAAGGGCTCCCGTAAGTCCACCCCATATGCGGCCCAGGTCGCTGCCGAAGAGGCCGCTCGTCGTGCGGGGGAGAACGGGGTCCGCAAGCTCGATGTGATCGTCAGCGGCACCGGCTCTGGCCGGGACACCGCGGTCCGCACTCTGCAGAACATGGGCATGGAGATCACCTGGGTGAGAGACGTCACCCCGATGCCACACAACGGCTGCCGGCCCAAGAAGCGGAGGCGCGGCTAAGTGACCTACCTCATGACACCCACCCGCTCCACAACGCGCCACGAGGTAGATCACTGATGGCTCGCTACACCGGCCCCCGACACAAGGCATGCCGTCGGGCGAGAACCCCTCTGTGTCAGTCGAAGCGTTGCCCCGTAGACCGTCGCCCTTACCCACCTGGTGAGCACGGTCGCGGACGCATCCGCGAGAGCGACTACCTGATTCAGCTACGTGAGAAGCAGAAGCTGCGCGCCATGTATGGCGTCCTCGAGCGTCAGTTCCGCCGCTACTACGAGGAGGCCGACCGTCGCGAGGGAATCACCGGCGACGCCTTGATGCAGCTCCTCGAGCAGCGTCTCGACAATGTCGTCTGGCGCTCTGGTTTGGCCGCCACGCGGCCGCAGGCCCGCCAGCTGGTCAACCACGGCCACTTCACGGTCAACGGCAAGAAGGTCGACATCCCCTCCTTTCAAGTCAAGCCAGGAGACGAGATCCAGGTAAAGGATCGCAGCAAGGACATGATCGTCATCCAGCACTCAGTGGATACTCAGGACCGGGTCGTCCCTGATTGGATCGTCGTAGACGAAGACCAGCGCCAGATCACCGTAAGTGCCCATCCCCGTCGTGACCAGATAGACACCGACATCAACGAGCAGTTGATCGTCGAGCTCTATTCGAAGTGAGGTAATCGAGTTGTTGATAGTCCAGCGCCCCCAAATCGAAGAGGAAGTCATCGCGGACAACCGCTCGCGCATCGTCGTAGAGCCGTTGGAGCCGGGATTCGGATACACCCTCGGAAACACGCTGCGCCGCACCCTCCTGTCCAGGATCCCTGGTGCGGCGATCACCTCGATTCAGATCGAGGGTGTCGAGCACGAATTCTCGACCGTCGACGGAGTAGTCGAAGACGTCGTTGACATCATTCTCAACCTGAAGCGGGTCGTGGTTCGCCTCGACGGACATGACGAGCAGACCTTGTACCTGTCCGCCAAGGGTGCCGGCGAAGTGACCGCCGGCGACCTCAAGCTGCCCGCCGGAGTCGAGGTGGTCAACCCTCGGGCTCATATCGCCACTCTCAGCGCCTCCGGCCGTCTGGAGATGGAGCTGACGGTGGCGCCAGGTGTGGGCTACCGCACCGCCGACGCCAACAAGGGCGCTTCCTCGACGATCGGCCTGATCCCGATCGACTCGATCTTCTCGCCCGTTCGCAAGGTTGCCTACCGGGTCGAGAACACCCAGGTGGGGCAGATGACCAACTTCGACCGTTTGGTGATCGACATCGAGACCAACGGTGCCATCGAGCCGGCCGAAGCCGTGTCGTCCGCCGGCAAGACCCTCGGAGAGCTAATGGGCCTGTTCGCCGACATCGGCGAGGGCCAGGGCCTCGAGCTCGGTGACATCGAGCCGGAGATCTCCAGCTCACCTGATCTCGAGCTGCCCATCGAAGCGCTCGATCTCTCCGAGCGGCCTCGTAACTGTCTGCGCCGTGCTCAGATCAAGACCGTCGGTGAGCTAGTGGAGCGCACCTCCGACGATTTGCTGAACATCACGAACTTCGGTCAGAAGAGCCTCGACGAGGTCATCGCCAAGCTCGATGAGCTCGGTCTCAGCCTGGCCGACGCGCCGTCGGCCGGTGGAGAGTAAGGCTCACTCATGCCCCGTCCGATCAAGGGCCCTCGTTTCGGTGGTTCACCCGCCCACAGTCGGCGGATGATGGCCAACCTGGCGACCGACCTTTTTCTCCATGAGAAGGTGGTAACAACCCAGGCCAAGGCCAAGGCTGTGCGTCCACTCGCCGAGAAGCTGATCTCCAAGGCCCGCAAGGGCGACCTTCACGCTCGTCGCACCGTGCTCAAGACCATCCGTAGCAAGGAGGCAGTCGCTCGTCTTTTCGATGAGGTCGGTCCTCGCTATGTCGATCGCGAAGGTGGATACACCCGTATCACCAAGCTCGGCCCCCGTCGTGGCGACGGCGCCGAGGAAGCCATCATCGAACTGGTCT
>JAHEJW010000041.1 GCA_024638655.1 bacterium | reverse complement strand
GACTGGGTGGCGCGCTCGTTCGGCCGCCCCGACTATGCCCCACTCGGTCCTGCAGACGTCGAGTTGATCCGATCTATCGGCGAGCTCGTGAGCAAGTATCAGGGCACTCACCTATTCAAGGAGGGAGACCCGGCCACGGCAGCGTTCTTGATCGAGTCCGGCGAGGTCGAGCTCTACCGCGGGTCGGGCCGCAACAAGCGGGTCGTTTCGAGAGTTGGCCCGGGATCGGTCCTCGGCGACATAGCAATGTTCCAGGACAGCCCCTATATCTCGTCGGCCCAGAGCGTCGAGCCCGTCAGGGCGTTCCGATTCGAGCGCGTCAAGCTCCTCCCGGAGCTCGCTCGCCATCCTGCGGTCTGTCTTCGGTGGCTGGTGGCGGGGTTGCGACAGCTCGAGGACACCCAACGACGCGTGATCCGGCTGATGCACAAGACGGTTCTATCTCAGGTTGCCGATCTTCTCGCCGAGGAGGGCGACCGGCGAAAGGATGTGACACTCTCGCAGTCGACCATCGCCGCTCTTCTGGGTGTGAGCCGACAGTCGGTCAACGAGGCTCTAGGACGGTTACGCGACCAGGATCTCGTCGAGACCGGCTATCGCCGCATCCGGGTCCTCGACTCTGAGAAGCTCGCTGCGATTGCCGCCAGCTGACCGGTCCAGATCTCGCTGGATCGACGTGTCAGCGGGGTCGCGTGCTCGGCTGCGTGATTCGCCGCGATGACAGCAACCCGGTCCGAACCCTTGACTCACTTCTTCGGCTCGCGATATGATGATGGTCAGCCCTTCGGGGCCGGACAGCACTCGCGGCATCAGTCGATCGGGTCTGTTCGACAACTCAGATTTCGTTTGGGGACATGTTCGCGCGTGTGTTAACATGTCTTTTCTTGCGTTACCCCCAATTTCACCACCTCAAGGAGGCTCCCTTTGGCTTCGCGCGTGGCTGAGCGCTTTTCGTTCGGGAAGATCCCCGAAGTCCTGCCCCTACCAGACCTGCTAGCAGTACAACACGAGTCCTTTCAGTGGTTCCTCGACGAGGGCCTGCGGGAGATCTTCAATGAGATCAGCCCAATCGAAGACTTCACCGGTTCCCTCGCTCTCGAGCTGACCGACCATCGGTTCGGTGAGCCCCAGATGACTCTGGAGGAGGCCCGCGAGCGCGACGCCAACTACGCCAAGCCTCTCTTCGTGACGGCCCGGTTCATGAACCGTGGCACAGGTGAGATCAAAGAGCAGCAGGTGTTCCTCGGTGATTTTCCCATCATGACCGAGAAGGGTGTCTTCATCATCAACGGCACCGAGCGCGTGATCGTCTCTCAACTCGTGCGCTCTCCCGGCATCTACTACGACGTCGCAAAGGACAAGACATCGGACAAGCTCATCTACTCGGGGAAGGTCATCCCCGGTCGCGGCGCATGGCTCGAGTTCGACACGGACAAGAAGGACACCATTGGAGTGCGCGTCGATCGCAAGCGGCGCCAGTACGTGACTGCATTCCTCAAGGCTCTCGGCATTGCCGAGACCGACGAGGAGATCCTCGAGATGTTCGGCGGTTCTCAGTCGATCCAGAACACCATCGAGCGCGACACCAATGAGACCAAGGAAGACGCGCTGCTCGACCTCTATCGGAAGCTGCGTCCCGGCGAGCCGACGACCGTCGAATCAGCCCGCGGGCTGATCCAGACGCTTTTCCGGAATCCGAAGCGCTATGACCTCACCCGCGTCGGGAGGTACAAGGTCGCCCAGAAGTTCGGCGAACAGGCTCCCAAGGACTATCGGGCCGAGGGGCTTCAGATGCTCCGTGACGAGGACATCGTCGACGCGATCAAGTACCTCGTCGCTCTCCACGCTGGTGAGCCAACCATGACTACTCACTCCGGCAGCGAGATACAGATCTATACCGATGACATCGACCACTTCGGCAATCGCCGGATCCGAACCGTTGGCGAGTTGGTCCAGAATCAGGTGAGAGTGGGTCTCACCCGCCTTGAGCGGGTGGTGCGCGAGCGCATGACCACCCAGGACCCCGATGCGATCACGCCGCAGAGCCTGATCAACATCCGGCCTGTAACCGCTTCCATCAAGGAGTTCTTCGGGACCAGCCAGCTGAGCCAGTTCATGGATCAGCCAAACCCGCTCGCAGGCCTAACCCACCGCCGCCGGCTCTCGGCGCTCGGCCCCGGTGGCCTCTCCCGTGAGCGCGCCGGTTTCGAGGTCCGTGACGTCCATCCTTCCCACTACGGGCGCATGTGCCCGATCGAGACGCCGGAGGGCCCCAATATCGGGCTTATCGGGTCGCTGGCCTCCTACGCAAGGGTCAACGACTTCGGCTTCATCGAGACCCCCTACCGCAAGGTCGAGGATGGGAAGGTGACCACCAAAGTCGACTACCTGACCGCGACTGAAGAAGAGCGATATGTCATCGCCCAGGCCAACGCTCCTTTGAAGGAGGACGGCACCTTCGAGAACAAGAGGGTCCTCGTTCGCCGTGCAGGCGGTGAGGTCGAGGCCATCGACTCAAAGAAGGTCGACTACATGGATGTCTCGCCCAAGCAGATCGTCTCGGTGTCGACCTCGCTCATACCCTTCCTGGAGCACGACGACGCTAACCGCGCCCTCATGGGCTCCAACATGCAGCGCCAGGCCGTGCCCCTCCTTAGAGCAGAGGCCCCGCTGGTCGGCACCGGAGTCGAGCGACGTGCCGCCCAGGACTCAGGTGACATGGTGGTCTCCAACGTCTCTGGCGAAGTGGTCGACATCACCGGCCGGGAGATCGTGGTCAAGGAGAAAGGCGCCAACAAGAAGCACACGTTCCCTCTCGAGAAGTTCGCACGGTCGAATCAAGGCACCTGCATGAACCACAAGCCGATCGTGCAGATCGGTGACAAGGTCAAGGAGGGCGATGTTCTCGCCGACGGCCCATCCACCGAGCAGGGTGAGCTCGCTCTCGGACGCAACCTCTTGGTCGCCTTCATGCCATGGCAGGGTCACAATTTCGAGGACGCCATCATCATCAGCGAGCGTCTCGTCAAAGATGACGTCCTCACTTCGATCCATATCGAAGAACACGAGATCGATGCTCGTGACACCAAGTTGGGTGCCGAGGAGATCACCCGGGACATCCCCAACGTCCCCGAAGAGGTCCTAGCCAACCTCGACGGAGACGGGATCATCCGCGTCGGTGCCGAGGTCGGCCCCGGCGACTATCTGGTTGGCAAGGTCACACCCAAGGGCGAGACCGAGCTGACCCCCGAGGAGCGTCTGCTCAGGGCCATCTTCGGTGAGAAGGCCCGGGAAGTCCGTGACACGTCGTTGAAGGTCCCTCACGGTGAGACCGGCAAGGTGATCGCGGTCAAGGTCTTCAAGAGAGAAGACGGCTACGACCTCAAGCCCGGAGTCAACGAGCTGGTCCGCATCTACGTGGCAACCCAACGCAAGATCTCCGAGGGTGACAAGCTCGCCGGGCGTCATGGGAACAAGGGCGTCATCTCCAAAGTCCTCCCTGAGGAGGAGATGCCGTTCATGCCCGATGGCACGCCTGTCGACATCATCCTCTCCCCGCTCGGCGTCCCGTCTCGAATGAACCTGGGCCAGGTGTTGGAGACGCATCTCGGATGGGCAGCGGCGCAGGGTTGGGAGCCTTTCAAGAGTGAGTCACCGGCAGCCCCAGGGGCCGAGCCGTGGACCAACACGGCAACGCCTGTCTTCGACGGTGCCCGCGAGGACGAGATAATGCAGGTGATCGCCAACGCCAAGCCCAACCGGGACGGCGACCGGCTAGTCCAAGACGACGGGAAAGCCACGCTGTACGACGGACGGACCGGCGAGCCCTTCGACACCGCAGTGACCGTTGGGTACATCTACATGCTGAAGCTGGTCCACCTCGTAGACGAGAAGATCCATGCCCGCTCGACCGGCCCCTACAGCATGATCACCCAGCAGCCATTGGGTGGCAAGGCGCAGTTCGGTGGCCAGCGCTTCGGTGAGATGGAGGTCTGGGCCCTGGAGGCCTATGGCGCGGCTTATGCCCTCCAGGAGCTCCTGACCATCAAGTCCGACGACGTTCAGGGCCGTGTCAAGGTCTATGAAGCGATCGTCAAGGGCGACAACATTCCGGAGCCTGGAATCCCCGAGTCCTTCAGGGTCCTCATCAAGGAGATGCAGAGTCTCGGCCTCAACGTAGAGATGCTCTCCGCAGGTGAGGAAGTCGAGCTCAAAGAGCTCGAGGAAGACACCTACCGCTCGGTGGAGACCCTGGGAATCGACCTGAGCCGACCCGAGCGACCCGACAGCGAGTGAAAAGCAGTTTGCGGCGGAATCCCGGCGGGCCGGCGACCGTTGGCCCACTGGGCACCGCCCGAGATTTCGACCCCAAGAGAGCACAGAGGATTGCGAGAGGAGACTCTCGGCCCAAGTCCGCCGGCAATTGAAGAGGAATACCTGATTTATGGCGACCCAGCTATTCGATGAACTGAAGATCGGCCTGGCCTCCAGCGACCAGATCCGCGCCTGGTCCTACGGAGAGGTCAAGAAGCCGGAGACGATCAACTACCGGACACTGCGCCCCGAGAAGGAGGGCCTGTTCGACGAGCGCATCTTCGGTCCCCAGAGGGACTGGGAGTGCTACTGCGGCAAGTACAAGAGGATCCGCTACAAGGGGATCATCTGTGAGCGCTGTGGCGTCGAAGTCACCCGTTCCAAGGTGCGCCGCGAGCGGATGGGTCACATCGAGCTGGCTGCCCCGGTTACTCACATCTGGTTCTTCAAGGGCGTCCCCAGCCGTCTCGGATACCTACTCGACATGTCACCGAAGGACCTGGAGAAGGTCATCTACTTCGCCAGTTACATCATCACTTCTGTCGATGACGAGAGGCGTCAGAAGGACCTGCCCGACCTAGAGGTCGCCATGGGTGACGAGATCGAGGTGGTCAAGGCCGAGTTCGAGGAGTGGAAGGAAGTCCGTCTCGAGGCGCTTGAGGACGAGCTCGAGCGCATGGAGGAAGGCGGGGCGAAGACTCAGGAGATCAACGCCCGTCGCAAGGAGGTCGAGAAGGAGATCAAGGAGCGCACCGAGCGCACCGACCGAGAGGTCGAGCTGATCGAGGAGGCCTTCAACACCTTCCGTACCATGGGCCCGAAGCAGCTGATCGAGTCCGAGCAGCTGTGGCGCGAGATCTACTTCCGCTACGACGACTACTTCCAGGGTGGCATGGGTGCAGAGGCGGTCAAGGACCTGCTGCTCAACCTCGACCTCGACGCCGAGATGGAGCGTCTCGACGAGGACCTGCAAGGCAGGTCGCAGCAACGCCGGCAGCGAGCCACTCAGCGCATGAAGGTCGTCAAGCCTTTCTGGGAGGGCCAGAACCGTCCCGAGGACATGATCCTCGAGACCGTTCCTGTGATTCCCCCGGATCTCCGCCCGATGGTCCAGCTAGATGGTGGCCGTTTCGCCACTTCCGATCTCAACGACCTCTACCGCCGGGTGATCAACAGGAACAACCGTCTCAAGAGGCTGTTGGACCTGGGGGCTCCCGAGATCATCGTCAACAACGAGAAGCGGATGCTTCAGGAGGCCGTCGACGCCTTGTTCGACAACGGCCGCCGTGGCCGTGCCGTGACCGGGCCGGGTAACCGTGCCCTCAAGTCGTTGTCCGACATGCTCAAAGGCAAGCAGGGGCGCTTCCGCCAGAACCTGCTGGGTAAGCGTGTCGACTACTCGGGCCGCTCGGTGATAGTGGTGGGCCCGCAGCTCAAGCTGCACCAGTGTGGTCTTCCCAAGATCATGGCTCTCGAGCTCTTCAAGCCGTTCGTGATGAAGCGTCTGGTCGATCTCGACCTGGCTCAGAACATCAAGGCTGCCAAGCGGATGGTCGAGCGTCAGCGTCCACAGGTTTGGGACGTTCTCAGTGACGTCATCCAGGAGCACCCCGTGCTGTTGAACCGGGCGCCGACGCTGCACCGTCTGGGCATCCAGGCCTTCGAGCCCGTCCTCGTCGAGGGCAAGGCGATCCAGATCCACCCGCTGGTCTGTGAAGCCTTCAACGCCGACTTCGACGGTGACCAGATGGCCGTGCATCTCCCGCTTTCGGCCGAAGCGCAGGCCGAGGCACGGGTGCTCATGCTGTCGAGCAACAACGTTCTGTCCCCGGCCTCGGGCCGACCCATAGTCACCCCGTCCCAGGACATGGTCATCGGTATCTACTACCTGTCCGAGTTCGTCGAGGATGCGATTGGGGCCGGTCGCCACTTCACAGACGTCGATGAGGCGCTAATGGCGTACGAGTTGGGCGAGCTGTCGTTGCATTCCCCGATCAAGATCCGTCTCGGGGCGCTGGCTGGTGAGTCGGAGATCCACGCCGATCTCAAGCCCACCCTGGGCAAGCTCCTCAACGACGAGCCATTCGATTCGGACAAGCTGTCGGAGACCACTCTCGGTCGCGTGATTCTGAACGAGGTGTTCCCGGAAGGCTTCCCCTTCATCGACTCGGTGGTCATCAAGAGCGATCTGAAGCTGCTCATCGAGACGGTGATCGAGCGCTATCCGCGCTCGGCGGTCGCCAACACCCTCGACGGCATCAAGGAGCTCGGCTTCCGCTATTCCACCAAGGCCGGTCTGACGATCGCCTTGGACGACGTGCGGACACCGGGCGACAAGGCCGAGATCCTCGCCGAGTACGAGGAGCGAGCAGAAAAGGTGCAGTCACTATTCGCCAAGGGCGTCGTGACCGACGACGAGCGTCGTCAGGAGCTGATCGAGATCTGGACGGAGGCCACCGAGAAGGTGACCGACGCCATGAAGGCCAGCCTGAAGACTGAGCAGTTCAACTCGCTCGACATGATGGTGGGCTCGGGCGCTCGTGGAAACATGATGCAGGTGCGTCAGATCGCCGGCATGCGTGGCCTGGTTGCCAACCCCAAGGGTGACATCATCCCCCGGCCGATCATCTCCAACTTCCGTGAGGGACTGTCCGTTCTGGAGTACTTCATCTCGACCCACGGTGCGAGGAAGGGTTTGGCTGACACCGCCCTTCGTACCGCCGACTCGGGATATCTGACCCGTCGCCTCGTCGACGTATCTCAAGAGATGATCGTCCTCGAAGACGACTGCGAGACCGATCGCGGGATCGTGATCAAGGTGGTCGACGACCGCACCGGGCGGAAGATCCGCAATCTTCGGTCCCGTGTCTATGGAAGGGCCCTGGCAGACGATCTCAAGGAAGGTCGCAGCCTGGTCGCCACCGAGGACGACGAGAAGCTGCGCGCCGGCACGATCATTGGCACCAAGGCGCTCCACGCCATCGAGGGTGCCGACATCGAGACAGTTCGGGTTCGGTCCCCGCTGACCTGTGATACCCGGGGCGGCGTTTGCCAGACGTGCTACGGGCTCTCGCTGGCCACCGGCAGGATCGTGGAGACCGGCGAGGCCGTAGGGATCATGGCTGCGCAGTCGATCGGCGAGCCCGGCACCCAGCTGACTATGCGTACTTTCCATACCGGCGGTGTCGCCGGTGAGGACATCACCCACGGTCTGCCCCGAGTCGTCGAGCTCTTCGAGGCTCGCACTCCGAAGGGCAAGGCCGTCATGACCGAGCTCGCAGGTGTGGCCAAGCACATCGACGACGAGGAGGGCCGACGCATCGTCATCACCGCAGGTGACGACGAGGCCATCTACAAGATCTCCCGCTACGCGAAACTCCGCTTCCAGGATGGCGCCGACGTCGAGGCTGGCCAGCAGCTGACCGAGGGTCCACTCGATCCCAAGGAAGTGTTGGAGATTCGCGGGGTTCGAGCCACCCAGCAGTACCTGGTCGATCAGGTCCAGGAGGTCTACCGGTCTCAGGGTGTGGAGATCCACGACAAGCACATCGAGATGATCGTGCGTCAGATGCTCCGGAGGGTGAGGGTCGTTTCTCCGAACGACTCCGATCATCTGCCCGCCGCCCTGGTGGACGACCAGACTTTCCGGGACATCAACCGGGAATTGGTCGGCGAGGGTAAGAAGCCGGCAGAGGGTCGTCCCGAGCTGATGGGTATCACCAAGGCCTCGTTGGCGACCGAATCATGGCTGTCGGCCGCCTCGTTCCAGGAGACCACTCGTGTTCTCACGGATGCGGCGATTCAGAGCCGCTCGGACTTCATGCGAGGGCTCAAGGAGAACGTGATCATCGGCAAGTTGATCCCTGCCGGCACCGGCGCGGAGCAGTATCAGGTGCTTCAGCCGAGTCTGCCTGGTGCCACCACCGTGGCCAGCCTGGGGCTCCTCGGCGGCGACGGCGGCGAGCCATCAGATGATGACGGGCTGCCCGAGGATCCGGCCGAGTGGCTGGCCTCGATTGGTGGCTCTGTTCAGCCAACCGAGGAAGAAGAGGAGTAGTCCTCACTCCTCGAAGGAAAATGAGCGGCGATTCCGCGACCGGTTAACCGGCCGGAATCGCCCCTTTTTTCGTGGAATTCCGGCATCTTCTCGCTCAACAGCACTACAGGGTTTCCTCGAGCAGGACCGATTTCCCCTACACAACATGCGAATGGTTCGCTAGCTTTGAGCATTCAAGGGACCACGCGGCGTGGTCAAGTATCACGCCGGGCTATCTAGAGAGGCGGGCGAAGCATGGCACGGTCTATGGGGCTGCAGAATCGAAAGGCTCTACTTTCACTTCTGATCGCCGTCGCCATGGTCATTGCGACCGTTCTTGTTGCTACGCCGCGCTCTGAGGCCGCTCTCGGCACCAGTTTCGAGATCGGATCTGACGAGACACTGGGGGCAGGCACCGAGTCAGCGGACATCGTCGAGGAGTCGGCTGGCGGAGTCGACTGGACGGATCTGCCGCTTGCCGGAGGCTCCTTCGGAGAGAACCAGGTGAAGGTGATCAACGACACCAACTTCACCGGACCTGCAACTGTGTTGAACCCAGCGACCGCAGCCGCTGACCATTGCCCACAGGCAGACGACGACATTGCCAAGGGCGGAACCAAGATCGACGTTGCGCCGTTCGTAGTGGTCACCGGTCAGCCATCGCCCGGCAAGGACGACCTCTGTCAGGTGTATGTGGCCTACGACATCACCGGTGGCGGTGACGTACTCCTGTATGCAGGAGTGGTCCGTCGCGAGACCGTCGGGACGACCGCGGTCGCAATCGAGCTGAACAAGGTTGGTCACGCCAACCGCCAAGCCGACGATCTGCTGGTGAGTTTCGAATTCGATGGATCGGGTCCGGTCTCCAAGCTCGAGGTGCGCGAGTGGGACCCCAGCTTGAACTCTGGGAGCGGCGGTTGGAGCCTGGTCGCCATCCCCGGGTCGGATTGGGAGGGAACTTCTTGGGCTCATTTCGGTGAGGTGGCTGTGAACCTGTCCTCTACCAATCTGTTGCCGCCTCCGACGAACGTCGACGACTGCACATCTTTCTCTTCGATCGCCCCTTACGGTTGGAATGGCAACTCCGCGAATTCGCAAGTTGGCGACTGGGGCGGCATTAACCCGATAGACATACCCCGCTGCGGCCAGATCGAGATCACGAAGGTGGCGACACCTGCTGCCGACGACTCGTACGTTTTCGAATGGGAGATCAGCGACAACGCTGACATCCCTCTTGCCCCGGCATCGGGCGAAATCGTGGATGGCGAGACGGTCAGCGTCGACGTGGTGGCCGGCGAATACACTCTCGACGAGATCGTCGAAGCCTCGCCATACGAGCTCGATCGAATCGAATGCAGCGGCGAGCAGACCTCAGATGCAATCACGGTCGGAGTAGGCGACACGGTTTCCTGCACGATCTACAACGTCGCCTCGTCGGTTCAAGTTGTGAAGTCGGGCGCAGGCGACGACCAGGTGGACTTCGACTTCTCCGTGACCGGGCAAACCGACTTCTCGCTCGGTTTGGGTGAAGGCTCTGCCGTGTTCCTTTATGCACCTGACACACCGGTCACCATCACCGAGACTCTTCCCGGCGGCCTTCCCAGTTGGGATCTGACGAGTATCTCCTGCGTCGACTCCGAGGGCGCCATCACCGCAGATGTCGACCTGGCGGGTGGGTCCGTCACCTTCGATACCGTTCCCGGTGACTTGGTCACCTGCACGTTCGTCAATGAGCAGGACGCCCAGATCACCGTCATCAAGAACGTGGTCAACAACAACGGCGGTACGGCGGTTGTGGCCGATTTCGATCTGTTCCTCAACGGGAATCCGGTCACCAGTGGTGTGGCCAATGCCGTTTCAGCCGGTCAGTACACGGTGACGGAGACTGGCGTCGACGGGTATGCGATGACATCGATGGCCTGTCTTGATGACGACACGGCCGCGGACGTCGGCGACCCAACGTTCGACATCGTCGAGGGCCAATCGGTTACCTGCACCATCGTCAACGACGACATCGCACCGGGTCTGACCCTGGTCAAGAGCGTCATCAACGACAATGGGGGCACGGCGGTTCCTGCCGACTTCCAACTCCGGGTCAACGGTCAGCCGGCGGCTCAGGGTGTGGCGCTCGAGTTTCCAGCGAACACGCTGCTAACGGTCACGGAGGATCTGCTTGACGGATACCTGCAAACCTCCCTGGTCTGCGTCGACAACGAGCCGCCCTTTGGCACGGTCCAGCATCCTGTCACTCTGGCTCCGGGTCAGAGTGTGACATGCACGATCACCAACAACGATCGGCCACGGCCATCGGTGACGGTCATCAAGACGACCAGTCCGGCCTCGACGGATCAGTTCAGCTTCATGCTGAGCCCGGGAGACGTCCGTTCGATTTCTGGCAACAACGGAACGACGACTTGGGCTGGCCTGACGCCCGGATCGTTCCAGCTGACCGAGCTGACGGCGGTCAACTGGCTGTTGGAGGGTGTGAGCTGCAACGGCCCGTGGACGTCGATACCTAGAGGAGCCACGTTCACGCTCGACTGGGAGCAGAACATCACGTGCACCTTCTCCAACACCCCGGCGCTGGCCGACCTCCAGGTGACAAAGACTGACAACGTCGACCCGGTGGTGCTCAGTGACGAGAACCCGGTGGGACAAATCGAGTACACCATGGTCGTGTCGAATCTCGGCCCTGCCATCGCCAACAACGTGACGCTGGTCGATACGTTGCCGGCTACCGTGACCTACGTCTCGCACTCGACGACAGCGGGCACCTGTGCTCACGCTGCGGGGGTGCTCACTTGCTCGTTGGGAACGATCCCGACTGGCGGCACGGTCACCGTGAAGGTGGTTGTCTCCACTCAGGCCCTCGGCAGCGTGACCGATCTGACGCTGTTGAACGTGGTCGAAGTGTCGTCGACGTCTCCCGATCCCGTTCCCGGGAACAACCTGGCCAACGAGACGACCGAGATCGTCGAGGTCCTGGCCGAGGCGATCCTGCCCTTCACGGGCTTCTACGGTTACGTCTGGGGATACATCGCGCTGGCGTTGATGGCTCTGGGGTCGACGCTCTTGGCCACAACCCGCAGCCGCGGTAGGCACGTACGGCGCTCGGCTCTATATCGAATGATCCTGGGATAGGCATTTTCGTCAGCAAATAGCCGAGATTTCCTCTGGTCAACAGGGGAGTCATCGCCTACTCTGTGTGGTACTGGGACACGCGACGTGGTCGGGGGCGACCATGTCGGGGCTATCTGAATTGGGGCGAATATGGGCTGGTTTGCGGGCACTACTGCCATGGGGGAACACCCCTCTTCCGCAGCGTTCGATCACGCCTCCCCGGCCGGGTGGCTCTTTTCCGACGGTTTCCACTTCTTCGCTGCTGTCTCACCGGCGGCAGCGGGGCAAACGCTGCTTCTCCTCGCTAGGAGGAGAGGGGGCTTGGGTCAGCCCGCCTATCCCGGCTGATCCTTGGGGGTGGGGGGCTCCCTGGGGAGCCCCCCACTGACAAGGCGTTAGGGACGCCGACCACATTGTCGTCTATCGGATCACTCTCGCCGCGTCTTTGTTGCTCCTGCAAAAGCTTCCGAAACCCGGGACCACAGGCACGAAGAACGCTTTAGACCGAAATCCCAGGACGTGATAGGCTTCTGACCTCGGCCGGACCGCCCGGCCGATTTGGTACGCGGGAGACCCGTTCAGTAGAATTCGTCTCCGCTCTCGGCCCTCGTGCTCTTGAGCCAGGGGGACGAGCCGGGTCCGATCCGGCCCCGGCAGCCGCAAGGTTTCACAACAGGGAAACGGAGTTTTGCCTGTTTCCACGAGTCTCCGAAGGAGACTCGAATGCCTCGGCGCAAGCCGGGGCGCCGTTAAGGAGAGACATGCCGACGATTGAGCAGCTTGTCCGCGAGGGCAGGAAGCCAAAGAAGAAGAAGGCGAAGACCGCCGGTCTCGCCGGAGCGCCCCAGCGAAGGGGCGTATGCACCCGCGTCTACACGGTCACTCCCAAGAAGCCGAACTCGGCCCTCCGCAAGGTGTGCCGTGTTCGTCTCTCGTCGGGTGTCGAAATCACCGCATACATCCCTGGGGAAGGTCACAACCTCCAGGAGCACAGCATCGTGCTCGTCCGTGGAGGTCGTGTTCGCGACCTGCCCGGCGTCCGGTACAAGGTGATCAGGGGCGCGCTCGACGCTTCAGGCGTCAATGAGCGGAAGCAGTCCCGCAGCCGCTACGGATCGAAGAAGGACTCGTGAGGGTCAAGTCATGAGGCGCGCACCAGCACAGAAGAGGACTGTCGCCCCGGACCCGGTATTCCGGAGTGTCCTGGTCAGCCAGGTCATCAACAAGGTCCTGTGGAAGGGCAAGAAGGAAGTCGCCCGCGACATCGTGTACGGCGCTCTGGAAACGATCGAGCAGCGGACCAATCAGGACCCGACGATCGTCCTGAAGCGGGCCGTCGACAACATCCGACCCCAAGTCGAGGTTCGGTCTCGGCGGGTGGGAGGCAGCTCCTACCAGGTGCCGATGGAGGTGCCACCGAGACGGCAGAGCAGCCTCGCCATCCGCTGGCTGGTCAACTTTGCCCGACAGAGACGGGAGCCGACAATGGCTCTTCGCCTCGCCAACGAGATTTTGGACGCTTCCAACAACACCGGAGCAGCGGTGAAGCGAAAGGAAGACGTTCACAAGATGGCGGAGTCCAACAAAGCTTTCGCCCACTACCGGTGGTAGTCCGTCGCCTTTGAGCGACGGAGTGGAGATTTCACTTCGTGAAACTCCATGCCGGCTGTAGCTGAGAAGAGAACTGACAACTGAGGTGTTCCGCTAGGCGGGTCCCAAAAGGCTCGGGCCCCGAACCCACGGAACGCGACGCAGCGGTTCCGCAGGAACTGCCCACGGCTTGCTCGTAGCAAGCCGCGTTAACAAGGAAATAGCGAGCCGGAGCAATAGAAGAAGAAATGAGCAACGACAACGCGCTGCATCATCTGAGAGAGGTGCCCCTGAGCCGTACCCGAAACATCGGGATCATGGCTCATATCGACGCGGGCAAAACCACTCTGACTGAGCGCATCCTCTATTACACCGGCCGTAACTACAAGATCGGCGAGGTCCATGAAGGCTCGGCCACCATGGACTGGATGCAGCAGGAGCAGGAGCGCGGCATCACCATCACGTCGGCCGCCACCACCTGCATCTGGCACGAGCACGTCATCAACATCATCGACACGCCCGGCCACGTCGACTTCACCGTGGAGGTTGAACGCGCGTTGCGCGTACTCGACGGCGCCGTGGCCGTCTTCGACGGTGTCGCCGGCGTCGAACCCCAGTCCGAGACAGTGTGGCGTCAGGCCGACCGTTACCACGTGCCCCGCATCTGTTTCATCAACAAGCTGGACCGGACAGGCGCCGACTTCTATGCAGATATCGATTCCATAGTCGACCGTCTCGGCGCCAAGCCGCTGGTGATGCAGATCCCAATCGGCAAGGAGGGCGACTTCAAAGGGGTCGTCGACCTCGTCGAGATGCGTGCCCACATATGGCACGGGGACGACGGGAAGCAATGGGACACCATCGAGACCCCCGAAGACCTGGCCGACACCGCCGCCAAGTATCGCGAGCAACTGGTCGAGACCGTTGCCGAGACCTCGGAGGAGCTCCTCGAGGCATATCTGGAGAACGGGGATCTGACGTCGAAGGAGATCCAGCAAGGCGTCCGTGCCGGAACCCTGGCCAGCGAGTTCACCCCGATCTTCTGTGGTTCGGCGTTCAAAAACAAGGGCGTCCAGCTGCTGCTCGACGCCATCGTCGCCTACCTGCCGAGTCCGGCCGACCTGCCAGCTGTCAAGGGCTTCAAGCCCGGGGACGAGGAGGTCGTGTTGCACCGGGAGCTCACCGACTCCGAGCCTTTCGCCGCTCTCGCCTTCAAGATCATGAGCGACCCCCATGTCGGGAAGCTCACCTACTTTCGCGTCTACTCGGGACACATGGCCAAGGGAGACACGGTGCTCAACACCACGACGGGCAAGAAGGAGCGCGTCGGCCGCATCCTTCGCATGCACGCCAATCACCGGGAGGACGTCGACGACGTCTTTGCCGGAGACATCGTGGCCGGCATCGGCTTCAAGGACACCACCACCGGTGACACGCTCTCCGCCGAGAAGGCTCCGATCCAGCTCGAGTCAATGGAGTTCCCCGCACCCGTCATCTCGGTCGCTATCGAGCCCAAGACCAAGTCCGATGAGGAGAAGCTCTCACTGTCACTACAGCGGCTCGCCGAAGAGGACCCGACCTTCCTTGTCCGAAGTGACGAGGAGACCGGCCAGACCATCATCTCGGGAATGGGCGAGCTCCATCTCGAGGTGCTCGTCGACCGTCTGCTTCGTGAGTTCAAGGTCGATGCCACCGTCGGCAAGCCTCAGGTGGCATATCGCGAGACCATCAGGAAGGGCATCGAGAAGGTCCAGTACAAGCATGTCAAGCAGACCGGTGGCAAAGGTCAGTACGCCGATGTCGTCATCAATCTCGAGCCCACAGGGCCTGGGGGCGGCTACGAGTTCGTCGACCAGGTCAAGGGTGGCTCCGTCCCCAAGGAGTACATCCCGTCGGTGGACGCCGGTATCGAGGAAGCCCTCGATCAGGGCATCCTGGCCGGATACCCGCTAGTCGACGTGAGGGCCGTTTTGATCGATGGCTCCTCCCACGATGTCGACTCCTCGGAGATGGCTTTCAAGATCGCCGGTTCGATGGCCCTCCAGGAGGCTGCCAGGAAGGCCGGCGTCAAGCTCCTGGAGCCCGTCATGGACATCGAGGTGACCACTCCCGAGGAGTACATGGGAGACGTCATCGGTGACATCAACTCCCGTCGTGGCCGGGTCGAGGGGATGAGACAACGTGGCAACAGCCAGGTGATCAAGGCTCAGGTGCCCATGTCGGAGATGTTCGGGTACGCCACCGATCTGCGTTCAAAGACGCAAGGCAGGGCGACCTACTCGATGCAGTTCAACTCGTACCAGGACGTGCCCGACTCGATCGCTGAGGAGATCGTGTCGCACCGTCGGGGCGAGTCGTGATGCGATCACGTTGCTGCCTGATGAAATCGGGCGAGTTGTAAGGGTTTCAGGAAAGACAGAGAGACAGAGGAGAAGCCAAGAGATGGCGAAGGCGAAGTTTGAGCGTACGAAGCCGCATGTGAATGTTGGGACTATGGGTCATATTGATCATGGGAAGACGACGTTGACTGCTGCGATTACGAAGGTGTTGTCTGATCGGGTTG
>JAHEJW010000019.1 GCA_024638655.1 bacterium | reverse complement strand
AAACCCTAGGGGGTGACCCCTTCCCCACACCCCCCCAAACCAGAACACCGAAACCACACACCACCAAACCCGGGACAACAACCCAAACACCACCAACCAGACGCAACAACGCCCCAAACCCATGCCGGCGTTTGGCTAGGTTCGGAACGAGGGCAATGGCATGACCACATCTGGCTCTCGCAACTACCGAATCTGGTTCTACGTGGGTTTCCTGACGATCCTCGGCTTCGCTCTGATCTGGTGGGCCGGCGATCAGTTCACCGAGATCCGCACCACCGCAGGCGCCGAGTTCCGCTACCCGCGTGGTGCCCTCCTTGTCTATCTGTTGACTCTCATGGCTGCAGGTCTCGTATTCGGTATGGCGGCATCTCAAAGGCAGACGGCGACTCCATCCCGTGGTGCGATCGCGGGCTGGTCAATGATCCCTCTTCTCATCATCATCGCCTTCTATTGGACTCTCGGGTGGCCGCCTGGGCCCACCCTGATGGAGGGAGAAGTCCTCTTCTTCGTGGTCGATCGGGCAACAGTCGTCACCAGCTGTCTCGTGTTCGGATTCTTCGTCTCGAGACTCGCCGCTACGAATCGACCTCGTGTCGGCCAGGAGTGATCCGCCCCTAGCCTTGTGTCGATGCCGGCGGTCACGTGGTCATCGAAATCCACCGAAGGGCAAGCCCGCTCGGGAGTGCTCCATACGCCCCACGGAGAGGTGAGAACACCGGCCTTCATGCCTGTGGGAACGAGAGCCGCGGTCAAGACGGTAGACACCGACGACCTCGAGAGCCTCGGTACCGAGATCGTCCTCGCCAACACCTATCACCTCATGCTGCGACCGGGATCGGAGCTCATCGGTGAGCTCGGTGGCCTCCATGAGTTCATGTCCTGGGACAAACCGATCCTCACGGACTCGGGTGGATTCCAGATCTTCTCGCTGGACCCTGAGATCGACGAGTCGGGAGCGACCTTCAAGTCCATCTACGACGGTCAGACGGTGCAGCTATCACCGGAAGACGCGGTGATGGTTCAACAGCAGTTGGGCCCCGATATCGCCATGGTGTTGGACGTGTGCGTCGGGCTGCCCGCACCTGAGGAGAAGGTCGAGGCCGAGATGCGTCGCACCCTGCGATGGGCGGAGCGCTGTCTCGAGGCTCACGACAAGAAGGATCAGGCTCTTTTCGGGATCGTCCAGGGCGGGATCAACGACCAGCTCCGAGCCGAGAGCGCTCGGCTGACGTCGGCGCTCGGTTTCGACGGGTTCGGGATCGGCGGCCTGTCGGTGGGCGAGTCCGCCGAAGATCGAAGACGGGCTCTAGCCGCCGCGGTCGCCGAACTGCCCGAGGACAAACCCAGATACGTCATGGGGCTCGGAGATACCGACGGTCTGCTCGATGCAATCGAGAGGGGAGCGGACATGTTCGATTGCGTGCTGCCCACGAGACTGGCCCGTCACGGGAAGGCACTGACCCGTTTCGGTGACTTCAATGTGAACAGGTCCGAGTTCGAGAATGATGAAACGCCGATAGATGAAGAGTGCGGATGTCTCACCTGCTCGCGATACTCGAAGGCGTATCTCCGTCACCTGATCAGGATGAGAGAGCTGAGCGCCCAGCGTCTCCTCACCATTCACAACCTCCAATACACTCTCGATCTGGTGGCCGGGGCCAGGGAAGCCATCGAAGCCGGACGCCTGAAGAGTCACATCGATGAGCTGAAAGTAGCGAGGGAGAGCGGTTCGCCCTAGATATCCTGCGCTGCCTAACCTCAACTCTTCTTACTATCCCTCGGAGGAACCGTGGAATCTGTCGTGCTGGCACAGGAGGCGACCGGGAGCGCGTTGCCGTCCATCATCTTTCTGGCACTGATGGTCGGGGTCTTCTACTTCCTGATCATCCGACCGCAGAGAAAGAGGACGAGACAGCAGGAAGAGCTCGCTCAATCACTGGAGCTCGGTCATGAAGTCCGGACGGTCGGCGGGATCCACGGAAAGGTGGTCCGTTTGGACGAGGACAGCGTCGTGCTTCGAGTCGAAGAAGGACAGGTCCGGGTGTCACGCCGGGCGATCGGAGCCCGTCTGGGGGACGAAGAACGCGCGTGAAGCCGGCTGAGGCACAGACATGACTCGTCGTGTCGTCGGGCTCATAGTGGTCTTGTTGATCGCCTGGGGGGGTCTTGCAGCCGCCACCGCAGCCGGATTGACTCCCCGCCTTGGGTTGGACCTCCAGGGGGGGACCTCCGTCGTCCTGACCGCCCCGGATGGCACCGATCCCGACCTACTCCAGGTCGCTACCGACATCATCAACCGTCGTATCGAAGCCTTCGGTGAGGTGCAAGAGCCGGACATCGCCATCTCCGGTGATGACACCGTGGTGGTCCAGCTGCCGGGTGTCGAAGATGAGCAGCGTGCGATCGAGGCAGTTGGTCAGACCGGGCGCCTCTCATTCCGACCGGTCCTGGATGCTATTGCCGGTCTGACCGGCCCGCTCGTGGGAAGTGACGACCCGAACATCGATCCGGCCACCGGGCTGACCCTCGAGGATTCCATCGATCAGGAGTCTTACCTTCCCTACGACAGCGGTTTTGGGCCCCAAGTCCTCCTAGTGGGCCCGGCTCGTCTGCAGGGGTCGGATGTGGCCGATGCCATACCGTTGTTCGACACCCAGAGCGCCACATGGGCGGTGAGCCTCGATCTCAGCAGCCAAGGCGGCGATCTGTTCGCCGATATGACCGCCGACGCGGCTGGCTTCCCGCCGGGGGACCCGCGGCGACAGATCGCGATCGTGCTCGACGCTGAGGTCATCTCGGCTCCTCAGGTCAATCCGGGAGTTTCACCTGACACGGGTATCACCGGTGGGAGTGCCCTCATAACCGTCGGCGGCGCTGAGGACGCCCAACAGGAGGCGAACGACCTGGCCGTAGTCCTCAGGTACGGCTCACTCCCCGTGGCGTTCGAGATCTCCGCCGTGCAGAAGGTCTCGGCGACGCTCGGCACCGACTCGCTCCAGTCGGGAGTCATGGCGGGACTGCTCGGTCTGGCGTTGGTGGCGATCGTCGTATTGGTCATATACAGGTCTCTCGGTTTGGTGGCCATCGTCGGCCTGACAGTCTTTGCCTCTCTCCTGATAGCTCTATTCGGCCTGCTCGGCGAGTGGCAGGGCCTCACACTCACTCTCGCGGGTGTCACCGGGATCATCGTGTCGGTTGGCATCACCGCTGACAGCTACATCGTCTACTACGAGAGGCTGAAGGAGAAGATCAGGGAGGGGCTTCCGGTCGAGGAAGCCGCCGATGAAGGCTTCAAACTGGCCTACCGGACGATCCTGACCGCCGATACCGTCTCGCTTCTCGCCGCGGCCCTCCTCTGGGCTCTCGCGGTGGGGGCAGTAAAAGGATTTGCTATCGCACTTGGCCTCGCCACTGTGCTCGACATAGTCATCGCCCGCTCGTACACCCGGCGCGCCGTGGCCCTGCTGGCACGTTCACCACTGGGGACCGGCGGATGGTTCTCGATCGAAGGGGCGGCTCAATGAGCGTCCTCGGTCGTCTGAATCGCGGCGAGACGGAAATCGACTTCGTCGGCAACCGACGGCGTTGGTTCACCATCTCGGCCGTGATCCTGGTTGTGGCCCTGGCGAGCCTGGGAATTCGTCAACTCAACCTGGGCATCGAGTTCGTCGGTGGTCTGTCGATACAGGCACCCAATCCCGCCGGGGCCGATGTTTCCGAGGTCAGACAAGCGTTCTTCGAGATCGGGGTTCAAGAGGCCACGATTCAGGAACTGGACGATGGCGCTGCTGTACGGGTCACGACCAGGGAATTGGATACGGAGACCGAAGGCGCCGCCATAGAGGCAATCAGTTCCGTCACAGAAGCCGGTGAGGACGAGATCTCTGTGGAGACGGTGGGCCCGTCCTTTGGCGCGTTGGTTGCCCGGCGAGCCCTGATAGCTCTCGGGGTGTTCCTGGGGGCGGTGGTTCTGTTCATCAGCTGGCGTCTCGAGTTCAAGATGGCCCTGGCCGGCCTCGCCGCCCTCTTCCATGATCTGCTGATAACAATCGGGGTCTATTCGCTGACTGGCTTCCCGGTCTCTCCGGGCACCGTGGTGGCGATCCTGGTGATCCTGGGGTACTCGCTTTACGACACCGTGGTGGTCTTCGACAAGGTGGAGGAACTCGTCGAGATAGAAGAGGAGAAGACCTATACCGAGATCGTCAACCAGGCCATGAACTCGGTTCTGGCTCGATCTCTGGCTACATCTCTGACCTCTCTCCTCCCCGTGGGAAGCATCCTGTTCGTTGGCTCGTTTATCCTCGGAGCGTCGACACTCCTCGACTTCGCCCTCGCTCTCTTCGTCGGGATAGCAGCAGGGACGTACTCATCGATCTTCTTTGCCGCTCCGATCCTGGCCACGCTCAAGGAGCGGGAGGAGGAGTGGCAGGAGAGAGCCGAATGGGTCGAGCGCCGGATCAAAGCTGGAAGACGCTGAAGGCACCGTAGACTCTCCTTGTGAACAACGTCACCGACCTGATCCGAGACATACCGGACTTCCCCGAGCCAGGGATCGTCTTCAAGGACATCACTCCCGTTCTCGCCAACGCTGACGCTTTCTCCAGTCTCATCACTGCGTTGGCCGAGCCATACGTGGACAAGGGCATCACAAAGGTCGCCGGAATCGAGGCAAGGGGCTTCACTCTGGCGACACCGGTCGCCGACCGTCTCGGGGCGGGTTTCATCCCGATCAGGAAGCCGGGAAAGCTGCCGTATCAAACGGTTCGAGAGGACTATGAGCTGGAATACGGCATCGACGCCCTCGAGCTGCACACGGACGCCGTCTTCGAAGGAGAGAAAGTCTTGCTGGTGGATGATGTGATCGCCACCGGGGGGACAGCCGCCGCAGCGGTCAGCCTGCTCAGACGTCTGGGCGCAGACGTGATCGGATTCTCGGTTTTCATCGAGCTGGCGTTCCTCGGTGGGGCGGAGCGAGTCGACGGAGTACCCCTCCATGCCCTCGCCAGCTACGACTGAACCCGGCACGGCTCCCAGTCTGGCCGACGTCCTCAACGCGTTCCGCGAGCACCATCCCGAGGGCGACAGCGAACGTCTGAGACGCGCCTATGAGATGGCCCGGGATGCCCACGCAGGTCAGATCCGCAAGACCGGAGATCCATACATCACGCACCCGCTGGCCGTTGCCTTGGTCCTGGCCGAATACGGCCTCGACGAGGACACGATCATCGCTGCCTTCCTCCACGACACGGTCGAGGACACCGATCTCACAATTGCTCAGCTCGCCAAGGAGTTCGGCGATGAGGTCGCTCGGCTTATCGACGGTGTGACCAAGCTGGACCGTGTTCGCTATTCCAATCGCGAGCAGGCTCAGGCGGCGACGATCCGAAAGATGGTCGTGGCAATGGCTCAGGACGTCCGCGTGCTCATCATCAAACTGTTCGACCGGCTGCACAACATGAGGACGGCTTATGCCCTCCGCGAGGAGAAGCAGATACGCGTCGCCCAGGAGACGCTCGACGTCTATGCACCCCTGGCCCATCGTCTTGGCGTCCAGGAGATCAAGCATGAGTTCGAGGATCGCTGCTTCGCCATCCTCTTCCCCGGCCCGAATGCGGAGATCCAGGCAAAGCTGGCCGAGCGAGCACCGGAGCGGGAGGCCTTCATCGAAAAGATGGTCACCGAGATCGGCGGGATGCTCGAGGATGCCGGCATCACGGCGGATGTCACCGGGCGGCCTAAGCACCAGTATTCGATCTACCGAAAGATGATCGAGCAGAACCGGCCCTTCGAGGACATCTACGACCTGATCGGTATTCGGATAGTCACCCGGACCACAAGAGACTCATATGCCGCCCTGGGGCTGGTCCACAGCCATTGGGTGCCCGTGACCGGGCGATTCAAGGACTACATCGCGATGCCCAAGATCAATCTCTACCAGTCGTTGCACACCACGGTGATTGGCCCTGACGGCAAGCCACTGGAGGTCCAGATCCGAACAGAAGAGATGCATCGGCGCGCCGAGGCCGGTATCGCTGCCCACTGGCGTTACAAGGAGGGCGACCTGGGCAGAAGCGTCCCGATGGAGATCTCGGCTTTCGACGAAGATCCGGAAGAGTTCCTGGCCAACCTGAAGCTCGACCTCTACCAGGACGAGGTCTTCGTTCTGACACCGGGTGGTGATGTCAAGGAGATGGCCAAGGGAGCAAGCGCCGTCGACTTCGCTTATGCGGTCCACACCGAGGTCGGTCACAGGTGCGTTGGGGCGAGGGTGAACGGGAGGCTGGTGCCACTGTCGACACGTCTCGAATCTGGAGACATAGTCGAGATTCTCACCTCGAATTCACCTGATGCCGGCCCAAGTCGCGACTGGTTGAAACTCGTCCGCACCGGAAGGGCCAAGTCGAAGATCAAGCAGTGGTTCCAGAAGGAGCGACGTGATCAGGCCATATCCGAGGGTCGTGACATGATCAACTCACTCTTGAGAAAAGAGGCGTCCGAGCTCAGCGCCTCCGAGCGTGAGGAGCACCTCAACGCCATAGCGACGGAGTTGGGGCAAAAGGATGCACACACTCTCATCGCCTCCCTTGGCGAGGGCAACGTCTCGCTCGACTCCGTGTCCGTTCGCCTGCACCGACGACTCGAGCCCGAAACAGGGGACGATCTCTTCCGCCCCCTTCGACGCGCCCGTCCCAGCGAATCGGCAGATGTGGTCGTCGAAGGCCAGGACGACATGCTGGTGCATCTCGCCCGCTGTTGCTCGCCGGTTCCGGGCGATCCCATCGTTGGATACGTCACGGTTGGTCGCGGAGTTTCCGTTCATAGGGCCGACTGCACCAATGTCGCGTCGCTCGCGGAGCGCCGGGAGAGAGCCGTCGAAGTCAGCTGGCCGAGAAGCGCAGCGGGCCCCTTCGTGGTGTGGATCCAGGTGGAGGCCCTGGACCGGACGCGACTCCTCAGAGACGTGACATCGGTGATCAGCGATACGGGGGGCAACATCACCGCGTCTTCGACACTCGTCGGAGAGGGCAGGGTGGCTGTCCTGAAATACGAGGTCGAGCTATCCGATCCGAGCCAGCTCCCCAGGCTGTTGTCGGACATCAGAGGTGTCGACGGTGTCTACTCCGCGTTCAGACTGGCGACCGACCCGGCGGGATCGTGATGAGCCTGCTGATCAGACAGATTCCCGTTTGGGTGACCGAGACCAACGCCTGGGTCGTTGCCGACGGGCCCGGGGGAAAGGGGTTCGTGGTGGATGCACCGCCTGACCCCGAAGCGGTCGGCCGCCATCTGGCCGAGCTGGATGTGGCGGTAGTCGGGATCCTCCTGACCCACGGCCACATCGATCACACCGGTGGCGCAGGTCGCCTCTCGGCCAGGACCGGAGCCAAGACCTATGTCCATCCCGACGATGACTTCCTCACTCTCCATCCCATCGAGCAACTCGAACGGATCTTCGGCATGACGCCTCCGGGTGAATATGACCTGCCCGACCAGTTCGAGCACCTGGAGCACGGTCAGCGCCTCGATCTCGCCGGGGTCGAGCTCGAGGTGCGTCTGACTCCGGGGCACACCCCCGGGCATTGCTGCTTTTACTGGGAAGACGAAGGAATCCTCTTCAGCGGAGACCAGTTGTTCGCCGGAAGTGTCGGCAGGACCGACCTTCCGGGGGGCTCATATGAGGATCTGATGAGCTCGATGAAGTCCCAGGTGCTCACTCTCGAGGACGACGTGAGAGTGCTCCCGGGGCACGGGCCCGACACATCGATCGGACGGGAGAGACAGTTCAATCCGTTCCTTCAGAATCTGGTCTGAGAACCCAGATGGGTTTGACCTCTTTCCGCCGGTAACCTCCCGCATTCATGAGCTTCCAGCCTCCCAAAGGCACCGATGACGTTCTCGCGCCCGAGTCCGAGTCCTGGCGTGCTGCTCTTCGCCAATGGGAGAGCTGGGCGGAGAGATATGGCTACCCGCTGGTGCTCATTCCGGTGATCGAGTCGACCGACCTCTTCGAGAGGGGTGTAGGCAATACCACCGAGGTAGTCACCAAACAGATGTACACCTTCACCGATCAGGGGGGACGCTCGGTGACCCTTCGCCCGGAGGGGACGGCGGGAGTGGTGCGCGCCTTTCTCAATTCTGGCCATCAAGGACCTTGGAAGGCTGCCTACTCCGGCCCCTTCTTCAGATACGAACGCCCTCAGGCCGGTAGGCGGCGCCAGTTCTTCCAGGTCGGCGTGGAATACATGGATGTGGAGAGCCCGGAAGCCGATGCCGAGGTCATCGAGCTGGGCTTTCGGTATCTCACAGACATCGGTGTGCCTGAGCTCGAATTGACGATCAACAGTCTCGGCGACTCCGAATGCAGACCGGTCTTCGTAGATGAGCTGCGCTCCTATCTGAGGGCGAAGGAGTCGGAGCTGACCGACAGCTCGGCAGAGCTGATCGACAAGAATCCCCTGCGTGTCCTCGACTCGAAGGCCGATGGCCCAAAACTCGTCGACCATCCCCGGATGATCGATCACCTCTGCGACTCTTGTACCGAGCACCACGAAACAGTGAAGCGCCTGCTCGCGGAGCTCGAGGTTCCCTATGTCGAGGACGATGGGCTGGTACGCGGCCTCGACTACTACACCCGAACTGCATTTGAGTACGTCGGTCGGGCCCTGGATGCCGCCCAGAACGCGGTGGGTGGCGGAGGACGCTACGACGGCCTCGCCGAGGCCATCGGAGGGCGGAGAGCTCCCGGGGTCGGCTTTGCCTTGGGCGTGGACCGAATCATGTTGTCCGTCGGCCAGGAGATCGATACACCCCTGGACGCCTATCTGGTCTCCGAGACCGGGCCCGCAGACGCACTGATCGCTGCCTCGAGTTTGAGACGAGACGGGCTCCGAGTCGACTTCGACACCGAGGGCCGTTCGGTCAAGGCTCAGTTTCGGACGGCGTCCCGAGCCGGGGCCCCTGTCGTCCTCGTTTGGAGAGGCGACGGGCAGCCGGTCGACATTCAGACACGTGACGGGAGGGCCGAGCGGCCCCTCGAGGAGGTTTCCAGTTGGTTCAGAACAGCCCGATGAGAACCCACCGAGCAGGCGAGCTCGGCGCCGACGATGCCGGCTCGAGAGTCACGGTGGCCGGTTGGGTCCAGCGAAGGCGTGATCACGGAGGCGTGGAGTTTTTCGACCTCAGGGACGCTTCCGGGCTGATACAGGTCGTCGTCGATCCCGAGGAGCACCCGAGTGTCCACGACCTGAGGATGGAGTTCTGCGTGCGGGTGACAGGTGAGGTTCGTCGTCGACCCGAAGGCACGGAGAACCCGGAGCTTCCAACCGGCGATGTCGAGATAGGCGCAGCCGATATCGAGATCCTGGCGCCGTCCAAGACACTGCCGTTCATGCTCGACGATCGGAGGGATGTGGACGAGATGGTGCGTTTGAAGCACCGCTATCTCGATCTCCGGCGGCCGCGTATGGCGGCCAACCTGAGGGCACGGTCAAAGGCCACTGCGGCCATACGGCGAACCCTGGACGGGGAGGGGTTTCTCGAGGTCGAGACCCCGACATTGGTCAACTCCACCCCGGAGGGGGCTCGGGACATGCTCGTTCCGTCCCGCCTCCAGCAAGGGGAGTTCTACGCTCTTCCCCAGTCGCCACAGCTGTTCAAGCAACTCTTGATGATCTCGGGTGTCGAGCGCTATTTCCAGATTGCCCGGTGCTATCGGGACGAGGATTCCAGAGCCGATCGCCAACTCGAGTTCACCCAACTGGACCTCGAGGGAGCTTTCTGGGCAGAAGACGACGTCCTGGATACGATCGAAACCGTGCTGGCCGAGGTCGTCCGCGACCTTCGAGGAATCGAGATTGCCACACCTTTCCAACGTCTCACTTGGCGGGACGCCATGAACCGCTTCGGGACCGACAAGCCCGACCTGAGGTTCGCCATGGAGATAACCGACCTGTCGGACGTCTTCGCAGACACGGGCTTTGGCGTATTCAGCAGTGCCCTGGAGGATGACGGGACTGTCAAGGCGATCAATGCCGGGCCTCAGGAATGGCCCAGGAGCCGGGCGGATGCGATCACGGACCGGGCCAAGGAGTTGGGGGCAAAGGGTCTCGTCTGGGTCGTGGTCGAGGAGGACGGAGCCGTCCGGTCGCCTGTGGCCAAGTTCTTCAGCGATACCGAGACAAAGGGCCTGATCGAGCAGTTGGATGCGGGGCCGGGCGACGTGATATTGATCGCGGCCGACAAGTGGAGGACTGTGGTTGATGTACTGGGTGGCCTCCGTCTCGATCTCGGAAGGCCCCAGGGTCACG
Organism: bacterium; assembly: GCA_024638655.1. Classification (GTDB taxonomy): domain Bacteria; phylum Actinomycetota; class Acidimicrobiia; order Spongiisociales; family ZC4RG35; genus Ww567. Next base: position 41,090 of record JAHEJW010000019.1, on the reverse strand, counting down.
CGGAGCTGGCCTTTCTATGGGTGGTGGACTTTCCCCTGTTCGAGGAGGACGAGGACGGTGAGATCACCTTCTCCCACCACCCGTTCACTTCACCGGCGTCGATCGATCAGATGAGAGATGATCCGGAGAACGCAATCTCGAGAGCCTATGACGTGGTCCTCAACGGAGTGGAACTGGGCAGCGGCTCGATCAGGATCCATGATCCCGACGTGCAGCGACAGGTTTTCGAGATCCTCGGTATCGACGAAGAGACCGCGGAGCGACGGTTTGGATGGTTCCTCGAGGCACTCCAGTATGGGACACCTCCCCATGGGGGCTTTGCCTTCGGGATCGACCGTCTCGTCATGGTTCTGCAAAACGAGCCTTCGATACGGGAGGTGATTCCGTTCCCAAAGACGCAGAGTGGGCAGGATCCGATGACCGGGGCTCCGACCTGGGTCGAGCCAATTCAGCTCCGGGAGTTGGGAGTCGAATTGGGCGCCGAGGCAAAACTGCGCAAAGAGGCTTCGCCCAGCCCCGAGCCTGCCGACACCCAAACGGACTAATCGAGTCGGCCCTGGCCCGGCCGGTCGTTAACCTCGCGGGCTCCACCCGATCCGGGAAGATCACTTGAAGAGCAATCAGATTCGCGAAGCATTCACCAGCTTCTTCGCCGAGAGAGACCACGAGGTCAGACCGTCGGCGTCGCTCATACCTGTCGATCCGACGTTGCTCATGACGAACGCCGGGATGGTGCCGTTCAAGCCCTACTTCCTGGGAGAGGAGGATCCACCCTGGGATCGTGCCGTGTCGGTGCAGAAGTGCGTCCGAACGGTGGACATCGACATCATCGGGACGACCAAGCGTCATCTCTCGTTCTTCGAGATGCTCGGCAACTTCTCTTTCGGTGACTACTTCAAGGAAAAGGCGATTCCTTGGGGCTACGAATTCTGCACCGAGGTCCTCGGGCTCGACCCAGAGCGCATGTGGTACACGGTTCACGAGACAGACGACGAGGCTGAGGCGATCTGGATAGACGACGTCGGTGTGCCGGCCGAAAGAGTCCAGCGGGGTGGCAAGGACAACTTCTGGCAGATGGGTGTACCGGGGCCTTGTGGGCCCAGTTCGGAGATCTTCTGGGATCGCGGTCCCGAGTTCGGCGCCGAAGGCGGGCCGATCGGTGGGGACGAGGACCGCTACATCGAGATCTGGAACCTGGTGTTCATGCAGAACATCCAGGACGAGCCCTATCACGTCGTCGGTGATCTCCCCGCGAAGAACATCGACACCGGCATGGGCCTCGACCGGATCGCCGCCGTACTACAAGACGTCCCTTCGGTCTTCGACATCGACACGACAAGTCACGTGCTGGGGGCGGCCGAGGCATACACCGGCCTCGAGTACGGCGCGGGCGAAGGCTCCGACGTTTCGCTGCGAATCCTTGCGGACCACGGCCGCACGGTGACCTTCCTGATCGGAGACGGTGTGATCCCGTCCAACGACGGCCGTGGATACGTCCTGCGTCGGGTCTTGAGACGCGCGGTGCGACACGCCTGGCAGTACGGCGGCTCGGGACTTGTCATGTCACGGTTGATTGAGGCCACCGTTGAAGCCATGAGCGATGGGTATCCGGATCTCGAGGAGCGAAAGGACTTCATTCTCGACGTCGTGACGCGGGAGGAGGAGAAGTTCAGGAAGACGCTCGACTCGGGACATCAACTCCTCGACACCGAGTTGACCGACGAAACCAGCAGGCTGAGCGGCTCGATCGCGTTCAAGCTCCACGACACCTACGGCTTTCCTATCGATCTGACAAAAGAAATCGCCGCGGAGCGCGGGGTCGACGTTGATGTGGCGGAGTTCGAGAGCCAGATGCAGGCGCAACGTGAGCGTGCCCGAGCAGCATGGAAGGGGGTTGAGACAATCGAGGCCGCGGAGGTCTACCGAGACGTGATCGATCACCACGGTCTCACCGAGTTTGTCGGTTACGACTTCGAAACGTCTGACGGGTCGATTCTCTCGATGGTCCTTGACGGTGAAGTGGTCGACAGCGCCGAGGAAGGACAGGTCGTGGAGTTGTTTCTCGACAAGACGCCCTTCTATGCCGAGGCAGGTGGGCAAGTGGGGGATAGCGGCCTCATCGAGACGGACACCGGAACGGCGGTGGTCTCGGACACCCGGCATGTCATCCAGGGTCTCCATGGTCATAGCGCGAGGGTCATCAAGGGGCGGCTTGCTGTCGGCCAGCCGGCGCGGGCGACCATCGACAGCCCTCGGCGCGAGGCGATCAGGAAGAGCCATACCGGCACACATGTCCTCCACTGGGCGCTCCGAGATGTGCTCGGGGACCATGCAAACCAGGCCGGTTCCCTGGTCGAGCCAGGGCGACTTCGCTTCGACTTCTCCCACTTCTCGCAAGTCCCGCGTGAAGACCTGGCAGTCATCGAAGGTGAAGTCAACGAGAGACTCGTCGAGAACTCCCGGGTCACCACGATCGAGACCACGAAGGATCAAGCCGAGGAGATGGGTGCGATCGCCTTCTTCGGGGACAAATACGGTGAGAGGGTGCGGGTGGTGCAGGTGGGGGAGTTCTCAACGGAGTTCTGCGGGGGGACCCACACATCCACCGCGGGGCAGGTCGGACCTCTGATCCTCACATCTGAGTCATCGATCGGCTCCAACCTGAGACGAGTCGAAGCTCTGACCGGGATGAGTGCATATAGCCATCTGGTCGAGGTGAGACAGGCTCTGGCGAACACGGGAGGACTGCTCAAAGCCCCCCCTGCAGAGGTGCCTGCTCGGGTCGATGCGCTGCTGGAGAGAGTCGCCGGCCTGGAAGAACAACTCGATGCGATCCATAGCCAGAGGAGGAGCTCGCTTGCCGATGAGCTGGCAGCAAAGGCCGGACAAGTTGGAGACTTCCGGCTGGTGGTCGACAGTGCCGGCGAGCTCGGTGGAAACGAGCTACGTCAGCTCGGCCTGGGTGTCAGGGAGAAGCTGAGCGGCCCCGGACTGATCGTGCTAGGGGCCACCGCCGACGGGAAGGGCTCTCTGATCGGCGTCGCCTCCAAGGAGTTGGTAGAGCAGGGCGTCTCTGCGGGAGAGGTCATTGCCAAGGCCGCAGGAGTCCTTGGTGGTGGTGGATCACGTGACCCCGAACTCGCCCAGGCTGGTGGGCCTCATGGAGATCGGATGAACGAGGCCCTCGACCTCGTCCGTGCCGAGGCCGAGAGCGCCCTGGGAAACCTCTGAAACGTGGCCCGCTATCTGGGAATCGATTACGGAACCAAACGCGTCGGGCTGGCGATCTCGGACGGTTTGGGACTCACCGCACGTCCTTTGGAGGTGGTGCCGCGCCACGAGATCATCGGCCGCGTCAGAGATCTCGTTTCCACATACGACGTAGCCGCGCTGATAATCGGACTTCCCACCGGTCTGTCCGGTCGGGAGGGAGGTGCTGCCGAGGGGGCACGTCGACTGGGCGATGAGCTCTGCGACGCAACCGGTCTCGGTGTGGTGTATGTCGACGAGCGATTCACTTCCAGGATCGCCGAGGAAGCACTCCTTGGATCGGGCATGAAACGTCGAATGCGACGTGAAACAGTCGACAAGGTGGCTGCTGCCATCATTCTCCAGGCATATCTGGACCAACTGGCGGGCAATGGGAACTCACATGACAGCTGATACGTCGATAAGGGCGAGAACGTGACATTCGACCCCGTACCCGAGCGCCCGGCATGGGCGAGGGCAACGCGCGCCGTGACGATCGTCGGAATCGTCGCTCTGTCCGCCGTGGTTGTCATCGGAGGTGCCTCCTACCTGGGGAGACAGGTGGGCCAGGCCATCGGCTCAGACGACGTCGGCAACGCGCCGGTGGACGTCGAGCCGGGCCAGCCTGTGACCGTGGAGATACCAAGCGGGTCGTCAGGCCAGGACATCGGGGCCCTTCTCGCCGCCCAGGGTGTGGTCAGGTCCGCCCTCGAGTTCGAGGTGGCGGTCAGAAGTGTCGATGCGGCCCAACGTCTTCAAGCGGGCACATACGACATGGTCACACTCATGGACCCGGCCGACGTCGTCGCAATGCTCGTCAGCGGGCCGGGGCCCGCGGTGTTTCGCGTGACTGTGATCGAGGGTCTCCGTGTGGAGGAGATCCTGGCAAAGCTGGCCGAGATCACGGATCACGACTACTCGGATTTCGAAGAAGCATTGCTGGACGGCTCTGTCTCGACCTCGCTTCGAGAACTCCCTGAGCAGCGGGAGCTGAGGGATTGGGAAGGTTTGCTGTTCCCGGACACCTACGAGTTCTCGAGGAATGTCGGCCCGGAGGACATTCTTCAGCGTCTTGCCTCCACCATGGAACAGAGGGTCAATTCGATCGACTGGACAGCCTGGGAGGAACTGGGGTACACGGTCTATCAGGGGATGGTCGTTGCCTCGATGATCGAGACCGAGGTTCGCGTCGAGGAGGAGAGGCCGCTCGTGTCCAGTGTCATCCACAACCGCCTGGCATTGGGAATGGCCCTGGAGATCGATGCAACCGTGCTCTACGCGCTAGACACCCGCGACGTGGGTCAATTCGATCGGTCGGTCGACTCGCCCTACAACACCTATGCGACGACCAGTCTGCCCCCGACGCCGATCGCCGCGCCTGGACGAGCCTCGTTGGCAGCGGCGGCCGCCCCGGCAGAGACCGAGTTCTTGTTCTACGTCCTCTCCGACCTCGAAGGAAACCATGCCTTCGCCCGGACCCTCGATGAGCACAACGCCAATGTCGCCAAGGCGCGTGAAGAGGGGATCCTTCCCTGACCGACGACAGCCTTGAGGATGCGAAACTGGCGCCATGCACGAGCCGATCCGTCTCGCCCTGCTCGGGGACCCGGTAGCCCACTCCCGCTCACCTGCGATCCATGCCAAGGCCCTCGAGCTGACAGGACTGCGTGGCGAATACAGGGCAATCCGAGCGGATGAATCGATCCTGGAGCAGGCAGTTGAGGATCTTCGACATGGCGCCCTGACCGGTCTCAACATAACCATGCCGCTCAAGGCGGCCGCAGGCGCCCTGGCCGACGACCTGACCTCTCCGGCCAGGGCGTCGGGATCGGTCAACACGCTTCGGGGGGTGGGCGGTCTCGTAGAGGCCCACTCCACCGACGCAATTGCATTCGAGGAGCTTTTCGACGACGAACGTTTCCCTGAAAAGGCACCGCTCCTGGTATTGGGCTCCGGGAGCACCGCCAGAGCGGCTTTGGCGACGATCCGGTCCCGCCCGGCCTACGTGTCGGCCCGATCGAGTCGGAACTCGGAGAATCTGGTCGCCAGGTACGGTCTCAGCGGGGCGATCCCCTGGGGTGAGGGAATCGCCGGATCTCTGGTGGTGAATGCGACCCCTCTCGGTATGAACAGGGAGTCTCTGCCGGGTTCAGTGGTCGCGGCGGCCGTTGGCTTGATCGACCTTCCATACGCGGCCCAGCCCACCCACGCGGCGGCAGGGGCGAGGGCTACCGCGTTGCCGCTGGTCGACGGGGTGGAGTTCCTCGCCCGCCAGGCGCGCGCTTCCTTCTCATGGTGGACGGGCAAAGCCGTAGACTTGGCCCCCTTGGTGGAGGCTGCCAGAAACGTCTAAAGACAGTTGGGAGGGATACCGAAATTGGACCCGAGGCTTTCAGAAACAAGGAGCTAAAGGTGTCTCTTTCCGGCAATTTGGGATTCGTATCACTGGACGAGGTCCTACGCCTCCTGATTCGCTCGGGCCAGCGTGGCTGCGTGTCGGTCCGAGGCAACGATGTGGATGGGCGAGTCTTCGTCACCCGCGGCGGAATGACGCTGGCAACCACCACGACCGATGATGGTCTGGAGACGCTTTTCCGCAAGTCTCAAATGGTCGACCCCGCCCAGATCTCTTCGGGCAAGCTCGATGGCAGTGACCAGGAAGTGGTCGACCTGATTCGAGAGATAACAGTCGAGAGCGTCTACCGCCTCAATCTCCATGGTGAGAGCTTCGACGTGGCCGAGGGAGTAGAGGCCCGGTATGGCAGTCCCCGTCCCTTCGAGCTCGAACAGGTCCTGGAGGATTCGAGAAAGCGTCTCGAAGACTGGGCAGAGGTCAGCCAGGTGGTGTCGAATCTGGATGCCAGAATCGCCTTCCTGAGGGATCTGGGCGACCGCGAAGAAGTCAAGATCCGCAGAGACGCCTGGAAGGTGCTCAGCGAGGTCGGAGCCGGTGCCAGCGTGACCCACATCGCCCGCGAGCTGGGCACGACCGAGTTCTGGGCCGCGCGGGTGGTGGCCCGTCTGATGCAGGACGATCTGCTCAGGGCGCAGACGGAGATGGTCGACGAGCATGCCTACCAGACCCCGGCGACCTCAGAGCCTGAGTATTTCCCGGCATCCGAGCACGGAGCCGAGCCCGCAACCGAACCCGTCGCGGCCGAGTCAGAGAGCATCGAGCCGCTGGTCGAAGCTGCAGAGGCCGAATCGCCCCAGTATGACTATTCGGCCGGTTTCGGAGACCAAGATGACGTCGTCGGACAGCCGGCTGGTTATGGCGAAGAGTCACTCCAAGAGGCCCCGGCAGGCTACGAGCCGGCTGGCGAGCCTGAAACGATGTGGCAAGACGAGTCGCAGATCCCCGGAGTTGGCGCCGAGGTCACCGAGCCTGTCGGGCAGGTCGACGATGAGACCAAGGAGCCTGCCGAAGTGGCCGAACAGCCGGCAGAAGACCTGGATCACGACAGATCCTGGTGGGAGGAGCCCGAAGACGAGTTTGCCGGCTCCGACGACGATGACGACGATGACGACGAGTCCGACGGCGACGTGGAAGAGGACACTGAAGCCTTCCTCGAGAAGGTCTTCTCGGAGCTCGACCGCTCCGATGAGGGCGAGGAAGAGGGCTACGGGCTGCTGCGACGGCGTCGACTGGGGGCAATGCGCGACATCGCTCGCGACTCCTGAACCAGACCAAAGACCGACCAAACCACTACCTTGCTCCGGCGGTGACACTCTTCATCGTCGGAGCAATTGGTTTCCTGGCCGCCTTGGCCGCTCATGACCTCGCCGTCGACGGATTGACCGACGACCGTCCCCTTCGCCCTCTAAGCGGATCCTGCCCTCGTTGCGGTCACAGACGGAGCTGGTTGGAGCTCCGTTGTTCGAACTGTGGGAGATACATCCAGAGAGAGCCGGTGGTTGCGCTGGTCGGCGCCGGTGTCGCCATAGGGTTCTACAACGCGTTCGGGCTCGATTGGGCCCTTCTTCCCTACCTCGGCTTCCTCGGGTTGACCATGGCCCTCCTCGTCACCGACCTCGAAGAGTTCAGGATCGTCGATCGGCTCAACCTTCGGGGAAGCCTCTTCCTCGCAGTGCTTCTGGTGTTGGCAGCTCTGGTGGGCGGACACTCCGAAGCGCTCATCCGGGGCTTGCTCGGTGCAGGTGCCTATTTCGGGGGCGCCACACTGCTCTGGCTGGTCGCAGGTGGTCGCGGCTTTGGCGCCGGAGATGTGAAGCTGGCTCCGGTCCTGGGCCTCTTCACGGCCTATGTCTCGTGGGGCACTTTGGGTCAGGCGGTCTTTGCGACAGCCATGATCGGCGGGGTGATCGCAGTCGGGTTGATAGTGGCCGGGCGTGCCGGGCTGAAGACCGAGCTGCCCTACGGCCCCCCCATGATCATCGGCGCGTGGCTCGCCATCATCCTCGTCGGGATCGGATCTGCACCCATACCCGCTTAGCATCTACCCATGATCAGATTCCTGACCGCCGGGGAGTCACACGGGCCGGGTCTCGTCACGATTGTCGAGGGTCTCCCCAAAGGTCTCACGGTTGGGGTCGATGACTTCGCGACGGAGCTCGCCAGACGACGAGGCGGTTACGGACGGGGTAAGCGAATGGCAATCGAGTCGGATGAGCTCGAGATCCTCGGGGGCGTCCGTCACGGTGCCACCCTGGGTTCTCCCGTGGCAGTCGTCATACGCAACACGGAGTGGCCCAAGTGGAGCGCCATCATGTCGCCCGAGCCAGGAGAAGCCGGCAAGGAGGTAACCCGACCCAGACCCGGGCACGCAGACCTGGCAGGCATGATCAAATACGACACCGACGATGCCCGTGACATCCTCGAGCGAGCCTCGGCTAGGGAGACGGCAGCGAGGACAATCGCCGGCGTTCTCGCCAAGAGACTCCTCGAAGAGGTCGGTGTTCAGATCGTCAGCCATGTCGTGTCGATTGGAGACGTCGAGAGCCAAGGGCCGCCGCCTCAGCCAGGGCAGGCGGTCGTGGTCGATCAGAGTGAAGTCAGATGTTTCGACCCACGCGCAGCTGAGCGCATGATCGACGCCATCGATCGCGCCCGGGACGATCGTGACACGCTGGGTGGCGTATTCGAGGTGCTCGCCTACGACATACCGATCGGGATCGGCTCGCACGTCCAATACGACCGACGCCTAGATGCGCTTCTGGCAGCAGCAATGATGTCGATCCCGGCCATCAAAGGTGTCGAGATCGGCGATGGCTTTGCGGTGGCTGGGCTGCCCGGCACCAAGTCCCACGACGAGATCGTTCGCATAGGGGGCTCCCTGGACAGGGAGACCAACCGGGCCGGGGGCACCGAAGGAGGGATGACCAACGGCAAACCGGTCAGGGTCCGTGCCGCGATGAAGCCGATCTCCACCCTGATGCAGCCGCTGCGAACTGTCGACATGGAGACCGGTGAGCCGGCGCAGGCGGTCAGGGAACGCTCCGACGTTTGCGCGGTCCCGGCTGCGGCGGTCGTGGGCGAGCAGATGATGGCGGTGACGATCGCGGCAGAGATCCAGAGGAAGTTCGGTGGCGACACCATGAGCGAGCTCGTCGAATCGGTTGATCGCTACCGGGAACGAGTCGCCCGCCGCATAACCCGATGAAGATCTGGCTCGTCGGAATGATGGGGTCGGGCAAGACCTCGGTAGGGGAGAAAGCCGCATCGAGCCTGGGTATCCCATTCGCTGACACTGACCATCTCGTCGAGCAGCGGGTCGGGGCGACGATCGCGTCTTACTGGACCGAACACGGGGAAAGAGCGTTTCGCCGGGTGGAAAGAGAAGTCGTGGCCGAGCTCGAGGGCGCCAGCGGAATCGTGGCCACGGGTGGCGGTGCCGTCATGGACGAGGCCAATCGGGCCGTGATCGCCCGGTCGGGAGAAGTCGTCTGGCTCGACGCTCGCCCGGAAGCCCTGGCCGCCCGAATTGGGGATAGCCATGGTCGCCCCCTCCTGGAGGAAGGCGATAGGCCGCCACACGAGTTGCTCGAGTTGACCCTCGATGAAAGGTCGATTGCCTATGAGGAACTGGCAGATCACCGCATCCCGACCGACGAGCTCTCTCCGGAAGAGGTTGCCGCGAGAATCGAGGATCTGTGGAAGCCCTGACTGTCGCCGGTCGGACCGAGGTCCTCATAACCGACACGCTGCCAAGTCGTTTGCTGCCGGAGCGGCCCGATCGTCGACGCGTGGCCGTGCTGACCCAGCCGGGGGCGACGCATGTCGCTCTGGGAGTAGCAGACACCTTGAGATCTCAGGGACTGAATGTGGAGGTGATAGGTCTGCCGGACAGAGATGAGGCGAAGTCGCTCGACGTGGCCGAGTCTGTCTACGAGACGCTCGCGAAGTTCGGCCTAGGTCGCCACGACGCGGTTGTCGGGGTGGGCGGTGGCTCCGTCACCGATCTCGCCGGCTACGTCGCAGCGACATGGCTCCGTGGGGTCGAGGTGGTGCATGTGCCGACCACGCTCCTTGGGGCCGTGGACGCGTCGATCGGCGGAAAGACCGGGGTGAATCTGGCCGGCAAGAACCTCGTCGGCGTGTTCTGGCACCCGACCAGAGTTCTCGTCGATCTTTCGATACTGGCCGCGCTTCCGCCTTCGCTCTTGCGCGAGGGGATGGCCGAGGTCCTGAAGGCCGGGCTCATAGGAGACCGAGATCTGTTCGAGCTGCTCCGCTCCCGCGGCAACGACGCAGATCTGAGGGAGGTGGTGCGGCGGTCGGTCGCCGTCAAGGCCCGGATCGTGGACGAGGACGAGCGCGAGACCGGGGTTCGCGCACATCTGAACTTCGGCCACACAATCGGGCATGCGATCGAGTTCGCCTCGCCGCTGTCCCATGGTGAGAGCGTTGCGCTGGGAACTGTCGCCGCGGCGAGGATCTCCGAGAAACTGCTTGGGTTCGGTCACGCCGACGGAGTCGAGTCGGCCATCGAGAAGTTTGGGCTCCCCGTGGAGATTGGCGGTCTCGATCACAATCGCGTACATGACCTTTTGCGGCTCGACAAGAAGCGTGACTCACAAGGGCTGAGGATGGTTCTCCTCAAGAACATCGGAGAGCCCCTCGTCGAGCATGTCGACAGGGCGGACGTCGAGGTTGGCCTGTCGGCGATAGGGCTTTGAGCCCGATATCGTCTCGCTCGCCGAAGGTGAGGAAAGCCGAATGATCAGCACGAACGACGTACGGCCCGGGATGGCCCTGGAGCTGGAAGACGGGCTCTTCTCGATCGTCGAGTATCAGCATGTGAAGCCGGGGAAAGGAAAGGCGTTCGTCAGGATGAAGCTGAAGAAGCTCGAGACCGGTCAGGTCTTGGACCGCACCTTCCGGGCAGACGAGGACGTCCCACAGGCGATCATCGACAAGAGAGAGCACCAGTACCTCTACTCCGACGACCTTGGGCATCATTTCATGAATCTCGACGACTACGGCCAGATCGTGGTTCAGAGCGATGTCATCGGTGATGGAGCCACCTACCTCGTCGACGGGATGACCGTGACCCTGATGATGCACAACGAGACGCCGATCGGTATTGATCTGCCTCCTTCGGTAGAGCTCGAGGTCACCTATGCCGAGCCCGCGGTCAAGGGGGACACACGCACAGCAGCCACCAAGGGGGTAGAGACCGAAACCGGTTTGGAGGTCCAGGTCCCCTTGTTCGTCGAGCAGGGCGATCGGATCAGAGTCGACACCAGGACCGGGGAATACCAGACCCGGGTATGACGCGAGGCACTGGCGAGGCGGTCACCATCCCGGCGCGACTCACCGCCGACGAGCTGGCAGGCTTCATCGGGGCCCACGTCGACGAAGTAACCGCAGAGCTGCGTTCCCGTGGGGAGCCCGACTCGCCGGACGATCTCTTAGGTGGTGAGTTGGCGAGGTCGGTTGCTCGTCGCCTCGGGGCGCGGGTGGTCATCGAATCAAGAGATCTGGCCCTCGAAGCTCTGTACGAGTATGAGACACGGGGGGAGTTGCCTGCCAAGCTCGACGGTAGAGCGCGTAGGCTCGCAGAGGGCGTGATCGGGCGCCGGGAGGCGCTGGACAGCCAGATCGAAGAGGCGTCCGAGCATTGGGCCGTCGCCCGGATGCCTCTCATCGACCGGAACATCCTCAGACTCGGTTTGTATGAGGTGGAGACCGAGCCCGACACCCCTTCACCCGTGATCATCTCGGAGGCGGTGCGCCTCGCCCACACTTACTCGACGGAGCGCTCGGGCTCGTTCGTCAATGGAGTCCTGGCGGCATTGGCGGCGAACTCCCGCGATTGAACCGGGGACAAGGCTCGCTGCACCCACCAGGTGGCGTTACAGTCTCACCCGACCTTTAAGGACGGTCCAGAGAGGCCGGGAAGGAGCTGGAAGTGGGGAGTCCCCCAACTGCGCACGGCGGTGCCTCGTGCCGAGGGTGATGACGGGTGAGGAAGTCTCACGCTCATTGCGCAGAATCTCTCATGAAATCATCGAGGCGCACCCTCAGGTCGCCGGTGTGGTGCTCGTCGGGATCCACACGAGGGGTGTCCATCTCGCCCGATACCTGGCACGAGAGATCGGAGGCCTCCTCGGCCACGAGGTGAGCGTTGGAGAGCTAGACATAGGCCTCTACCGCGACGATCGCGATCTACGTAAAGCGGTCGAACCCAAGCCAACGAGGGTTCCCGAGATCTCTGGAGCGAACCTGATCGTCATCGACGACGTTCTCTTCACCGGAAGAACTGTTCGAGCAGCCCTCGACGCCTTGGCCGATCTGGGTCGCGCCGAGACGACCGAGCTGGCGGTGCTCGTCGACAGGGGTCACCGAGAACTGCCGATCAAGGCTGACTACGTGGGCAAGAACCTGCCGACGTCGCTGGACGAGATCGTCAGGGTCCGAATCGACGAGGTGGATGGCATGTCGGGTGTCTGGATCGAGAGCATGGTGGCGGCATGAAGAGCTTCAATTCGATTCGGGGCCTCGGGCGAGCAGACCTCGACTCTCTGATCGCAGCGTCCATGCGTTACCGCGAAGTCCGCCGTCATGACAGGGTGCTCGACGCTCGAACCGTGGCGCTGCTCTTCTTCGAGAGGTCGACGAGAACGAGACTGTCCTTCCAACTGGCGGCTGAGAAACTCGGCGCAAACGTGTTGAATCTCGATCCGTCCCGCTCTTCAACCGGAAAAGGTGAGTCCTTACGCGACACGCTCATGACCGTTGCAGCCATCGGGGCCGATGTGCTCGTCGTTCGACACGTCGAGTCGGGAGTTCCAGAGCTCGCAGGTGAGTGGACAGGGCTGTCGGTCATTAACGCGGGGGATGGCGCCAGGGAGCATCCGACTCAGGCGCTAGTCGACATCGTCACGCTCAGAAGCCACTTCGGCGACTTGAGTGGGTTGCGTGTTGGCATCGTCGGTGACATCCGTCACAGTCGTGTCGCCGGCAGTCTGATCCATGGCTTACCCGTGATGGGGGTCGACTTGGTTCTCATCGGGCCCCATGAGTTTCTCCCTTCCCATGACGGTGGGATCGCGATGACGACGGATCTGGACGGGGTGATCGAAGACCTCGACGTTGTCTACCTGCTGCGAGTGCAGAGGGAGCGAGGGGCAGAAGTCGATGAGAAGTACTCACAGCAGTATGGCTTCGACTCCACCCGCACCGCAGCCCTGCACGAGAACGCGGTGATCATGCACCCTGGACCACTCAATAGAGGGGTCGAGATAAGTGATGAGGTGGCAGACGGGCCCCGATCGCTGATACTCGATCAGGTCGCCAATGGTGTCCCGGTGCGGATGGCCGTATTGGCCGCATTGGAAAGTGCTCTGGCTTGAAGCTGGCAATCCGTGGTGGGCTGGTTCTCACCCCCGAGGGAGTCGCCGCAGCCGACCTGCTCGTGGAAGGTGACAAAGTGGCTGCTATTGGGAACGACCTCGACTTGGCCGGGGCGATCGAGATCGACGCCCGAGGGTGCCTCGTGGGCCCGGGCCTCGTCGATGTCCACACTCACCTGCGCGAGCCGGGACAGACGTGGAAAGAAGATCTGGCCTCCGGCACGAGAGCGGCAGCGGCTGGTGGCTTCACTGCCCTCGTGGCGATGCCCAACACCGAGCCTCCCATCGACGATGGGGCTCTGGTCGCCGATATCGCCAAGCGGGCGCGTTCGCTCGGCCCGATCGAGATTCACGCGGCCGGTGCGCTGACGGTGGGGAGGAAGGGTTCCGAGCCGGCCGACGTCGAAGAGATGTATCTGGCAGGCACCCGGTTGTTCACCGACGACGGCGATTGCGTCGAGGATGTTCACCTGGCCGAGGAGCTGATGCGGGCTCTCGCCCGGCTTCCTGGCGCTGTTTTTGCCCAACACGCCGAACGGGCGTCGATGACAAGGGATGGCCATATGCATGAGGGACCTGCTTCCAGGCGCTTGGGAATCGGCGGGCTGCCCTCAGACGCAGAGTCCCAGATCGTTGCTCGGGACCTGGGGCTGGCTCGGAAGACGGGGGTGTCCTACCACTGCCAGCATGTGTCGGCTTTGGGGACGGTCGATTTGATCAGGGAGGCGAAGTCGGAAGGCCTCCCGGTGACCGCCGAGGTGACGCCTCATCACCTCACATTCTCGGAGACCGACCTGGAGTCGCTCGACCCGAATTTCAAGATGTACCCGCCACTACGTGCGGATGAGGACCGGCTTGCGCTGCGGTCCGGCCTGCTCGACGGGACGATCGATGTCGTGGCCACCGATCATGCCCCTCACACAACGGCAGAAAAAGCTGTCGGCTTCACCAGGTCGCCTCGTGGGGTCATCGGTCTCGAGACGGCCGCCGCAGCGACATGGGAGGCAGTCTTCGATCCCCACCGGTTCTTCGAGGTTCTCTCTTCCAGACCGGCTCGCATCGCAGGGATGCGAACACAGGGGCATCTGCCCATGGCCGGTAGTCCTGCCAATCTGGTCGTGTTCGATCCCGATAAAAGGTGGACAGCGAGTTCCTTTTTCTCGAAATCGTCGAACAGCCCATATCTTGGGAGGCAGATGAAAGGGAGAGTCGTGGCGACGATTGCAGCAGGCGAGCTGGTCTATCAACAGCAGGGCGGGAGGGCATGAGGACGCGGACAGCCATTCTCGCCACGGCCGACGGCGAGGTGTTCAGGGGAAGGTTGGTGGGTGTCGAGGGCGTTGCCATCGGCGAGGCGGTGTTCAACACGTCTATGACCGGCTATCAGGAGATCCTCACCGACCCCTCCTACGCAGGCCAGGTGGTCGTCATGACGGCATCGCACATCGGCAACTACGGCGTAACCGATGCCGATGTCCAGTCGGCCGGCCCGTCGGTCTCCGGGTTCGTGATGAGGTCGCTGTCGCGGAGGGAATCCAACTGGCGATCCGAGGGATCACTAGCCGATTACCTCTGCGCCCACGACGTCGTGGCGATCTCGGATGTCGACACCAGGAGGCTCACCCGACACATACGCGATCGCGGTGCTATGCCGGTGGCCATCGGTGGCGACGCGAGCGAACGCGAGATGATCGAGATGGCGGCCTCGGCTCCTCGGATGGAGGGTCAAGATCTGGCAAGCGGAGTCTCGACGCCCGAGCCCTACAGGCTCGAGGCAGAAGGGCATTCTCGTGGATTGATCGCCGCAATCGATCTCGGTATGAAGACCGACATCCTGCGGAATCTCACCGGGCGCGGCTACGACGTCGAAGTTCTTCCGGCTGCGACCGGTGCCGATGAGATCCTCGAGAGGAGCCCGCGTGGAGTGTTCATCTCCAACGGTCCGGGCGACCCTGAGCCCCTTTCTGACGCGACAGTGGCTGTTCGCGATTTGATCGGGAAATTGCCGATCTTCGGCATATGCCTCGGCCATCAAATTCTCGGCCTGGCGGTGGGAGCGCGCACCTTCAAGCTCCCGTTCGGCCATCACGGGGGCAACCACCCGGTCAGGAGGTTGGAGGACGGGCGGGTGGAAATAACTGCACAGAACCACGGTTTTGCCGTCGACCTGTGGTCCTTGACCGATTCGAGCCCACCGCATCGGGATGGGTTGGTCGGCCCGGAACTGCTTCCCGCCCTGGTAGAGACCGAATTCGGAATCGTCCGGCCCACACATCAGAATCTGAACGACGGCACCGTCGAGGGCATCGCTCTAGATGAGCACCCGGTCTTCGGGGTTCAATATCACCCGGAGGCGGCGCCCGGACCGCGAGACGCGCGTCCCCTGTTCGACAGTTTTGCCACGATGATCGAACGGTCAGGCTGATGCCTCCGAGACGCGATATCCGCTCGATACTCCTGATCGGATCGGGCCCCATCATCATCGGCCAGGCCTGTGAGTTCGATTACTCGGGGACTCAGGCGGCCAAAGTGCTCAGATCTCATGGTTATCGCGTCGTCCTGGTCAACTCGAACCCAGCGACGATCATGACCGACCCGGAGTTCGCCGACGCCACCTACATCGAGCCAATCACCCCTGAGGTGGTTGAGGAGATAATTGCCCGGGAGCGTCCGGACGCACTCCTACCCACGCTCGGTGGCCAGACCGCCCTCAACGTCGCCAGCGAGCTGGCTCGTTCAGGAGTCCTCGATCGACATGGTGTCCAGATGATTGGTGCTGGTCTGGATGCAATCGATCGCGCCGAGGACCGGGGTCTTTTCAAGGAGACGATGGAGAACGTCGGACTCGATGTGCCGCGGGCCGGCTATGCCCGTTCCATGGGCGAGGCCCTGCGCATTGCAGCTGACATCGGCTACCCGCTGATGATCAGGCCCTCATTCATCCTCGGAGGCGGTGGGACCGGGATCGCCGACGACGAGGAGGAGTTCTTGGAGAAGGCACGCCTCGGCCTGGCGACGTCACCAGTGGGAGAGATCCTGGTGGAGGAATCGGTGCTCGGGTGGAAGGAGTTCGAGCTCGAGGTCATGAGGGACCGGGCCGGGAACGCGGTCATCGTGTGCTCCATCGAAAACCTCGACCCCATGGGAGTGCATACAGGCGACTCGATCACAGTCGCCCCAATTCAGACCCTGTCGGACAGGGAATACCAGGAGATGCGCGACGAGGGCATCAAGGTCCTTCAGGCAATCGGGGTGGAGACCGGGGGCTCGAACGTGCAGTTCGCAGTCGATCCGGAGACCGGTCGCCGTCTCGTCATCGAGATGAATCCAAGGGTCAGTCGCTCATCGGCGCTCGCTTCGAAGGCCACCGGATTCCCTATCGCCAAGATCGCCGCATTGCTAGCCGTCGGGATGACGCTCGATGAGATCGCCAACGACATAACCGGAGCCACCCCGGCCAGTTTCGAGCCGGCACTCGACTATGTCGTGGTCAAGATCCCCAGGTTCGACTTCGCCAAATTCCCAAATGCGTCGAGGACCTTGACGACGTCGATGCGGAGTGTCGGAGAGGCCATGGCCATTGGGAGGACCTTTCCCGAGGCTCTACAGAAGGCCCTGCGCAGCCTCGAGAACGGCCACTCCGGGCTCAACGCCGACAAGACCGAGGCAAGCTTGAGGTCGTTGTCCGACGACGATCTGCGCACTGCGGTTTCGGTACCCACCCCCGATCGGATCTTCGCCGTCGCCGAGGCGCTATATCGGGACTGGACGGTCCACGAGGTGGCGAGCCTGTCATTCATCGATGCCTGGTTCGTGGATCAGATGGCCGAAATCGTCGAGGTCCGCAAGGAGATGGAGAGCTCGAAGGACACCCCACTGCTTGCGGAGGCCAAACGCTACGGGTTCTCTGACGCGCAGGTCGCCTACTTGTGGGGTATGACCGAGAACGAGATCCGGGCGACTCGGAGCGGTGCCGGGCTGATCAAGACGTTCAAGACGGTCGACACCTGCGCTGCCGAGTTCGAAGCTCACACGCCCTACCTGTACGGAACCTTCGAGGACGAGAGCGAGGTGACGCCTGCAGACAAGCCGCGGGTCGTAGTCCTCGGATCGGGGCCAAATCGGATCGGCCAGGGAATCGAGTTCGATTACTGCTGTGTTCATGCCAGTTTTGCGCTGAGGGACGCCGGCTATGAGACGGTCATGATCAACTGCAACCCGGAGACTGTGTCAACCGACTACGACACTTCCGATCGCCTGTACTTCGAGCCGCTGACGGCCGAGGACGTGCTGGATGTGATAGCTGCCGAGGAGCCGGAAGCGGTCATCGTCCAACTGGGAGGGCAGACGCCCCTCAACCTCGCGGAGAGTCTCCATCGCGCCGGCGTGAACATCGCAGGCACATCGCCCAGATCGATAGCTCTTGCCGAGGATCGCGAGCAGTTCGCCGAGATATGCCGAAACCTGGGGCTGAAGCAGCCCGCAGCCGGTACCGCGATGTCGGCGGCGGAGGCCGAGGAGGTCGTCGATCAGATCGGCCTGCCCGTGGTCGTCCGACCGTCATTCGTCCTTGGCGGAAGACGTATGAGGGTTGTGTACAGCCTGGAAGAGCTGGCCACCTATGTCAGGGAGATCTATGGCGAGGGCGATCCGGAAGTCACGCAGAACCCGATTCTCATCGACCGCTTTCTCGAGTCCGCGGTCGAGGTCGATGTCGACGCCGTCTTCGATGGGCACGAGCTGCTCGTCGGGGGAGTGATGGAGCACGTCGAGGAGGCAGGGATCCACTCCGGTGACTCTGGTTGTGTGACACCGCCTCCCACCATTTCGGATGAGGCCATGAAAGAGATTCTCCGCGCGACCAGGGAGTTGGCCGCGGCTCTGGAGGTCCAAGGCCTCATCAATATCCAGTTTGCCGTCAAGGGGGACACGGTTTACGTCCTCGAAGCCAACCCTCGTGCCAGCAGGACCGTTCCGTTCATATCCAAAGCGAGGGCGATCCCGCTGGCCAGGATCGCAGCTCGGGTGATGATGGGGAGCTCCCTGGACGACCTGAGGAGAGAAGGCGTTCTGCCTCCACAGGGCAGGGAAGTCGATTTTGTGTCGGTGAAAGACGCCGTCCTGCCATGGGATCGCTTTCCGGAGGAAGACAACGTCCTCGGTCCCGAGATGAAATCGACTGGTGAGGTGATGGGAATTGGTCCGGACGTGGGTGTGGCGTACGGAAAGGCTCTGCTCGGCGCCGGCAACGTGCTCGCAGACAGGGGTCGCGTCTTCCTTTCCTTCGCTGACCGGGACAAGCCGATGGGCCTGGCGGTGGCTCAGGCCTTCGCCATGCTCGGGTTCGACCTCATCGCTACCCACGGGACCGCCCGATATCTGGCCCATCATGCTGTGAGGGCCGAACCGGTCAACAAGGTCGGCGAAGGCGACCGTGACATAAGCCAGCGGCTCGAAGCGGGTGAGATCCAGCTTGTGATCAACACGCCTCGAGGCGGAAAGGCGCGGTCGGACGGGCGAACCATCCGCCAGGCAGCCAGGCGGCACAAGATCCCTTGCGTGACGACCATCCAAGGGGGATTGGCGGTGGCTCGGAGCCTCCGCGCCGGCCCGGGAGCGATCAACAAGCCGCGGAGCCTCCAGGAATGGCATCGGGCGGGCTGACCACCTCTCTTGGTTCCTCACTCGAGCTGAGATCACCTCTCATCGCCGCCAGTGGGACCGTGGGGTCGGTTTGGGAGTGGGTCGAGGTGGCCGATCCTGAGCCCTACGGCGCGGCCGTGGCCAAGTCGGTCGCTCCGGAGCCATGGAAGGGCAGGCCGCCGCCGAGATTGGCTCCTCTGCCGAGCGGCATGCTGAACGGCATTGGCATCCAGAACCCGGGCATCGACGCATGGGTGGAAGAAGTCGGGCGGAAGATTTCCCGACTCGGAGTACCGGTCTGGGGGTCGGCCGTTGCTCACGATGCCCAGGGCTTCGCCCGCGTGGCCGAAGGCCTGTGCTCGGCTGGCGTTGCCGCCATCGAGATCAACCTCTCGTGTCCGAATCTCGAAGACGGGCAGATGTTCTCATTCGATCCGGCTCGGAGTGCACAAGTAGTCGGGGCGGTGGCGTCCGTGGCGACCGTCGCGGTGGGCGCCAAGCTCTCGCCCAACACCCCCGACATCGTGGCAGCCGCCCGGGCGTGTCGCGACGCTGGTGCCGATTTCGTGGTTCTGACGAATACGGCTCTCGGGTTCGGCGTATCGCCGGCCACACGTAGACCCTTGCTGTCTGGCGGAGTAGGCGGCTACAGCGGTCCTGGTCTGAAGCCCATTTCGATGCGCTGCGTCTACGAGGTGTCCACAGCCCTCCCGGACTTGCCCGTCGTTGCCTGCGGTGGTGTCGTGAGCGGATCGGATGTGATCGAGTACCTGCTGGCGGGTGCAAGCGCCGTCGCAGCGGGAACGGTCCACTTCGCCGAGCCCAAGGCGGGACGAAGGATCATGGGTGAGGTTGACACGCTGCTGAGTTCGCAGGGGATCTCGTCGGTTCGAGATTTGATCGGACAGGTCGCCGGTTGGTGAATCCGATACTCGTAGCCCTCGACGTGTCCGACGGTGAAACGGGTCGGAACCTGGCGGGCTCACTCCGTGCCTACGTCGGGGGCTTCAAAGTTGGCCTCGAGCTGATCATGGCAGAGGGCCCGTCGATCATTTCCGAGATCGCAGAGCTAGGTCTGCCTGTATTCGCCGATGCGAAGCTTCACGACATCCCGAACACGGTCTCGGCCGCGGCCAGGCAGATTGGTCTACGCGGTGCCAGGTGGCTTACCGTCCATTCAACCGGGGGGAAGGAGATGATCGAGGCCGCCGTGGAGGGGTTCACCGCCGGTGGGGGAGGCGGAGTCCTGGCGGTGACCGTGTTGACCTCGATAGACCAATCCGATCTGACCGAAGCCGGGTTCGGCGGAGACGTCGCCGAACGTGTCTTGACCCTGGCGCAATTGGCCGCGGCCTCAGGTGCCGAGGGTGTCGTGTGCTCCCCGTTGGAGCTGAATGCATTGGTGGATTCGCCGCCTGGACTCCTGAAGGTGACGCCGGGCATAAGACCTCCGGGTACCCCTGCAGGCGATCAGAAGAGAACCGCAACTCCGGAAGAGGCATTGGCCATGGGAGCCGATCTCCTCGTTGTCGGGCGCGCCATCACCTCGGCGCGGGACCCTCGCGCAGCGGCAGCCGAAATCGCCCGTTCTGTAGGCATCTTTTCATGAATCGGCGTGGTCGCGCGGCTATCGTGCGCCTATGCTCCGCATCGCCGGGGAAACCTCTAGTGGAGGAGTCACATCAGGTATGGCACAGCCACCCAAGTTGACCGACGAGCAGCGTCGGAAGGCTCTCGAGAAGGCCGCGGAGGCCCGGCGGGTACGGGCCGAGACGAAAGAGTTGCTCAAGACCGGGTCGCTTCGCCTGTCAGAGCTCTTCGTGAAGGCGGATGAGAACGAGCTATTGGCAGGGCTCAAGGTCGAGTCGCTCATCGCCGCGATGCCGGGGACCGGGAAGATAAAGGCGAAGCGGTTGATGGAATCGATCGGAATAGCCGAGAATCGTCGGATCCGGGGCCTCGGGGACAACCAGAAGGAAGCGCTCCTAGCCGAGTTCTCCTGAAGCGAGTTTCAGGATGATCGTCACGATCTCGGGCCGACCGGGATCAGGCAAGAGCGTCGTGGCAGCCCGCGTGGCAATGACCCTCGGGATTCCGCATGTCTCCGCAGGCGACTTCATGCGGGAGATGGCGGCAGAGCGGGGGGTGTCCATCCTGGAGCTATCCCGATCGGCCCAGAACCGCGGAGACATCGACAGGGAGATCGACGAGAGGACAATCCGACTCGCCGAAGCAGGGGGTGATTTCGTGATGGACGCCCGTCTCGGGTGGCACTTTGCCCCCGACTCGGTGAAGGTCTTCCTCGATGTGAGACCGGAGGTGGCCGCCCTCCGGGTATTCGAGGCTCGGCGAGGAAGTGAGCACGAGAACGTGGACCTGGATACGACGATGAGGGCCATCGAGTCACGCACCGAGTCTGAGAGGGAGCGCTACCTCAACTACTACGGTCTCGACTACACAGACCATGACCACTACGACCTCGTGATCGACACTTCCGACATCGGTATAGACGAGGTAGTGACCCGAATCCTCGGTCAACTCGAAGCCGTAGATCTGGTTTGATGGCCCGAGTGCGGTAGCCTCTGGGTGTCAAAAGCCCCTTCCGAACAGGAATTCAATGAAGCTCGAAGACGTAATCGATCAAATTGGCAACAGGTTCGCGACTGTCGTCGTGTCCGCTCGTAGGGCGCGTCAGATCAACAGCTATTTCCATCAGCTCGGCGTTGGCTACGGAGAGTTCGTCCCTCCCCAGGTCCACTCCCTTTCTCGCAAGCCGCTGACCATCGCCATGGAGGAGATCGCCGAGGGCAAGGTCGCGGTCGAGACCGTAGAGGAGTAAGTGCTCAACGGTCGGCGAGTCCTGCTCGCCGTCACCGGAGGGGTGGCCGCGTACAAGTCCGCCTTCCTGGCCCGACGCCTCGTCGAAGCAGGTGTCGATCTGGAGGTCATCCTCACCGATTCCGCCACCGAATTCATCGGCACGCAGACTTTCGCCGCGATCACCGGCAGACAACCCCACCGTTCCTTGTTCGAGGACGAGTCGGTGTCGCCACATACCGAGTTGGCACGCTGGTCTGATGCGGTTGTAGTGGCTCCTGCAACTGCAGCCACCATCGCCCGAATCGCCAATGGTGTCTCATCCGATCTGCTCACGGCGACACTCCTCGCCACCGAGGCGCCCGTCCTGCTCGCCCCGGCCATGCACACCGAGATGTGGGAGCACGTTGCGACCAGACGCAACATCGAGACTCTCGTCGAGGACGGCTATCGCCTGGTTGGGCCCGAGACTGGCGAACTGGCCGGCGGAGACATCGGCGTCGGGAGAGTCTCCGAGCCGGAGCAGATAATCGAAGCTCTGGAGGCGCTGTTCGATCAATCCGGAGGTGGCCGCCGACTCGTGGTTACCGCCGGTGGCACACGGGAGCCGATTGACCCTGTCAGGTTCCTGGGAAACAGGTCGTCGGGCAAGATGGGACACGCCATCGCAGACGAAGCGGCGCGAAGAGGTTTTCACACGACTCTCGTCACCACTTCCGACCTTCCCGCGCTGCCATCCGTGAAGGTCGTCCGTGTGGAGACCGCCGCTGAGATGCAGTCCGCGGTCCTCGAGGAGGAGGCTGATGTAGCCGTATTCGCAGCGGCCGTGGCCGACTTCAGACCCGCCGAAGTTTTTGGTGAGAAGGTCGCCAGAGCGGACGGCATGAGCTCCATAACCCTCCAGTCCACACCCGACATCCTCGCATCGGTCGTGGGGCGCCAGAATCGCCCCTTCGTCGTGGGATTCGCCGCCGAGACCGGCGGCGTTGAGCGTGCGATCGAGAAGGCAAGGGCCAAGAAGGTCGACTTGCTGGTGTACAACAACGTCTCCGAACCCGGGTCGAGCTTTGGCTCCGATACCAACGAAGTCGTGATCATCGATTCAGGCGGCCAGACCGATCCATGGCCCCTGATGAGCAAGAGGGAGGTTGCCCGGAAGCTGGTCGACCTGATCCTGACCACCATCGACCCTCAGGGGTAATCTCAAAGGTCCCGATGAGATCGAGCTACTTCACCTCGGAGTCCGTTACCGAGGGTCACCCCGACAAGGTCGCGGACGCGGTATCCGACGCAGTGCTCGACGCCGCTCTCAACCTGGACCCGACGGCCAGAGTGGCCTGTGAGACCTTCGTGACGACTCGCCTCGCCGTGATCGGAGGAGAGATATCTGCAAGCGGTGAGATGGACATCGAACAGATCGTTCGCGACCGCATCATCGAGATCGGCTACGACGGCTTCGACCCCGACTTCGACGGAGCCACCATCGAGGTGCTCAACCGCGTCGACGAGCAGAGTCCCGATATCGCCCAGGGCGTGTCGAAAGACATGGGTGCAGGGGACCAGGGAATGATGTTCGGGTTCGCCGTGGATGAGACCGAGGAGCTCATGCCGCTCCCAATCCAGCTGGCCCATCGGCTAGCCGAGCGGTTGGCCCGAGTCCGCAAGAGTGGTCTCCTCGACTACCTGCGCCCCGACGGCAAGACACAGGTGATGGTGAGATATGAGGGGGACAGACCCATTGCGGTGGAGAAGGTCCTGATCTCGACCCACCACGCCGACGGCCGGTCCAACGAAGAAATGAAGAGCGAGATCTTCGAAGTGGTGGTTGCCGAGGTCATACCCGACGAGCTGTTGTCGCCCGGGATCGAGTTCATCTTCAATCCCACTGGGCGCTTTGTGATCGGTGGCCCGGTAGCCGACACCGGACTGACGGGTCGAAAGGTCATCGTCGACACGTATGGCGGTTATGCCCGTCATGGTGGGGGAGCATTCTCGGGCAAGGACTCCACCAAGGTGGACCGATCGGCGGCCTATGCAGCACGATGGGCGGCCAAGAACCTGGTTGCAGCTGGCGTCGCCAGGCGGCTCGAGATCCAGGTCGCGTATGCGATCGGTCAGCCTGAGCCCTTCTCGATTCACGTCGATACATTCCGCACAGAAGCGATCGACCCCGAGAAGATCGAGAGCATCGTTGGGGAGATCTTCGACTTTCGGCCGGCGTCGATCATCTCTTCCCTCCGGTTGACCGAGCCGGTCTTCAGCCCGACCGCGGCATATGGGCATTTCGGGCGCCCAGCCTTCTCCTGGGAGCAGCTCGACAGGGTCGACGAAATCAGGATGGCGGCCGGAATCTGACCGAAGCACGGGTCGTCCCAAATGTCCCCACCTTCGCGGTGGACCGTGGCTTCTGGTATCGGATACCAGAGCACCTGGCCGATGACGCAAGAGTCGGTCGCATTGTGCGCGTCCCTCTCTCGGGCAGGCGAGTGCGCGGTTGGATCGTAGAAGTGGCCGCCGACCGACAGGACAAGCTCAAGGAGATTGCTGCGGTTTCGGGGGACTCGTCCGTCTTCGACCCGGCTCTGTTCCGGACTCTCGAATGGGCAGCACTTCATTATGTTGCTCCGCTCTCTGTACTCCTCGGGAAGGCGACACCTCCAAACCTGCCGCGTCTGAGTGAGGCCGCTTCCGTGATTCGCCCCGGTAACCGTCGAGGGAAGCACGCGATAGATGACTTGGTCGAAACGGCGATCGAGGGCAGAAGACGCCCCAATCAGGCGCTCGTGGGACGCTGGCAGAGACTGGATTGGCTCGGGGCACTTCGCCCCTTGATCACCGCAGGAAGGTCCGCACTCGTCATCGCCGCCACCGCGGCAGAAGTAGGGGCTATCCGCTCCTCCGCCGAGGCTCTGCTCGGGGGCTCTCTGGTAGACGTGGCCGGTGAGGACGACGCTGCTATCACTGCAGGGTGGGAAGCGGCTCAGGCTCCGGGCCGCCTGGTCGTTGGGACCCCTCGCACGGCGACTTGGCAAATCGCCGGCCTGTCTCTTGTCGTCGTCCTTGAGGAGGGGCGACGAGCCATGAAGGAGAGACAGACCCCGACGCTGCACGTGCGGGATGTCGTCCGGCGTCGGTCGCTGGTCGAGGGTTTTGGCGCCATCTTCTATGGCCCGACTCCCAGTGTCGAGGTTCTTGCTTCGGGTGCTGAAGTTGTCCGGGTGGGCAATCGGGCCTGGCCGCTGGTCGAAATCGTCGATCGATCCCAGGAGCCGCCGGGATCAGGGCTGATCTCCGACAGCGTGATCGCGGCCCTCAGGGCGGTGGCGTCGCGTGGCGAGCGGTGCTTCGTCTTCACATTTCGAAAGATGGTCGACCAGTGCGTCCACGAGATCAACGCGCGTCTCGGAGCACCCGATGCGGGCCCACATCCCAGCGGTAGGGCCATAACGGTCGGAACCGAGAGGGACTTGGCCGGCATCGATGGCCTTGGCCTGACAGTTGCCGCAAACGTCGACGGCCTTCTTCTTACTCAGGGATATCGATCGTCAGAGGAGGTTTTGCGCCAGTTGGCTCGACTAGCCAGTGCTTTGGCCCCTGGGTCCGGTCATCGGATGATGGCCCAGGTGTTGGATGTCTCCCTTCCCATCGTCGAGACCCTGAAGAGAGGCGATCCGATTCCATACCTGGAAAGAGTGCTGATCGAGCGAGGCCGCGCGGAGGCACCGCCGTCGACCGAGATCATCGCTGTCGAGATCCGGGATCACGTGCCGGATGACGTCGACACTGCCCTTGGCGGGCTTCAAGACTGCGAGGTTCTCGGCCCTCTGAAGCTGGACAATGGGATGCGCTGGTTGATTCAGGGCCGCTTGGCCAAAGCAAGGGCTGAACTGAGGGGCTTGGTCGGGCGCTGGCGTGAGGCAGGGGCAACGGTGAGAGTCGACGCCGACCCCATCGATTTATGAGTGCCCGTGAGAGGCACCGAGGAGGTTCGCGGTCACTCTTGACGTCTAGACCCGCATGCTGCTTAGGCTCTACGCTTCTCGACCCAGCCGCACCACCGCATGGCCATCTATCCAATAAGAACTTTCGGCGACCCGGTGCTTCGAAGCACGACAAAGCCCATCGTCGGGATCGACGACTCCGTCAGGACCCTTGCCCAGGACATGATCGAGACGATGTACGACGCTCCTGGTGTGGGTTTGGCCGCCAACCAGATCGGAGTACAGCGACGAATCGCCGTCTTCGACGCTCAAGACGAGCGCGGCCCGAGAGTCATGATCAATCCCGAGATCGTGGAGACGGGTGGCGAGCATGAGTATGAGGAAGGCTGCTTGTCGGTTCCCGGCCACTACTGGCTGATAGTCAGACCCGCTTTCGTCAGGGTGCGGGCTATCGATCTCGACGGGAACGAGGTTGAGTATGCCGGCGATGAGCTGCTCGGACGCGTGCTCCAGCACGAGGTCGATCATCTCAATGGCGGGCTTCTGATCGACCGTCTCCCCAAGAGGGTGAGAAAGAAGGCCATGAAGGAGTTGCGAGAGGAGACGATGAGGCTCGGATGACTCGCATCGCGTTCCTCGGCACGCCACTGGCAGCCATTCCCACACTCGAGGTCTTGACGGAGGCGCATGATGTTGGGCTGGTGCTGACCCAGCCGGACCGACCCCGCGGCCGGTCCAGGCGACCGATGCCCCCGCCGGTCAAGGAGGAGGCAGAGGCCCGGTCATTGCCCGTGGCTCAACCGGACTCCGGAGAGGAGCTGCGCGAAGCCCTGGAGAACACCGCCCCCTACGACGTCGGGGTCGTGGTCGCCTACGGCCGGATCCTCAGGCCCGAGGTGCTCGACATCCCCGATCATGGGTTCCTGAACGTGCATTTCTCACTATTGCCGCGCTGGAGAGGTGCCGCCCCTGTCGAGCGAGCGCTGATGGCAGACGATGAGATGACCGGTGTGACGATCATCCGGCTCGACGAAGGGCTCGACACCGGCCCCGTACTGACAGCTCAGGCCATCGACATTCCTGCCGGGGACGATGCCGGCAGCCTGACGACCCGGCTTGCCGTGATCGGCGCCCGGTTGCTGGGTGCCGTCCTGGAGGACTATGTCGAGGGAACGATTCAGCCGGTCGATCAATCCTCCGACGGAGTCACCTACGCCGACAAGATCACATCCGAGGATCGCCCTCTCGAGCAGGCCGGCTCGGTGATTGAGTTCGTAAACCGGGTGCGCGGGCTTGCGCCTGATCCTGCCGCCACGCTCGATATGGACGGTGACCGTCACAAGGTCCTGCTCGCAGCGCCTCATTCGGCCGCCCCAGCACCCGGCACCTGGGAGGCACATGGGGGAGTGCCCGTTGTCGGGGTTGAGGACGGGGGTGTGGCATTGCTGGAGCTGCAGCCCCCGGGTAGGAGACCGCAGAGCGGTGAAGACTGGCTCAGGGGCAGGAGACGCGAGGCGGGAACCACGGGCTCTGGGCATAAACTCCGATGATGTCCGCATCGGTCAAGATCGCCCCTTCATTGCTCGCCGCGGATTTCGCACACCTGGACCAGGAGATCGCAGGGATCGAGGCTCACGTCGAGTGGCTCCACCTAGACGTCATGGACGGTCACTTCGTCCCCAACATCTCATTCGGAATACCGGTCATCGAGGGCGTTCGCGCTGTCACAGACCTCTATCTCGATTGCCACATCATGACCACCAATCCGGGTGCCTACCTTCCCGAGTTGGCGGAAGCCGGGGTCAACGGTGTGACGGCACACATCGAGGCCGTGCCCGATCCAGGGCCCACGGAGATGAGAGCTAGAGAACACGGGCTGGATTTCGGTCTCGTCATCAACCCGGGGACTCCCTTTGAGGCGGTGGCGCCGTTTGTGGAATCGTGCGACCTGATCGTCATCATGGCGGTTGAGCCGGGCTTTGGTGGCCAGGAGTTCATCCCAGGTGTCCTTCCCAAGGTGGAGGCCGCCAGAGAATGGGTTGAGAACCGGGGATTGAGGGCCGATATTCAGGTGGACGGAGGCATCGGCCCCGAGAACGCAGGTACGGTCGGCGCGGCAGGCGCCTCCGTGCTGGTGGCAGGCTCGGCGGTGTTTCGCGCCGACGACCCGGTCCATGCCGTCAAGGAGATCAGAAGGGCAGCAGAGAGAAATGAATGAACGTGTCCTCGTAGCTGACGACGACCCAGACATTCTCACAGTCGTCAAGGTGAACTTCGAGCTGGACGGGTTCGAGGTCGAGACCGCCGTCGATGGGGAGGACGCCCTCCAGAAGGCAACGGCACAGCTTCCCCAGGTCATAGTCCTGGACATCATGATGCCCCGGATGGACGGTTTGACGGCACTGCACCGGCTGAGGAGCCAGGCTGCGACGGCCAATATCCCCATCATCCTCTTGACTGCTCGTGGTCTACCTGAGGATCGTGTTCGCGGTCTCGAGCTCGGTGCCGACGACTACATCACCAAGCCTTTCGACATCACCGAGCTGGCTGCGCGAGTTCGCGCAGTGCTCAGACGCACCCAAGCGGCCCGGGATCTATCCCCTCTCACCGGTCTCCCCGGCAACTTCAAGATCACGGCCCAGATCGAAGACTTCATCCGGCGCGGTGAGTCCTTCGCCCTGGTGCACGGCGACCTGGACAACTTCAAGGCTTTCAACGATCACTACGGCTTCATGCGAGGCGATGAGGTGATCAGATTCTGCGCTGACGCTCTTTCCGGCGCCGCCGAGGCCCTCGGGATCGAGAACCCCTTTGTGGGCCACATTGGAGGAGATGACTTCGTGGCCATAATCCCTCCCGAGATGGCCGAGGCCTACTGCAAGGAGGTCGTCGAGCGTTTCGACGACGGGATCCTCGACCTCTACGACACCGCCGACGCCCTGCGCGGTTACATCGAGGTCATCGATCGCCGCGGCGAGAGATATGCCTTCCCTGTTGTGTCCCTCTCCCTGGGTGTAGCGTCCACAGAGGTACGTGACATCGGCACTCAATGGGAGGCGTCGGCGATCGCTGTGGAGATGAAGGAATTCGCCAAGAAGCAGCCTGGCTCTACATACCGCATCGACCGTCGAACGGGATAATTGGCGTCGGTCTTCGACGAGCGCCACATGCGCCGGGCCATCCAGCTCGCCGTGCGGCATCGCCCCCATCCGAATCCGCGTGTGGGGGCTTTGGTGGTGACCGATTCGGGTGCAGTCGTGGGCGAGGGCTCCCACCTTCGGCCCGGAGAGCAGCACGCCGAGGTCGGTGCCCTCGAAGCGTCCGGCGACAGTGCGTCAGGCTCTACGCTCTATGTGACTCTCGAGCCATGTGTCCACCACGGTCGAACTCCGCCGTGCGTGGATGTGATCATCGAGTCAGGAGTCAGGCGTGTCGTCTTCGGGATCACAGACCCTGATCCGAGAGTTGCGGGCAAGGGAGCTGCCCGTCTACGCGACGCGGGGATCGAGGTCGTCGGAGATTTCGCACCGGAAGACGTTCGGCAGGCCGATCCCGCCTACTTCCATCACAGGGAGACGGGCATGCCACTCGTGACCCTCAAATACGCCATGACGCTGGACGGGTCGGTAGCTGCCCGAGATCGGTCATCTCGATGGATCACTTCGGAGCAGGCGCGCACAGATGCCCATGAGATCCGAGCTCGATCCGACGCGGTGCTGGTGGGCGCAGGGACGCTCAGGTCGGATGACCCTCGTCTCGATGTGAGGACGGAGGGGTACGACGGAGAGCAGCCCAGGCCGGTGATCGTCGCAGGCCGACAGCCGCTGCCGGAAACGGCGGGGATTTGGACACGAAACCCGCTGGTGCTTTCTACGTCTCGCGTCGACCTCCCGGGAGGTGAGTTGCTCGAGATACCTCCGGATGACAACGGGTGGCCGGACCCTCGGCAGGCTGCGGCCGCGCTGGGAGAGGTTGGACTGCTCGATGTCTTGTTCGAAGGCGGACCAACGCTTGCCGGAGCTTGGTGGCGGGCCGGCGTAGTCACCAGAGGGATCCTGTATCTGGGGGCAATGATCGGAGGCGGGTCAGGAATTCCTCCCCTTCAGGCGGTGTTCGAGACACTGGACCAGGCCATCCCGGCAAGGGTGACCGCGATTCGCAGCCTCGGTCCGGACATTCGAGTCGATTTCGAGAGACCTGAACGGTAGGGGTACCAAGTGTTCACCGGAATAGTCGAAGCAGTCGGCACCGTCAAGGGTGTGGGTGCCATCGACGATGGTCGCCGCCTGCAACTCCTCGTCGATGGCTGGGATCCTGTCCCGGTCGGGGCTTCGATAGCCGTGAATGGCGTGTGCCTGACCGCGCTCGCCAACACCGGGTCGATCGAAGTCGACGTGATCCCGGAAACTTTGAGCCGGACCAACCTCGGATCCCTCACGGAGGGGGATCAAGTCAACCTGGAGCGGGCCATGCCTGCCAATGGTCGCTTTGATGGCCACATCGTCCAGGGGCATGTCGACGGCACAGGCACGGTCAGATCGATCGAGCGGGACGAAGATGGCGTGATCATGACGATCCATGTGCCGGACGGCCTAGTTAAGTACTTGGTCGAGAAAGGATCGGTCACTGTCGACGGGGTAAGCCTCACCATCGCCGGCCTGGACGACTCCGGTTTCAGCGTCGCTCTCATCCCGCATACCCTCGAGGTGACGACCCTCGGGTTGCGGAAGACAGGTGACGTCGTGAATCTGGAGGTCGACATTCTCTCGAAGTACGTCGAGAGATTGCTGAGAGCGGATCAATGAGCTTTGCACCGGTACAAGACATCATCGCCGCGATTGGTCGCGGTGAGATGGTGATCATGGTCGACGACGAGGACAGGGAGAACGAGGGCGACTTGATCCTGGCGGCGGATGCCGCCACGCCCGACATAGTCGGCTTCATGCTGCGCCACACCAGCGGAATCATCTGTCTCTCGGTGCCCGGTGAGCGTCTCGACGAGCTCGAGATTCCGATGATGGTCGCCCGGAACACAGACCTGAGGAGAACGGCGTTCACCGTTTCGATCGATGCCACCGAGGGCACCACCACGGGCATTTCGGCAGCCGACCGGGCGCAAACGATCGCAGCAGTCCTCGATCCAGCCACCAAGCCCGAAGATCTGGCACGTCCGGGGCATCTCTATCCGCTGCGGTACGAGCCGGGAGGTGTGCTGAAGCGGACAGGGCATACCGAGGCTGCCGTGGATCTGGCGAAGCTAGCCGACCGCTATCCGGCTGGTGTCCTTGCCGAGGTGATGAACGACGATGGCACGGTGGCGAGGCTCGGAGAACTGGAGCGCTTCGCCAAAGAGAACGACTTGCTCATCGGCACGATCGCTGATCTCATCGCCTATCGGCGAAAGTCGGAGAAGCTGATCGAGCGTGTCGTCGAAGCCAGGATTCCGACGAGCCACGGTGACTTTCGGGCTGTCGGCTTCAAGTCGCTCGTCGACGAGCGACAGCACGTTGCTCTCGTAAAGGGCGACATTGGCGACGGTGAGGCGGTCTTGACCAGGGTCCACTCGGAGTGCTTGACCGGAGATGTCTTCGGAAGCGTGCGATGTGACTGCGGGGAGCAGCTCGACTGGGCGCTACGGCGGATAGCCGAGGAGGGTCGGGGAGTGGTCCTATACATCAGGGGCCACGAGGGGAGAGGCATAGGCCTGCTGCACAAGCTCGCTGCGTACCGGCTTCAGGACGAAGGGCTGGACACGGTCGATGCCAATATCAACCTTGGCTTGCCAGTCGACTCGCGGGACTACGGGGTCGGATCCCAGATCCTCTACGACCTAGGCGTCCGATCCATGCGTCTCATGACCAACAACCCGACGAAACGCGCCGGGATCGAGGGCTACGGGCTCTCGATACTCGAGCGGATCCCGATACCGGTTTCGGCCACAGAGGAGAACCGGGGCTACCTGGAGACCAAGGTCGAGCGGCTCGGTCATGATCTCGACTTGGGTCGGGCCGAGTGAGGGAAACCCGGGTCGAGGGAAAGCTGGAGGGTGCGGGGCTTCACATCGGCATCGCGGTCGCAGTCTGGAATCAGAGCATCACGAATCGGCTTCTCGAGGGAGCAAAGAGACGGTGCGAAGAGC
This sequence comes from bacterium, assembly GCA_024638655.1. Taxonomy (GTDB): domain Bacteria; phylum Actinomycetota; class Acidimicrobiia; order Spongiisociales; family ZC4RG35; genus Ww567. The sequence goes on along the minus strand of JAHEJW010000019.1, from coordinate 9,485 downwards.
TGGGGGTCGACCGGGTGACAGTGTTGACGGTACCCGGCGCGCTCGAGTTGCCTCTTGCCGCGCAAGCCCTGACGGGCAAGGGGTGTGATGCGGTAGTGGCGATAGGCGCAGTGGTTCGAGGTGAGACCGATCACTACGACATCGTCGTCCGCGAGTCTTCCGCCGGAATCTCAAGGGTGGCGTTGCAGACGGGGACTCCGATCACCAATGCGATCCTCGCCGTCCACGACTTCTCCCAGGCCATGGAGCGGGCTGGGCACGGCGAAGCCAACAAGGGGTTCGAGGCAGTCGATGCCGCCGTGGCCCTGGCCCAGGCGTTGGCTGACTTGGAACGGCAGTGATTTCGGGCCGATGTGGGATGTGGATAACCCGGTGGTAACCTATCTCGCACAACTGAAAGCAAGAGCGGAAGCTGCTGCTTCCCCACCCGGCCGCATCTGCCTCCCGAGGAAGGCAGGAGTTTCGACAGAAATTCCAATCTGTCCGAGGGACAGACAGCGAGCCGAGGTCATCGATGAGCCGGCCAATGCCGGTGTTGGCAGCAGGTTTTTGCCTGCTGCTTTTTTGCGATCACAGGAGGTATCAGCATCAACGAACTGCGCGTGAACGGGGCCATACGGGCCAAGGAAGTCCGTGTCGTAGCCCCGGATGGTGAGCAGATCGGCGTCAAGAAGCTCAACGAGGCTCTCTGGCTGGCCGAACAGCTCGATCTCGACCTCGTCGAGGTGGCGCCGAATGCCAAACCGCCGGTCTGCAGGCTCATGGACTACGGACGGTACAAGTACGAGCAGTCGGTCAAGGAGCGCGAAGCGCGCAAGAAGCAGACCAGGACTCAGATCAAAGAGCTCCGCATGAGGGTTCGGATCGGTGAGCACGACTTCGACATCACCCGTCGCAAGGCCCAGGAGTTCCTCGAGGACTACGACAAGGTGAAGGTCACCATCCGATTCCGCGGTCGGGAACGGGAACGCCCCGAGTTCGGGCGGGAGCTCATGGAGCGGCTGGCCAGTGAGCTTTCCGGATACGGAGAGGTCGAGCAGACGCCCAAGATCGAGGGAGGGTCGATGACGATGGTGCTGGCACCTGTGAGAAGGCCAAAGACCCCAGAGAAGACAGACGAGTAGCAGCCAGACGCAGAGGAGGACCTGTGCCCAAGATGAAAACTCATAGTGGTGCCAAGAAGCGGGTGAAGATCACCGGCTCGGGCAAGTACATGCGACGCCAGGCGGGTCGCGGCCATCTGAAGCTGGCCAAGGGAAAGAACACATTTCGGCGCCGGACGGGCCTGGTCGAGCTGGCCCCCGGAGACGAGAAGACACTCAAGAAGCAACTCGGACGCTGAGCAGGAGGGACTGACATGGCACGAACCAAGAGAGCCGTGCATGCCAAGAAGTCGCACAAGAAAGTGCTCGACCGGGCCAAGGGTTACAAAGGTGCGAGGAGCAGACGGTACAAGACCGCCAATGAGCAGGTCATGCATGCGATGCAGGATGCCTATCGCGACCGCCGGGCTCGCAAGCGGGAATTCCGCAAACTCTGGATCCAGCGGATCAATGCAGCGGCGCGACAGAACGGTACGACCTACAGCCAGTTCATCGCCGGTTTGAAGGCGGCCGAGATAGAGGTCGACCGAAAAATGCTGGCTGAGCTGGCAGTAAGCGACCCAGAGGCGTTCTCACAACTGGTGGAGACCGCAAAGCAGGCCTGATTCCGATTCGGGCCATCATGGAGCCGGTTCTCAGCCATCGCAACAAGGCCGTGGTGGAGGCGGCCCGGCTTCATCGCGCCAGAGCGCGGCGGGAGTCCGGTGAGACTCTCCTCGAAGGTCCAGCGCTGATCGAAGACGCTATCGCCGCCGGGTGCCGGGTTCGTGCCCTGTTCGCCGATCCGGGCGACCGAATGGCACGGGAGGTGGCGCAGACGATGCAGATCAAGCTGTCGCTCGTCGATGAGCGGGCCCTGAGGAGGATCGCCGGGACCGATACACCAAGGGGGCCAGTCGCAATCGCACAGATCCCTCCAGAGTCGCTCGCCGTGGACAAGAATCTGCTCGTGTCCTGGGGAGTGTCGGACCCCGGGAATGTCGGCACACTGGTACGGACCGCAGCCTCGTTCGGCTGGGGCTATGCCTACACCGAGGGCTCGGCCGACCCATGGTCACCCAAGACACTACGGGCCGGCGCAGGTGGGCAGTTCCAAACCGAGGTGGGTGCGTTGTCGGGTATGGCGGACCTCAGCGAATGGACGAGAGTGGGGACCGTTGCCCGCGGTGGCAGTGCACCGGATTCGATACAGGCGAACAGGGTGGCGATTCTGATTGGATCTGAGACTGGTGGTCTTCCCGAGCAGGTCGCCGCTGATTGTGACCATCTGGTGACCATTCCGACACCGGGTGACACCGAGAGCCTCAACGCTGCAGTAGCGGCCGGGATCGTGGTCTATGAGATCAGTAAACGATCGGGACAAGGCCAAGGCACTGTCTAACGTGTCGCCGAGTCCATGGACCCGATAGCGAAACTCGACGAGTCGATAACGACGGCGCCGGAGAACATCGAGGCCGCCGAGACCCTGTCTGCCCTGGAGGAGGTCGAGACCCGGTTGCTTGGTAAGGACTCTGTGGTCGGGGAGGTGCGAAGGTCCATGGGCGGGCTCGAAAAGGAGCTCCGCCCCAAGGTCGGGGCGAAGCTCAACGAAGCGACCGGGCTCATCCAGGATCTCCTCGACGAGAAGCGAAACGAGCTCCAGGACCAAGAGTTGGAGCTTCAGCTTCGAGACGAGGCAATCGACGTGACCCTCGATGCGGTCTCGTTCCCTAGGGGGCGGCTCCACATCATTCAGCAGACCATCGATGAGGTGATCGACATCTTCGTTGGTCTCGGATACCAGGTAGCCGACGGGCCTGAGGCCGAGCTCGCCTGGTACAACTTCGACGCTCTCAACACGCCATCGACCCACCCCTCGCGTCTCGAGTCCGACACCATGTATCTCGATTGGGGCGATCCCCGGGACGAAGTCCTCCTGAGAACCCATACATCGCCGGTCCAGGCCCGCTGGATGGAGAGCCATGAGCCCCCGGTCTACATAGTCGTGCCCGGTCGGACATACAGGACAGACACGGTCGATGCCACTCATCTTCCGGTCTTTCACCAGATCGAAGGGCTGGCTGTTGACGAGAACATCGTCTTCTCCGACCTGAAAGGCACGTTGCTGCATTGGGCGCGTGAGTTCTTCGGTCCGCAGAGTCAGGTGAGGCTCCGTCCCTCATTCTTCCCGTTCACTGAGCCGAGCGCCGAAATGGATGTCTCGTGCTTTGCCTGCGACGGGGGCGAGCCTGGGTGTCGGGTATGCGGAGGCGCCGGTTGGCTCGAGCTTCTCGGATGTGGAATGGTCGATCCCAACGTGCTGGAAGCTGCCGGCTACGACCCGAACCGGGTCAGTGGATTCGCATTTGGAATGGGACCCGAGCGTCTTGCGATGGTGAGACACGGGATCGATTCGATCAAGCACTTCATCGACAACGATCTGCGTTTTCTGGGCCAATTCTGATGAGCCAGGGAGACCGAAGGTGAAAGTACCGCTCCGGTGGCTCCAGGACTTCATCGAGCTGCCAACCACCGAGATAGAGACTCTGACCACCGCATTGAACACGGTCGGGCTCACCGTAGAAGGGGTGGAAGAGCTCGGGATCGGCTGGTCCGACGTCTACGTGGGCCGCGTTGACGCCATCGAAAGTCACCCCGATGCCGACAAGATTCGCGTATGCCAGGTCGACTCGGGTGAAGGCACTCGGCAGATCATCTGTGGAGCATGGAACTTCGAAGAAGGAGCCCACGTGGCTGTGGCTCGCCCGGGAGCGATCCTTCCCGGTGGCTTCGAGATCGGGCAGAGGAAGATCAGAGGTGTGCAGTCCAACGGCATGATCTGCTCCGAGAGCGAGCTCGGTCTAGGCGACGACCATGCCGGGATCATCGTCCTGGAGGGTGAGCCGGAGCCGGGTACGCCATTTTCGGAGCTGGTCGAGCTGCCGGACGTGGTATTCGATCTGGACATCACGCCAAATCGCCCCGATGCGATGTCGATGCTCGGTGTGGCGCGAGACCTCGCCGCCTTCTTCGACACGTCGTTCAGAGTGCCTGAGATCGTGGTTCCGGAGATAGATGGGCGAACGCCTGTCCAGGTCGAGATCGTCGACGCCCTGGGGTGCCGGCGATTCACCGCCCGGGAGATAACCGGTGTCGAGGTCGGGCCCTCCCCATTCCGCGTCAGGCATCGCCTCGCCAAGGTGGGGGTTCGGGCCATATCGAACGTCGTTGACGTCACCAACTACGTGATGTTCGAGCTAGGGCATCCTCTGCATGCCTTCGATGCAGACACGATCGTTGGTGACCGCCTGGTCGTGAAGAGAGCCTCGGAGGGCGAGACTCTGGTGACGCTCGACGATATCGAGCGGGACCTCACGCCGGAGGACCTCATCATCTACGACGACAAGGGGCCAACCTCGATGTCAGGAACCATGGGTGGGGCCCGAAGCGAGGTGTCTGGCCAGACAACGAGGGTCCTGATGGAGGCTGCCTCCTGGGACCCCCCGACCATCATGTACATGGCCAGGCGGCACAACCTCATCTCCGAGGCATCGGCACGCTTCGAACGAGGCGTCGATCCAAGTCTCGCCGATATCGCCAACGAGAGAGCGAGTGCGATGGTGGCGGCCCTCACCGACGGCAAGGTCCTGGCAGAGGCCGTTGATGTCATCGCCACACCGATAGAGCCGGCGCTGATCGAGCTGAGGACGCAAGACGTCCAGCGACTGCTCGGCCCGGGTTTCGATGCGGGCTACATATCCGGAATCCTCACGCGCCTGGGCATGTCGGTGCAAGGCCATGAGCCGCTCTCCGTGACCGTGCCCACATTTCGCCCGGACCTGACCAGACCCGCGGACCTCACCGAGGAAGTGGCCCGAATACACGGGTATGACCGGTTCGAAGCCACTTTGCCTACAGGGCCGTCTGGAGGGTTGACCACCGAGCAACTCAGGACGCGACGTCTGGCTTCGGTTCTCGTGGGTGCCGGCCTGACCCAGGCCATCAATCTCCCATTCGTCAGCCCGGCCGATCTGCGCACCTTGGGCCAACCGGGCGGGTCCGAGTTACTGACCGTCAAGAACCCGCTTCGGGAGGAAGAGTCCAATCTCCGGCCAACACTGCTGCCCGGACTGCTGAATTCGATTCGTTACAACATCTCGCACGGCTTGCCGTCCGTCGCATTATTCGAAATCGGAAAGGTATTCACGTCGGAACCCGACGCGTCTGATCCGCGCCTTCCGGTTCAGTTCGACACGGTGGGCTGGGCCGTGGTTGGCGAGGTCGGCATCGACGGCGTTCACGGCCAGGTAATCCAGGCAGACGGTGCGGTGTCGATCGGGATTTGGAGACTCCTGGCCGCCGGTTTGGGGCTTGAAGATGTTGACCTGCGGTCGTCGAGTCCACCCGGCTGGCATCCCGGAAGGACAGCCGAGATTGTCCTCGCCGGGGAGATGATTGGTCATGTCGGAGAGCTCAGCCCTCGAGTGGCCCGAGATTTCGAGATCCCCGGCCGGGTCGCGATTGCCGAGTTGAATCTGGCACCCCTGACCGGACCGGTTGCGCCCCCGATCTCCCATTCCCCATCGGTGTTCCCGCCGGTCGATTTCGACCTCTCCTTCGTGATTGCCAACGACCTGCCGGTTGCGAAGATCGTGCGGGCGACCGCTATTGCGGCCGGCGACCTGCTGGAGAGCTCGAGCGTGTTCGATGAGTTCCGTGGTGGTGACTTGGAATCCGCTTCGAGGGCGGTGGCGATCAGGTACCGCCTTAGGGCGGCTGACCGGACACTCACCAACGAAGAGGTGGCCCCGACGCGAAACGCGATGATCCGTGCCGCCGAAGGCTTGGGCGCCAAGCTTCGCGGAGCTTGATGACCTCCCTGGAAGAGCTGTCCGAAGCCTTGGCCGGCCCCCCCGAAGAGGCCGCACCGAGACTTCTGGGGGCACATCTGGTCTCTGAGGTGGACCGCAAGACGGTTCGACTCAGGATCACCGAGGTCGAGGCCTACAAGGGCTCCGACGATCCGGCCTCGCACGCATTTGGGGGGCGCACGACACGCAACGAGTCGATGTTTCGCTCTCCGGGAACCCTGTACGTCTATCGGTCGTATGGGATTCACAATTGCGCCAACACGGCAGCAGGGCCTGAGGGTATCGGATGGGGGATCCTGCTTCGCGGTGGTCATCTCGTCGAGGGTGAGGGCATCGTTCGGAGGCGTCGGGGACGCCGGGACAACCTGACCAACGGTCCGGGGAAGGTGTGCCAGGCGCTCGGGATCGACATCTCTCACAATGGGCTCGACCTGCTGCAATCTGGCTCTGAGATCCGCCTCGAGCCGGGGAGCCCCGCCGAGCTCATCATGGCCACCCCGCGGATCGGCATCAGCCGGGCGCGAGAGCGGGCATGGCGGTTCATAGAGGCAACTGCGGTCTCGGTCTGACGTTCCTCGTTAGCCTCACCTCATGGCAGACCGAATCGAGCTGAGTCGAGAGTCGATCGCCAAAGACTGGTTGCCGCGGTATACCGGAATGCCGCTCGAGGAATTCGGCGACTACGTCCTGCTGACCAACTTCAAGAGCTACGTCGACGCATTTGCATCGCGCTTCGATTGCGAGGTCAAAGGGGTCGACATGCCGATGCAGGCCGCCAGCAACGGCGAGGGCTTGACGATCGTCAACTTCGGAATAGGGACTGCGAACGCCGCCACGATCATGGACCTGCTGACGGCCCGAAAGCCAGAGGGTGTCTTGTTTCTCGGCAAGTGCGGGGGCTTGAAGCAGTCGACCGAGATCGGCCATTTCATCCTGCCCATCGCCGCCATCAGGGGCGAGGGCACCTCGGATGACTACTTCCCACCCGAGGTTCCGGCGCTTCCATCGTTCAAGCTCCACAAGTTCGTCTCCGAGAAGATCGTCGATCGGGGCCTCGAGTACAGGACGGGAGTCGTCTACACGACCAACCGGAGGCTCTGGGAGCACGATCAGGAGTTCCTCTCGCGTCTCCGAAGACTGACAGCACTGGCGATCGACATGGAGACGGCAACAGTCTTCATCGTCGGGCACTACAACGACATTTCCCGAGGGGCTCTTCTGCTGGTGTCTGACGTGCCCACCACACCAGAAGGGGTGAAGACCGAGGAGAGCGATCGGCAGGTCACCGAGGATTGGGCGGACACACATCTGGAGCTCGGTATCGAAGCCATGAGCGACATCGCGGTCGAAGGCGAGTCGATCAAGCACTTCGTGTTCTAGCCGCACCCCTGTATACGCTTTCGCTTCCCATGCCCGATTCCGATGCGCTCCAGCCCTTGCTCAGATACACCGACAAGGTGGTGCCCATCGAGGAGTTCGAGGAGAAGCTCGCTCTCGATCGACCGCTCAGGATCAAGCTCGGTCTCGATCCCACCGCCCCTGCGGTGACCCTCGGCTGGGCCGTGGTTCTTCGCAAGCTTCGCCAATTCCAGGAGATGGGTCACACGGCGGTGCTGATCGTCGGTGACTTCACGGCCCAGGTCGGAGATCCCTCTCAGAAGGCGGCTACCCGCAAGAGGCTCTCCGCCGATGAAGTCAACGGTTACGCCGAGAATTTGCTTTCCCAATTCGGGAGGGTCCTACTCGAGGAGAATCTGGAGATTCGTCGCAACTCTGAGTGGCTAGCCGACCTTGACATGTATGGGATGCTCGAGCTGACGAGTTCGTCCACGGTTGCTCAGATGTTGGAGCGATCCGACTTCGCCAACCGGTACGAGCAGGGCAACCCGATCTCCGTCATGGAGTTCCTCTACCCGTTGCTCCAGGGCTATGACTCCGTTGCCGTCGAAGCCGATGTCGAGCTTGGAGGAAGCGATCAGCTCTGGAACCTGATGATGGGGCGGACTGTCCAGGAGAGGTACGGCCAGGATCCGCAGGTGGCCATGACCATGCCTCTTCTGGTAGGGACCGATGGCGTTGAGAAGATGTCCCAGTCGATGGGCAACTACATCGGGATCGAGGATCCTCCCGAGGAGATGTTCGGGAAAACGATGAGCATCCCCGATTCGGCGATGGGGCAGTGGTACCGGCTTGCAGCCGACGTGGAGCCTGACGAGGCAGATCGCCTCGACGCTGCGCTGGAGAGTGGAGAGCTTCATCCCAACGAGGCCAAGCGAAGCCTTGCGCGACAGATCGTGAGCCTCTACTGGAAGAGTGAGGCAGCTCAGGAAGCCGAAGCCGGTTTTGACACTGTGTTCAAACACGGTGGTGTCCCAGAGGATCTCGCCGAGCACAAGATTCCGCCTGACGAGATGATCCATCTGCCCTCGCTGATCAGGGATGTCTTCGAGTTGTCCGGGAGCGAGGCACGACGTCTGATTGCACAAGGCGCAGTCAGACTCGATGGACGGCTGATGGACGGTGAGGAACTGGAGCGGTCAGAGCTCGTGGGCAGGGTCATCCGGGTCGGCAAGCGTCGATTCGCCCTGCTCACCGATTGACTTGCTTAGCCGGGCGAGACCTGTACCATTGTCGTTGTCCGGGCAAGTGCCCGGGCTGTTTCCGCCCCCGGTCAAGGTGCCGAAGCGCACCGGCCGGATTGTCGTCTGCACCGGGACTGCGATATAATCGCCGGCCCGCCTGTCACACGATGTATCAGAGCGGGAAATGCGCTGCCCCGTCCGCGGGTCAGTCAAGACAGAAGCTCCTTGACAACTGAACAATGTGCGAAGAGTTTCCATCCTCGAGAGCTTGCTCTAGGGGAGGGACACTCATTTACGTGTTCGGCAAAGCCGAACACGCAGCCAGCAGTGCACGCTTCCGACCCTTGGGTCGGAGGTGGAGCATTAATACGGCATCGACTCGTTCGATGCCGGTGTGCAATCAAGAGCTCGGGGCCTCACGGTCCCGGGACCCAATTGCAAACACTTCATGACTTCGCGTCTGGATCCTTCGGGGTCCGACCAGGAAGTACGTTGGAGAGTTTGATCCTGGCTCAGGATGAACGCTGGCGGCGTGCCTAATGCATGCAAGTCGAGCGACGCATACCGGAGGGGTAACCCACTGGTATGACGGAGCGGCGAACGGGTGAGTAACACGTGAGCAACCTGCCCCACAGACCGGGATAGCCCAGGGAAACCTGGATTAATACCGGATGCCCTCGGAAGATCGCATGATCCGCCGAGGAAAAGCTTTTGTGCTGTGGGATGGGCTCGCGACCTATCAGCTAGTTGGTGGGGTAAAGGCCTACCAAGGCATCGACGGGTAGCTGGTCTGAGAGGACGATCAGCCACACTGGGACTGAGACACGGCCCAGACTCCTACGGGAGGCAGCAGCAGGGAATCTTGCGCAATGGGCGAAAGCCTGACGCAGCAACGCCGCGTGGGGGATGAAGGCCTTCGGGTTGTAAACCCCTTTCAGGAGGGAAGAAAT
>JAHEJW010000040.1 GCA_024638655.1 bacterium | reverse complement strand
GCGTCGTCCTCGGAGCCGGTTTCACTCGCCAGCGTGCGGAGGGCTGCCGCAATTTCACCGGGCTCGCAAGCCTGACTTGCGACGGTCTCGGCGAGAACCCGGAATGACGAGTCAATGTCTCTGTGACGACGTTCGATGACTCCGTCCGTGTAGAGCACCAGGCAATCGTTGCCGGACATGGTCAGGACATGTTCCTCCGGTCGCACGGTGGTCACGCCAAGAGGGGGCCCCACGGCCAGATCGAGCAGCTGCGCCCCTTCATGGTTGAACAGGACAGGGCTCAAATGACCAGCCGAGGCGATCTTCACCTCCTTGCTGGCAGGATCGACCTCCGCACACAGAACAGTCGAGCAGAATGCCTCGCTGGATTCCGCCAGCGAGTCCAGTAGCGACAGCGCTTCGGAGAGGCGCCGTCCCTCCAAGACCAGCATCCGCAGCGAGAATCGAAGCTCGGCCATGGCTGCCACGGATTCGATTCCCCGCCCGACAACATCACCGATCACATAGACGTAGGTTCCGTTGGGTGTATCGACGACGTCGTACCAATCGCCCCCCACGTCGCCGATGCCTGCCGGCCGGTACCACGCTGCCGCCTCCACTCCGGGACGGTTCGTTGCCGTAGGCGGAGACACCGCTTCCTGCAGGCTGCGGGCCACACTCCGAAGCTGGGTGACCAGGTTCGAGTTTTCGATAGCGAGACCGGCACGCTTGCCGAATTCTACGGCGAGATCTACGTCGTCCTGATCGAAGTGGTCGCCCGACTCCGCCGAGACCAGTGAGACGACACCAAGGACTCGCTCACGCGCCACGATAGGGCTCAACACTGCCGAGCGAAGACCTAGAGACTTGAGCAGGGTCAGGTGCTCTTCGTCTTGGGCACCCTCGGCGAGCATCTCCTCACTCACCTCCTCGAAGAGGAGCGGTGACCCACTTGCGATGACAGCCTCCGCAGGGCCACTTGGACGTCCATCTGTCGGGTATTCCCGCTGTATCTTCTCAGCGAGCTTCAGCATTTCCGGGTCGCGATGGGCGATGACCGCCGGCTCGAGAGTTTCTCCTTCGAGCAGTTGGATACTGCACCAATCCGAGAGACTCTCGACGAGTAGATAGGCGGACCGTTCCAGCATCTCGTCGACATCCAGTGTGGAGCTGAGGATGTTCGCCGCTTCCGACAGGAATCGGTCCCGCTCATGCTGTCGCTTGTTCCTCGTCACGTCGGTCACCACCCCGATGATTCGAGCTGTATGACCTTTCTCGTCCGGTACCACATGTCCGCGCGCCCACAGCCAGTGCTCCGACTGGTCGGGCCATCTGACCCGTATCTCGAATTCGTAGTCATCGCCGGCTTCGACGGCGCGCCGGACGGCTTCGCCTGCTTTGGCCTGGTCCGCCGGCTCGATGAGCTCGATCCACTCCTGGTAGTTGACGGGCTGATAGCCGCGTTCCCTCCCGTAGAGGGGCCCGAGGTTCATCGACCACTGGATCTCGTCTGTGTCGACCTCCCATGCCCAAGCCGCCGTGCCGGTTCCCTCCAATGCGTCGAGGAGCTCGACTACGGAAGAGAGGTTGGCGGTGCGCATCCTGAACGAGCATACGCCTCGGCCATGGAGCGTCGAGCGGGAACACTGGCCGGGAGCCAGTCAGCCGGTTGGAACTCTCTCGGCCACCACGGTTTCGTGTTTCCAGTCGTTGTGTCCGAGTGCTCTGTGTATCGAGATGAGGGCGAGACCTACGACCACAGATCCTGCTGACGCCAGCCCCAGTACGATCCTGAGGAGCAGGACGGTTCGACCCAACGACTGATCGGTCCCCTCCAAAGCCATCTGGGCTTCAACGATGGTCGCGTCGTATGTGGCTGCCAGAGCTTGCACACCTGAGAGCCTCGACTCCAGATCCTCTAGGGATTGTGCCAGGTCTGAGACGTCCGAGGCCAGGGTGTCTGCCAAGGGGACCAAGGTCTGGATCGACGCGCTCTGCTGCCTGATCTCCTCCGGCAGATTTGCCAGCGTGTCCTGCACGCTTCGCAGAGAGTCACCAAATGGCTCCTCGGGTGCGTAGTTCACGCCGAACAAGGCCAATGCGCCGAGAGTGGTGTCGATTGCATCGGCGGCGCTGATTGCCCCCGGTAGGGCTCCCTGGATCGCTTCGATGTCTCTGGGCAGACCTCTGTCCAGGAACTCTGCCACGTTGGCCAATCCATCACGGGCGGACTCTGTAGTGGCCGCAGCGCTTGACGCACTGCGTGAAATGGATCCAATCGACTCGGTAGTCGCAATCGCTACGTCGTCAATGACGTCAACCGTCTCACCAATGCTTGCGATAGCTGAACGGGAAACCTCGATAGATGCACGGAAATCGGCGGTGAGCGATGCAATCAGCATCGAGCCGAGGATCGCACCCAGAAGGCCTAGGACGATCAAGAGATAGCCGGCGGGAAGGACACCCGGTGCCGACCCACGACGCCATCGGTGGACGAGTCGGTTGATCATGTCACCCATCATCTACCCACGATTGATGGGCCCGAAACGGTTTGTCGCCTAGGACGAGTGGGTACCTGCGAGCGATGCGCGACTCGATCGTCTCAACGGAGGGTGTCACCAAAGCCTTTGGGCCCGACGCCGGCGTCTTCGACCTGGATCTAGAGCTACCCAAGGGAAAGATCATCGGCATGATCGGGCCCAGCGGCTCGGGCAAGACCACCACTGTTCGTTTGATGACAGGGATTCTCGAGCCCGACGAGGGCCAGATCCGCGTTCTTGGGTCTTCTCCGTCGGAGTTCGACAGAGATACCAGAGGGCGGATCGGTTACATGCCTCAACACGCCATCCTCTACCCGGATTTGACCCTGGCTCAGAACCTCTCGTTCGCGGCTTCCCTGTATGGCGTGCCCTCCTCAGAACGCGACTTTGATGGGCTCGCCGAGTTCTTGGGTCTGGACGGCGTCCTGGATCGTCTTCCCGACCAGGCCTCAGGTGGCGAGCGTCGACGGGTGATGTTGGCCGCAACGCTGGTGCATAAACCCGACCTCCTCTTTCTCGACGAGCCGACCGCCGGTATCGACCCGGTGTTGCGACGACGCATCTGGGACCGTCTCGAAGACCTCGCCGGCGAGGGGCGAAGCTTGATCGTCACGACTCAGTATGTCGGCGAGGCTGCATATTGCGACTACGTGGCGGTGCTCACCGAAGGACGTGTCTTGGTATACGACACGCCAGAGGGACTGCGCCGCGCCGCCTACGGTGGCGAGTTGGTCGATGTCGTGTTCGCATCCCCGCCGGGAGCAGAAGACGTCAAGAGTCTCGAGGCGGCGGTGGACGGGCGGATTCTCACGAGACTCGATGACCGATCCCTGCGACTCGTCGTCGACGACGCCGGCCAGGCCGGTCCTCGCATCGGCGAGTGGGCATCCAATTCGTCGGTCTCGATTCAGGAGACAGAAGCCCACATTCCCAATTTCGACGATGTGTTCGTCGAGCTTGTCGAGAAGCTCGAGGCTGCCAAAGCCAAAGAGGGCGCCCACGAGCGCACCCTGACAGAGGCGAAACCCAATGTCGGTTGAGCAAGGTTTCAGGGCTCGCTTCATTCGCTCGTTGGGCTTCTTCAAGCGTGAGCTTCTCGGAGTCGTGAAACAACCTCGACTCGTCGGAACTCTGATCCTCGCTCCCTTCGCCATTCTCCTGATCTTTGGCCTCGGATACCGGACCCAACCACCTCCTTTCGAAACCCTTCTCGTCCTCCCTGGTGAGGAAGCCGCCTTGGCCTCGGAGATGGACGAGCTCGGCGAGGCTTTCGGGAACGGAATCGAACTGGTGGGTACGACCACCGACGCCACCGATGCACGGTCACGGCTGCGAAGCGGAGAGGTCGATCTGCTCATCATCGGGCCGGCTGACCCGATCACCTCGATCGAGGAAGGGGAGAGGGCGGAGTTCGTTGTGGTCCACAGTGAGGTCGATCCCCTGCTCCGCGGCTCGATCTCTCTTTTGGCACAGCTCTCTATCGACGAGCTCAACAACAGAGTCCTCGAACAGACCGTGTCCAGAGCGCAATCGGGTTCGGAGTCGATCGATGGACCGCTGGGGGAGTTGCGCTCGGGTTCCGACGAGCTGGTCACAGCGATAGAGAATGACGACTCCGAAGGTGAGCGTTTGGCTCGGGAAGATCTGCTTCAGCAGGTTGACGAGTTGGAGGAACGCTCTTCCGGTTCGGAGGACGTCTACTCGACGGTGTCCGAGTCGCTCGGAACGGGCAGAGGTGACGTGTTCGATACGTTGCGAAGCCGGCTCGAGAGCACCCAATCGAATGCTGACGGTGCCGAGCGGGCTCGCGAATTCGAGCAGGCAATGGCGGAGTTCGAGACGAGATATCGCCTGCTTCAGGAAACAGATCCGGCACTCCTGGTGAGCCCATTCTCAGCCGATGTGCGAGACATCGCCGACCTTCCAGGCACCCCTGCCCTCTTCTACGGCCCCGGTGTCCTGGTGGTGTTGCTGCAGCATGTGGCGATCACGTTCGCCGCTCTTTCACTCGTGAGAGAGAGACAATTGGGCCTGACCGAACTCTTCCAGGCGGCTCCACTCACTGCCGGGGAGACGCTGATTGGGAAGTACACGGCCTTTCTCGGAGTATCAGCCGTGATCGCAGCTGTGCTCACCGGTGCGATGCTGGCCTTCGGCATGACGATGCGTGGGTCGTTGCTTGCGTACTCGCTGACCGTCGGGCTGGTGATCCTCTCGTCGCTGGGTCTCGGATTTCTCATCTCGCGACTGGCCCAGACCGACAGTCAGGCTGTCCAATACGCCATGATGATCCTCCTCGTCTCGATCTTCTTCACGGGCCTGATTCTGCCGATCGAGCAGCTGATTCCGCCGGTCAGGGTGGTGTCCTATCTGGTCCCCGGAACGTATGGCATCGTCGCGTTGCACGATGTGATGTTCAGGGGCCTGAGGCCGTCCGTGCTGATGCTCGGGGGCCTCGTTGTCTATTCGATCGTCGTGTTCGTGATGTCCTGGTTTGTGATGCGTCGTCACGTCAAGGGCTCGGCGATCTGATCGAGTGGCTGCCCACCCGGGGTTTGTGTGATTCGGCCTGCGGGTAATTGAAGACCCTACAGACACCAAGCGCGCCAACGGCGCGATAAGTGAGGAGAACACTGATGAAACGTATGATTGCCCTTTTGACCATGTTGGTACTGGCCCTGGCGGCTTGTTCAAATCAGACGGTCGATGACATAGCGAGTGAGATCGACTCCGCTACCGACGCGTCGGTCGCGGACGAGGTAGAGCAGAACGCCGTCGAGTTGGCGGCCGAGGTCGAACAGGAGATGAACCTCCTCGCCGACGAGATCCAGTCTTCAGAGGCCGCGACTGAGCTCGAGGCAGCCTGGGGCGAGGTTCAGGCCGAGCTGACAGCGGCCATCGCAACGATGCAGACCGACGGCACTATCGCGTCGGACGGTCTCGAGGTTGAGCTGGAAGCCTTCCAGGCAGAGTTGGAGCAAGCCGGGGAATCTGTGGCCCCCGAGGTCAGGGATGCTTGGATCTCGCTCCGAAGCAAGGTCGAACAGATGATGTCCTAGTTTTCGACGGACTCTGAGAAAGGGGACCTGCCACATGCAGGTCCCCTTTCTCGTTGGATGGGGCAGAGGCTCAGGACTGCCGTGGTTTGGCAACTGGTGAGAACTCTACGACCACCCGGCAGCCGGGATCACCGACCGCAATCCGCTCATCGAGCCTGACCCGGCTGTTCCCTCGATTCCTCGATGCGATGCCTCCAAAGACGGCGGACGTCATCTGACAGAGGCTGGGGGCGGTTTGAACCACTTTCCCGAAGGGGCACTTGCTGTTTCCGAGCACGATCCGGTCTTCCTCGACCTCGATCACGTAGAACTCTCCTTCAATGGCTGCCTTGAGCTCGACGAAGAGGTCAGCCATCTGCTCGTTGGTCAAGGGGCCTTCTATGCCCTCGTCTCGGCGATAAGACCTCTCGAACTCGTACCCCACCTGAGTACCGACCTCATTGATCAAGGAAGTTGCCTCGTCGGGACCGGAGCGCAACTCGATTCTCTGGGCGAGGTTGACGGCTACCGCCAAGAGGAACTGCTCCCTGACGACATCCCCCGACATGCTCTTCGTCAGTGAAACGGGCACGCCTGCCGGGGGTCGGGTGGCTTGATAAGGCTGATCGGCGCCCTTGAGGCGGTATACCGGCAACCTCGCCGAAACCCGGGCGCCGCCGCCACGCTTTGCGGAAGCCCTGAGATCTTCTCCGAGACGGTATGCCAGCTTCAAGCCGAAACCGCCGTCTTCACCAGGAACCTTGGCAAGACCCTCTTCGAGGTCGAAGCCGGGACCTACGTCATGGACTTCGATCACCGGTTGATCCTCCGTCCAGTCGAGCGAAACCCACACGGGGCCAGGGGCATGACGCACCCCGTTGGCGATCAACTCCCAACTGCCCAGCAGAGCAGCCTCGATGTCAGAGTCCGGCGTCGAATGGCGCTCCAAGAAGTCTTTCAACTCCGAGCGCAGGCGTTGTGCGCTGTCTTCATCGCTGCGGTCTAGATACCAATCCATGTCCTCGAGGTGTTATCGGGTCCGAAGGTTATCTGGCTGAGCCTGATCTCTGTCGTTGCGGGGTCGGCAGAGACCGGTACCCGAATTACCCTATCGGTAATCGACCGCACCACGGGGACGTAGCTCAGTTGGAAGAGCACCGGCTTTGCAAGCCGGGGGTCGTGGGTTCGAGTCCCATCGTCTCCACAGGAACATCGAGGCAAGCGGCTTGGTTTAAAGATCCGTGAGACCGATTGGAGGAAGATGAGAAGCGCAGTGATCGTCGATGCGGTCCGGACGCCCGTCGGCAGGAGGAATGGGGTTTTCAAGGATGTCCACCCCGTCGACCTCGCCGCGATCCCCCTCGAGGCTCTAGTTGAGCGGAATGGCCTCGATCCAGATCTGATCGAAGACGTCATCATGGGAAACGTCAGCCAGACAGGGGAACAGGCCTACAACGTCGGACGTAACGCGGCATTGGCCGCCGGCTTTCCCGAATCCGTGCCGGGGGTCACCATCGATCGCCAGTGCGGCTCGTCCCAACAGTCCGTGCACTTCGCCGCTCAGGCCATCATGGCCGGGGTCCAGGACGTGGTTGTGGCTGCAGGCGTAGAGAACATGACCCGGGTCCCCATGGGCGTCACCGCACAACAGGGGCCCGGCCTTCCGTTTGGTGCGAGAATGCTCGAGCGCTACGCCAACGGCCTCGTGCCGCAGGGCATCTCGGCGGAAATGATCGCCGAGAAGTGGGGGATATCACGGGAGGAGCTCGATGAGCTCTCCCTTGAGTCGCATCGCCGCGCAGCCCAGGCGACGGAGGAGGGCCGCTTCGACGGCCAGATCGTCCCGGTGGAGGTCGCGCTCGAAGACGGGTCCACCCAGATCGTCGCACGCGACGAGGGCATCCGTTGGGACACCTCGCTCGAGAAGTTGGCTTCTCTACAGCCGGCGTTTCAGGCAGACGGGAGGGTCACGGCCGGCAATTCGTCTCAGATCTCCGACGGTGCGGTCGCCATCCTCATGATGGATGAAGACAAGGCCGAGGCTCTGGGCATGACGCCGAAGGCTCGCATCCACACGATGGCGATGGCCGGGGTCGATCCGGTGATCATGCTCACCGGCCCCATCCCAGCCACCGAGAAAGCGCTTGATCGGGCCGGGCTCTCCATAGACGACATCGACCTGTTCGAGGTAAACGAGGCATTCGCGTCGGTGACTGTCGCCTGGCGAATGGAACACGGCGGCAAAGATCCAATGGCTCTCTGGGACCGCACGAATGTCAACGGGGGAGCCATTGCACTCGGGCATCCGCTTGGGGCTTCGGGCGGGCGTCTGATGACATCTCTCGTCTGGGAGTTGGAGCGCGTCGGCGGCCGCTATGGGTTGCAGACGATGTGCGAGGGTGGGGGAATGGCCAACGCCACCATCATCGAGAGGCTTTGATCGGCGGTCGGCTTTCGCGGTGTGAGGGATTCGGTGCATGCCCCGCTCGCCTGCCGGGCCGATGACCGGCCTTCTATGGCTCGACCTCGTCCTGGCGCTGATGCTCGGCTATCTCATCTGGCGTGTCTCCCTCGCGCTCATCCGGATGCTCTCCATGTCTCCGCCCGAGGTCGACCCGGCCAACGTGGTGGACGTGGACCAGGACTATCGCTGTTCGATTTGTGGTGCTGAAGTAACGATGAGGTCGGTCAACCCCGATGAGGACAAGCCGCCGAGACACTGTCGGGAGGAGATGGTTCCGGTCTGGCGTCCTTAATCACAGTGGTGTAGTTATCCCGAGAGTTTTCCACAGCTTGTGGAGAGTTACACTCGTGTAACTAAGGGTTTGGCCTGTTCTCCATCGACTATCGTCGCTGCTGAATGCCGGAATCGAAACGCCGCAAGCCAAAGAACCGTCCCCAGTCGAAGAAGGCCCTCGAGGCAGCCGCCCGGGCCAAAGACCCATCACCCACCTGGTATGTCGGCGTTATGGCGAGCCTCATGGTCATTGGGGTCGTATTGGTGCTGGTTCGATTCATCTTCCAACTCGATCAACTGGTGCTCGTGGGCGGACTCGTGGCCATCGCCGCCGGCTTTCTCATGACCACGAACTACAGATGACTCACGGCGGGCTCGCCTGTCGGGCTCTGGAGCGGGTGAGCGGTTAGGGGCCGCCCCCTCCGCCGCCACCGCCTCCGCCACCCCCTGATGACGAAGACGTGGTGGGTTGGGTGGTTGTCGTGGTCGTCGGCGGAGGCTGAAAATCTCCGAGCACGACCGTGACGGTCGAACCCTGGCCCACCGTGGTCCCAGGTGTCGGCACCTGGCTGACTATGAGACCGTCCTGACTTTGATCGGCAACCGGCTGTCTGCTGTTGGAAACCCGGAGTAAGAGACCGAGGTCCTCCAACAGCGCCTGGGCTTCCTCGGTGCTCAGGTTGAACAGGTTGGGCACTTCGACGGGTTGGGGGCCGAGGGAAACGACGATGAGCACGGTCGAACCGGCAAGTACCTCTTCGCCGGCCGCTGGGTCGGTGCGAATCACCAAGCCATCTGCGACCTCGTTGCTGAACTCCTCGTCCACTGTCACATTGAGTTTGAGCCCGTTGAGCTGGCTCGTCGCCTCACGCTCCGTGAGGTCGACGACGCTCGGCATGACCAGGACCTCCGGGCCGGATGAGACAACGAGGTTCACCGGCGTGCCGGCACCAACCTCGACGCCGGCTGCAGGAGATTGCTCGATCACAATCCCTTCCTCGAAATCAGGGTCGGGACGACGGTCGATCTGACCGACCTCCAGGCCCGCGCTTTCGATCTCGATCCGCGCGTCTTCCAAAGGCTGACCTATGACAGGTGGAACCGGAAACTCGGCTGAGCCGGTGGAGACGAAGAGGTCGACGGTGGATCCAACCTCTGCTTGCTCCCCCCCGGGAGGGTCTGTCCTGATGACAACACCCGCTTCAAAGTCGTCGCTTGGCTCGAATCGGGGCACAGGTACGAACCCGTCGGCAACCAGCCGATCTATCGCGCTGTCCTGAGTCAAGCCCACGACGTTTGGGACCACCGCCGTCTGAACCTCCGCTTCGCCGCCACCGAGAGCCCGGAAGAGGAAGAAGAAGAGGACGCCCAGCGTGATCAGCAGCAGGAACGCCGTGATGATGAACGGCATCTGCGACGGGGGCTCCTCCTCGATCTGGCGGTACACCTCATCTGGAGGGACCGTCGGCGGAGGAAGGGTCGACATGACTCTGGTGCTGTCGTGTCCGCCGCCGGACCGGGCAACGGGGGCCGCCGCTGGTGGACTGGCGACGTTTTCGCCGCGGAGCACAGAAACGAGATCTTGACGCATCTCTTCGGCCGACTGGTATCGGGCGGCAGGGTCTTTCCGAAGCGCCTTGGCCACAACCGCGTCAAGGGACTTGGGCACGTCAGGGTTGAGTGCCGATGGCGGGGGAGCCTCGGCGCTGACATGCTGGAACGCCACCGACATCGGGCTGTCACCCATGAAGGGTGGACGGCCGGTGAGCATCTCGTACAGGACTACGCCGAGCGCGTAGACATCACTCCTCTCGTCGGCCGGAGCCCCTTGGGCCTGCTCAGGCGAGAAGTAGGTGGCGGTTCCCATCACCGCACCGGTCCGAGTCAGTTCCTGACTGTCATCCCAGGCGCGGGCGATGCCGAAGTCGGTGACCTTCACGGTGCCGTCCTTGGCGAGCAGGATGTTTCCCGGCTTGACGTCTCTGTGGACCAGCCCGGCGGTGTGCGCGACAGACAGGGCTGCGGCAGTCTCGGCCGCGATCTCTGTAGCCCTACGCGACAACAGTGCGCCTTCGGACTTCAACACGTCCCGTAGAGAGCGTCCGTCGACTATCTCCATGACGATGAAGTAGGTCCCCCCGGCTTGCCCCCAGTCGTATATACCCACGATGTTGGGATGGCTGAGGTTTGCCGCGGCCTGTGCCTCGCGGCGGAACCTCTTTACGAAAGCCTCGTCTGCGGAGAACTGGGAATGGAGGACCTTTATTGCTACTGATCGATTCAGGAGAGTGTCCTGACCCTGATAGACATCGGCCATGCCGCCCCGAGCCAAATGGGACATGACGTGGTAGCGCTCGGTCAGTTGGGTGGGGGTGGTCATGGGAGCGATGCGATTGTAGGGAGAGAAGGACCGATACTCACTGTTCGCCGGCCAGCCATGTCTCGATGACGAGGGCCGCGATTGGGGCCGCGACAGTGCCTCCTGTGGCGTTCTCACCGGCGACAGGACTCCCCTCCACCAGGACCGCAAAGGCGATGGTCGGCGCATCAACCGGTGCGAAGCCGATGAACCATGAGTTGGGGAAGCCACCCGGACCCGTAGCAGTGCCGGTTTTGCCGGCTACTCGCACTTCCGGGACCGCTGCCCTTCGCCCAGTTCCTTCGGTGACGACTCTCTCCATCATCTGGGCTAGCACCGACGCCGTCTCGGGAGACATTGCACGCCCGATCTCTTTGGGGGCGGTCTCTTCCAGGGTCTCGCCTGAGGAGTCGAAGATCCTCCGAACAACGAAGGGCTGCGGGGTCACCCCACCGCCGGCGATGGTTGAAGCGACCAGCGCCATGTGCAGGGGAGTTGCCCGAACGTCACGCTCGCCGATCCCGCTCTGGGCCAGGGCCGCCAGGTCGTCTTCCAGGTCGTCAGTCCGCCAGACCGCTTCGGGTAGTGACCAGGGATATTCGATCTCCCGGTTGAAGCCCAAGGCTTCTGCCGTAATCCCTATCTCCTCGGCTCCCAACTGCATCGCCAGATCGCCGAACACGGTGTTGCAGGAACGGACAAATGCCTGGAGCAGCGTCGCAGTAGCCCCGTCGCTGCATGGCTGACCGCTGAAGTTGGAGATGGTCGCGGTGGAGCCGGGGAGCTCGAGCTGGGCCGGATCGTCGAACTCGGTGCTGGGATCGGCCAGGCCGGTATCGATCGCTGTTGCTGTCACCACGGTCTTGAACGTAGACCCTGGTGCGTAAAGTTCCTGCGTGGCACGGTCGATGAGGGGACGGCCTTCATCGTTGAGCAAGGTCGTCCATGCAGTGGAAGCGTCATCGGCCAGGAGCGAGGCGGGGTCGAACGATGGCTTCGTCACTGAGGCCAGGATGGCCCCCGTCCTCGGGTCGATGGCTACGACCGCACCGCGATTCTCCCCGAGAGCATCGTACGCCGCTCTCTGGAGTATGGGATCGATGGTTATCTCCAATCCTTGGGGACGGAGATCCCTACCCAACACCGCCGCCAGGAGATCACTTATCGTTAGGTCCCTTCTCGACCTCAGCTCCTCGGCATAGACGGCCTCGAGACCTGATTCGCCGAAGAGAAACGACGTATAGCCCACGGTGTGCGCCAGCAATTCGCCCTGCGGGTACTCTCGATCGAAGCTCCTCGCGTCGCTCGCCTGCACCGATCTCGCCACCACCGTTCCGTCCGCCGTGATGATCACGCCTCGCTCTTTGCCCCTCTCACTCAGGGCAGGTCGCGGGTTTCGCGGATCGGAGCGCAAGTCGTCCGCCTTGACTACCTGGAACCAAGTGACGGCGAGCAAGAGGACGCCCATTGCTCCGAAGACCCCCATGGCCAGTCTCCTGATGGGCCCGTTCATACGGCTTCCTCATGGCTAATCCGCATCAGCAGGGCAAGGAGGATCATGTTGCCGACGAGGGCCGAGCCGCCGTACGACATGAACGGCAAGGTGATGCCCGTCAGGGGTACGAGCCTCAGAATCCCTCCGATGATCAAGAGAACCTGGACTGCGAAGACGAGCGTCAGTCCTGCCGCGAGAAGCTTCCGAAAGGTGTCGCGACTGCGGAAAGCAACCCCTAGACCAACTGCCACGACAAGCGCGTACAACGCAATCACCGCCACTGTTCCAGCAAAGCCAAGTTCCTCGCCGACCGCGGCGAACACGAAATCGGTCGCTGCGTTGGGGATCAGGTCAGGCCGCCCGAGACCGGGACCTGCCCCCGAGAGGCTTCCCGTCCCCAAGGCGAATATCCCTTGTGCGATCTGAAAGCCCTCGTCCTGGTAGTGCTCGAACGGCGCCAGCCAAGCCACGACTCTCCGCTGGACGTGGTCGAACGCGAGGAACGACGCCACTCCAGCGAACACGCCCAAGAACCACCCGGCGACCAGGTAGCCCGTGGCCCCGGTGGCGGCGTAGAGAAGTAACACGAACCCGGCGAAGAGCAGGAGCGATGCTCCCAGGTCGCGCTGCCAGATCAGTATCAGAACGCTCGCGCCCCAGGCGATGAGCAGAGGGATCAGTTGGCGGGGCTCCGGTACTCGGATCGGACCGACACGACGGTGGGCCTCACGCAGCGCTCGCTGGTGATCCGCCAGGTACGAGGCGACGAAGATCACCAGCCCGAGCTTTGCCAGTTCGGCGGGCTGAAACCGCATCTCGGTGAATCCCAGGTCGAACACCACCCATAGGCGACTGCCGTTGAGTTCCAAGCCCTCCAGGGGAACGGCCCAATCTGAGGGCAGGTTGGGCAGGAGCAGGAGAACGACAGAGATGAGCAGCGTCAGGTTGCGATAACGCCTGAGAATCGAAGTCGTATGGGTTGACAGGAGCGCGAGGGTCACGGCAGCGAGGGAGGCGCCGATGAGTAGCCACCACCTCTGGAGTCCGGCGCGACCGGAATCGAGGCGATAAACCTCGAGAAAGCCGATGGCTGTCAGAGCCACTACCGGCGGGAGGAGGAGCGAGGTTGCGTTTGGCGCCCACGCTCTGGCAGCCAGATGAACACCCCCGAATGCGATGACGAACACCAGGAATGTCAGACCGACCTGAGCGTCCACGCCACCCTCACGAGCGAGATTGACGAGGACTACGCCAAAGGCCGCAAGCCCCGAGGCGGCCACAATCGTCGCCGCCTCCGCTCTTCTCGTCATTCGATCACGTCGACGACGACGACTGAGATGTTGTCCACCCCTCCCGCCGTGTTGGCAGCTTCTATCAGGGCCCAGGTGACGTCGTCTGGCGTGCCTTCGGAGATGATCTTCGCGATTCGCTCATCGTCGACCATCTCGGTTAGCCCGTCCGAGCAGAGAAGGAGCCTGTCCCCGCTCTCCAGCTTCAAGTCGAATTCATCGACATCGACAAATCGGGTCAATCCCAGCGTCCGAGTGAGCATGTGGCGTTGCGGGTGAGAGTCCACCTCCCGCTTGGTGATCTGTCCGAGTGATGCGAGCTCGCCGGCGACCGTGTGATCCTCGGTGATCTGCGTCAATTCGGCGCCTCGATATAGATAGGCGCGACTATCGCCGACATGGCCGAAGTGGGCCGTGCCATCTGCCTGCAGCGACATGAGGGTCATGGTCGTTCCCATTCCCTCCAAACTCGGCTCACGGGCTACCTCTTCTCTTATCGCCCGGTTTCCGGCAGCCACGCGGTCGATCGGGTCGACCTCGGTGGAGGCGGCGGCATTGACGGCTAAGCGGGATGCGACCTCGCCGGCGACGTGGCCGCCCATTCCGTCGGCCACGATCAGAACCGTGGGACCCGAGGACTCGCCCGATCGCTGCGGGAAGACGGTGTCCTCATTGTTCTGCCTGACCATGCCTTGATGGCTGGCGGTGGCCCACAGGTATCTCACAGCGTCCCTTCCGGTCTCACCAGGTTCTGTCCAGGTCGGCGGCATATTCCGCGAGCGCCGGCCGGTATGCCCCGATGCGATCGTCGGCTGTGGTCTCGATCAACAGGCGCAGGAGATTCTCGCATGCTTGTTTCGCCTTACCCACGTTGTAGAGGGCCAATGCATTGAAGACCCGCAGCGCTCGGTCGGAAGGGAATCGGTGCACGGCCTCGCCGAGAGTCGAGGCGGCCTCCTCGTAACGCCCCAGTGCGCGAAGGGTGCTCCCCAGACCGAGCAGTGCATTCATGGCATCGTTTTCATCCAGACCGCCTGAGAGGGCAGCCTGGTAGAAAGGCACCGCTTCGGACTCCTTCCCCAGCTTGTCATGGGTCCATGCCAGCTGCAGGTTCACACCCGGATGATCGGGATTTCGTTCGTGTAGCGCCCTGAGACGGGCCAGGGCCTCCTCGGATTCGCCTGAGCTGCGAAGGGAAATTGCCTCGCCAATGGCCTCGTGGAGAGGATCCATCATCGGACTTCCATGACGGTCTTCCCGACCTGAATGGAGTCGCCCCGCCTCAGCTGTGTGGGTGCCGTCACTCTTCTCCCATTGACATAGGTGCCATTCGTGCTCCCCAAGTCGTGAAGCATCAGGCCGCTGTCCTGGGCAACAAGCCTCATGTGGAAGTCAGAAGCGTAGGGATCTTCGAGGACAAGATCCGCCTCCTCCGACCGTCCCAAAACCGTGGCCGAGCTCACCTCGATCTCAACCCCTTGCTGGGTTTCTGAGCGGACGAAGAGCACCTTGGTGCCTTCGCGACGCTTTCGCCTGACCGAAATGCCCACGTGGGAGCCTATGGCTCGAGCCACCTGCCAGACGAAAAGGTAGACCAGACCGAGAAAGATGATCCGGAGCAGCGCGAGGATTACGTCAGGCATCCGAGCTCAGGAACCGGTAACTGTGCTGAGAGAGGCTCAAGGTGGAGCCATGCTCGATCAGCACGGGATCGGAACCGATCCTGACACCATCTACGAATGTGCCGTTCGAGGAGCCGAGGTCACGCACGCTCGTGACTCCACCCTCCCTCCACAAGGCAGCATGAAGACGGCTGACGTCATCTGAGTCGATGATCACGTCGGCGTCGGGAGACCTTCCGATGATCACGCGGTTCCGCCCAATCGGGTGGCTCTCCGAGTTTGAGACCAGCCGGGCCCAGGTCACCGGGGGGCCGGGCAAGACCTCGACATGACAGGTGAATTGACCAGCTGGGACACTGTCGTCCGACCCGATCGAGACCGAAACCGGGCCCTCCAACCGCAAACCCTGATTGGCCGCGTACTCGGTCATTTCCCGGGCAAGCAGCCCCTGCAACTCCTCCTTGTCTCCTTGGAGGTCGGCAGGATTGAACGTGAGAGTGAACGCATTCGCCGTGGCTGGACCGGCCGGATGGTCGAAGAGGGCGAAGTCGGCCTCTCTGGCCAGGCGCCCGGCGATCTCGGAGGGGTGGAGACGTCCCGAGAAGGCGCGACCGACGAGACCTTCGAGAAGTCTCTCAAGTCTTCGCTCGAGGCTCCGGACCACATTCACTCGGCAGAGATTAAGTGATGCGGGACGTTGCGGACTACCGGAACCTAGGGACCAGCGGTACGCTTTTTCCCCGACCGGGCGAGTGGCGGAATTGGCAGACGCGCAGGATTCAGGTTCCTGTGATCGCAAGATCGTGGGGGTTCAAGTCCCCCCTCGCCCAC
>JAHEJW010000067.1 GCA_024638655.1 bacterium | reverse complement strand
AGGATCGAGTCTCCAAGGTCGTATCTGATGATCGGCTGCACCCGGTTGGAGAGATTGGTGAGGAGCACCGTCTGTGAGGCCTCCCCCGGTTGTACCGGACCGTATTCGGCGTCGACGGGTTCGAGGATCATCCAATCGCTGCGGTAGTGCAGCCACTCATAGCGGCAAGTTGGAGCAAGAAGCAGGCATTCTGAGCTGGCGTAGCCGTCGACAACCGGGGCGCCGAACACCGCCGCCATCTGTTGCCGCTCCTCGATGTCGACTGTTTCACCCCCGGTGGCGACTAGGCCGGGTTGGATGCGAAGGCGCCCAGAGCGTTGCTGCTGGGCCAGCTGACGGATCGCACTCGGATATCCCTGGAGGATGGCCGGGTCGAATGAGTTGAGTTGCGCCACGACGTCATCGAGTGTCTGTTCGAGGCTTACGACCTGCTCCCGCTCCCTACTCACCTTGCCGTCGCGCTGACCCAACGCGACCATCCCGGCTCCGGCGAAGTGACCTCCAGTCCCGACGACCCGAGCCCGGCGCAGCCCTTTGGCGACTAGCCGACGCCATCGGGCGCGACGCAACAACCCGCACCCAGCAAAGGCGTAACAGGCGTACACGGCCGATATGCCGGCCCGATCCGTCAGGAAGATCCCGGGATGACCAGTAGTTCCGGAGCTGCGACAGACGAAGTAGTCATCCAGAAATCGAACTCCGACCAAGGTCGGGTCAACTATGAAAGCCTGCAACTCGTCTAGAGCTATCCGCCGGTCAGCGACCCAGTCATCGAACCGCGCCATCAGATCCGGCTTCCGAGTCACTGGCAAGTCCGAAAGCTGCACCGACCCGAAGCCACGCCCCGAGTACAACTCCCGGAAATACGGCGAGTAGACCCGAGCATGAGCCACTAATGACGCCAGCCGCTCCTCTTGCCTCCGACGCAGACCAGCACTTCCCTCCCGCTCCGCCTTCCACAAATCGGCGGCCATACGAAAGACGATGCCACGGTCTCGCATCCCAGCTCCTCAATGGGTCACGAGTGCACACGCCCACCTGGACAGACCACACTCCGTGCTGAGAACATCATCCGCTCAAACATCCAGGCTGCGCAAGAGGAGAACGCCCCTACCCCTGCTCACGGCACAACCTGCGGACGGTCGATCTCTCGCCATTCCCACCGGGCCCCGCCCTCGAAGACCCGTCTGCTATTCGTCGCACCCATTGGTTGGCTCGGGGAGCCATGGCGGGACAGCGGCACAGCGTCGGCCATCTCCAAACCCCAAAGAACTGGGCGGCCGACAGCGACAACGGGTTTAAGGTGCGTTGCCCGTCGGTGATCAATGGTTGTAGGGTCGGGCCTATCCCCAATCCAGAAAACCAGCTCTTTCTTCGGTGCACCAACTGCAGGGTCCTGTTCCCTTCCGAAGTCAGATTGCCACCGAACGCGTTCGAGGGTGCCGTAATCGAAGACCGCACCTACAAGTGTCCGGTCTGCGCAAACTTCGATACGTATTCCAAGTCTGACCTGTTCTACGACCGTGACCCTGGAGTGACCTAGCACACACCGGCGCAACGCCTCGTCAGGTATCAACGGATGGCTACTCGAGATCGACTCGAGAGAGTTGCCGAGGAGGTGTTCCCAACCTTCGTCTAGACAAGGCCAGACTCGGTTGGCGTTGATAAGGGGGCTGGAGGCCTTGTGCCGGCCACCCACCGAGCTGCGGCGAGGCGGTTGGTCATCCCTCGCTATCTTCGACAGAGCGTGACACTGGCGATCGAAACTCGGGGCCTCACGAAGTACTACGGAGATGTGCGGGCCCTGGACGGCCTGGATCTCGAGATTGCTTCGGGTGAGGTCTACGGTCTGCTGGGACCGAACGGTGCGGGTAAGACGACGCTGATCCGAATCCTGTCGACGCTGATGCACCCCACTTCCGGTGAGGCAATGCTGGATGGCCTCGATGTCCGGGAGCACTCCGAGAAGGTTCGCCTCAAGCTCGGGTTGGCCATGCAGGAAGCGGCCCTCGACCTGAACCAGACCGGAGTCGAGCTTCTCCAGCTTCAGGGCCGCCTGTACGGGCTGAGAAAGAGGGAGATCGAGCAGCGGGTTGAGGAGCTGGCGAGGCTCGTCGACATCGGGGACTCCCTGGGCCGGCGAATCTTCACCTACTCCCTGGGGATGCGCCGACGTCTCGACCTAGCCGCGGCCATCATCCACAACCCACAGATCCTGTTTCTCGACGAGCCGACGACAGGCTTGGATCCCGCCAGCAGACATCGGGTGTGGGATGAGATTCTCAGACTCAATCAGGTGAACGGGATGACGATCCTCCTCACCACCCAGTATCTCGAGGAGGCCGAGCACCTCGCCGGGCAAGTCGGGATCATCAACGGCGGAACGATGATCGCCGAGGGTCCGCCGGCGGAATTGAGGCGCTACTTCGGAGGAGACGTCGTCGTCGCCAAAGTGGACGTCGACCAATTCCCGGTCTCTCGTCTGGGAACGGTCGAAGGGGTCCAATCCGTCGAGGTGGTGGACGGATCGCTCGTGTTCCTCGTCGACGACGGACTTCGGGCTCTTGGGCCGATAACTGTTGCCCTGGCCGAACAAGGTCTGCCGGCCGAGGCCGTGACACTTCGACAGCCAACACTCGAGGAAGTCTTCCTGAGACTCACCGAGAAGCAACCGTCTCAACCTCCCGGAGAGCCTGGCAATGGCGGGTGACGGTGCCCCTGGCCTGCGAATCGAGGCGCGGGAAACGGGTTTCACGAGAGACCTGATGACCATCTCCTGGCGATCGATTCGGGCGATTCCCAAGGAACGTCAGTCCCTCATCCCGGCCATCGTGATCCCTGTGTTCTGGCTGGCAGTCAACGTCGGGGCGCTGGAGGAAGTCGCCGGCCGGCTGTTCCCAGAGTTGGACTACCGAGGGTTCCAACTGCCAGTTGCGGTTCTGTTCGCCGTCACTGGCGTCAGCCGGGCTTCAGCCCTGGTGACAGATCTGAGGGGTGGATACTTCGATCGATTGACCGTCAGCCCGGTCAGCAGACTCTCGCTCTTGTTGGGGTTGATGGCTGCGGACTGGCTGTTGGCGACGTCCTTGACGATTCCAGTGCTCGCACTTGGATGGCTTCTCGGCGTCGAATTTGCCACCGGTCTCGCTGGAATGGCGGTGTTCGTCTTCATCGCAGGTTTGTGGGGGATTGCTTTCACGGGTTTCCTCTACGCAATAGCACTGCGCACTGCGAATCCCAGCGCGGTGGCCTCCGGGCTCCTTCTCTTCTTTCCGTTCGCATTCGTCACAACCTCCTTCATGCCCAGGGATGCTTTGACGGACTGGATGTCCACGGCGGCGGGTTTCAATCCGGTGACATACCTGCTTGCTGCACTTCGATCCCTCGTGCTCGACGGTTGGGATCCGAACACAATCGCGATCGGGCTTGCAGCTGTGTTGGGGGTGGGGGCAATCTCGCTGTCACTGGCTCTCATGGCCCTGAGGGGCCGGCTGGACCCCGCCTGATCGAGGCAGGGTGTCCGGCTAGCCCTTCACCTCGTCCATGTAGGGATAGTGAATCAAATGGCGTCGCCTGAGAAAGCCATGGATGTAGCCGATATGCGTCTTCTCTATCTCGTCGTGAAAGGCCTCGCTCTGCAGGGCACCAGACCTCCGGTAGCCCAGCCACTCCCGTATCTCAGGCCCTGAAACGCTCCACCGCGCCGCGTTGATCACCAGCGAATACGCAACCAGATCCCACTGGCCGGTAAGGGCGAACCACACCGGGAGTAAGACGATCCATCCGGCGTGATGTGCCAACAGGACATCCTTGAAGACATACAACCCAACCACATACCCCGCAACCAGCGTGACGGGGAATGCCAGGGGGTCCAACACCACTACCGCACCCAAGATGGTCGATGTCCCGCGACCTCCCTTGAACCGGTGATAGACCGGGAAGATGTGGCCCACAGT
>JAHEJW010000018.1 GCA_024638655.1 bacterium | reverse complement strand
GTGGTCTCCAAGGAAAGGACAGAGACATGGGAGATCATCCCAATGCAGCACTGCTCCGCTCGGCCTTCGAATCCTTCAACGCCGGTGACTCCGACGCTTTCGGAGCAGTACTCGCCGATGATGTCGTGTGGCACACGATTGGCGGGCAAACGATGCACGGCCGGGATGCCGTTGCCTCCTCAATGTCGGGTATGGAAGGTGTCGAGTTCGACGGCAGCCTTCACGACGTCGTGGGCAACGACGATCATGTGGTCGGTCTGGTCCAGGCTCACGTCAAAGTGGGCGAGAACGAGATCTCCTACCGCACTGCGGAGATAATGCATGTGGAAGACGGCAAGGTCACCGAGCGCTGGGCATTCTCCGACGACACGCAGGCCATAACCGATTTCTTCTCCAGTCTGGGGGGTTGAACCAGGAGTGGCTCATCAGTGACTGTCAGGCGTAGCTGATACCTACGCGCTTTTCGAAGATCTCGGCTTTCTCGAGGATCTGAGCCGGCAGGTTCATGATCTTCTCCTGCAGCTCGGCGGCGGCCGGCGTCAGACCGGTGAGGCCTCCTATGTTCCACTCCTTGATCAGTGGAGTCAGAACGCGATCGTGGTGGATTCGCAAGTTGTAGACCCCTGCCTTCGCCACCTCGATCGAGCGTCGCACGAAGTTGGGCATGGCCACGCCAGGCATCTGGAAGTTGTCGAAGACTCGGTGAATGCCTTCCAGCACGAGATGCGGCGCCTGTTCCAGCATCGCTCCCATGACTCCCTTGTAAAAGATGAAGTGGTGGTTCTCATCGGATGCGATGTGACGCATCAGCTCGTAGGCCGCGGGATCATCGGTGATCTTGCCGGCGTTGCGGTGACTCACCCGAGTCGCCAGCTCTTGAGTTGCCGTATAGGCGAAGATCTCGGTTGGGTCGTCGTACGTCGGCTGGTAGCCGTTCATCATCGTCGCCTTCCGATCGTCCTCGAGCTGGTGGGGGTCGGCGTTGCGTGATGTGAGGAGATAGCTCCGGATGGCTATCGAGTGTTGGCCCTCCTCGGCCGTCCACAACCTGTTCCAACGGACGAACGCCGAAGTCTGAGGCATGTGCTTCTCGATGAGGGCGTGGTAGTAGGGGAGGTTGTCCTCGGTGAGGAGATTGAGGACGAGTGAGGTCCGGGCGTTCTCCGAAATCGTGGCCTGTGAGACGTCCCAGGGCTCATCACGGAAACTTCTCCCGCGTTCCCAGGGGACGATCTCATGGAAGTACCAATCGGATCGGCGCTCGAGGTGGTCTTGGGTCAGCCTGTCTACTTCGGGCTCGATGGCCTCGACCAGCTCGAGCTTCTCGTTTTTCGCCATACGGTCCTTGCTGTAGGTGAAGCAACAATAGGCCAGCGCAACCCCGGACCTGCGATCCGTGACGAGCTCGATGGTGGCTATTGCCGGCTTTGCTGTAGCGTGTCATCGAGCAGCATCGGGTGGAGGCTGGCGATCGAAACGCCTGCCCGGTGACCTGCTGCCTATCCATCTGGCTGGACTGCCTCTCCCAGCCGGGCCCCGACGACTTGGTTCCAGGGCATCGATCCGAAGACCGCCCACCACCCAGTCGATCCCACGCGGAGAAAGTAGAAATGAGCAACACCTTTGAAAGACTTGGCCTGCCTGAACGGTTGGTCAGCACACTCGCCCGGCAGGGATTCACCTCGCCCTTCCCAGTTCAGATGGCGACGATTCCCGATTCTCTTGCCGGTCGAGACATCCAAGGTCGAGCACCGACCGGCTCGGGAAAGACACTCGCCTTCGGTCTACCGGTGCTTTCGCTGGTATCGAGAGCCAAGACGAAGCGCCCTCGAGGGTTGATTCTCGCTCCCACACGAGAGCTGGCGGAGCAGATCAGAAGGGACCTCGCCCCTCTGGCCGCCGCAGTCGATCGGCGGATTGCCGCGATCTTCGGTGGCGTCCCCTACGGCCCACAGAAGAAGGACCTCAATAGGGGTGTCGACATCCTTGTTGCAACACCGGGACGTCTCGAAGACCTGATAGAGCAGCGTTGCCTCGAATTGAGCAGTGTCGACATCGTGGTGGTCGACGAGGCCGATCGGATGTCCGATATGGGATTCTTGCCGGCCGTCCGCCGGATCCTCTCTTTGACGAACCCTGACAGGCAGACACTTCTCTTCTCTGCCACTCTTGACGGGGACGTGGCAGTCCTCGCCCGCGAGAGCCAACGCGATCCGGTGAGAGTGGAGTCAGGGCCTACCGGAGAGCAAGATCTGGATGTGGAGCACCGCTTCTGGCGGGTTGCTCGCTCAGACCGTTTGGCTCACACAGCCGCCGTGATTCGCGATTCGCAGCGGACGATCGTCTTCACGAGAACGAGACGCGGGGCCGACCGACTCGTCAAGCAACTCGAGAAGAGCGACGTATCGGCTGTGGCAATGCACGGAGGTCGTTCCCAGAATCAGCGAACGAGGGCCTTGCGGGCATTTGGCAATGGGAAGGCATCCGCATTGGTAGCAACCGACGTGGCGGCGCGAGGTATTCATGTGGAGGACATCGACGTCGTGCTCCACTACGACCTTGCCAACGATCACAAGGACTACATCCATAGGTCTGGACGAACTGCTCGGGCCGGGGCGGGGGGAACGGTGATCACGTTTGTGCTCGATGGCCAGGAAAAGGATGCAAGGTCGATTCAGCGAGCAATCGAGATCGACTCGCCTCTCGAGAGAGCCAACAGGCCTGAGGTTCACTTGAGCCCACGCCGTGACAGCGGCCACGGCTCGGAGCGGCCGGCAAGATCCATTTCAAAGAAGCGAGATGTTTCCAGGACTGCTGGAAAGCCGTCTTTGAGCATCTTTGTCGGGAATCTTCCGTGGAGGATCACCGATCGAATGCTGGAGAATCTGTTCGCCGGGCACGGACAGGTGAGTCGTGCGTCGATAGTCACACACGGTCGGACAGGGAGGTCCAAGGGCTTCGGATTCGTGGAAATGGACGCCGACGAAGCCAAAACAGCCATCACCGCTCTCGACGGCTCCGTGCTCGACGGGCGCAGCCTCCGAGTGCGTGTCGCCCGATAGTCGTGAGTCGCACCTAGGTGAGGTCTCGGCCCAAGACCGATCTATGCTCCGATTTGAGGATCTGACGGGTTTAGCGCCTGATACCACCTGGCGGGCAAACCACCACGGCTTTACTAGAACTGGAGTGACCATCATGGAGACAGATAGCGAGCGCTACGAGCGCGAGCGCAAAGAGGCGAATGAGCGTCACGAGCGCGAGCGCAAGGAAGCCCATGAGCGGCACGAGCGGGAGCGCCGCGAGGAGCGGGAACGTCACGACCGCGATGAAGAAGACGAGGGTGCCGATAGCTGATTGCCCTCGGCCGGAGCTTCGCAAAGCCGGCAAAAGGTCCGGTGTCCGCCGCAACCCGTTAGGCTGACCCGTGCCACACGACAGGTGTGTGCGCGCCTTGCTTGCTTCTTCGTTCCGTCGGATGTCGCAGCCAGAGGTTCCTTCCATCTCGGATCGGATCCTGGTGCCGGGTGAATGGAACGACGGCCAGCTCGGAGGAGCATCAATGTCAGCCAATATCTACGTGGGGAATCTCTCCTTCAACACGTCCAACAGCCAGCTCGAGGGCCTGTTCGCCGAATACGGCGATGTCGCCTCAGCCCAAGTCATCATGGATCGCGAAACAGGCAGATCAAGAGGATTCGGCTTCGTCGAAATGACCAGCTCGGATGCAGCCAACACCGCCATCTCCGAGCTGAACGGCAAGGAGATCGATGGTCGCCAGTTGAAGGTGAACCTGGCCAAGCCACGGTCACGCTGAGACCGCTGAACCTGTCAAACACGCTCGCACGTGGCTAAGAAGAGTCGCGAGAGCTTCCAGAAGCGAGCGCGCGAGAAGGCACGTCAGGAGAAGCAAGCCGAGAAGCGAGAGAAGCGTCAGGCGGCTTCCGAAGACGAAGAGAACCTCAGCAGAGCCGAGGAAGACTCTCTCATGCAGGAATTCGCGCAGCTCAGCGCCCGGTATGACAACGACCAGATATCAATAGAGCGCTACGAAGAGGAACGCCACCGCATATTCGTCGAATTGGGCCTGGACCCGGACGAGTAAGCCGGCGTAGCTTGGGCGCCATGGATTACTCGGTCGAAGGTATCTGTGGCTGGCGGGCTGACCTCGAGTCGGACAGGCGAGGGGAGTTCTGGGTCGATCGCGAGGCTCTGACGCAGCGGATGTCGCGACTGTCACCCACGCAGAGGGCTTTTCTCAAGTGGGGCGTCATCGAGGAGTTCAACAAGGGACTGGAGCAGATTCTGGTCCACGACCAGGCTGTGGGCGAGATGCGTGAGGGCTTCCGGGAACATTGAGCTCGCCCCCACCTGGTGGGTGTTCCTGGTTCTCGACCGTGAGTCCTCGGAGGGGTGGTCTCTGCTAGCAGGGGCTCCAGCCCAGAATAGGAAAAGGACCTGTCCTCTCTATCGGCGAGAGTGGTCAGGCCCACGGTTCCTAGCTATTCAGCCTTCCGTGTTTAGCGTCGCCGGAAGTGTCACGACGTACCGTCATGATACCCCACGACCGGACTTAGCGAGACTCCATTGCTGTCGGAGCTTCTTCAGCAGTGCCCGTTCCGGGCCATCGGCGAATCGGCTTGAATGACCCGGATCGGTGTCGTCGGTTGCGAAGACACCAGATCTGTTCGAATGCAGGAGGTAGCCACCGATGTCGGTCATCTACTCGAACCCTGACGGAGTACACGCACCGGCGGGGCAATACAGCCATTCGGCCTTGACCGAGCCTGGTCGCTTTGTTTTCATAGCTGGACAGGTCGGCTTCGATATCGATGGTCAGGTGGTGGGGCCTGACGATGTGGGCGCTCAGTTCAAGCAGGCGTTTGCCAATCTCGTCGCCATTCTCCACGATGTAGGCGCCAGCGCCTCCGATGTGGTTGACATGAAGAGCTTCCTCGTCGGTGAGGAGAGTCTCGCCCCGTGGAGGGCTGCCCGGCACGAGATATTCGCCGAGCACTATCCCCACGGGGGATACCCACCGCACACCTTGCTGATCGTGTCGGCTTTGGCCGCCCCAGAGCTCAGGGTGGAGGTCTCTGCGACGGCCCGACTGCCCGAATGATTCCTCGGCCGCTCAGGTGTCTGCGGTTAGATCTTTCAGCAGCTCGTGGCACCTCCTGGCGCGCTCTGCATCGGCCTGCTGGCACTCCTTGATGAAGTCGACCACTTCGGGGTGGTCTGCCTGCTCTGCGTCGTCGAGGAACTGCTTGTAGAGGTGGGCGCCCTGCAGGGCGTGATACTGGATACTGACCAGGTCGAAGACGATGTCTTCGGTGATCTCGTGGTTGCTGGACATGGTCGCAATATACCCGGCGACCTCTGATCCAAACCGCGGGGCGCGCGAAGTCGCCCATGACGCATCAGGTTGGTGCTATTACCGCCACGTCAAAGGCTGTCGTCTTGCCTTTCAGATGCAGCTCGCGCTTCTCGAGCCGCGAAGTGTCCATACCGACTGCTTCTGTGAATCGGCGACTTGCCAGGATCTCTCCGGTTCGAGCACTGTCGGCGAGTCGTGCCCCTACATTGATGTCGTCTCCTAGTGCAGTCATCTCTTTGGAGCTGCCGTGCTCACCCAGCAAACCGACGTAGGCGGTCCCGGCATGTACTCCAACACCAAGGGGGATCCACGGTCCCTCCTCGCTTGTATGGCCGGTTGCACGCAGCAGCTCGATAGCGCTGGCGAGGGCAGCGTGGGCATAGTTCGGGCCGGCCATGCCCGGAAGGAAATAGCCGATCGCCTGATCGCCGGCCAGGCGACCAAGTAGCGCACCTGCGTCGATCAACACCTTTGAAGAGACCTGGTAGAAGCGGTTGATCAATGCAGAGAAGGCACGGTCCCCAATTCGCTCGGCGGTGGGAGTTGACCCACGCATGTCGGCGAAGACGGTCGCAATCGGGACATGAGCTCCTCCCGGGTGTTTATTGCCCTGGCGAATACAGGAGTCGCAAACCTGCGGTTGCCGGCTGGACTGACCCCTCCCGACCAGGGACATCACCCTGCCGCCGAAGCCGTCGAAAGGCCCGTGACAGAACATGCAGCGGTAGTCGGCAGGGATCTTGCCGAGGATCCTTCGTCCCTTATCCAGGACTGCGTTCCCTTCGGCGAACAGCTGGTGCCAGATGTCTTCGTTCTCGGTCACCGCTCTTCTCCTGGGCCCTGATGTCGAGCGCCGACCAGCTGCGCCCTGGCGCGAGCCTATCCGAAGCCCCTCGAGGTGTCAGCTACGGTCGATCGAGCGATCCTGAGTCTGATAGGTTCGAGCAAGTCCCGACTGGAGGTAGAGAATGGCCGAGAGCGTCTACAAGGTGATCGAATTGGTCGGCACGTCGACCGAATCGTGGGAGAAGGCGGCCAGCGTTGCCGTGGCGAGAGCCGGCGAGCATCTGAGAGACTTGCGCATCGCCGAGGTGTCCAAGCTGGACATGCAGATCGAAGACGGCGCCGTGATGTCATATCGAGCCAGGGTCCGAGTCTCCTTCAAATATGAAGAAGGCACCTGACCAATCGACATCTACTGACAAGGGCAGGTCTCAGGCGACGTAGACCTTCGACTCTTCGAAGCGGAATCGCAACGCAGTAACCGCGGTGAATATCGCGCTGAACCCAAGAAGGACGAGTGTGGGGACGACGACGTCCGCGATGCCCGCCCCGGCGAGAATCACGTCGAGAAATCCGTCCATCGCCCAGTAGGTAGGTGTGAAGCGGCCGGCGCTCTGCACCCATTCGGGCAGGACGGTGATCGGGACGAGGGCTCCACCCACACCTGCGAAGACGATCCCAGCCAGGTTCACATACGTATTCAGCTGAAGTGAGGTTCGGCTCAGCGAGGTGATCGCCATTCCGAACGACAGCATGGCGAGCGAGAACCCGATGACGATCATCGACAGCGCAGCCAACGACCCGACGATCACGAGATCGAACAGCGCCACGCCCAGGGCAAACAGAGCAACCATCTGGGCAACGGCGATAGTCATTGTGGGTGCCAGCTTGCCCACCATGATGTCAGGGGTCGTCGCCTGGCTTGCCCGGAGACGGTCCCAGGTGTGCCAACCGTGCTCGCGGAAGAAGGTGAACCCGGCGAAGCTGCCGGTGAATGTGACGAACATTGCTGCCATCCCAGGAACCGCCTGTTCCGCCCCGTTGGCTCCGACGAAGCCGTCTGCCTGCAACGAGAGTCCGAAGAGTGGCTTCATCAGGCCCATCATGAGTAGAGGCATTATGAGAAGAAACACCAAGCTGCCTGGATCGTCGTTCAGCGCCTTCAACTCGTGGCGGATCAGAGCCCAGCTACGACGCCATGACATCGACGTTCTCCTCAGGCTCATAGCGTCGCCCGGTCAGCTCTAGAAACACGGTCTCGAGGCTGGGGTTGATTATCTCCACGCTTTGAAGATGTCGGGCCTCGTCTCCTAGTGCCGCGAAGATCGCTCCCATCTCCCGGCCGGGGTCTTCGGTCCTGACCCGGACTACCGATTCATCCACGGTGACATCGAGACCCCGGAGAATGGGCGCTTTGCCGTTGAAGACGAGCTCGACGATCGACCCGCCGTTGCCGGCAATCAGATTGGTTATGGATCCTTCGGCAATGATGCGCCCATTGTCGATGATCACCACGCGAGCCTCTAGATCTTCGACCTCGCCCAGATAGTGCGTCGAGTAGAGCACAGATGACCCGCGCCCTGCCAGGTCTCTCACGACCTGGATGAGTGCTGCTCGCGTCTCGACGTCTGCGCCGGTGGTTGCTTCGTCCATGAGGATCAGATGTGGCTCGCCGAGGAGTGCGATGGCGGTGTGAAGCCGCCGCTTCTGGCCACCTGAAAGCTCTCCAGCCTTCCTGTCCATCAGGTCGGTCAACCGCAGCGCCGCCGAAACTGCTTCGATCTGGCTCTGGAGATTGGCTGAACGCAACCCGCACAACTCACCAAACAACCTGAGGTTCTGGTGAACGCTGTCGATGGGATAGACGCCGAGTTCCTGAGGAGCGAGGCCGATGTGTCCGCGAGCGCTCTGAGGGTCCGCAAGAGCGTCGATTCCACACACCCGTACCGTGCCTGCGTCTGCCCGTCGAAGACCGCAGACTATGGACACCAGTGTCGTCTTGCCGGCGCCGTTCGGCCCGAGCAGTCCGATCACTTCTCCCCTTGGGACCGTGAGATCGACTCCATCGAGCGCGACGATCTCGCCATATCGCTTCTTGAGTGCCTCGATCTCGAGCGCGGCCTCGATCATCGCGCTCCGACCAACTCTCGTTCACTGGACTTGGCCCGATAGATCCATAGACCAGCCGCTGGGACCCAGATCAGCACAGCAGCCAAGACTATCCATCCATATGGCGAGATGAGGCCTAGAGCGATGGCCACACTGGCCCAGCCAACCCAGCGCCGAAAGCCCGGCGCCTTTAGAACGGCCACGCCCGCCGCCCCTATGAGGACTGCAAAGCCAATGGGAGCTCCGTTGCCCGTGGCAATCCCTGCGATGTCGAACAGAGCGGCTGCTGCCCCCGGGTCGATCGCTTCGTTCACCAGGACGCGCTCCGCGGCCGCCACTGTGGCAACCGACCCCATTGCGATGAGCGAACCTGCCAACAGACTTCCGCCGAAGGCGAGAATGGGAAGCCGCCTTTCCCCAAACCGTCTCAACGTCTCATAGATGCTTCCTCCAAACCAGACCAATGCTGCCGCTGCCAGCAACCTCAGATAGGCCGCAGCCATGACTGTCAAGGGTCCGTCTTCCAGATGCGCGATGACGTCCTCGGCCGGGGGCATGAAATCGGTGTTCGGGTCGATCAGATAGCTGGCGATCAGTAATAGCGCGAACAGCAGACCTGATAGTGGTGCGACTTTCGATTCCCACATTCCGACCTCCTTCGTCGTGTTTGCCAACGTATGGGTTCCTGGTTCGATCTGGAACCACATCTGCCTCCGATTTGGGGTGAGGCTGCCCTCACCCCAATGAGTGCGGCCTACGCCATAGACGAAC
Source organism: bacterium (assembly GCA_024638655.1). Lineage (GTDB taxonomy): Bacteria > Actinomycetota > Acidimicrobiia > Spongiisociales > ZC4RG35 > Ww567. The sequence goes on along the minus strand of JAHEJW010000018.1, from coordinate 43,492 downwards.
CGGCGGGCAGCGGGCAGAATCGGCTTGTGAGAAGAAGGGTCCTTTGGGTGGTCGTGACGGCCGGTGCGGTGGTCTACGTCCCCCTGACGATCTGGGGTTTCGTCACCTGGGAATCGGTTGATCTGGCCACAGTGGTATGGGTGGCAGGTCTGGTCCCTGTCATGGTGGGGATTGGCCTTTTCATGATGGTCAAGCGGCCGGAGAACCCGACTGGAGAGTTGGCGGTCTGGGCTGGTTTGGCAACGTTCCTCGTCCCGACAATCACTGAAATACCGACCACCATCATCTATGCGGAGTCCGGCGCCCAGGGCTGGATGTGGGCGGGGATGTGGCTGGCCATGACCTCCGGTGTCGCCGGATTCATCCTGACCATGGCTCTCGTGGTCGCTTTGCCCAACGGCAGGCTGCTCAATCGACGGGAGCGATATTTCATCATGGCCTCAGCACCATTGGTGCTGATTCCGACGCTGACGCTTTTCACGAGTGAATTCGTCTACACACATACTCAGGCCTTCGTCGGTGTAGACGACGTTCCGAGTCCTCTCTTCGTCGAGGCACTCCAGCCGGTCGGTCCCGCCGTGATTGCGCTCGGCAGCCTCATCTACGCCCTGTTCATCTGGGCGGTCTGGCTCCAGGTGAGGCGCTACCGCGGAGCCCAGGAGCGGGAACGGAAGCAAGTTCGTTGGGTTCTGTTCGGGGGCGTCAGCGCAATAGGGCTGGGAGTCTTTCCATCCCTCCTCGAGGCGCTCGGCGTCATCGATCCTCTCGTCCATGGAAGCCTGGCTTCGCTGATAATTGTTCCGGCCTTCCTGATCTTCATGGGCTCGGTGGTGATCGCAGTGTTGGATCCGGCCTGGGCCGATGTTGACATCGTCATCCGCAAGTCCTTCGTCTATGGAGCTCTCTCTTTCTTGATTCTGCTGCTGTACGTCGGGGCCGCCAGCGCGTTTGGGGTGGCAGCCGGCGCCCGCCTCGAAGTGGAGATCGCCATTGTCTTGACCGTCGTTGTTGCTCTTCTGTTTCAACCTGCACGTAGCCGGCTCCAGACGGTGGCCGATCGCTGGGTGTTCGGCGTGCGGCCCACCAAGTACGAGGCTGTAGCGGAATTCGGCGAGACAATCGAAAAGGCTGCAGACCCCACTGAGCTCATTCCCCAACTAGTCGAGACGATTCGACGCGCACTGGGCCTGAGTTGGGTCAGAGCCGAGCTCGATGATGGATCGGGGTCGACTACGGGCGAAGTTGGTGACGAACATCCCGTCCTGACGGTGCCGATACGTGCGGGTGACGAGGGATTTGGAATCATCGAATGCGGGCCGAAGTCAGAGGGGCCACTCGATGAAGACGAGAGACAGCTGGTGCGCACATTGGCGGGCCAGGTGGGACTGGCGGTGATGAATGCACGTCTAGCCGGTCGCATCGTCACCGCAGCCGAATCGGAACGACGTCGCATCGAGCGAAACATCCACGACGGCGCTCAGCAGGAGTTGGTTGCTCTTGTTGCCCGTCTCGGTATGGCCCGGGCATCGGCATCCAAGGGGAGCCTTGGAGCCGCCGAGATCGACCAGCTTCAGCGAGAGGCCCGTCGAATTCTCGAAGATCTACGCGAACTGGCCCAGGGAATCCACCCTTCGGTTCTGAGCGACGGAGGCATCCTGGAAGCGGTCGAAGAGCGCTGCTCACGGCTGCCTCTTAAAGTGCAGGTCAATGCGCCGGCGGCGCTGCGCGCGACCCGCTATGACGACGATATCGAAGGCGCCGCCTACTTCTTCGTCACCGAGGCTCTCACCAACGTTCTGAAACACGCCGACGCCGAACGCGTCACCGTCTCACTCTCGCCCGACAACGGGCATCTCAAGCTCGAGGTTTCCGACGACGGGAACGGTTTTGACGCTCTGAACACGAAACTCAACGGTCTGGCTGGGCTCAGTGATCGGGTTCGGGCCCTGGGTGGAACCGTCGCCATCTCGAGCAGACCGGGCAATGGAACCCAGCTGGTGGCGACGTTGCCCGCGGATCGATGAAGGTCATCCTGGCCGAAGACCATTATCTGGTTCGGGAGGGAACCCGCCAGCTTCTCGAGTCGAACGGCGTGGAAGTAGTCGCCGCGGTCGAGAACGCCGAGTCGCTGCTCGAGGCGGTCGATCGGCTCGGACCGGACGCGGTCATCACCGACATCCGGATGCCTCCGGACAATCAAACGGAAGGCATCGAGGCTGCCCACCGGATCCGTCAGAAGCACCCGAGTATCGGGGTGGTGGTGCTCTCGCAGTACGTGAACTCGCTCTATGCATTCGAGCTCTTCCGGGAGGGCACGTCCGGCTTCGCCTATCTGTTGAAGGATCGGGTTGGGAATGTCGAGGACCTTCTCCGTGCCCTGAGCGCCGTGGTGAGCGGCGGTTCGATGATCGACCCTCAGGTGGTGGAGGGGCTGCTGGCCAGGAGACAGCAGCTGGCCGGCACCTTGTTGGAGACTCTCACGAAGCGAGAGACAGACGTTCTCTCGGAGATGGCTCAGGGCAAGTCGAATGCGGCCATCTCCGAGGCGCTGTTCATCTCTCAGTCGGCGGTTGAAAAGCACATCAATTCGATCTTCGCCAAGCTGGCATTGAGCCCGGAGGACGGCGAGCAACACCGACGGGTCGCCGCCGTTCTGACCTTTCTACGGAATCGGGACATCGGCTCTACCGACGAGGTGGTGTAGGCCCCACCCGAAATTGACACGAGCCTGGCTCAGAGGTCGCTCGGGCACTCGAAAGTGAGCCGATGACGGGAGCCGCATCACCAGGACGCAGGGCCCCAATCGCGGTGTCGAGTCCGATAGCCCAACGGAGTCACCCAGGCGGTCGAGGGATGAGCACCGGCGTATCACTCTTGTACTGCTGATAGGCCTCCTCGTCTCCCCAGCGTTCGTCGGCTCGCTTCTCCAACATGGGGATGCCGCTCACCTTGGTGAGCAGGACGGTGACGAAGACCGGTGAGATGAGCGTCACCCACTGCCAACCTGACAGGATCGGAATGGCGATGATCGCAATGCCGGTCCACAGCGTGATCTCGCCGAAGTAGTTGGGGTGACGTGACCAGGCCCAAAGGCCCGTCGAGATGAAGTCGCCGTCATTTGAAGGGTCTTCCTTGAAGGCAGACTTCTGGCCGTCGGCGACCACTTCTATGGCGAAACCGGCCAGCCAAATGGCGATGCCCAAGTAAGCCACCCAGCCGAGATCCTGTCGTTCCATCGTGGTGATGATTGCCAATGCGGCTGCAGCGGTTAGCAATACCCAGAGACCCTGAATGGTCCAGGTCATGAAGAACCGGACGGAGTTCGTCTTGATCTCGTCGAACCGCCCGTCTTTACCTTCTTTGCGAATGCGACGGAAGAGGAAAGTCCCCAGCCGGAGGGCCCAGACGATCACCATGCCTGCAACGATCAGAGCCCGAGTATCGAGATCGCTGCTCAAGAGAACTGCAACGAGGGTCACAGTCACATAAGTGATGCTCCCGGTCAGGTCGTAGTACTTCTCGGTCTTGGCTGCGTTGGACGGGATGAAGACCAGCCAATTGATGAGGAATGCCAGGGCCGCGCACAAAGCGAACACCGGAATCGAACCGACATGGCCACTTCCGTCACTACCCGCCCAAGCAACCAGAGCGCCAATAACCACTGAGGCGGTTATCCCAACGACTGATCTCTGTGTCTGATCGTTCATGTGTGAAACCATACGGAATCAGGGGCTGACGCGGATGGAGGCCTTTCCTCAGACGTACCCGTCACCGCTGCCGGGCGTTTCGCGAGTATTCAGGAATGGCCGAGTACGCAGGTCTTGGAGCCGAGTTCCGTGAGCGATACCGAATCGTGACCGACCCGGCGATGATTCGAGCCGAGCGGAGTGTCATCGGGGGCGACTACGGGGCTTCGAGCTACACCACGATGGAACAGGCCGACTACCTGGCTCAGTGTCTCCAGCTCCGGCCGGGCAGGCTGCTGCTCGACGTCGGTAGCGGATCGGGCTGGCCCGGCAACTACCTCGCCGCATCGACCGGGTGTAATGCCGTGTTGTCCGATCCGACCCTGGAGGGCATGGCAGTCGCCGCGCAGCGCTCCCGAAGCGACCGGCTGGCGACGACTTCGGTCGTCGCCTATGGCGACGCACTTCCCTTCAGGAGCGAGGTGTTCGATGCGGCGACGTCGAGTGACGTTTTCTGTTGACTGGAAGGAAAGCTCTCCGTGCTGAGAGCGACACATTCGGTCCTCAAGTCTGGCGCCGGCAACTGCTTCTATGTGATATCCACCAAACCAGGGCTCACCGATGCGGATCGGCGGCGCCTCGCCAAACGTGAGGGCAACGAGCACGTCGAGTCACCGGTTCCCTACGGCCAATTGATGCGCGAGACCGGCTTCATCGACGTCGAGGTCTCCGACGTCACTCCCGACTACATCGTGACGATCCGGGCATGGAAGAGCGAATGGGAGGCCGACTCCGATCCGCTGATCGAGTTGTTCGGCGAGGAGGAGTTCTCACGGAGGATCCACAATCGCATCCTGGACATCTCCAACGCCGAAGATGGGCTGGTCCAACGCTTCCGCGCTTTCGGCGTCAAAGCCTGATTCGCAAGGCGTCAACCGAACCCGGCATCCCGCAATTGTGAGACGTGTCATAGTTGGGACTCGCTGATCTGGAGGTAGATGTGGGTTCGCTATTGGTGCACGTCACGCACGGACCGGAAGCGCCATCGAGAGCGGCGCTCGCTTGCACCGTGGCCAAGGCCGCGGTTGATGGTGGCCATGACGTGACGGTGTTCTTTGCCGGTGACGCGGCATACCTGGTCAAAGATGAGGTCATCGACAATCTCAATGGGATAGGCACTGGCTCACTGAGGGACACGCTTCCGGCTCTGAGCGAAGCCGGGGTTTCGATGTTCGTGTCAGGGATGTCCTCAAAGAGCCGTGGTGTGACCGAGGGGGATCTGGTCGGAAAAGGAATCGAGTTCTCCGGCCCACCGAAGCTGGTCGAACTGACATTCCAGGCCGACCGGGTGCTGTGCTACTAGCAGCCGACCAGCATTTCAATCTTCCTTTTCGTGTGGCTGAGAGAGAATCTCGATGACGAATGTGGCGATGGAATGGACAAGCAATGGAGGTCCGGGTGATCCTCAGATGAGGGTTAGGTTGACTGCCTGAGATTGATGACGGGAGAGCTCCCTCCTCTGGCTGTAGCTGCGGTCCTCACCCTGGTGCTCGCTGCATGTGCCGGCGGCGAACCGGTTGATGAGACAGCCGTGACCTCGTCCCTGCCGCCGCAAACAGGGGCTGCGCTTGCCAACCGCCTCTCCGTCATCGAGGTGGCCGTAGCGGCGTGGGCGGATGCCACGTCGATCGAGGCGGCCCATATCGCAGCCGAAAGCGCCGCCAACCTCGTTGTCGGGCCGAATGGGCCTCACTACGGAGATCGCAACCGTGACGGTGTCATCAGCGGGGAAACCGATAAAGGTCTGCTTCCTGGCATGGACGGCACACCGGAGGGTTTGGCCCTGGCGGCGAGCTCGAATCCATGCGTCGCGCAGGATGTGCTCGGTGGGTCATGGGGCGACCCACGAGCAGCCTGGGACGAGATGCTCTTCGCCATTGACGCTTGGGAGCCCGGCAACAACACGATGCCATCTCTCCAGAGCCACCCGATGCGGGTGGTTGGCTGGGCGACATTTACCCTTGGGAGCGACTCGCTCGAGATGGCCCACGAATACGCCGGCCATGCGCGGCTGCATGTGGATATCTCTGAGAGGGCCCTCGACTGCTAGCAGGCTCAGCGCAACCACGTCCAGCATGAGGTGTAGGTTCCAAGGGACGCTCCGTCTGGAGAGAGTGCAAGGACCAGCTGATGGCGCGAGTGCCCAACAACCTGCTTCGCGATTGGATCGTCCAGCTCAATGAGGTGGCCGAGTCCCAGTACCTGGATCCCGGCGTGGCTGCAGAGCTTCGTCGTCTCGCTGCGAGTGCGGACGGGTTTCTGACCCAAGGCACGCAAACTGTTGCCGGCGACAAGCGAAGAGGACTGGGGCGTGGTCTGGAATCGTTGATCCCGACCGATCAGGTGCGGGTCGAGAGCATCGATCAACTGCGGGAGAGGCTGCGTCGAATCGCCGGCGAGGCCACGCCCAGCGAATGACCCGTCGATCGCGACGCGCCCCTGGCATGTAGCTTGGACCGGTGGCAGGTCCATTCGTCTCTGAAGATTTCACGCCGCCGACCTCGCTCGTGAGTCCCGGTTTTCGTCTCGAGCCGCTTGGCCCCGAGCACAACGAACGGGACTATGAAGCCTGGACGTCCAGCATGGAGCACATCCACGCCACTCCGGGGGATTGGGGCAAATGGCCACGCCAGATGACACTCGAAGAGAACCTGGCCGATTTGGAGAGGCATGCCGGCGAGTTCACCGAGCGGGCGGCGTTCACCTACTCGATCCTCGATGGCGACGATGTGATCGGGTGCCTCTACATCTACCCGGACCAAGAAGGTCGGACCGATGCGCACATCAGTTCCTGGGTGAGGGAAAGCCGTGCGGAGATGGACGAGGTGGTCTGGAGGGCGGTCAGCGATTGGCTCGAGTCGGAATGGCCCTTCTCGACCTTCCGCTATGCCCCACGTGGTGAATGACGTCATGCGCCGAACTTACGTCGTAAGATAGCTATTTGGAGGCCAGGGATCAGATATGGCGCTGCCCAGATGGTTGGCCAGGATCAACAAGCGAATCTTCAACCCGCGGGAGGTGAAGCGAGGGAAGTATCCGGTGCTGATCCACGTCGGTCGGCGTTCCGGGAACACCTTTCAGACTCCGATGGATGCTTTCGAGACGGACACCGGATACGTATGCGTCGTCCGCTACGGACCGGAGTCCGATTGGGTCAGGAATACGCTCGCAGCAGGTGGAGCGCGACTTCGCTTGGGCGAGCAGGAAGTTGAGTTGGAGTCTCCTCGCCTGGTATCCGAGGAGGAGGCCATGGCGAAATTCGACCCGCCGGAGAAATTCGACCGGGCCGACGACTACCTGCTTCTCGACCGGGTCTCCAACGACTGACGTGAGCAAGCGGCATTCTCGCGGCACAGCTGCATAGTGTCGGATCGACCGGTGATCGTGTTCCGATGAACACCAACCCGCAACACACGCCTGAGCTCGACGAGGCCCTCCTCGATGAGCGTCTCGCCGCGCTCGAAGCGGCGGCCTCGTGGAGCCCGAGAGTGGTCTCCAAGTTGGAGGCGTTGATTCGCGGAGGTGACGACTATGACCTGTTCCGGATCAACCCTTTGCGGTATGCCGATGAGCAGGTTGTCGAGGAATCTGAGGCGGTCGACCTCTTCCTCCACAGCACGAACGTCGGGCTGTTCGACCTGGACTGGCTCATCGTGTGCGGAGCTTGCTCCAACGTCTTCAACAGCTTCCGCCGTCTGGAAGCCCTTGACCCCCACTTCGTCTGCACACTCTGCACCAATGAGAACGAGGCGGATGTCGACCAGCAAATCCAGGTCACATTCACAGTGTCTCCACAGGTTCGAGAGATCGTCTTCCACCATCCGGAGGCTTTGAGTGTCGAAGATCTCTACTTCCGGGTTCACTTCAGTGCTGACGTGAAGCCTCTGACCAGCGGTCTGACGGTCCCTGAAACACTGCAGCAGTGGACCAAGCTCCTCGGATATCTAGAGCCAGAGGAGAGTCTCTCGGTCGATCTCGATCTTCCCAACAGCTTCATCGGCGTGTGGGATGCCCTGAGCCCGATCAGCGCCATGTTCGTCGCTGAGCCAGACTTGGTGGAAGAGGAGACAAGGCTCGAGCTGGAAATCGCCGACGGATCCATTCGCGATCTGAAGGGGACCGTGCTGGGTTCCATGCGAGTCGAACTGCCCGAAGGCAGATCGCTATATGTGTCCGATGGGCAAGGAGAAGATCTCGTCCGCCGTGACAAAGAGGCAAGGCCTGAGGGAGGTGATGGGAGAACGTTCACCTTCGACATTCCGGCCGTGGGTCAGGTACCAACTGGGCCTCTCAACCTGACCATCCGCAACGGGGGCAGGGAGCGGGCATCGGCATGGGTGGTCCAGTACCCGCCAGTGCCCGATCAGGCGGCGGCCGTCGAGTTCATGCCGGTCCTGACGGCCAAGAAGCTCTTGAGCAACCAGACATTCCGCCGTCTGTTCCGCTCGGAGACGGTTCCGGCTTCAGAAGCCCTTCAGGTGAGAGATCTCACTTATGTCTTCACAGACCTCAAGGACTCCACCCTGATGTACGACACCGTCGGTGACGTGAATGCCTACGACCTGGTCAGACGTCATTTCGATGCTCTCGTACAGGCGGTCGCGGACAACTCGGGTGCGGTCACCAAGACCATCGGCGACGCCATCATGGCAACGTTCGTGTCGCCGGTCGACGCGGTGCGGGCCGGCATCAACATGCTGGCAATGCTCGCCGCGTTCAATGAGACGACATCGGCGGATCTAGCCATCAAGATCGGGATCCATCGCGGTCGATCTATCGCCGTGACCCTCAACGATCGCATCGACTACTTCGGCCAAGACGTCAACATCGCCTCGAGGATTCAGCAACTCGCCGGCGCCGGCGAAATCGTCATCTCGGCTGAGGTTCACCGATCACCGGAGGTGAGGGAACTCCTCGAACCGTTCTCTGTCGGTGAGGAGGAGGGGATCATGAAAGGGGTAGGGGAGATGATTCCTGTGTACCGCGTCCGAGGAGCGAACACTTGAAGCGGTTTGCGGACAGTCGAGCCGTGGTGACTGGTGCCGCGTCTGGCATCGGTGCCGCAACCGCACGGCGTCTGGCGGCGGAGGGGGCCAGAGTGGTTGTGGTCGACCGTGACGAGTCAGGGGCGCGAGCTGTTGCCGACACCATCGACGGGGTGTGGCTGACTCTGGACTTGGCGGACATCGACTCGATCCCGGCACACGCCGTCGAGATCGTCGAAGCCTTCGGCGGGCTGGAGCTCCTCGTCAATTGCGCCGGCTGGGATGTCGCCATGCGTTTCGAAGAGACTGATGCCGATTTCTGGAGGAAGGTCGTCGGCGTCAACCTCCTGGGACCGATCGCCCTCACTCATGCCTTGCTGCCGTCGATGACCGGAGGTTCGGCGATCGTCAACGTCTCCTCTGACGCCGGCCGGGTCGGTTCTAGCGGTGAGGTCGTCTACAGCGGAGCGAAGGCGGGCATCATCGGGTTCAGCAAGGCACTGGCTCGGGAAGTCGCCTCGAGACAGATCCGGGTGAACGTGGTCTCCCCAGGGCCCACCGACACACCGTTTCTGGATTCCTTCGACGAGACCGGAAAATTGGCCGCGGCCATGCAGCGCCAGACTCCGCTGGGCAAGCTGGCCACCCCCGAGGACATCGCCGGTGCCATCACCTTCCTCGGCTCGGCAGATGCCGGCCATATCACCGGCCAGGTCCTCTCTGTTTCCGGTGGGCTCACAATGGTGTAGTTGAGCCCAGTTGGTTCATAGCCAGACCGGATTCCTCGCAGAGGTCAGCGGATGTCAAGGAGCTCATAGATCCTTGCCGGCTCGGGGAATCCCTTGAGGACCTGGGTTGCTCCTTCATCGAAGGCGAAGCCGTGGTTGACGCCAATGTCTCGGACCACATCGGACACGAGGATCTGACTCGCTCCGGCGAGCGAGCAGATTCGATTGGCAAGGGTCACCACGGAGCCGAAGATGTCGTCGTCCTGGTCGACCGGCTCGCCCGCCGCCAAGCCGAGACGGATATCTAGTTCGGGCTGTGTCTCGAACTCTCCTTGCACAGCGAGTGCCCATCTCAGGGCGTCCTCGGCTTCGGCGAAGACCACGAGGAACCCGTCACCCGTATGTTTCACCTCGCGGCCCCTCCCGGCGATCAGGGCCCGTCTGATCATGAGGTCATGTTCGGTGAGTCGCACCATGTATTCAGACTGTCCCAACCTGTTGAGAAGCTCGGTCGACCCGACGATGTCGGTGAAGCCTACGGTTCGAAATGCACTGGTCGCCTCGCTGGCGTCGATGGGATCATGGATCCTGCCCAGGAATCGGACGACGTCAGACTCGGAAACCTCGATTATCTCGGCCGGGACAAGCCCATGCGAAGCTTGGTGCGCCTGCGTCACCGCATCCATCTCCGGGGCTCGAGCGAAACAAAAGACGAGACCTCGGTTCGAGTCGTGCCAATAAGAGAAGAAGTCGACACCGTACCTGGAAGCGACTTCGAGATCAGCCGCATGGTTGCTGGCCGTCTCCTCGGCTGTAGCGCCCGGTACCTCGTGACGGTCCATGTAGAGCGGCATTACCGACCTCCTGATGGCTCTCGAGCCTATCGAGGGAGCTCGCCCACGGTGGTGTGTGTTATCCCGACGAGGACTCAGATCAGCACACTGGCCCGACACGCCTTGGGTAGATACGCATCAAGGCTCGTGCATGGGTGGTCCAAGGCCATACCTGAGCCTCGGGATTGTCCATCGGCCCCTCTTTCGCGATCTCTATTCTCACCCGAGGTCTGAAAGAGGAGAACGGTTGTTCATCGAACCAGTCGCACCGGAGTCGGCTGAGGGACTCACCGCCGACATATACGAGTCCGAGACGGAGAGATGGGGATTCCTCCCAGATTTCGTTCGGGTCTTCTCCCATCATCCCGAGGCCTATCAGGCATGGCGAGGTCTCATCGGTGTCGTCTATCGAGATATGGACCGGAGAAGGTGCGAGCTGGCCACACTGGCGACAGCGCGGACGCTGCAGTCGACTTGCTGCGCCGTGGCCCACGGGAAGATGTTGCGAGACAACTTCTATTCGACCGATCAGGTGGTGAAGATCGCTCGTGATCACCACGACTCTGATCTGGACGAGGTCGATCAGGCGATCATGGACTTTGCAGAGAAAGCAGCGAGTCAGCCGGCCGCCGTCACCCCGAGTGACGTGGACCGACTCAGATCGCTGGGCCTCTCCGATCGGGAGATATTCGACGTGGCCCTAGCCGTCGCCGCCCGCGCTTTCTTCGCCACCCTCATCGAATCGCTCGGGACCAAACCCGAGGCATCCATGGTTGATGCGCTCGAGCCCCAACTCTTGAGCGCGCTCACAGTTGGTCGACCCGCGGTCTAGGCCTTGGCACAGGTCAGCCGAACTCTGGATTCGAGGGTGAGAGGATCGCCCAGGAAACCTCCGCCCGTGGTTGATGTTCATCGACGAGTGTGAGTAGGTCCTCGGTTGCCTTGGCGACGTCTTGGTCAGCCGATGCATGGTGGCCCTCCACGGTGAAAAGGGCGGTCGTAGTCTTCGGACGAGCGGCACTTTGGTCGCTCTGTCGCCAGCACCACCTGCGCGCGCTGACCAAGCCAATGTCGTCGACGAATATCACCTCTCCTGGATTCGGGTGAGAGATGTCGCCAGAACCGAGGTCGGTGAACTTCTCTGAGCCTTCGGCATGACGGACCGTCGTGCCACCAGAGACTTGGAGCTGATCGAAGACAGCGACGGGGAGGCGGTTTCTGATACTGACCAGGCTGGCGATGTCTACGGCCGTGTTGATGGTGGGGATGTCTCCCTGCTTGGTGAGACGTCGGAGTAGCGCCTCTGCTGCGTTCCGATATTGGGTCGGCTTGACTCCGAAGGCGCTGAACACGCGTCGCCATGCGGCCAGGCTCGGAATCTCTGATAGCGGCGTCTCGCCGATGGCCTCTCGAACCTGTGCCTGTTCCGCCAGGAACAGGTCGATCAGTGACGAGGGTGAGGCCCGGTTCTCCATTGCGTCGACCAACACGGCGCCGCCACGAATGCCGGGGAAGTCGGCGACTACCTGGGGGGAATAGCGGAACACACTCATCATGCGATTCTGCCACCTCGCGGGGCGCCGCCCCCCCAACGAGGAGTAGGTTCGTGACGGGATCCGAAAGGGTGCCCGGGAGGGGTATGAAGGGAGGCATCTAATGCCTAGCGTCGAGGAATCCGTCCTCATCCACCGGCCCCGAGACGAGGTCTTCGCTTTCGCCGTGGACCCGGCGAACGTCGTTCTCTACAACTCGAACCTCGTCGAATACGAGAAGACGAGTGACGGCCCGGTCGGAAAGGGTGCGACCTATCGGGGTGTAACGCGGGTGGCGGGGAAGACCATCAACTGGACCGCCGAGACGACAGAATTCGAGGACGGCCACGGATGGGAGACGAGAAGCCTCGAGTCGCCCATGGCCTGGACGATCACGGCTCGCTATGACGACGCCGATGAGGGCACCCGTGTGACTTTCCATCAGGAGACGGAGTCGTACGAGGGCTTCTTCGGCAAGCTCGCCGAGCCGCTGGTCACCCGCATGTACTCGAAGGACGTTCGCTCCAACCTCGAGAAGATGAAGGAGCTTCTCGAGGCCTGACCACGGCGATTGGCCGCCTTGCTGGATCTTCAGTCGGATGTGACCAGATCGCCGGGGCGCAGCGGAAGCCCTTCCTTTGCATGGAGAAGGGTCCGGAGGACGTCGACCTCGTCTTGGTGGCCGCTGGCCGGGGTGATCCCGAACCCACCGTTGGCCGCTTGGATCAGGAAAGCGGGACGGCCCACCGGCTCAGTGGCGAACCGGGTCGGGTCGAGGAACAGACGCGGCTTCACCAGCCATGGCTCGCCGTGCTCAGGGCAGAACGTAGTGCAATTGCCGCACTCGTTGCAGAGCTCGGCGAGGCACAGGTACTGCTGGCGACCCTCCAGGTGCAGCTCATCGGGGGTGGGCAGACGAAGGAAAGCGTCGTTGGGACAAACGGTGACGCAGAAATTGCAGGCCACGCATCCCCATATCTCGAGCTCATGATCGATCGATCGGGGTAGCTTCGAGGTCCCCTCCCGGGTGTAATGCTCGAGCGAGGCGGGTTCGTGGAGACGCTCCACATATGACGGCAAGGCATCTTCGCCTGCCAGCTGCCGCCAGGCCGACAAGGATGCACATCCCGCCGACTCCATCGCCTTTTGCAGGCCCTTTAGCATCGGCTTGAGCCGGCCATACCCGCCCGGTTTGAGGAGGTCGGAGCACACGGTGATCGGGGTGAGGCCCAGAGCGGTGACGTAAGGGAGGTTCTCCTTGGTCACGCCGGCAGAGAAGGAGATCTGGATCGATCCCTCGCGCCCGGTGACACCGAGCTTGCCCGGAAGCGCCTCGTCGAGCGCGCCGAGGAGCGTGGTCGTGACGATGTGCAACGGCTGACCGGAGAGGTACATCGGAGTATCGGGGAGATGTTCCCGGTGGTTGTCCACCACGAGGGTGTTGGAGAGCTTGATGCCGAAGCGGCGGCCCGACTCTGCGGCGAAACGCTCCAGCTCGCCTATCAGCTCCACACCTCGATCGAACTGGAGGTCCGCCGCGAAGTCTTCAGGACGCAGACGAATCTCGTCGTATCCGAGAAGCTCGTGGACTATCTCACCGACTCGGTCGAAGCCGAGCAGCGTCGGGTTGAGCTTGACAATCACATCGAGCCCGTGACGGGTCATCAGATGCTTGCTTATCGACTCGATCTCGTCCGGCGGACAGCCATGGAATGTGGAAAGGGTCACTGTGTCGGCGATTCGTGCACCGAACTCGTACTCTCGCCAGTCGGTGAAGGGCTCGGGTATCTGGTGGCGCAGCCGGTCGATCGTCTCCCCGGCATCCATGAGACCGTCGATAAAGGCAGCCATCTGAGGGGTCGAAATCCCCTCGAGGTCGTAGCCGACCGAGATGTCGAAGATGTGAGGCCCGGGATCGGGTCCGAGATGATCTTCGAGCTCGTCCCATTCGCCGAGGATCGCGATGATCATCGAGGCTTTGACGTACTCCTCGAGTGATTGGGCGATCTTGAGCTCCTGGCTCCACTCGATGTTGTAGCCGATCGTCTCCATGTCGATACAGGGCCGGGAGATTTCCAGCTCGTCGAGGATTTGCACGGTCTTCAACTCCATGATCCGACCCCCACCCAGCCAGGAGAGGACGATGTTCTCCGCCAATTGGGTGTGCGGCCCGGCAGCCGGTCCGAGGGGCGTAGCTGCCAGTCGGCCCATGAAGTCGGTAGTGAGGTCGGGACCCTCGGAAACGTTGAAGAAGCGGGCGATTGGCAGGTCGAAGATTCGGTGCCTGCTTGGCCACTCCTCGGCGATGCGACCCAGTAGAACCCGAAGTGGGTATGGGGTCAGGGGCGGGGCACGGTCGGTCATCTGATCCTCACAATCTGGCGTGGAGTCTCTGCGCCTGCTCTGCAGCCTTCGCCCGAACTTCTTCCGGATCGACGCGGGTCGGCACGCCCTCAGCGAGCACCGTCTCCCCACTCACCTCGATCCGGAGCGGCCTGATGGCCGGAGTGAAAGCCACGTGCCAGGGCTCCATCGGGTCGTAGGCCCAGGTGACGAGGTCACTCCGGGTCTCTGGGACCAGTTCGCGGCCGTTTTCGAGCCATTTCCAGGCTGTTTCCGGTGACGCCGTCACGTCGAAGTCCCGATGACAGACGTAGGCGATCTGGAACTCCTCCAGCATGGCGGCGCCGATCCCGTCCGAGCCGAGGACAATCGGATTGTCGAACCTCGTCGGACGTGCGTATCCGACCCCGTTGTTCAGATTCGATCGAGGGTTGTGTGCGATGGTGCCGGACAGGCCGGGGGACTCGGGCAGGTGGACGCAGTGAGCCAAGAGCCAGTCCTCGGACGCCAGCGACTCGAGACGCTCGGGCGCCTCCCGGTCCTGGGGTCCCTCGCAGACATGGACGTGGACCCCGACGCCGAGGTCGTTAGCGAGACCAGCGGCAGCCTCCAAGGTCTCGTCGGAACAGGTAAAGGCGGCATGGATCCCGACCAGGCCCCTTCCGCCGGCTCTGATGAATCTCTCGTTCTCTTGGAGGCCCCGGAGCGCTCCTTCGGGGCCGTGGCGGTCGGTGACCCCATAGGCGCAGACGACTCTGACTCCGACCTCGGCGCAGGCATCGGCGATGACGTCGAGGCTCCCCTCGATGGAGCTGGGGCTTTCGTGATGGTCCACGATGGCGGTGGTGCCGTGCTCCAGCGCCTCGAGGGCACCGAGCATCGCCGACCAGCGAATCATCTCCAGGTCGAGTGCCCGATCGAGTCGCCACCAGACCAGCTCGAGTATCCCCGCGAATTCGGTGGGCGTCGTGGGAGGGGCGGGCATCCCCCGCGCCAGAGCCGAGTAAAGGTGATGGTGTGCACACACCATTCCGGGCGTAGTAGCCGCCAAGAGGCACCTCGTTTCTTCACCGCGATAGTCGCGACGCGAAGGCGGCGGCGGCCAGAGTCCAAAGTCCCTCGATCGGCCCGAACCCGCCTATCCAGGGGCGCTGTTAGGCCCTGTGGATAGTGGGCAATAGGCCCTATTGGCCCAATGAGACCGTTTGTAGCGTCGACGACGAGTCTCGGAAAGGGAGTGCATTGCGCAGTTTCTCCGGCCGCGACATCCTTTCACTCAAGGGTTTCGAGAGGGCCGAGTTCGATCACGTCTTCGAAGTCGCAGAGGGTTTGGAGCCGTTGGCCAGGGAGCGCCGCAACTCGGATTTGCTCAGTGGTAAGACCCTCGTCACCGCGTTCTACCAACCGTCGACGAGGACCAGACTCGCACACGAGTCGGCGATGATCCGACTGGGGGGTCAGGTCACGGGCTTTGCCGACGCCAAGATGACCCGGGCCGGCGACTTCTACCAGGAGTCGATCAAGGACACCGTCCACATGCTGGAGTACTACGGCGACGTCATCGTGATGCGCCACTTCCAGCAGGGAGCGCCCCAGGAAGCAGCCAGGTGGGCTTCGATCCCGGTGATCAACGCGGGTGACGGGTGGGGTGAGCATCCGACTCAGGTGCTCACTGACCTGTACACCGTTCAGCGCGAGATGGGAACGGTTGACGGGCTCAAGTTCGTATGCATCGGCGACATGCGAATGAGGACCATGCACTCGATCGCGTATGCCCTCACCCAGTTCGACGCGGAGATGATCGCCATAGCCCCGCCTGAGATGTCTCTGACCGATGAGTTCAAGGCCGAAATCGCCGAGCAGAATCTCTTCATCCGTGAGGCCGACCACATTCAGGACGTCATCTCCGAAGCCGACGTGATCTACATGGAGCCGGTGGTGCAAGCCGACTACACCAAAGGCCGCGACGAGCGAGAGGGCGGAGATCTCCCCACGACGCCTGACAACTACAGAGTCACCAGAAAGCTCCTGGAGACCGCCAAGCCCAGCTCGATCATCCTGCACTCCCTGCCACGCATGGACGAGCTGCCGGCAGACGTAGACGGGACCCGCCATGCCCGCTACTGGCAGGAGGCCTATTACGGCGTGGTCATGCGCATGGCTCTGCTGGCACTCGTGCTCGGAGCGGCGGAGTAATGCAGACCCACCTTCGGGGACGGGACATGATCACGACCCAGGAGTGGACCAGGGACGAGATCGACACCATCCTCGATGTGGCCATCGACCTGAAGCGACGTCGAGCACTCGGCGAAGAGCATGCTCTGCTCCGGGACAAGGTGCTCGCCATGCTCTTCTTCTTCTCGTCGACTCGAACACGGGCCAGCTTCGAGGCGGGAATGGCCCAACTCGGCGGGCACGCCCAGTTCATCGAATCGAAGACCACCCAGATAGCACACGGCGACACCGCAACCGAGATCGGCGAGATCCTCGGCCGCTACAACGACGGAATCGCCATCCGCCAAGTCGACTGGGACCTGGGCAATCGCTATATCCGTGACGTGGCCGCCGCCTCGCGGGTGCCGGTGCTCAACATGCAATGCGACTGGTACCACCCGTTCCAAGCATTGGCCGACTTGCTCACCATCGTGGAGAAGAGAGGCGACCTAAGCGGTCTGACTGTCAATGTCTCCTGGGCCTATGCCGCCAGCTATCAGAAGCCGCTTTCGGTTCCACAAAGCTTGATTCTGCTCCTGACTCGTTACGGCATTGACGTCAGGCTCACTCACCCACCCGAGTTCAAGCTGCAGCCAGAGATTCTCGAACAGGCCGAGGCCAACGCCGAGCAGTCGGGCGGGTCGCTCGCATTGGGTAATGACTTTGACGCCGGGTTCGAAGGAGCCGACGTCGTCTACCCGAAGTCGTGGGGGTGCATGCTGACAACGCCCGACCCCGAAGAGTCGGCAGATATCGGCGCCCGGTACAAAGACTGGATCGCCGATGAGAGACGTCTCTCGTCGGCCTCGGCGTCGGCCGGATACATGCATTGCCTCCCGGCGGACCGGGGTGTAGAGGTCACTGACGCAGTGATCGACGGCCCAAACAGCTGGGTGTTCGATGAGGCAGAGAACCGGCTCCACGTCCAAAAGGCGGTAATGGCCCTGACCATGTGAGGTGTCGTGAACAAACGTGTTGTCGTAGCGATCGGGGGCAACAGCCTCATCACCGATCCGGACCATCAGACCGTCGAGGATCAATACCTTGCAGCGGCTGAAACAGACCACCACATCGCCAACCTGGTCGCTGACGGATGGGAGGTCGTAATCACCCACGGGAACGGGCCCCAGATCGGATTCATTCTCAGGCGCTCCGACCTGGCGAGACACGAGTTGCACGAGGTCCCTCTCGACGTCTGCGGCGCCGACACTCAAGGTGCCATCGGCTACCTGCTCCAACAGAACCTGATCAATGACTTCACTCGGATGAAGATCGACAAAGGAGTGGTCACGGTGGTGACTCAGGTAGAGGTCGACCCCGACGATCCTGCCTTCTCCCGCCCCTCCAAGCCGATCGGCTCCTTTCTCACCGAGGCCGACGCCACGAAGAAGGCCGAGGATGAGGGCTGGGACATCGTCGAGGACGCAAACCGAGGATGGCGCCGCGTCGTGGCCTCTCCGATGCCAAAGCGTATTGTCGAAATCGATGCCATCCGCACCCTCATCGACGCCGGCTTCGTTGTGATCGGCGTAGGGGGAGGAGGCCTGCCGGTGGTGGCCGACGCAGACGGAGCGCTCACGGGTGTGGCCGCGGTCATCGACAAAGACAGGGCTTCGGCGATGCTGGCGAACCAGATCGATGCCGATCTGCTGTTGATCTCGACATCGGTCGACAAGGTCGCCCTCGACTTTGGAACGTCCGAGCAGCGTTGGGTCTCGGAGATGACGCTCCATGAGGCGAAGATCTACCTCGCCGAGGGAACCCACTTCCTCGAGGGCTCGATGAAACCCAAGATCGAGGCTGTGATCGGGTTTCTCGAGGCGGGTGGCGAAGAAGCCGTCATCACCAGCCCTCAGAACATCGAGGCCGCCCTGTTGGGTGAGACGGGGACGAGAATCAAGCGATGAGCCACTACCACCTCGTCTGTCTGGTGTGCGGAAGGGAGTTCGCCCCCAAAGATGTGGAGTACGTGTGCCCCGACCACGGTGACGAAGGCGTACTCGACGTGGTTTACGACTACGAAGCCCTTGCCGGTGAGATCGAACTCCAAGACCTGGATATGGGCTCGATGTGGTCCTACCGCCCGTTGCTCCCTGTCCCATCGGAGGCTGCGACCCCGCCTCTCAAGGTGGGCGCCACGCCCCTATACGAGTCCCCACTTCTGGCACGGAGGTCAGGAGTGCGGAGGCTCTGGGTCAAGGACGAGGGGGTGCAACCAACGGGCTCGCTCAAAGACCGGGCGTCGGCAATGGCGCTGGTGAAAGCCGACGAGCTGGGATCGGCGGTGGTGACCACGGCATCGACGGGGAACGCGGCCGCGGCCCTGGCCGGTCTGGCGGCGTCGGTAGGGAGGGAGACGGTCATCTTCGTCCCGGCCGCAGCACCAGAGGCGAAGATTGCTCAGCTTCTCGCCTACGGATCGACGGTGCTACTGGTGGATGGTGCCTACAACGACGCCATCGAGTTGTGCCTTCGCGCCGGGGAGAGATTCGGTTGGTACAACCGCACGACCGGGTTCAACCCGTACATGTCGGAGGGCAAGAAGACCGTGGCCTACGAGGTCGCCCACCAGTTGTCCTGGGAGGCGCCCGACGTCGTCGTCGTCTCCGTGGGGGACGGATGCATCCTCGGATCTCTATGGAAAGGGTTTCATGACCTGATCGAGCTCGGTGCGGTCGACAGCATGCCTCGGCTGATCGGGGTCCAGGCCGAAGGGTCGGCGTATCTGGCCGACGCTTGGGCCTCAGGCGAGGACGTGCTCACCAAGGCCCCCATTCGTCCGGACACGGTCGCCGACTCGATATCAGCTGCGCTTCCCCGGGATCGACTCAAGGCAATGCGGGCGGTTAAAGAAAGCCATGGAGCTTTCGTCACCGTGACCGATGAAGAGATCCTCGCTGCGATACCGGTGCTTGCCCGTACCACCGGGGTCTTTGCCGAGCCCGCAGCCGCCGCAGCGTGGGCCGGCTTCGAGGGCGCTGTCCAATCCGGGTTGGCTACTGCGAAGGACCGGGTAGTGGTGCTTTCAACCGGCTCCGGGCTCAAGGATGTCCCCGCTGCGCTGAAGGCGGTTTCACTTGCCGGCCTGGAGCCGCGTCACGTGTCATCTGACCCCGCGACACTCGAAGAGACACTGGAGGAGTTCGACCGATGATCGACCTGGGGATCAACCCCGCCGGACTCGAGCGGGCCGCACGACGCGCCAAGGAGCGCGACATAATCATCCCGACGTTCGCTCAGATGCGGGATCCCAAGCTGATTCCCTCCGAGATCGTCCGGCGCTTGGAGACGGTGGGGCTTTGGGACCTCGACCCGCTCAACCTCTTCCGAATCAGCTGGCATAACGAGCCGGTGGAGAAGGGTGGCGGCTTTGGCGGTGTCAACTACCTCGAGCTGCCCACCGATCTGACCGGGGTCGACGCTCGCATACTGATTCTCGTCGGCAAGTGGTTCCCAACCGGAGCCCACAAGGTTGGGGCGGCCTTCGGATGTCTCGTGCCCAGGCTGGTGACCGGTCAGTTCGATCCGACAACGCAGAAAGCGGTTTGGCCCTCGACGGGCAACTACTGCCGCGGCGGCGCCTACGACGCCCACCTCCTGGCCTGTGACTCCATAGCGATACTCCCCGAGGGGATGAGCGCCGAGCGCTTTGCATGGCTGGAGACGGTTGCCGGTGAAGTGATCAAGACACCGGGCTCGGAGAGCAACGTGAAGGAGATCTTCGACAAGTGTGCCGAACTGCGGTCGTCCGGCGAGGACGTCGTCATCTTCAACCAGTTCGACGAGTTCGGCAACTACCTATGGCACTACGCGATCACTGGCCCGGCGATGCTCGAGGTGCTCGAGTCTGAGATGGCAGAGGGCCAGAGGCTGGCAGCGGTGACCTACACGACCGGCTCGGCGGGGACTCTGGCCTCGGCCGACCACATCAAACAGCGGTATCCCGGAGTGAAGGTGGCTGCCGCGGAGGCGCTGCAATGCCCGACTCTGCTCCAGGCCGGATATGGGTCGCACCGGATCGAAGGGATCGGCGACAAGCACATCCCCTGGATCCACAACGCCCGCAACACCGATCTTGTCGCAGGCATAGACGACGCCGGGCCGATGGCGCTGATCCGTCTCTTCAACGAGCCGGCTGGCGCCGAGTATCTCGCGGCACAGGGCGTAACCGACGAATTGATCGGGCACCTGCCGGAGCTGGGGATCTCCTCGATCGCCAACGTGCTCACCGCTATCAAGCTCGCAAAGTGGTACGAGATGACCGGCGACGACGTCGTCATCACGATCGCCACCGACTCCATGGACATGTACAAGAGCCGGCTGGCCGAGGCAAATGAGATGTTGGGGCCTCTCACCGGCGCCGACGCTGCGGTAGCTCACGAGAGATGGATGCTTGGCGAGTCGACGGCCAATGTCCAGGAGCTAGGCCACTGGGACCGGAAGAGGATTCACAACCTCAAGTACTTCACCTGGGTGGAACAGCAGGGCAAAGACGTCACAGAGCTCGATCGCCAGTGGCACGACCCGGCGTATTGGAACGAGATCCAGGACATGATCGGCCCGATCGATGAGCTCATCGGCGAGTTCAACGAGAAGGTGGCGCTATGAGTCGACCTTCTATCGCCGAGTATCACCGGCCATCGACGGTCGAGGAGGCGTGGTCGCACGTTTCCGATGGCTCCCCTTCCGTCAGGATCCTTTCGGGAGGAACCGACCTAACCATCAGCGCTCCACCCGACGTCGACACACTCGTCGACGTAGCGAGGTGCCTGGATCACAGCATCGAAGCCCGGCGCGACGGTTCCATCCGGATCGGCGCAATGACGACGTTCACAGACATGCTCCTCAATGACGCTCTGGGCAGCTATGCAGCGGGTGTCATGCCCGAGATGTTGTCCGACCTGGGCAATCCCCTGTTGCGCAATATCTCGACAATCGGTGGCCACCTCGCCAGGGGGAAGCTCTCCGACGTCGTGCCCGTACTGGTTGCGCTCGATGCCGAAGTGGTCGTCTACCAGGGCGATGAAAAGCAAATGACAATCCAGCGCTACTACGACGAGAGTGTCCACAGGTCTCCTCATCTGCTCACCGAAGTCGTCCTCCCGGTGGCAGTGAAGCGTTCCGCAGCAGCCTTCCTCCGTTTCGCCAGGACTGCCTTCGATTTCCCGATGCTGAATGTGTGTTGCCGGATCGACTTCGACGGGCATATGGTCGGCGCTGCCCGCATCGTCTGCGGTGCGACTCCACTCAGATCCCAACGCGCCAGCGGCGCAGAGTCCTGGATCAGGGAACACGGGTTGGAGGCCAGAGCGATCGAGGCGGCCGCCAGAAGAGCTCGTGAGGAGATCCACACGAGGGACGGATGGGTTGCCTCTGCCGAATACCGAAGCCATCTGGTCGAGGTTCTCACCAGCCGATGCCTGACCGAGGTGGCTCGACGATTGGCAGCCCGATGAGGATCACCCTTCGCATCAACGACAACGAGCTCCGGGCGGAGATCGCCCCCGGCGCGACGCTCCTCGAAACCCTGAGGGCCAATGGCTATACCAGCGTCAAGGACGGTTGCGCCAATGGTGACTGCGGCACCTGTGCGGTGCTTCTCGACGGCAGGGCGGCGGCTTCCTGTCTTCTCTTCGCGGCCCAAGCCGAGGGGAAGGAGATCACGACGATCGAGGGCCTGGCCGGCGCTGACGAGGCCTACCACCCCCTTCAACAGACGATGCTGGACGCTGGGGGAGTGCAGTGCGGCTACTGCATCCCCGGGATGATCCTCACGGCGTCCGATCTGCTCGCTCTGAACCCCAGCCCGACCAGAGCAGACATCGCCGAGTACCTGGTTGGCAACCTGTGCCGGTGCACGGGCTATGTCAAGCAGATCGATGCGATAGAGATGGCTGCAGCCATCCTGAGCGAGGGGGCGATCGATGGCTGACAAGTTCAACGTGGTCGGCATCTCGGCGCACCGGGTCGACGGCAGGGGCCTGGTCACCGGCAAGCCGGTCTTCGTCGATGACCTGCCCAAGCATCCCGGTCTTCTTCACGTAGCCCTCCTCACCAGCCCCCATGCTCACGCCCGGATCACTTCGATCGACACCAGGGCCGCCGAGCAGGTCGAAGGAATCGCTTTGGTTCTCGACCACAGGAACACGCCCCATAGGCGTTACACGACTGCCGGTCAGGGCTATCCCGAGCCATCGCCGTATGACTCCCGCATGTTCGACACCAAGGTTCGTTGGGTGGGTGACCGGGTTGCGGCCGTTGCCGCTGACACCCTCGAATCCGCCGAGAGGGCTCTCGGCTTGATCGAGGTCGACTACGAGATGCTCGATCCGGTGCTGTCCATCGACGAAGCTCTGGCCGACGGCGCTCCGGTGATCCACGACGAAGACGACGCACTCGATGTCTGGGACGCGGAACGAAACATCTCCGCCCACATGGTGGCTAGCGCCGGGGACGCCGAGAAGGGACTCGCAGAATCTGATGTCGTGGTCGAGGTGACCACCGAAACCCACTATGCCCAGCACGCCCCACTGGAGCCCCACGTGGTCAGCACCTTCCTCGACGAGCAGGGAAGACTTGTGATCGTCTCGTCGACACAGGTCCCCTTCCACGTGCGCCGCATCATCGGCCGTTTGCTCGATGTTCCTGTTCACGGGATCAGGGTGATCAAGCCCAGGATCGGCGGGGGCTTCGGCGTGAAACAGGAGGTTCTCATCGAGGACCTGCCTTCGCTGGTCACGCTGCGCACCGGCAGGCCCGCCCAGATGGTCTACACGAGGGAGCAGGAGTTCATCTCCTCGCGGACACGACACCCGATGAGGATCCGGGTCAGACTCGGGGCCAAGGACGACGGAACCCTGCATGCCCTCGCTATGGACGTTCTCTCCAATACGGGGGCCTACGGAACACATGGCCTCACGGTGCTGTCCAACGTCGGGTCGAAGACCTTGCCCCTATACAACAAGGCGCCCCACGTCTCGTTTCGTGGGGATGCGGTCTACACAAACCTGCCGGTGGGCGGGGCCTACCGCGGGTACGGGGCAACCCAGGGCTACTTCCCTCTGGAGACTGCAGTCGACCGGCTGGCCGGAGAATTGGGGATGGACGCACTGGAGTGGCGCTCGCTCAACCACATCAGAGAGGGGGAGACCTCGCCCATCTTCGTGGCCTTGGGTGAAGGTCGAGAAGGAGTCGAGCAGACCATCACCTCGTGTGAACTGGACGAGTGCATCCGATTGGGTGCGGAGCGCATCGGGTGGTCGGAGAAGCGGGGCAAACGCGAGCGGGAAGGATCGAAGGTCCATGGGGTCGGGATGTCGGTGCACATGCAGGGTTCCGGCATCCCGATGATCGACATGGGAGCGGCAACGATCAAGATGAACGACGACGGCTCGTTCAACCTCCTGGTCGGAGCCACCGACCTGGGCACGGGGTCCGACACGATCCTCGCCCAGATCGCCGCAGAGGTGCTCGCAGTCCCGCTGGAGAGCGTCATCGTCACCTCGTCCGACACCGATATCACACCTTTCGACGTCGGCGCGTATGCCAGTTCGACAACGTATGTATCGGGGATGGCGGTGCAAAAGGCCGCCGAAGAGGTGAGGGAGCAGATACTCGAGGTGGCCGCTCTGATGCTCGAAGCCGACCCTGGCGAGCTGGAGCTCGTCGACGAGAGGGTGGTCGCAGGAGACGACAGGTCGGTGAGCCTCGCCAACATAGGGATCCGAACCCTCTACGGAGTCGAGCAGCAGCAGATCGGGGCCACGGCCTCATTCGTACCCGAGTTGTCGCCTCCGCCTTTCTTGGCCAGTTTCTGCGAGGTCGCAGTGGACGAGAGCACAGGACGTGTCGACGTTCTCCGCTACGTGGCCGCCATCGATTGCGGCACTGCCATCAATCCCAAGCTCGCCGAGGGCCAACTCGAGGGGGCGATTGCCAACGGCATCGGGTTTGCGCTGTTCGAAGAGATGATCTTCGACGCTGAAGGCCATCCCAAGACGCCCGACTTTGCCCGCTACAAGATCCCGGGGCCGATGGACATGCCGGAGCTCGAGACGATTCTGGTCGACTCGTACGAGCCGACCGGGCCGATGGGGGCCAAGTCGGTGTCTGAGATCGGGATCAACGCTCCCATCCCCACGATCGCCAATGCGATCTACGACGCCACCGGGGTCTGGCTCACCGAGACACCTT
Organism: bacterium; assembly: GCA_024638655.1. Taxonomy (GTDB): domain Bacteria; phylum Actinomycetota; class Acidimicrobiia; order Spongiisociales; family ZC4RG35; genus Ww567. The sequence continues at coordinate 18,918 of JAHEJW010000018.1, read as the reverse complement.
TCACGCCCGAACGCGTTTGGCGCGCCTTGAACGGTTGAGCGATCGCTATCTCTCTGCTCCTCGACACTCCGGCGTGGACCGTCCCCAGAACTACTCTCGGCTCGAGATGAAACGACTCATCGTTGCCCTGAGTTTTCTGCTGATTGCGGCCACACCGGGCGACGTCGTGCCTGAATTGGAGTCGGACGGGTACTACATCGAGCCGGGATCTTCGGCGAGCGAACAGGTAGTCAGCGATGCCGTCTTCGCCGGGCGCTCTGAAGGCGGACGTCTCTACCTCGTAGTCCTGGCAGAGGAGCCCTCCGGAGGTGCCACCACCTTCTCGGATACGGTGCTCGACGAGATCGGTGAAGGCTATGTGGTGACCGTGGCGCCCGAGACAGTGGGATTCGCCGGAGATGGTTCCTTCTGGTCTGCCGACCAAATGAACTCGGCCATCGATGCCTCCTTGGACGGTGGCAGTGACAACCAGGTGGTGGAGCTCTTCATCTCAAACCTGGCCGGCGAGGCTCCCTCGCCCGACGACGAGCAACCGCCATCGGACGGAAGCGGGACTTCGCTCTGGGTCTGGGTTGTGCTGGCCGGTGTCGGCCTCCTGGTGTTCCTGGCCATCCGCAGGTCTTCGAGTCGAGATTCTCGGAGGGCTCTGTCGGAGCTGGAGAACGTGAAATCCAAGGCGCGCGAGAAGCTCGCCGATATTGCCAACGACATAATCGAGATGGAGGACGAGGTCGAGCTCTCCGAGAGCCCGGAGATCAAGGCCCACTACCAAAGGGCGTCGTCCATCTACACCGCCACCCTGGCGCTCGTCGACAGCTCACCGTCAGCGAAGGCGATGTTCGACGTGGTTCGTCAACTCGACCTGGCGATTTGGGAGCTCGACGCCGCCGAGGCTCTTCTCGACGGCAAGCCGATCCCGGAGAAGCCCAAACCCCCCGAGCCAGAGCCACCACCACCCGAGACTCGACCGGAGACTCCGAATGAGGAACGCGAAGCGGCCGACGATCTGTTTGGACGCCGCCCCGGGAGGCAGAGCTCCTATGCCGGCAACGATCTCATGTCCGCGATCTGGGCGATCGTCGCCATGAGTCAACGAGGTGGTGGCTTTGGGGGCATGCCAGGCGGTTTCGGGGGACCCATGAGAGGCGGCTCGTCGGGTGGGTCGAGAACGCGCGGCGGAGGCTTTCGCGGTGGGGGAGGGGGGCGAATGAGGGGAGGTGGTCGGCGCCGCTGACCCCGTAGATCAGCTCTGGCTGACGAGTCCTACACTCGCCAGGCCAGGTGTTTCGGACAAAGGAGTACGAGGATGTTGAAACGTTTGTGGGCTTACATAAGGTCGTGGTTCCGCCAAACCGCCGAAGGCGCCATGGACCCTGAGATCGAGATCCAGTCGGCGATCGACGAGGCCAAAAGGCGGGATCAGGACCTGCGCAATCAGGCGGCCAAGGTGATCGCTCACAAGACACAGCTGGAAAGCCAAATCGAAAGGTCGGCCTCTGATGTTGGTGAGGCGCGCGAGATGGCAAAGCAGGCACTCATCAAATCCGATGATGCGAAGAAGGCCGGCGATCAGGATGCTGCCACCAAGTGGACCCAAGCTGCTCAGTCACTCGCCATGAAGCTTCAGGCGTCCGAGAACAATCTCGCTTCGCTCAAGGAGCAATACCGGGTCGCCGAAGAGCAAGCACAGACGGCCAAGGAAGCCGTCCAGTCCAACGCTATGAACCTCCAGGAGCTGTCGGCCCGGCGCATGGAGATGTTGGGAACTCTCGAGCAGGCGAAGATGCAGGAATCGGTGAACGCCGCCGTGGAGGCGCTTTCGAGTGGCGTTACCGACGAGATGCCCAGCCTCGACCAGGTCGAGCAGAAGATCGAGCAGCGCAAAGCTGAGGCAATGGCAAAGGCCGAGCTTCGGGAGGCGACTCCGGAGGGCGCCGAAGCCGAACTGCGACGGGCGGTCAATGCCACCGAGGCGGAAGCCAAGCTGGACGAGCTGCGCGCCGAATTGGGGCTGTAGGAGCCAAGCGGTCCACGTCTTCGCCCGAGGGGCGAGCCCCGAACACACGTCAGCGGCCTAGTCGGTTGGCGGAGTACTAGCGCGAACGGACTGCACGGTCCTCATTCAGAGCCCTGCGGCTCTTGAACTCTGGAAGAATCGCGATATCCCATTCGCAGCATTTCGGTCAGAATGCGGCAATGGATCGGCGGAGTCAGATCGAAGCTGCGATCGAGGCCCAGGAACGGCTTCGTGGCACGGTCGGCGACGCCGTCGTCGACATCGCCATAGAAACTCTGCGCGCTGCGCTGAGGTCAGGGTCTCCTCCCAAGCCGGAGCGCAAGCTCGTGACTGTGCTCTTCGCTGATCTCGCCGGATTCACCAGCTGGAGTGAAGGATCGGACGCTGAAGACGTAGGCGCTTCTCTCCAGTCGGTTTGGGACCACCTCGATCGAATCGTCATCGAGCACAACGGGAGAATCGACAAGCACATCGGCGACTCGTTGATGGCGATCTGGGGAGCGGAAACCGCTCAGGAGAACGATCCGGAGAATGCGATTCGCGCCGCCCTGGAGATCAGGCAATCCTTTCGTGAGATCGCGGACGCCGGTGTGCTTGCAGGCTCGGGACTCGAGCTCAGGATCGGCATCAACACTGGTCACGTGATTCTCAGAGAGGTCGGGACGACCGGAGAGCTCACCGCACTTGGGGACGCGGTGAACATAGCGTCGCGACTCGAGTCGGCCGCGCCGACCGGTCTGATCCTGGTCAGTCACGACACATATCGCCACGTTCGGGGCGTCTTCGATGTCACCGAACAGCCCCCGATGCATGTCAAGGGCAAGAAAGAACGGCTCCGTACCTATGTTGTCGACGGGATCCGACCTCGAGCCTTTCGCCTGGAAGTCAGGGGCGTCGAAGGAGTCGAATCTCGCATGGTTGGTCGTGACGCCGAGCTCATGGAGTTGAAACGGTTGGTCGAGGAGTCAGCCGCAAGCACCGAGGGCCGTCAGGTCACGGTCATCGGGGAGGCCGGACTTGGAAAGTCGCGGCTGATCTACGAGTTCATCGAATGGCTTCAGTTGCGTCCTGAGGACATGTATCTGCTTCAAGCCCGGGCCGATACCCAGCAGAGTCTCACTCCTTTCGCGATGGTGAGAGACCTTCTCTTCTTCCGCTTCGAGATTGGCCAGGACGAGGCTTCGGATGTCGCTGTCACCACACTCATCGACGGATTCGAGGAATATGGAGGCATCGGCGCCGAGGAGGCGCTCTGGGCTGCGCACGTCGTCGGTCTCGACCTTCAATCGCACCCGAGCGTCATGGCCCTCGTCGACGATCCCGAGCTTCTGAGGGAGCGGGGCAGCCGTGCCATCGTCCAGCTTCTACTCAATATGGCGAGTCGCTTTCCGGTGGTGGTTCTCGTCGAAGACATCCACTGGGCGGATCAGGCGTCTGTCCAAATGCTGGAGGCTGTCGTGCGGGCCGCAACTGCGACGTCTCTTTCGATAGTCGCCACCGCTCGACCAACGCTTTGGGACGTCCACCCGGGCTGGCGACGAATATCACCCAAGGTAGAGCTTGCACCACTTCCGTCAGACGCGACCCGAGAGTTGGTTGGAGACCTGCTACGCAATGTCAGCTACCTGCCTGAGGCGCTGCTCGATTGGGTCGTCACGGCGGCCGAGGGCAATCCGTTCTACGTCGAGGAGTATGTGCGATCGATGATCGAGGCCGGTGTGATCGAGATCACCGAGGGTGGCTGGGAGGTTGACGTCACCAACCAGCTGATCCTGGGAACGCCTCCGACCCTGACCGCGCTGCTGCAAGCTCGTCTCGACTCCCTCACCGCGGCCGAGCGAGGTGTCCTGCAACGAGCTTCGGTCGTCGGCAGGGTGTTCTGGGACAAGGCGGTCTCTTCGGATTTGCCTCCGGGTCTGGTTGATGTCGATGTCCTGCTGGAGAATCTGACCGGACGCGAGTTGGTCATGCGTCATTTCGGCTCGGCTTTTCGGGAGGCACGGGAGTTCAGCTTTACGCACAACCTCTTGAGGGATGTCACCTACGAGAGCGTGCTGAAGCAAGACCGGCCGTTGCACCACTCCGCAGTGGCCCGATGGCTGATCCTGCACGCAGAGCAAGGCGGTCTGGATGCGGTGATCGCCGATCACTTCGAGAAAGCCGGCTCTAGCGAAGCCGCGAGATGGCACTTGCGAGCCGCTCGCGCCGCTCGCCTTCGCTACGCCAACGACGAGGCGGCTGTTGCATTCGAGCGGGCTCTGTCGGCAGGGGACTTGGCTCAGGACGAGCTGTTCGAGGCGTATGACGGGCTTGGTGACTTGCTCGTCCTGCTTGCTCGTTACGAAGAGGCTCTCGCCGTGCATTCCAAGATGCTCCAGCTCGCCGCGGACGTGGGCGACACGGCGGCCGAGGCGCGAGCCCTGACCGGGCTCGTCTTCGCTCGTCTCCGAATCGGCTCGACCCGCGAACTCTCGGACACCGCGGAGGATGCGCTGGCCGCCGTTGAGAACATGGCTTTTGATGACGGCAAGCTTCGCTCAGAAGCACTACGGGGAGCCGGATTCGCATCGCTACGCGCTGGGGACGTCCAGGTGGCCCGGGAGCGGGCGGAGATGGCAGTGGCTGCGGCCGAAACCAGTGAAGACCTACGGGGCGTTGGGCTGAGCCTCAATATCCTCAGTCAGGTTCTTGCAGTGTCGGGCGAGTATCGGGCGGCCGATGAGGCGCTTGAACGGGCCCTCGTGATCGACCGTGATCGAGGGGATACGCGCAATGAGGGCGTGACGCTCATCAATCTGGGCGAAAACGCCCGCCGTCGAGGCGACTACGAGCTGGCGGCGGCTCGGTATCTAGAGGCTCTCGAGATCCACAGGGCGAATGGCGACGTCGACAACGAGGCGTTGGCGCTGAACAACCTGGGTGGGGCCTACGTTGGGCTGGAGAGGCACCAAGAAGCCGCAACGCCATTGCGGGCGGCCATGTCGGCTTTCGAAGCCGCGAATCGGACCGAGTTCCTGTCCGAGGCAAAACGGTTCATGGCTCAGGCGGAACTCGGCCTTGGAGACATCACCGCCGCCGTCCACCATGCCAATGGAGCACTTGCCGACGCTCTGTCCACTGGATTCGCCGAACACATAGCACTTGCCTGGCGAGTGCTTGGCTTGGTAGCGCAGAGACTCGGGGGACTGATCCGTGTCAATGCTCTCGAAGACGAGGAGATCTCTGCAGAGGGGGCTTTCAGTAGAAGTGTCGAAGCGTCTGCCGATGACCCAGTCGAACGTGCCATCACTCTGGCCGCCTGGGCACGCAATATCAGAGAACTCGACGAGTCGAAGGCTCGTCAGCTGTGGGACCAGGCCCTGGGGATCCTGGATCCCATCGGGCTTGCGAGCCTCGCAGGGCGATTCGAGGGGTGATCGCTTCTCGATCACTCGAGCCCAAGGCGACTGTCACGAGAGATACCTGTTGTTGCGGAGGGGGCCTTGGGACGAGACCCCCTCCGTCATAATCCGCCTACTTGGGAGGGTTCGGAACCAGACATGCAGCCGACTCCGAGGTGTTGCCCGACCCATCGACCACGACGACCGAGCCGTCACCGTTGCCGAGAATGTGATAGTCGACAGAAGTGGCCTTCCCATTCCCGCTTCCGTTGTTGGCACCCATCAGCTTGATCCTTGGCGCGGCCCCGTTGGCTTCGGTGTACTTGATCCTCGTCCCGATTTCGAACGGCCCGAAGACGATGCCGCTCTCAACGTCGGTGATGAACACTTGAAGGCCGGCGACACCGAAGACATCGTCTGACCCACTCAGCTCATAGAACCCATCCTGGTTCTGCCCCTGACCGCCCTTTCCGGGTGCTTTCGGGACGTTCTTGCCGGAGGGGTTCTCGGTCTCGACACAGGCCGCCACCGGCGGGGTGGTGTCGACCCAATCCTTGGTCACCTGGAGCGTCTTGGTGTGGTCGTCGATCGTGACCGTCGCCGAAATGGTGTCGAGCCCGAGGCTGTCCGGCTCGACGGGCACCGTGTAGGTGAACTCGGCCACGCCTGAAGCATCGGTCACCACTTCTGCCGGCCCGGTCGGGTTCTGTCCGAATACTTCGAAAGTGATCGTCTGGCCGGACACCACCGATGGGCTTCCGAGGAGTGTGGCTGTGACGGTGTGCTCGTTGTCGGAGCCCAGCTCATTGACCTCATGAGGCGGTGTCAACGTCATGTCGACCACTTCGACGACCACATCGGCCGTTACCGAAGTGCCGTCCTCGGCGATGGCCACTGCCTCGATGAGATTGGCGCCGGTAACCAGATCGCCGGTGATGACAACTCCAGGGAGCTGCATGGTCGTCGGTTCCGAGCCCGATGTGCTTCCCACCGTGGTCCCGTTCACCTTCAGGTCCAGGCTGGCGATATTGGTCAGTTCAACCGGCAGTACCGCACTCAGCATCGACGGGTCTGCCACCGGAGTACAGAGTCCTCCAGTCGCCGCCGCTATCTGGGCCAGCGGCTGACCCGGGTCGCACGCGCCAACGGCGAAGAAGCCGATGGCGTAGGTGTCGACGATCGTCTCGGGGGCCACTGCGGCTAGTGGAGATCCAGCCCCAACACTGAAGGTGCTGGGAGCTCCGTCGGAGATGAACACCGCCCTGTTCACTTCACCGCCGGGCTCCGTTGCGAATGCGGCGTTCATTGCAGCCAGCGCGGCGTCATAGTTGGTTCTAGACCCGAACCCAGAAGTGATATCTGAAGTGAAGAGGCCTATCCCGGCGTCGTAGGGAAACGTGATCTCTGTGTCCGCAGACCGGATCACCTGCTCCACATCGGCAACACTCGAGCTGTCCGCATCGGCATTCGGGGGGGAGATGAATGGCTGGGCACCCGGTGCAGGGTTCATGTCGGCCGTCTTGGCCCCGTCACCGAAAGCGATCATGCCCACATCGATGTTCGGATTGCTCCCGAGGCTTTGGTTCAGTGAGATCAGACCAAAGCAGGCCGAATCGAGAGCGGAGCCTCGAACATCATCGCCGTTGCAGTCGTCCTCGGGACCGGGCGGCAAACCCGGTGGCGGGTTGATGTCCTGGAACGGGTTCGTCGTGGGATCATCCATGCTTCCGGAAACGTCGAGCACATAGATCACGTTGGCTAGGTCACCTCCGCCCAGGGTGGCTACCGCCTCGGCGCTGAGTGGCTCACCGAGCCAATGTGCTGAGCCCGGATCCGGGTCGAGGGTGATCCCGACCTCCAGGTCCTGGCTAGTGGTCGTCGTACCCGATTCCGGGTTGGCGGCGAGCGCTGTCCCGGTCATGGCAACCATTACGGCAATGGCGACCGTCGTCAGACCCAGGCGACTCGCCCTTCTGCGTATGTCCCTCATCACTCACCTCGCTGGTCGGAAGCAGCGAGCCTTCTAGGTCTCGCCTTTCCTCTCCCAGCTCAGGTGAGGCATCTACCCGGTCGCCACCGGCCGACTATCGATTGTCGTCCCATTGCCGCGATCGGCTCTCCCCAAGAACCCGAGCATATCAGACTGACTACGCACAGTGAGTATTCAGCACCAAGGGTGAGGAGCGAAGAGGTTACGGTTCGGGAAATGCCGATTGTGTTGATTGCTGGAGCCAGCAGGGGCATAGGTCTGGGGTTGGTCGACGTCCACCTCGAAGCCGGATGGCATGTGCACGCGACGACCCGTGACGGATTGCCCCCTCGCGTACATCCGGACGTGACTCCACATCGGCTCGATGTGAGAGATCGGAATCACTTGGAGACTCTCCTGTCCGACCTCGATGAGCCGATCGACCGGATCATCCACAATGCAGGAATCATGCGAGCCCCGAGGGCCGACCTGATGGAGGTCAACGCCGAAGCGCCAGTTCGCGTGGTGGATACCTTGCTCGAGTCGGGTCGGCTGAAACCCGATGGAACGGTGGCCATCATGACGTCCCAGATGGGTGCACGACGTGGCCGGTCGGGCGGTCTGGGCGACTACGGCGACTCCAAGGCTGCCCTCAACGATGAGTTCCGCAGACGAAGTTCCAAATGGCGCCGGTTGGGGGCGATCGCCGTGGTGATGCATCCCGGATGGGTACAGACCGACATGGGAGGCGGCGGGGCTTCACTGACGGTTCGGGAGAGCGTCGAGGGCATCAAAAAGGTGCTCGACGACCTGAGGGAGACCGACCACGGCAAATTCCTCACCTGGGATGGCCGGATCCACCCTTGGTGATGGTCTGTTTCAGAGAATGACTAGCCATATCGGACACAATTGGATGGCCCGTGTTCTCCAGTCGATCGTTCGCGTAGGCTGACAAGTCCACAGAGCAAGCGTGAAGGGCCGAGACTCGTCACGCTCTCGACGAACCCCGGGGGAGAGGGATTTCCCCCGGGGTTCCATGTGCTGGGCTGGCGGTCGACACGTTCATCGTCGCAGAGCGCCGCGAGCTTGGGTGCCATTCCACTGAAGCGCAATAGGGCTAGTGCATCTACGTGAAACGGATTCCTTCCGTGACCACTGTGCCTACACAGATCAATCGGTGGCGCGCCATCCTCTGGGCGAGAGATGGCCGAAGCTGATTTCTTCTGGACCGGCCAGTCAGAGGCCGTAGAATCCTTCGCTGAGGGAATCGCTGTGGGGGAGATCTTGAGGCGGGCGACTATCTGTTTCGTGGCAACAGCGGTCATGCTGACTGCGCTCCCCGTCGCGGCGACCGACACACCAAGAGCGATGTGGGTTTGGGACGAGCCTTCTCAGGCGATCGTCGACTTCTCAACCGCACGCGGGATCGACCGGGTCTTCCTACACGTGGCTCCCGGTTTTTCGTCGAACCCGGCTGTCGACTCGTTCCTCACCTCGGCCCATTCGCAAGGCATCGAGGTCTACGCGCTGGCCGGTGATCCCTCATGGGCAAAAAGGTCCAGACCGTTCTTGAATTGGGTGGACGAGGTCGTATCACACGGCGGTTTCGACGGGCTGGCTCCCGACATCGAGCCTTATGCGCTTTCGGACTGGAACAACAAGAAGCGAAGGTCGAGACTGATATCCCGCTATCTCGATGGCCTCGAGGATGCAAATGCCCGCGCAGGGGCTCTTCCCCTGATCCCGGCCGTCCCTTTCTGGTGGGATGAGCCGGAGTTCGCCTTAGAGGGCTCGCTTCTGATCGACGAAGTGCTCAGTCGGGTGGACGGTATTGCGGTGATGGCATATCGCGACACTGCGCAGGGTTCTAACGGGATCATCACTCTTGCCGGATACGAAGTCGCCGCCGGATCAGCGGCCGGTAAGTCGGTGACGATCGGTGTCGAGACGGCTCCCAACACCTACGACCATGTCACTTTCTACGAGGAGGGCAATGGAGCCATGGAGGCTGTGCTGGCCGAGGTGGTTGGTCAGTGGGGCACCTATTCCGGCTATTGGGGAAATGCCATTCATCATTACGGAAGCTATGTGGGGCTGAAACCATGAGGACATCTGAGCGGATCCCGCCAGGGGTGACCTGGAGCTGAGTTGGACCTCAGGCCGGGGCAGACACGTCGTGCCTGCTCCCGGTCTGAGCGAAGCGGGCGAGAAGTGGCCCGGCGATCGCCATTATCAGAACGTATCCCGCAGCGAGTGCGGGAAGCTCCTCCGCTCCGGCAACGCCGCCAGCGAGCCCGGCGATGATTATGGAGAACTCTCCTCGGGCGATGAGAGACAGACCACTTCTCAGACGGCCCTCGTATCCGATACCAGCTCGCTTGGCCGCCCACCACCCGATGAACACCTTCGTTGCTGCCGTGACCACACCGAGGACAACGGCGACCAGCAAGACTCCGGGGATTTCCCTCGGGTTGGTGGAGAGACCGAAGAAGAAGAAGAACTCTGCGGCAAAGAGGTCCTTGAGTGGGGTCAGGAGCGATTGAGCCCTCTCGGCCGCCACCCCTGACACTCCGATGCCGACCAAGAAGGCGCCAACTGCCGCCGAGATGTTCACACCCTCTGCCAGACCGGCAACGATGAGTGTTAGTCCGAAGACCGTCAACAGACTGGCCTCGTCCGAGTGATCGAAGACGAAGGCGCCGAGGCGGTCACCGTGTCTGTAAGCGAACCAGAGCGCGGCGGCCATTGCCACCAACGCCAAGCCAATGGCGATGACAGCCGTGGTCGGGCTCTCGCCGAGGGCGAGCACACCGAGGACGGGCAAGATCACCGCCATTGCCAGGTCTTCGAACACCAGGATCGACAAGACGACTGGAGTCTCACGGTTGCCGGCCCAGCCGAGGTCGTTGACCAACTTGGCGATGACCCCGCTGGAAGAGATATAGGTGACACCACCCAGGAACAGCGCCGGGACAAGACCCCAGCCGAGTAACAGCCCGGCCACGAATCCCGGACTGAAGTTCAACCCGAGGTCCAACAGTCCGGCCGGGGCGACCGACTTCATCCCGGCTACCAGCTCGTCCGCGGTGTATTCGAGGCCGAGCATCAGCAGAAGAAAGATGACGCCGAGCTCCGCGCCGAATTCGATCAAGCCTTCGGAGGTGACGATGGGGAAGAGCCCTCCTTCACCGATTGCCAAGCCGGCAAGGAGGTAGAGCGGAATCGGCGATATCGCCAGCCTCCTGGACAGTTTGGCGATCAGCCCGAGGGCGAAGACCACTGCCCCTAGCTCGAGGAGCAGCAAAGCCCCATGATCCATCGGATCAGCCTTCCGTGAGGATTCCTTGGAGCCGGCTTATGCCATCGGGGGTGCCCACGACGACCATGACGTCGTGGGTCTCGAGTGTGAAGTCCGGACCGGGCGAGGGGAAGGTGGTCGTGCCTCTGAGGACGGCCACGATCGAAACTCCTGTTCGTGTTCGAGCCCGCGTGTCTCCGATCGACGCACCTTCATAGGGGCTGGCCTCGGAGACCGTCAACCAGTCGATGGCGAGACCTTCCACCTGTTGTTGGAGATTGCTGACCGATTCCGCCACCGGAGAGGCGCCCAGGGCCTCCGCCAACGCTCGGCTTTCGTCGTCATCGAGCTCCAGGGTCAAAGCGACTGCATCGGGATCTTCGACATGGCAGAGAAACAGCTCGCGCCGGCCGCTCCGGTGATGGATCACACCTACCCGGTTTCCTTCGTGAGTGATGAACTCGAGACGGGTCCCAACGCCCGGCAGAGGAGTTTCGTCAATTTGGGTCATGCAGCGACACCTGCCCTGGTATTCCGGCTGAGGCGGAATGCTACAGCGACCACTCTGGGAAGTGAGGGCGAGCCGGGTGAGGCTGCTGGGCAGCATCGGCATAGGCTGTCTGCGCCATCATGAGCTCTTCGCAGTACGACGAGAAGCGCGAATTCGAACTCACCCCGGAGCCGCCAGGTGGAGGCATCGCTGGGGACGTGGATCCGCTGGTTGCCCCGGTGGGAAGGCAGTTCGTCATCCAGCAGCACCATGCGACTGCACTCCATCATGACTTGCGTCTCGAGATGCTCAACGGCGAAACACCCGTGTTGGTCTCCTGGGCGGTCCCCAAGGGACTGCCTCGGAGACGCGGGCAACGCCACCTCGCCATCCATGTCGAGGACCATCCCGTTGGCTACGCCTCGTTCTCGGGCACGATTCCCGAGGGGGAGTACGGCGGCGGAGTGGTTCGCATCTTCGACGCCGGCACCTATGAGATGGTCGACCGCACCGAAGAGAGGATCACTTTCCGATTGGACGGAGAACGACTTGCCGGGACCTGGCATCTGGTCCACACAGGCCCCGAAGACGGTCGTGACCAGTGGCTGGCGATCATGTCGGAAGACCTGCGCCCTCCGGGTGAGGAGCAACCTCCTGCCGAGCCGATGCTGGCGACGCTCGCTGGTGATCCTTTCGATGATCCCGAATGGCTCTTCGAGCCCAAGTGGGATGGGATTCGCGCTATCGCGGTCTGCGGGGAGAAAACCCGTCTTCTGTCCCGTAACGGCAAGGACATCACCGTGGCCTACCCGGAGCTCCATCGTATCCACAGCCAGGTTGTGGCTCTGGACGCGATGCTCGACGGCGAGATCGTGGCATTGGCTGACGGCGTGCCGTCATTTCAACTTCTCCAGCAACGCATGCATCTTCGAGACGGGTCGAGGATCGAGCAGGCGGCCAAAAAGGATCCGGTTGTCTACATGGTCTTCGACATGCTCTACCTAGATGGCGTGGACTTGACCGGCCGGACACTGACAGAGCGTCGAGAGCTGCTCGAAGAGACGATCGTCGCATCCGAGCGAATTGCCCTTTCCCCGGTCACCGACGGAACCGGTACGGCCCTCTTCGAGGCCGCAGCCGAACAGGGGCTCGAAGGCATCATGGCGAAGAAGAGGAGATCGACATATCGGCCAGGGGCGAGAACTCAGGAGTGGCTGAAGTTGAAAGTCGTCTTCGATGCAGACGTAGTGATCGTCGGATGGACGGAAGGTGAGGGCCGGCGATCGGGACACTTCGGTTCACTGGTGATGGCCGTGTACGACGGGGACGCGCTGCGCTATGTGGGCAACGTCGGCACCGGCTTCGACAAGGCGTCACTGCGAGATGTGGAGGAGATGCTTGCTGAAGCCGGTCCCGCCGAACCGAGTTTCTCTCCCGATGGATCTCCCGAGCTTCGTGACGTCCACTGGGTTACGCCCTCCCTGGTTGCCCGTGTCGAACATCGTCAGCTCACCAAGGCTGGTCGTCTTCGGGCTCCATCGTTTCAGGGGCTGCGAGACGACAAGTCGCCGGAGGAGTGCACTTGGAAACAGCTCGTGGCGGAGTCGGGTCGCCAGTCGGGGGAGTCTCAGAGCAGGTCGAGCAACTCTCCCAGCTGACGCGCCGAGCGAATCCCATAGTTCGAGTAGCAGTTGTTCATCAGGGCGTGGACTGTGTCTGCCGATTCCGCCATGGTCTCGATCCGGGGCACCCATTCTTCGAGCTCCTCGGTGGAGTAGTCGTAGCGGAAACGCTCAGCCGCGGTGATGCCCTTCTTCTCCCAGTTCTCCGCATTGCGTCCGTGGAATCGCACCTCGGCCACGGGCGCAGTCACTGCAACGACCGGTGGCACCGAGCTGTTGAACCCTTGAGGCTCGTCGACGCACACGTAGGCCAGTGAGTGTCGCTCCAGGAAGCCGAGGGTGTCGGTCATGTGCTCGTCGTCGAGCCACCGGCCATTGCGGAACTCGACCGCGAGCTGGAAATCCTCCAGCTGCTCGGCGACCCATTTCAAGTAGCCGAACGATCCCCGGGTCGGATAGACGTATGGCGGGAGTTGAAACAGCACCACACCCAGCTTCCCAGCCGAATGCAGTGGCATGAGCGCGTTCCGAAACGCTTGGGCGGCCTCAGCTTGCACGTCGCGGGGCAGATCGCGCATGTAGACATTTCGCTTGCCGGAGACCTCTTCGGGCAGCTTCTCTCTGAAGTCCTTCCACAGGGACTTTGGGGGAGTGGGGTGTTGGGTGAGCAGACGGAACGCCTTGATGTCGAAAATGAAGTCAGACGGCGTTCGCTCCACCCAGAGGCCGGCGACACGCTCCGAAGGAGGGGCGTAGTAGGTAGCGTCGACCTCGACGATGGGAAAGTGCTCGGCGTAGTAGACGAGACGCTCCTCGGCCGTCATCGCCTTACTCGGGTAGAAGAGTTCGGTCTCGGTCAGCGTCGGGTCGGTCCAGGAGCATGTACCGACCCTGATATCGGCGGGCACAGACCCAGCGTACGCGGGCTCGCTGAGCCGGTTCAATCGATTGGCCGATCGGACCAATCAGTCATTTCGGTGGAAGGCTCCTTGCATAGGAGACACCCTGATCGATCCAACCCTCGAGCTGTTCCTCGTTTGCGAAACCCTCACTAGAGACGGCAATCCACCCCTTCATGGGGCGCGCACCCATATCAAAGGTACGCGCCCCAGGGCGTGAGATGGCTTCGGCGTGAGCATCTTTGCCGACCCTGACCATCAACTCGTCACCGCTCACGCCGACGGCCAAGTTCCCACCGACCATGAAGGCGATCCCACCGAACATCTCCCTCTCGGAAACCCCTGACTGGGACGAGAGGCGTGCCCGAACGTCGTCAGCGAGTCCTTCGTCATAAGCCATGGTCGATGACTGTACGACTCACATCTCGATTGCTTCGATCACCTCAACCGACCCGCCGGAGTCAAAGATCGGATTGTCTTTGGCCAATGAGACAGCATGGTCGATCGAGTCTGCCTCGACGATGCTGTACCCCGTCACGGGGTTTGGTCCGCCTCCGTCGGTGACCGAACCATCCGATTCGATCGTCTTGGTGGCCCCAGTGGGGTTGCCCGGATCCTTGAGAGCCGAACCCAATCCTTCCATCCATGTACCCCAGGCCGCCATCACTTCGGCTTGTTCCTGCTCGGTATCGGCCATTCCGCCTCCGTGATAGGCGAGTACAAATTTCGGCATTTGAGCCTCCTCGTTCGCGTCGGCCCCTTCTGGGCCGCTTCAGTCTGATGACGAACGACGGGCAGGGTTTTCGACGAGCTGTTTTTAGCGGCGACACTGCCGGAGTTGGGTCGGGCGGGTTCTATGCGTTGGTCGATGTTCGGTTCGTCCCCGACGGTCGAGCTCACGTCTGTTGCGCGAGACCTTCAGTCGCCCTCGGATGGTTCGTCGACGAAGCGAACGCCCAGGTCGATCAACTTCTCCCTAATCCCGTCCATATCGAGGGTCAGCTCGCCGGCCGCCAGACGCTTTCGCTTTGCTTCCTCTAGTTCCAGCCGGCTGTGCGAGGCCTGAAGGCAGTTGGATGCTTGCTCACGTGGAACGATGACGACGCCGTCGTCGTCGGCACAGACGATGTCTCCCGGTCTGATCGTCACGTCTCCGATCGTCACAGGCACGTTTACAGATCCGGGCGTGCGCTTTTCCGTCCCTAGGGGCGAGACATACCGAGACCAGACCGGAAAGCCCATCTCCCGCAAGGTGGAGACGTCTCGCACTCCAGCGTCGATCACCAGGCCCCGCACGCCCCGTGCCATCAGGGAGGTTGCCAGGAGGTCTCCGAACATCCCATGGTCGGAAGGCTGTGTGTTGGCAACAACGAGTATGTCGTTCGCCGCGCAGACCTCGACGGCGGCGTGGAGCATCATGTTGTCGCCGGGCTGGCTGGAAACAGTGATCGCGTTGCCGGCGATTGAAGTCCCTGTTTGGATCGGTCTGATGTCCACGCCGAGGAATCCGGTCCGCCCGAGTGCCTCGTGCACCGTGGACACGCCCGCGTCCGAAAGAGCGTCCAGCAACTCGATTGGCGACCTGGCAACACTCCGTATGACGACGTGATTGCTCATCGAAGGGCGCCCTCCAGTCGGAGCCTTGGGAACACTCGCCGCACGTTCTCGTAGTAGATCATCTTTCGTGTCTCGTCGTCGATGTCAGCATTCTCGATGTAGAACCTGGTGTCGTCGAAGTGACGTCCGGTCTCAGGATCTACCCCTCGCACAGCACCGATGGTCTCTGAGCCGAAGAGGATGTTGGCCGTCGGAACAACATCGAGGAGCAGGTCGATTCCTCTCTGGTGATAGACGCACGTGTCGAAGTAGATGTGATCCGACAGCGAGTCGAAGTCCCACCCCTTGTCTGCTGCCATCCCTTTGAACCGGCCCCAGTGGTAGGGGACGGCCCCGCCTCCGTGAGGGATGATCCAACGAAGGCCGGCGAAGTCGGACATGAATCCAGAGGTCAAGGCCTGAGTAAAAGCCGTGGTGTCTGCCCCCAGGTAATGGGATGCCGTGGTCTGAAGGTTTTGGTTGTTCGATGCACTGACGTGGATCATTGCGGGGACATCGAGTTCGCACATCTTGTCCCAGAGTGGATACCAATAGGGGTCGGAGAGAGGGGGCCCACTCCAATGGCCTCCGGATGGGTCGGGATTCACATTGCAGCCGACGAATCCCATCTCGATGACGCACCTCTCCAGCTCCTCGACCGAACTAGCGATCGGCTCGCCCGGTGACTGAGGCAGCTGACATACGGGGGCGAAGCTCTCGGGAAACAGGTCGCACACCCTTCGGATCAACTCGTTTTGGTGCTGTGACCAAAACCTGGATGTATCGGCGTTTCCGATGTGGTGGCCCATCCAGCTTGCTCTCGGTGAGAAGATGGTCAGATCGATCCCCCTCTTCGTTTGCACACGCAGCTGTGCGCTCTCGATCGAAAGGCGGATCTCGTCGTCGGTGACGTCGATCACGCCTTTGGGTCCGACATAGGTGGGGTCTACGGACACCGCCTCGACCTGGGAATCCCTCCACTCGCCCACTGCGCGAGGCGCGGTCGTGTAATGCCCGTGGCAGTCGATGATCATCCTGTCCGTCTCCGCACCGGGAGGTCCGACCCCAACTCGCAATGCATCCCCGGAGCATAGGAATGCCGTCCCCTGCCCAGTGGGCAGGTGGACCTACTCGAGCACCTGGCGAATACCGCGCACTGCCTGTCGGATGCGATGCTCGTTCTCAACGAGTGCGAATCTCACGTGGCCCTCTCCCGACGGGCCAAAACCCACCCCCGGGCTGACCGCGACCCTGCCCTTCTCGAGAAGATGCACCGCAAAGTCGAGTGAGCCCATCTCCTCGTACCCCTCGGGAAGGCCAGCCCAGACGAACATGGTCCCCTTGGGAGCTACCACCTCCCAGCCAACCCGGTTGAGGCCCTCGATCAAGGCATCCCTCCGACCACGGTAGGTGTCGTTCACCTTTCCGATGTACTCGTCGGCGTCATTGAGAGCGACGATCGAGGCGATCTGGATCGGCTGAAACGTCCCATAGTCGAGGTAGGACTTGATTTTGGCGAGGGCGCTGATGACATGGCTGTTGCCGACCACGAAACCAACACGCCAGCCCGCCATCGAGTGGCCTTTGGTGAGGGTATACAGCTCCACCCCAACGTCCTTGGCCCCGGGAACCTGCAGGAGCGAGGGTGGCTCGTAGCCATCGAACGAGATGTCCGCATAGGCAAAGTCGTGTACCAGGAAGAGACCGTGCGCGCGGGCGAAGTCGACCAGGCGCTCGAAAAAAGGGAGCTCGACCGTCGTGGTTGTCGGGTTGTGTGGAAAG
Organism: bacterium; assembly: GCA_024638655.1. Taxonomy (GTDB): domain Bacteria; phylum Actinomycetota; class Acidimicrobiia; order Spongiisociales; family ZC4RG35; genus Ww567. The sequence continues at coordinate 1,865 of JAHEJW010000018.1, read as the reverse complement.
GAAATCACCAACACTCTCGGCCTCGGCCACGTATTCGTCACGGTGTCCGTGAGGTGCTGATAGAAGTCGCCTTCGGTGCCCAAGACACTGATCCGATGAATGTCGGCACCGGCGATGGACGCTGCATATATGTGGATCGGATAGCTGGGCTCGGGAACCAACGCCGTGTCGCCGGGTTGCACCAGCACCCACATCAGATGAGCCAGACCCTCCTTGGCGCCAATTGTGGTTATGACCTCGGTCTCTGGGTCCAGTTCTACGCCGAAGCGCCTCTGGTAGCGGTCGGCTACGGCCTTCCTGAGGTTGGGGATGCCACGTGACGATGAGTAGCGATGATTGCGAGGGTTGAGAGCCGCTTCCCGCAGCTTCTCGACGGCGACAGGTGGGGAGGGGATGTCCGGATTGCCGAAACCGAGATCGATGATGTCCTCACCACGCCGACGAGCTTCCAGTTTCAGGCGATCGATCGTTGCAAAGACGTACGGAGGGAGTGAGCCGATGCGCCGGAAGTCGAGGGGCGGCGACTCTGGGGGCCTGCTGTCCATGGGAGCAGGGTATGCGCGACCCGGTATTCGTCATTGCACGGTCCGCCTTCAACCACGGCTCGGGGTCAACCCGGTAGCTGGGGATCTAGCCACTCGGGATCGGAGTCCAACGCATCACGGATCGGGTCGACTGCGGACGGTTCGATGCGTTTCAAGGGTTTGGCCGGGACACCCCCGACCACTGTGTAATCCGGCACGTCGGATGTCACCACGGAGTTGGCTCCAACGATGCAGCGATAGCCGATCGAGGTGCCGGAAGTCACAACGGCGTTGTATCCGATGACCGTGTTGGGCCCGATCGACACCGGCGACATCCCGCGGCCGGCGTATGCGATCGGCCGTTCGAAGTTGTCGAAGGGGTGCGTGTGCGTTTCGATCGTGACGCCGGCAGCCACCATGGTGTAGGGACCAATGTCTATGACCCCACGGTCGTCGAGCATCGAGTTGCGATTGAGGAGCACGCCATTACCCAATGAGATGTTGCTTCCCTTGCTGAATAGGACGTTGTGATGGATGATCACACCTGCCCCGCAATGGCGAAAGATCCGCTTCGCCAGGATCCTGCGGAGGGGGATGGCAAACCCTTGGAGCATGGCAGCAGGCGTCTTGTCGAACATTCGCCAGAACATCGTGTAATAGAGGTCCGGGTCGGCCTCGATCGTTGTGGGCCTCCCGGCGAATGGGTCCTGAGGCAAGTAGAAGTCGTGGCCAATTAAGGAGCCCGCCACGAGGTCGGCGCTCTTCTGTAGATAGTCCTGCCCCTTGCCCAGGAAGGAATCGGAGGAGATCGCCTCTTCCAGTTCGTCGAGGAGCTCGCCGGCCCGTCCTTCAGACATTTGTGGGGTGTCTGGTTTCGGTTGGCCTCTTCGAGCTGTGAGCAAGGAGAGTGCGCACGTACCCCCGAACAACAGCGAGCCGACCGAGGAGCCTGCCTCTTTTGTGTCCCATCTTTGAGCTCTGGCTCGAATAGATGCGCGGAATGGGTACTTCTTCCATGACGAGTTCCGCCTGAACCACCGAGAAGAAGGCCTCTAGCTCGCATTCATAACGGTCGCCTGTCAGGTCGAGCGCTTTGACAGCAGCCCGAGAGAAGCATCGGTAGCCGGAGAACGGGTCGGTCAGCCGGAACCCAGTGATCGACTCGATCGCTCTGATTGCTGCCCAGCGGACGAGCCTTCTGTTCGCGGGCGCCTTGGTCCGGGACGTGCCGAGGTAGCGACTCCCCACGACCATATCGGCGGATCCGCCGAGTACTGGTGTCGTGATGGCTTCTAGCGCGTCGGGCGGATGCTGACCGTCGGAGTCGATCCAGACGACGGC
>JAHEJW010000066.1 GCA_024638655.1 bacterium | reverse complement strand
AAGTGGTCACGCCGTTCCCGCTGACCACGTCGTGACTGCCGTCCCCGTTCACGTCACCCACCGCGACGACCAGGGTGTCGGGATCGGTCGGCAGCATCTCGGACGGTTCGAACGTCCCGTCTCCGAGGCCACGCACCACACCCACGGCGTCGCCACTCCGGCTGGCGTAGGCCACGTCGATCGTCGTGTCGTCGTCCAGGTAGCCCAGCGCCAGGCTCGTCGGGTTGGTGACGGAGTGACACACGCCGGTCATCGGTTCGACCTCGGCCAGCGTGAACCCGCCGTTGCCGTCGTTGAGCCCCACGCGAAGCTGGTCTCCCTGGGGCCCGCACGTGTCGGCCACCAGCAGATCCGGGCGCCCGTCGCGATCGACATCGTGAAGCAGCACCGCCTTGGGGCCCCCCTGCAGCCCCAGGTCGTGCACCACGCGCGGCAGGAACCCGCCGGTCCCGTCGTTCATCACGGTAAACAGTTCACCGATCAAGCAGCCGGCGACATCGGGGTACCCGTCGAGGTTCACGTCCGCGACCGCGATGTCCGCCGTGTAGAAGAAACCGGCGGTCGGCACCACCGCGTACGCATCCACATCGGTGAAGGTGCCGCTGCCGTCGTTGCGCAGGACCGTGAGCAGACCCACTTCGACGAACCCGCTTATCACGACGGCATCCGGGTCCCCGTCGCCGTCGACGTCGGCGATCCGCAGCCGGTGCGTGACGTCCGGCACGCCGTACGGCTCGGGCGTCCCGAACGACCCGTCACCCAGGTTGCGAAGCACCACGATCATCGCGTCGCCTTCGCGGATCAGCACCACCAGATCGCGATCGCCGTCGCCGTCCACGTCCTCGATCGCCGCGTAGCGGGCGTCGCCCGAACCGTGAGCAACCGTCTGCGGCCCGTCGAAACCCGCACCGTTGCCGAGCAGCAGCAATACGGAGCCTTGCGCCACGGCGACGTCGGCCAGGCCGTCCCCGTTGACGTCCCCGATGGACAGACCGTTAGCCCAGCCCGTCAACGGGTAAGACACGGGGGGATCGAAGGGACTGGCAGCGGCGATGCCGGTAAAGAGGAGGATCGCCGCCAGGGATCCTCTAGCCGACCGTCGCATCAACATGATTGTCTCCGCGCTCGAGATCCGTGGGCTTGATCGTCGAGTACGCCCCCGAATGTACCTCGAACGTTGGTGGGCTGACGGGAGATATCGGGAGAATTGACAAAGCTTGACATTGGCCGTCCCCTCGGGCGCTGCCTGAATCGCCCCGGGTTTGTCGGAAAACTCATTCGTTGAGTATCGACGTAGCTCAAAAGACCCCAAACTTTTCTTCCTCGAAGTAGATCGCGTCTCGGGTGGGATCATCCTTCCACGGCTCGATCCGAATCGAGATGTCTGGGTAATTCTCCGCCAGGAAGCCCTTGAGTTGCGAGACAATCTCCGTCCGGTTCATCTTGTGCCATACCGCCAACAACAATCGTCGCTTCGCTCCGACAGGAGATCACGGTCAATCGGATCAGTGGTCACAATCACCGGATTGGGCGATCACGATTCGCGGAATACGCAGTGCGCAGAGCGATATGATTACACGGCTTTTTGCTTTGACGGAAACCGATTGACTCTCTCGGCAAGGGCTCCGATTGCCCACGGGGTCAACGGGCGTGAAGTTCGTCAGTGCGCGCCGGCGCTATAACTGAGCTAGAATCTGATCGAGACTGAGTGCGATGACTTCGATCATTCAGGACAACCGTGAAGCCGTCGAGCAGCTGTGCCGACGGTTTCGCGTGCCAAGGAGGACCCCGAAAACCGCAGCGCGCATCGCGGAGCACTAGAGGATCATCTCCTTACGGAACATCCTGATTCACGGCTACGCCGAGATCGACGATCGACTCGTCTGGGGTATCTTACAAAGCAAACTCCCGGACCTGCTGGAACAAGTCGAGTCTCTTCTCGACGACGGTTGAGACTTGGTGGTCTGTATCGGCGCAACTTGCTTCGGACTCGGCCGACGCCGATGTACCAAGGCCGAATGGACACTCAGATGGACACTGTTTCTTTTCTCGACCGTACTTGCGTGATCAAGAATCATCGCTAAGTCATTGATTCGCGGTACAATCGCGCACATGCCGGAGTGGCGGAACTGGTAGACGCAGGGGACTTAAAATCCTCTTCCCGCAAGGGAGTGCAGGTTCGAGTCCTGCCTCCGGCACCAATGTAGGGGTCGTGCGTCCGAGGACGGTCACCGTCCGTTTGCGCTACCTGCGGCGAAGACGAGCCGTAGTGCACCGGCCGGCGGCGTTGGACTGCGCCCCGCGCCGCTCCGATCACGCGGCTGGATCCGGTTGCGCCTGGTGCCGCTTGCCACGGCGGCGTCCGGTGATCCCCCCGAGAATCAGCACCAGCCACCAGAGCCCGGTGTACGGCCCCAGGTCGAAGAGCCCGGCCTCCGCCGGCGGGGTCGGGAACGTCGCCATGTTGAGGATCAGGAGGCCGGTGGCGACGACCGCCCCGTAGATCCCGAGGACCATCCCGAACCGCGTCGTCCGGATCAGGACGAGGGAGACGAGGACGAGGCCGAGCGAGTAGAAGATGTCGAACGACACGTCGATGCCGAGCTGGACCTGATTGACTCCCTGAAAGACCAGGCGCATGGAGTCCTTGAGCGCCTCGTCGGTCGTCCCCCGCATCGTCTCGAGATACGGAATGAAGATGGACTGCTGCACCACGAGCATCAGGTTGAGGAGCGCGAACGCGATCACGAGGAACACGGTCCCCACGCGGAGCATGGGTCCGGGAGAACCGGGCGCGAGCTCCCGGTAGATCTCCAGCACGCCGACGATCGCCACCGGTCCGATCGCGAACGCCAGCATCAGCGCGAGCCTCTCCGGGAGGCTGACGACGTTCGTGGCGAGGTTGAGATAGGCGAGCACGACGACGAGCACGAGGGCGGTGGATGCGAGCCCGAGGGCGGTGGATGCGAGCCCGATCCACGTTCTCCTGGTCATGATTCCTTCTCCTTGTTTCCGGGACGGCGGAAGTCCTGGAGGCTCTCGCGCGCCCATTGGAGTCGCGCGCGCGCCACGAGCTCGCCCCGGCGGAGGGTGAGCATCCAGTAGCGAAGATCCGGATGCTCGGCGTGATGTGCCTCGAGCATCTCGCGCGTGCCGCGAAGCGCGCCGAGAATGCGCGTCTGGACGACGCGGTACTCCTCGAGGTGCACCTCGAGCCGCCCGGGCTCGAGGTGGCGCCCGAAGAAGAGTTTCAGCAGGAGCTCGCTCCGGACGGCGTCCTCCTTGACCGGCTCGCCGAGCCACTCCAGGAAGGCGGCGCGACCGCGGTCCGTCAGCGAGTAGACGTGGCGATCGGGCTTTCCCTTCTGGCGCTCGGTGCGGCGGCGGACGAGCTTCTCGTCGGTCAGGCGGTTGAGCAGCGGATAGATGTTCCCGTAGCTCTCCCGCCAGAAGTGCGCCACGCTCGTCTCGATGAACTTCTTGATGTCGTACCCCGACATCGGTTCGAGCGAGAGAATGCCGAGGACGGCGTAGCGGCTGGAGCTGCGACTAGGCATATCTATCTCTGCTATATATCGGAATGATATACAGGCCAGAGGGGTCCGTCAAGGTCTTCGTCGTGGCATGGCGGCACCCTCCTCCAGCGCGAGCTGCTGCTCGCCTTGTCGACAAGTTGATCGATCGAGGCGATGCGTTGGCCGAGTATCCGGAGCAGGGCCGCCGGTTGCCGGAGATTCCCGAGAGTGGTCTTCGCGAACTGATCGTCGACAACTACCGCATCGTCTACCGCCGTACACCGAAGGCGGTCGAGGTGTTGACTGTTTTCGAGGGCCACCGTCTTGTTGCGCCCGGACGAACTGCCGACAGGTGAGTGACCGTGGCGTGCCGAGCCAGGTGTCCACGGGGGTGTCCATAACCCTCGGACTGTAGAGCACTCCTCGTACTCCTCGTAAACGGGAAAGGGCAACGAATCAAGACAACTCTCGAAAGTCCTTGATTCGCCACTCTTCCCTCGCCGGCTTAAAATCCCCTTCCATGAGAAGGTAACCTCCTTCCATAGAGGAGGATG
>JAHEJW010000039.1 GCA_024638655.1 bacterium | reverse complement strand
GTCGGGGATCAGGATCCGTGCGGGCGGTTCACCTTTCTGCGCTCAGATAAATAGCCGATCACTCCTCCGATCGCCGCTCCGCCCAGTGCCAGCCAGAAATCGTCGGATCCTGCCAACCACACTGCCACGATTGTCACCAGACCACCTGTCAGGAGCCCAACCCGAATTCCGTTCCATGTGTCCCACGGTGGTCTTCCCGGCGGAAGACGCCTTTCCGGTGGTGAGTTCACTCTGTGACGGTCGCACAAGTGCACTTCTAGTGGTAGAGAAGAAGGTCCCGTCGAGTTAGGCCAAATCGGCCTTCGGAAGGCAGGCATGTGTCGGGCCCGCTCGCCTCGGTAGGAGCAGGCCGCAACCCAGACACTCAGACATCAACACGACGGGACCCGTGAAGTCCCTCCAGGGAATCGAGGATCAGTTCCAGGCCGAAGTCGAACTCGGTGTCGAAGCTGTATCCGGCAGAGAAGGCTTCCTCTGCGACCTCGACCAAATGTGGGTACTCGCCGGCTTTGGCAGGGCTCGTAGCGACGGACGCCGCGTCAGAGTCGAGAGGCATGCTGCTTTCCTGGATGACGTGGCCGTAGACGTAGCTGTCGAGGAGCCAGAACGCGTGAGCGGCGTCCTCGATCGAGAACCCTGCGGCTCGCAGGCTCCCGAGGATGGCGTCGAGGTAGCCGAGGACGACGGGCCCCCTGGGGCGGCGTGCCTCCATCAAGCCGATTGCCCAAACGTGCCGGCTGAGGACGCGACGTGTTGCGATCGCCCGTGTTCGCATGGCCTCTCTCCAGTCGTCCTCTTCGTTCGGGAGCCCGATCTCGCCGATAACGAGCTCGAGAATCCCGCCGAGAATTGCGTCCTTGTTGGCGACGTGTTTATAGAGCGACATCGCCTCCACGCCCAGCTCGGTTCCCAGGTGACGCATAGTCAATGCGCCCAGGCCTCGCCGATCGGCGATGTCGATTGCGGTCTTCAGGATCAGCTCCTTGGTCAGGGGCGTCCTGGCGCGTTCTTGGTCGGGCATCGCTTGACAGCTTACTAAGTAATCAGATAGGATTACTTAGTAAGCCAAACCCTCAGACCTGGAGGAGAAGATGACGGTCGGAGAGAAAGCCCCGATCACCAACCAACCGAGGTTCGAGACCCACCATGTCAGTGTGAGAGTCAAGATCTCAGCGTTGTGGACCACAATGCTGTTCGTTTTCGCCTACGTCGACCTGTTCAGCCTCTACCGCCCGGATTTCCGCGCCGACTTGGAAGCGGGACTGGTGAGCGGTTTTGCGGTAGGCCAGGGTTTCCTTCTTGCTGCGACGGGTTATGTGCTCATCCCGAGCCTGATGGTGTTCGCCACTCTGGTGCTGCAACCCCGTATCAACCGCATCGCCAACATGACATTGGGCGTCGGCTACGGCCTGACGATCGCAGCAGGAGCGATAGGCGAGTGGAGCTACTACGTCCTCGGGAGCGTCGTGGAAATCGGACTCCTCGCAGCCATTGTCTATTACGCCTGGCAGTGGCCACGCGCTCACCGCAGCGTGATCAGCCCTGGTTGGTGAGCAAGAAGACGAGTCGGTCTGTATCGGCGTCGCGAGGAAGGAGCACCTCGACGACGACGCCGTCCGTGTCGAGCACCACCCAAATCGGCACCGACTCGACGCTCCAGGCGTCGGATACGCCGGGCAGCGAACACCCGGCACATCCGTCATCGATCACCACCGGAAACGTAAAGGCCGCATCAGCGACGATCTGGGCAGCCGATTCCTCGCTCCCCTGAACGTCGACCGCCACGAGATTGACCATGTCGCCAAGCGCGGTGTGGAGTTCGGCGAATCTAGGAAGCGCGTCCATGACACATGGCTCGCACCAGTCCGCCCAGAGCAGGACAAGAGTCGGCTTTCCTTTGAGCCCGGAGAGGCCGATCGGGCTCTCTCCGCCTAGGAGCCGGCCTTCCCAGAGCGGTGCGGCCTCATTCGGTGCCAGGGCGACCTGGCGATAAGGGTCATCTGCGGCTTCTTCGGCCTCGGTCGCTCCCGAGGGCGGTATGAACTCGAATGTCCCCGGCTCAAACTCGGGTTCGAATTCGAAACGGGTGACCTCGTGCTCCGCCAGTTCGCTGCGGCTCTTCAACACCAGACCCGTCTCGACGTCTAGCCATATCTCGATGCGGCCCGCCTCACAGCTCAAGTGGCGGGTTGTTCGTCCTGCGACCTTCGCGTCAGGTTCCACCCGACACTCTTGCTCGAAGTAGTCGTCCGACGTGCGAACGTCGCCACCGAAGATCGGCCAGGTAGCGTTGTTCGGATCGAGGAGGTGCATCGGCCCGAAACCGCCTTCTACGTTGTCGGCGATGGTGTAGGAGTTCTCGTCGGCCCTGTACGCGTTGAGTTCGTTGCCGTCCCAGATAGCTTGGCTTCCAGGCCCACCGCTCAGTTCGGGAACGGTGTCCTCGATGATGTCCACCCGCCAGCCTTCGTCCCCCCGATACCAGAGATCCTGTCGGAACAGCCGGTCGGCAACGTGTGTTCCCGGTGAGGTCTCAGCACCGACGATCGACCCATCCTGGCGACCCGCGAGGGTCGCGCTGAACGATGAGAGCCTTTCGAAGGCGCCGCGCGCTTCCTCCATCGCAGCGACCGCGGACGGCCCGGAACTGAGTATGGGGACGACCACAACCGCGATAGCCGCAGCTGCCAGTGCCATTCTGACCAAGGGCCGGTCTAGAACTGGACGCCATCCAAGCGGGCGACCAGGTCGCTGATTCGTCGCCAGGCCTCGCTGGAGATCCTCGAACTCGGGAGCCGCCGGGGCGCGATCGACCATTACGGCGTATGCGGCGCGAAGAGCCAGGATCTCGCGATCAGTACCAGTGCTCATCGAGAGCTCCTCTCATACGGTTGCGGGCGAGGTGGAGGTACCGCTTGACGGTGCCCGAACGGGTGCCCATGAGGTGTGCTGTCTCCTCCATCGTGAAGCCCTCCCAGTACACGAGGTATGTAGCCGCCCGTTGACGCGCGGGCAGGTCGAGGACCGCCTGCAGCACCTCAGGGTCGGGGCGCGACTCAGAAACACTGTCTTCCTCGGATGAAGTCCACTGAGGTCTCCGGCGACGCAAGGTCGATCTCGCCTCGTTGAGGACTGCCCGGAAGAGATATGGCCTTGGCTCGCTGAGGTCCGACAGACTTCCTTTGCTCAACACTCTCAGTACCACAGTCGAGAGGACGTCGGGAGCATCGTCCGGCCCTACGAGGGTTGTCGCATAGCGAATCAGGTCATCGCGGTGCTTCCCGTAGATGTCTGCATCTGCGTTCACATCACTACCACGCTGGGGGAGGCCGAAAGGTTGTACGGCCGGGCAGCCGATTCGTTCACGGTCCGCGGATTCTCGCGGGTTTAATTGCACCCAGCATGAAGGCCGTAGTCCACCAACGATACGGACCGCCCGAGGTCCTCGAATTGAAGGAGGTGACAAACCCGGTTCCCGGTCCTCGTGACCTGATCATTGAGGTGCATGCCGCCTCGGTGAATCGATCGGACTGGGAGGTGCTCACCGGCAAGCCTCTATACGCCAGGGTTGGCGGGCTTGTCAGGCCCAAGCAGCAAATCCTCGGCACCGATATCGCCGGGCGAGTCGAGGCGGTGGGTAGCGAGGTAGAGACGTTCAAACCAGGTGAGGAGGTCTTCGGAGACATCATGTATCACGGGGGTGGCGCCTTTGCTGAATACGTCCGTGTTCCCGACACGGCACCGCTGGCCCGCAAGCCGCCAACTCTCGGCTTCGCCGAGGCCTCAACTCTCCCCCAAGCCGGGGTCATCGCGCTCCAGGGAGTCTCTGGGCGGGTCGAATCACACGATCGGGTGCTGATCAATGGGGCCGGAGGAGGTGCCGGAGCCTTCGCCTTGCAGATGGCGAAGATGGCCGGAGCTGACGTGACCGGGGTCGACAACGGCTACAAGCAGGCCTTCATACGCTCAATAGGAGCTGATGACGTCATTGACTACACCCAAGCCGATTACACCAAGTCCGGGACATACGATCTCATTCTCGATCTCGTCTGCGAGCGCTCGATGTTCGCCATCCGCAAGGCGGTTGCGCCTGGGGGTCGATATCGCGTAGTTGGCGGCAATACGCGATCCCTCTTGTCGGCGGCAACCGTAGGCAGGCTGCTCGCTTTCGGAAACCGCGATATCGGAGTACTCGGGGTGCGCCCCAATCGCGACGACCTCCTCGCTCTGGCCGAAATGGTCGCCACCGGTGCGCTACGCGTCACCATCGACCGCTCCTACCCTCTCGAGGGAGTGACGGAGGCGTTGGAACGACTCGGTGAGGGCCGTGTCCTCGGCAAGCTCGTCATCGAGATGCGTTGACCGGGTGAAACAATGGCAGTTTGTGATCCGGGCACCTGGTTGTGGCACAAAGTGGAACCGGCGGTGGATCTCCCGTAACGGTGCAGTGGCCGGACACGTTTGTCTTCCTCTCGTCCGCCACCCCTCGGTAGCCAAGGAACCAGTTCTGTGCGATTCTCCTCTAATCGATGTGGAACCTCGTCAGGCCTTTCCGGCGTTGCTCACATGCATGAGTGCACTTTGAGGTCGGGTCGTGGTTGAGCCCGATCGAGCGCCCTGGGACCGATCACCAGGACCATCGCCCAGTCGCCGGTGGGTCTTGTTGGCCGCCGTCGGCTTGGCCGGTCTGCTGGCAGGTTGGGTCTTCGGGTTCACGGCGAACACCGCGGCAACTCCCTCTTCAACCACCGATGGAGAGCGGATAGCGAGCCCTACTTCATCGCCGTCGACAACGGCGACCTCAACGCCACCCACAACAACCCCTACGACCACGACGACCGATTTCGTCCCGTTGCGCGGTCGAGTGGAGCTCCTCCCCGGCTCTCTGGACCTGCGTGGCTCGGTCGCCCTAGCGGTCCCCGCGCCGATCGGCGATCAAAACCTGTGGCTCATCGAGCCGGGAGGTCGGATGATCCAGAGAGTCGAGGCTCACATCAGGTCGAGCGGAGACCAGTATCCGATGATGATGGTGGGTGACTATCTGCTCACCACTACGAGCACCGGGTTGTTCCGAATGCGGCTCGATCTCGTCGACGCGGCTCAGCGCATCGCAGAGCCGGGCTTCTTGATCCCCGACGCCAATGCGGGCCGGGCCTGGCTGGTCGGCGGCGACCTACCCGAGTGGTTCGCACTCTTCAACGGTGATACAGGGGAGATCGAGGAACGAACCGAGGTGCCGCGTGACTTCGGATGGCCGTTTGCCGGCTACGAGGACGGCGTCTTGTTTCATCCCCAGGACGGCTCTGCCTACGGCACTGTCGCTTTCTGGCCCAGGGGAGGGGAGCCCTCTCCTCTCGGGCTGGATTTGGGCCTCGAGTCCGGGATCCCCTCGGTGGTCGGGAGTTTCGGAGTGATCGTCTCTCCTGGGCCGAGCCTGGCAATGGTGGACCTGAGGACTGGCAAGCGAAGCACCATGATGGATTTTGACCCTGGAGAAGGCAACGTGCTCGGCGTATGTCTCAGCGAAGATGCTGCCTATGCCGCTGCTATCAGCTCAACCGGAGGTGTCGAGGTGTTCGACACCGCCACCGGGGAGAGCCGTGGACGCATCACAACCCACGACCCACCCTTCTCGGTCGGCTGGGCCGCCTCCAACCAGCTAGTGACGATTTCGGAGATCGAGGGAGCGTCACCGCTTTCGTTGCAGCTGTTCAATGTGTCAGCAGGTCTCGTCACGCAGATCGCCCGACTGGAGACGCCGGGAATCTGGCGGATGGCTACCAGCAGCAGACCCTGTTAGACGGTCAACTCTGGGAGAAGCCGGCTACCTCAAGCACCGCCGTCATCCGCTTTGCGGCAAGGTCGGGGTCGTCGAGAAGACCCGCGTGATCGGCGAGCGCGAACTGCTCACTCAGGTGCACGATCGATCGGGCACTCTCCAGCCCGTTCACCATCCGAAAATGGGACTGGTGCCCATTGAGGTAGGCCATGAACACGATGCCCGTCTTGTAGTAGAAGGTGGGCTCCCCAAACACGTGACGTGAGAGGGGGACCGTCGGATTCAGAATCTCCTCGAAGCCGCCGGCATCGCCATCGTCGAGCGCCTGGATTGCGGAAGAAGCGGCTGGCGCGATCAGGTCGAAGGCGCCGAGAAACGAGTCGCTGTGGTATGTGCCGTCACCCAATATCAGCTCGGGGTAGTTGAAGTCGTCTCCGGTGTACATACGAACACCCACGGGAAGGCTCTTTCGCAGATACAGCTCCCGGTCCTTGTCAAGCAGGGAGATCTTCACACCGTCGATCTTCTCCGAGTAGTCGGCGAGCAGGCTCAAGAAGTGCTCTTGGGCCTGGTCGAGGTCGACAGCACCCCAGTACCCCCTGAGGGCCGGGTCGAACATCTCTCCGAGCCAATGGACGATCACGGGTCTCTGCACCTGACCGAGTAGGCGCCCATAGACCTCGTGGTAGTCCTCGGGGCCATCTGCGACGGCGGCCAGGTGCCGGCTTGCCATCACCACGGCCTGACCCCCCTCGCCCTCGATCAGTTCGAGTTGCTCCACGTAGGCCTCGACCACCCCGTCGACGTCCAGAGACTCGTTTGGCCGCTGGTCGGTGTTGGCGCCGCAGGCGATATCGCCACCCACCGAACGAGCCTCGGCCAATGACCTCTTGATGAGCTCCCTCGTGACCGGCCAGTCGAGCCCCATCCCGCGTTGGGCGGTGTCCATGGCTTCGGCCACCGACAGGCCCCACGACCAGAGATGACGGCGGAAGGCGAGAGTGGCATCCCAGTCGAGATGAGCACCCGAGACAGGGGTGTTCTCGGTCAAAGGGTCGGCGACCACATGCGCCGCTGCAAAGACCCTTCGGGAGGAGAGAGGCTCGGTTGGCCGGATGAAGGATCCAGGCTCGCTCAGCTCATGCAACCGGCTTCCACCGTCACGCAGCGGGATACGAACACTGACCAACACCGGCCTCCTCGTGGAAAACGCTATCCACGGCGAAGAATACGTACGGGCTACGACCCGGGCAACCCCCGCTCGGGCATGCCCCGCCGACTCCCCTTGGGGTCTCGTGGCCAGGGCTGTCCTGCTAGAACGCTGACATGCGTATGGCCGGAAAGGGAGTCGTGATCACCGGGGCAACGGGTATCGCCGCGGCTTCGGCGCGGCGCCTGCAACGGCAGGGAGCCGATCTGTTCGTCATATCACGTGACGAGAACGAGCTCGAGGCGCTGGCCGCCGACCTCGAAGGAGTCGGATCGCACGTCGGTTGGGCACCAGCCGATCTGACGGTCGAACAAGATGCCGAAGAAGGCTTCGCTCGTGCCTCTGAGCATCTGGGGAGGATCGACGGAGTGCTTGCGGTCGCCGGGGCCTCGGGGCGCCGGTTCGGGGACGGTCCCGCCGACGAGATGAGCCTCGACGCCTGGCAGAAAACCATCGCCATCAATCTGAGCCCGGCGTTTCTCGCAACACGCCAGGCGATCCGTGTCATGAGGCGGGGTCAGGGCGGATCCGTGGTGTGCATCGGCAGTGTGCTGGCCGAACACCCGTCCCCTGGGTTCTTCGCCACCCACGCCTATGCAGCCTCCAAAGGAGCGATCGCCTCGTTGGTCAGGGCGACGGCGTCCTACTACGCACGGGACCGCATTCGAGTGAATGCGATCGCACCCGGTCTCGTAATGACCCCGATGGCGAAGCGAGCGGCTGATGATCCGGAAATCGTCGGCTACGCGAACGAGAAACAACCCCTGGCCGCCGGACTGCTCGATCCGGCCGCGATTGCCGACGCAGCAGTCTTTCTCCTCTCAGACGAGGCGAGTCAGATCACAGGCCAGGTCCTCGAGGTAGACGGGGGATGGGGCGTCACCGAAGTGGGTCCGTCGTGACCGAGCTTCCGAGTCTCATCGCCGAACAGCGGGTCATTGCGGTTGCCCGGGGCCAGGATGCGTCCACGGCTCTCGAGCTGGCCGAGGCGCTTCATGCAGGTGGGTTGGCCGTTCTAGAGATCACCGTCGAAGCAGGGGCAGGGTTCGATGCCATCGCCGCCGTTGCCGGTGGGGGCACCGTCGTCGGTGCTGGAACGGTGACCACCGTCGACCAGGCGGCTTCCGCCGTCGAGGCCGGTGCGACGTTTCTGGTCTCACCCCACCTGGACCAGGAACTGGTCGTCTGGTCGAGCTCGCACGACGTGCCCTTCATTCCCGGAGTCCTCACACCCACCGAGATTCACACTGCCCTCAGCGCCGGGGTTTCAGCCGTGAAGCTCTTCCCGGCGTCTGTGGGAGGACCTGAGATGCTGAGGGCTCTGCTCGGGCCCTATCCAGAACTCCCTGTCATACCGACCGGGGGAGTTGACGACACCAACGCGGGGGCGTATCTAGAAGCAGGGGCGCAGGCGGTCGGGGTTGGGGGCTGGTTGACCGGTGGGACCGACCTCGACCTCATCACGAGACGGGCTCGGTCTCTGGCGTCAATCGCTGCCTGAGTCGGGTTGTTCGCCCCGGCGCATCTGGGCGCTCGGTATCTCACCTTGGAGAAACTCGATGTCCCCCACCGGAGAGCCAATCGCCGACAGGGCGGCACCAATCGCGCCGGCCTCCGCACCCAGAAGGGCAGGGACTATCGATACGGCTTCGGGTGGGACCAGCGTGAGTCGATTTCGAACTGCCTCCCTTATCGGTTCGAAGACCATGTCCCCGGCCGTGGCGACCCCGCCCCCGATGACGATGCGATCAGGTCCGAACATCGTGATCACGTTCGCCAGACCGATGCCCAGGTAGTAGGCGGCTGTGTCTAGCGCCTCGGCCGATCCGGGATCTCCCTCCGCCAGGCCTTCCAGCAGCTCCTCGAATGTGCTCTTATCGGCTGCAGCCGCGATGGCCGGTGGTCGGGCGACCGCTTCGAGACAACCGCGATTCCCACAACCGCAGACCGGGCCATCGGGAGCCACCGTCTGGTGTCCCAGCTCCCCGGCGATGCCGAAAGCTCCGAACTTGAGTCTTCCGTCGATCATCAACCCCCCGCCGATTCCCGTCCCGAGAGTCAGACAGGCCAGTGTTCGGGCACCCTGGCCCGCACCGACGGTGCCTTCGGCGAGGGTGAATGCACGAGCGTCGTTGATCAGGTTGACGACGACTCCGAGCCCGTCAGCCAGTCGAGAACGTAGGGGGAAGCCCTCCCATGGTCCGGGAAGATTGGTGAAGAAGATGACTTCGCCGGTGTCGAACTCGAATAGGCCCGGCACACCGACGCCGGCTCCGTCCACAGGCCCGGACTGGGCGATGGCCACCTCTCCCAAGTGGATGAGCCGCTCTGTCACCGACTCGGGGCCCTCCCCAGCTCCCGTCGGTCCCTGGTCCTTGTATACGACCTCCGGCGTGGCCTCGGCCGAGGTTTCGACCACTGCGACCTTGATGTTTGTCCCGCCCAGGTCGAGGCCCAGGACACGCTTGCCACGGTGGCTCGACGCCGGCACCTGGTCACCGACGTTCACTTGACCCTCCCACGAGTTGTCTATACATTTCGATGCTACCTGTCGGGGATGGAAGCGTCCGGAAGCGAGGATTCGATCGTGTCCCAGACCATCCCTACCGAGACCGTCGCTCTGGGCAAGCTGGCTCCTGGCGTTGGCAACATCGGACTGCGTCAGCAGACGGTTCCATCGCCAAGGCCCGGCCAGGTAATCGTCGAGGTGCTCGCCACCGGTATCTGCGGCACCGACCTTCACATCGAAGACGACGAATTCCCTTATGAGGCGCCGGTGACCATGGGCCACGAGGTGACCGGAGAGGTGGTCAAGCTGGGCCCCGATGTCGACGATTCCTGGATGGGCCGACGTGTGGCCTGTGAGACCTATTTCCACTACTGCGAGCAATGCGAGCATTGCCGGGCCGGTTTCCCAAACCGGTGTGATCAGCGACGCTCCATCGGATCCAAAGTCGACGGAGGCTTCGCCAGATGGATGGCGATCCCGGCACGCAATCTCCACGTGCTCCCCGAGAGCGTTGGGCGGTTCGCCGGTGTTCTCACCGAGCCGCTCGCATGTGTTGCCAACTGCCTGTTCGACCCACCCGTGATCAATGCGGGCGACCGGGTGCTCGTCATCGGCCCCGGCACCATGGGAATCCTCACGGCTCAGGCCGCCAGGGCCGCGGGTGGGGACGTGGTCGTGGCCGGACTGGAAACGGATGGTCACCGTCTCGAGCTGGCCGAGACGCTCGGGTTGGAGACCATCGGGCTCACAGGTTCGGACGACGGCGGGGCGCTTGAGCCGGATGTGGTCTGCGAGTGCTCCGGGTCGGCGGCGGGAGCCGGCTTCGGGCTGCGGCAAGTGCGCAAGGGAGGGCGGTTCGTCCAGGTCGGCATATTCGGCAGGTCCATCGAGGCTCCTCTCGACCATATCCTCTACAAGGAGCTCGTCTACACGTCCGGGAACGCTTCCACGCCGACCTCCTGGAGTAGGGCGATCTCCCTGCTCGCCCAAGGCTCGGTGCAACTAGATCCCCTGGTCAGCGAGATAGTCCCGCTCCTCGAGTGGGAGCGGGCATTCGCTGCGACGAGAGAAGGCCGGGGAATGAAAGTGGTCATCGATCCGAGAGACTGAGGAGGAGATTTGGCTTTCATCAGCGAGCTGGTTGGCAGGAGTGCAGTCGTCACCGGAGTGTCGCAGGGCATCGGTCGTGCGACGGCGGTGGCACTCGCCACGGCCGGAGCGAACGTCGCCGGGGTCTACCTCGGAGACGAAGCAGAAGGCGAAACCGTGCGTAAGGCCATCGAGGACGCCGGCAGCGAGGCAAACATCTTCGCAGCCGACACCGGGGACCCGGACACGGCGGTGAGGCTCGCGGAAGAAGCAGAAGGGAGATGGGGGAGTCTCGACATCTGGGTCAACAACGCGGCTCGACTCATGGTGAAGCCGCTGATCGAGACGAGCGACGAGGATTGGCACGACCTGTTGGGGGCCAACCTCCACGGGTATTTCTATGGGTGCAAAGCGGCGGCGGAAGTCATGTTCCGGCAAGGCAGTGGGAGAATCATCAACATCACCTCCGCAGCCGACATCCTCTTCGTATCCAACCTGGGCGCCTACAGCACCGCGAAGGGCGGGATCCTGGCCATGACCAAGACGCTGGCCCTCGAAGCGGCGGAGCATGGCGTCACCGTCAACGCGGTGGCTCCCGGGGCCATCGACACGCCCCTGAACGTCAAGGCGTACACCCCCGAAGTGCGGGACACCTACAACCAGAGGATTCCGCTTGGGAGGATCGGTTCCGAAGAGGAGATCGCCGACGTCGTGGTCTTCCTGGCATCCGAGGCCTCCCGATACGTGACAGGCCACGAGTTGGTCGTCGACGGCGGTCTGGTCATCAACGGCACGGTCGGTCACAGCCAGGACCAATGATGGCCAATCTGGTCGGCTCGATCCGTGTCCTCGTCGACGGCCTCGACCATCCCGAGGGAGTCGCCTACGACCATGCGTCGGGTGTCCTCTACGCAGGAGGCGAAGCCGGCCAGCTGTACGCGATCGACGTTGCAGAAGGTTCTCACCGCGAGGTTGCCCGCACACCGGGATTCGTGCTCGGGCTCGCGGTCGACGGCAGGGGCCGAGTGGTCATCTGCGACTCCGCGGATGCTGCAGTTTGGGTCCTCGACGGGAGCCAGCTCACCCACCTGTTCGGCGAGGCCGAGAACCGAAAGCTGATGATGCCCAACTACCCGGCTTTCGGGCCTGACGGGACTCTCTACATCTCCGACTCCGGCGCCTGGAACCAGGACGTGGGCGCATTGATCGCCGTATCGCCCGATGGGTCCGCACACGTCTTCGACACGTCCCTCAACCGTTTTCCAAATGGGTGTGCCGTCACGCCCGACGGTGACGAGCTCTGGGTCATCCAGTCGGAAGGCGAAGACGTGAGCCGTTTCGATCTGCGGGCTGGAGGTAAGCCCGAAAAAGTGATCGAGATCCCGGGCACGGTTCCGGACGGCATCGCCTTCACCGAAGATGGAGGGGCGGTCATCAGCTGTTATCGGCCCGACCGGATCTACTACCTCGATCCGGACGGGTCCCTACACCTGCTGGCCGAGGACCCGCAGGGCACCCTGCTCGCGGCCCCGACCAACATCTGCTTCATCGGTGAAGGGCGCTCTGAGCTGATCAGCGCCAACCTGGGTCGCTGGCATCTCACGATTCTCGAGACCGAGCTCACCGGGGTGGTCCCACATGCGCCGTCGGAGTGGGCAGTGGACGAGATGGAGTCATGACCGACTTGCCGGGTTCAGCGTTGGATGATGGGCGTCTGGCCAACATCGACGCCATCCTCCATGTTCGCTCCTCCGTCGTCACTGAGGGCCCTTCGAGCGGCACGCGAGCCATCGACATTCGCGTCGACGGCGGCATCGACCTTCGGTTGCTCCCGGACAGAGGGCTCGACATCGGCGGGGCCTGGGCACTCGGTCGGGCGATTTCATGGGTCTCGGGGGTGGGGGAGCGGTCGCCGATCCCGAACCCGACAGGGTTCGACTGGGGCGAGGCATTCGGGGGCGGGTTGATGGTCACTTGCGGGTTGCGCAACGTCGGCATGCCATCGGAGGGTCACGGTCTTCACGGCGGCTACTCGCACCAAAAGGCAACAGTCGAGTCCGTCCGTCGGCGTCTGAGCGACGGCACGGCTTTCGTCGAGGTGGCAGCCAGAGTCGAAGATGCTGCCGCCACCAGCCATCTCCTGCGTCTGGAGAGGACGATCAGGACCTATGCCGGCAGGCACCGCCTCGAGGTCGAAGACCTGACGTCGAACCTGGGAAAGACCGTGGAGGCCGCCCCGATCCTCTACCACTTCAACTTCGGCTACCCGCTCTGGTCCGGAGACGCTCTTCTCGAGTTGAACACGAAAAATACGATCGCCAGGGACCCGGCATCCGAGGCTTCCCTCAGTTCGTGGGACCGGCCTCCCAAGGTCGAGGAAACCGAGGAGCGGGTCCTCGAACACGAGGTCGAGGCCGAGGAGGGGTGGGGCTCTGCCCGGATCGTCAACGAGGAGATGGGTCTGGCCGTGAGGATTGGATGGCGAGTGGCCGAGCTACCCCGGCTGCAGCAATGGATCGACCCGGCACCCGGTGTCTATGCGCTCGGGATCGAACCAGCCAACTGCTCGACCTCGGGCCGGGCTCACGATCGTGCCGAGGGCCGTCTCCCGATGTTGGAACGAGGGGAGAGTAGAGAGACTTCCCTCTACCTCGAGGTCGACCCTCTTTAGCGGTACTCAAAGGAGATGACTGATCGGGTTCTGGTGTTCAGGGAAGAGAGCTCTTCTCGCTCACCAGAACGGCACGAAAGGAGAAGCGCCCCGGGGCGTAGTAGGTGACGGTTCGTTCCAGGGGCTCGTTGCGCTGGTCGAAGATGGTCCGTCGCTCATAGATGACGATCCCCGTCGACCGAAGGCCCAAGAGCTCCCTCTGTCTCTTGGTGGCTCGGTGTGCGGTCACCTCCGCATGCGCTCGTGCGGGCACTCTCCCCACCCTCTGAAACGCCTCATGCAGCGAACCGGAATCGAAGTCGTCTTCCAGCGACAGTGCCAGCTTCTCGGGCATGACTGCCCGCTCGATGGCCATCGGTGTCCCGTCGGCCAGCCGAAGCCGCTCCAATGCATAGGCTCCCTCGCCGGCCTCGAGGCTCAAAGCGACCCGTTCGTCGGCGGTGGGCTCCACCGGGCCCCAGGCCAGAGTCTGGCTCCCCGCTTCCATCCCCCTTGCCCGCATCGCCTCCGAGAAGGAAAGGGGCGAGCCGAGATCCCGCGGAACTGGTCGGGAGCGGACGAAGGTCCCGGCACCCCTTCGTCTCTCGATGAGCCCGTCTGTCGCGACGACCTGAACCGCCTGCCGGGCCGTCATCCTCGAGACACCGAATCTCTCGCACAGTTCGGCGTCTGAAGGGAGCCGATCACCCGGGCGGGAGTCTTCGATCAACTCCCTCAGATAGTCGGCGATCTGCTCATAGCGGGCAGGTTCCTGAGCCGGCACGGACCATCCGTCCTATGTGGTGAGACTGGCGGTGGACATACACCCTCAAATGTATATACATTTAGCGGCAGTGTGTTGAGCCACCCTGAGGGGGAGCGATGAGTAGCCCCGGTCGCTGGATCCCCGAAGCCCGGGCGCTACTGGAACATCTCCAAACGACCCAGATGGAGGCAATCGCCCAAGCCGCCGAATGGTGCGCCGATGCGATCGCCTCCGACGGCCTGGTGCACCTATTCGGCTCGGGACACTCGCGCATTCCGGTGGAGGAGATGTTTCCGAGATACGGCTCGTACCCCGGGTTCCATCCCATGGCTGAGCTCTCCATGACCTTTCATACCGAAGTTGTCGGAACCAATGGACAGCGACAGGCGATGTTCATCGAGAGGACCGAAGGGCTGGCAGATGTGATCCTGTCGAATTTCGAGTTCGGCAAGCACGACGTCATGATCGTCTTCAGCTCCAGTGGCAGGTCCGCAGTGCCCATCGAGATGGCCATGGGCGCCGGCGACCGAGGGTTGAGAGTCATAGCTGTGACCTCGCTCGAAGATTCGGGAGCCGCAGAGTCCTCACACTCATCCGGTACGCGGTTGTTCGACCATGCCGACCTCGTGATCGACATCGGCACTCCGGTTGGCGACGCTCTCGTCGGCCTTGAAGGTCTGGACAGTCGGGTCGGTCCGGGCTCCACACTGGTGAATGTGGCAGTGGTCAACGAGATCAAGGTCGCCACTGCCGAGCTACTGCTCGCCAGAGGGAAGATGCCCCCGGTGCTGACCGCCTCCTCGGTCGTAGGCGATGAGCAATCGCGGCGCCGCTTCGACGATGCTTACGCAGAGCACGCCAACCGCCTCGCAAGGGTGATGCGCCGGAGCTGACCCGCCCCGGGCGGGTCAGCCCGAGGGCTCGTCGATGTGAGCCCGCTGCAGGGTCCCGCTGTAGTCCAGGAAGATCGTCTTGGTCTCGGTGAACTGCTCGATTGCCGAAGGCCCGGATTCGCGGTGGCCGTTTCCGGTGTCCTTGACGCCTCCGAATGGCAGGTGGATCTCCGAGCCGATGGTCGGCGCGTTGAGGTAGACCAACCCGGCTTCCAGCTCGCTCACCGCATGCAGTGCCCGGGCCGTGTCACGTGTGTAGACAGCAGCCGACAGCCCGTATCGGGTCCCATTCGCCACCGATATCGCTTCGTCGTATCCGTCGACGCGAATCACGGTGATGGTCGGCCCGAATATCTCCTCCTGGGCAATCCTCATGTCTGATGAGGCGTGGTCGAACAGAGTGGGAGAGTAGAAGTAGCCGCCATCCAATTCGTCCTGGAGCTTCAATCCGCCCACCACGAGCTCGGCACCCTCGGCCAACCCGATCTCGGTGTAGGAGTGGACCCGATCGAGCTGTTTCGCATTGATCAGCGGGCCGATATTCGTCGCGGGGTCGGTTGGGTCGCCCACTACCAGGCCACTGATGCCCTCGACGAGACCGCCGACCACGTCGTCCGCCACTTTCCGGTCGACGACGATCCGGCTGCTGGCGGTACAACGTTGACCGGCTGTCGAGAAGCCACCCCACAGGGCCCCGGTGATTGCCTCTTTGATGTCGGCGTCGTCCAGGACGACGAGAGCATTTTTGCCACCCATCTCCAGCGAGACGTGCTTGAGCTCTGCTCCTGCGGACTTCGCGATCTGTCTGCCCACCGTCTGGGATCCGGTGAAAGAGATCATGTCGATGTCCGGATGACCTACCAAAGACTGGCCGGCCTCGGCTCCGAAGCCTGTGACGAGGTTGGCCACTCCGGGTGGGACACCGGCCTCCTCGAGGATCTCGAACAGACGGACGGCGGTCATGGGGGTGTCCTCTGCGGGCTTGACCACCACCGTGTTGCCGCAGATCAAGGCGGGGAACAGCTTCCAGGCGGGCATCAGCATCGGCAGGTTCCATGGAGTGATGATCCCGACGACCCCGACCGGCTCCCGGACGGTCATGGCCATGCGACTTGGGAGACCGGACGGGACGGTGTCACCAAACATGCGCCTGCCCTCACCCGCCATGTACTCGCCGGAGGTGATGGCTCCCTGAACGTCGTAGCCCGAGTCGACCAGCACTTTGCCCATTTCCCGCGTAATACCCTCGGCGAGCTCAGGCTTCCGCTCGATGAGCATCCGCGTGGCGCGCGCGATGATTTCGCCACGGAGGGGAGCAGGGGTCTTGCGCCAATCGGGATAGGCGCGTTTGGCGGCCTGAATTGCGACGTCGACGTCTTCGGGCCCGCTGCGCTGAAACTCGCCGAGAACTTCGTCGGGACGGGACGGGTTGGTGTTGCGGAAAGTCTCACCACTCGACGAGGGGACCCACTTGCCGTCGATGGAGTTCAGATACGTGTCGGGCATAGCTCAGGCTTCTCCGTCCGCCTCATCGGTCGTCGGTGTGGGCCGGTAGACCGGCCCGCGGTCGATCACCTTCTGCGCCAGGTCCATCAACCCCTCCTGGTAGATCTCACGCTCGCCAAGCCGTTGTGCGTCTTTCGGTACCTGGCCCGGGTAGCCGATCAGCTCGTGAACCCTGGGATGCATGTAGTAGCCGGCGACCACCGCGAGAGTGAC
>JAHEJW010000065.1 GCA_024638655.1 bacterium | reverse complement strand
CACCTCTACATACCGACTGAGCTCGTTCTGGCAGCTATTCGGTCGACCGACTTCCAATGACCCCGTCCTCGGACTCGGTGACGGGGTGGGCCCGGACGAAATCGAAGATCTCGTCTCTGAAGAACTTGAAGGTCCGACCACCGGGGAGTTTGTAGGCGGGCAGACGCCCCTCCCTGGCATAGCGACGCACCATCTGCACATTCATGCTCAACAACTCCGCCACTTGCGCCGCATCGAGGATTGGTGGGTATTCCTCAGCCATTTGTCGTCCTCATCGTCATTCGAGGCGATGGTACGTCATCTTGGAGACAAGTTTGAAGGGGGCTGTTGACGGCCGCCAGACTCTGATCCGGCTATTCGATTTCTTGTAAACCGGGCGGCTTGCTGAAGCGTGTTGATCTCGTGTCGACTTCACTCGGATATGGCAAGGCGGCAATTCATGCCCCGACGAAAGCGAGAATCGTGTCGTTCGAGGCTTTCTATCGCGACAACTACAGACAGATCCTGGGGGTGGCCATCGCCCTCACCTCGAGTGTGGCTGAGGCGGAGGACCTGACCCAGGAAGCCTTCATGACGGCTCATCGCCGCTGGGACCGCATCTCCCAGTACGAAATGCCTGGGGCGTGGGTGCGACGGGTCCTGCTGAACAAGGCCACTTCGTTGCGTCGAAGGTGGGGAGCCGAGATGCGAGCCATGGCCCGCATCGGATCACCTGACCTTGAGTCACCAGACCTGAGCCCGGAATCCAACGAGTTGTGGCGTCATGTCCGGGCCTTGCCCCGCCGCCAACAGCAAGCGATCGCGCTCCACTACGTGGCCCAGCTCTCCATGGATGAGATTGCCGACGTCATGGGCTGTTCAACGGGGGCGGTCAAGTCACACCTGCACAGGGCCCGGGAGTCACTCCGTGGCCCTCTCGAGGATTGGAGAGAGTCGTGAGCGGAAACGACATCGAGCGTCGTCTGGAGCAGGCTTCGAGCGAGGTGCGCGAGGTGGCCGGCCAGAAGAGGGTCCCGACGGTGCCTTCCCCGTCTCCGGCACCCCGAGGATGGCTGGTGTTCGCGGCTGCGTTCGCCGCCGTCGCCATCATCGGCTCGGTATCTCTGCTCGGGAACCGAGGAACCGTCGAGCCCGGTGACGGAGCCGCCCCAACGACGCAACTCGTCACACCAACCACCACAACCGTTCCTGAAACCTCGACATCGGCATTGGTCCCCACCTGCTCGGCGACGGGTGTTGAGTTGCCACTCACGGCTGATGGTCTTCCACCTACCGTGGAGGACACACGTGATGCAATCATCGAGGCGGCTTCTTCATGCTCGCTCGTCCAACTGATCGAGATCGCCGGTGATGATCTGCGCACCAGCTTCGGCGACGACGCCGGCGTGCAGAATCTCCTCATGTGGGAAGACGACGGCCAAGGCGAGCTCGACACGTTGCTCAAACTCCTCGACATGTCATATGCGGTGATCGAGCCCGATGGCCAACCAAAGATCTATGTATGGCCAGCCGCCTTCGCCCACGATTTCTGGGAGGACATACCCGCCGACGAGCTCGAGGAGCTCACAACCCTGTACAGCCAAGAGGAACTGGACCAGCTTTCGGTATTCGGTTCCTATGCCGGCTGGCGGGTCGGCATCGACGAAGACGGGAGATGGCTCTTCTTCATCGCCGGGGACTGAGTTCTCAGCGGATGAGCGAAACCCCCCGTATGGGAATAAGAGTGCTGGTTGTCGGATCCGGCTTCATGAGCACCTCGGTGAACCCAGTTACGACCAACCGACGAGTCAGGAACTGAGCGTCGGTCTGGAGCTGCCCTGCTTGACCTTTCAGAATGAAAGGGTTCGCATAAGGGGTGAAAAATGTCCCCGTCAAGATGTTGCCGGACTGCCCGCCCAGCTCGTGCGCGAGGGCAGACTCCGACCAAAGTGCCAGGTCCTCGAACCGGTAGGCCGTGTCAGTCGGAGCCGTCCATACCAGCCCACCTGCTCCCCCCACGAGGTCGACCTTCCCGTCTTTCAGATACACGGACGTTCGAGTGAACTCGATCGAAGACTGCGCCCCTTTCAATACGTCCCCACCTATTCTGAAGAAGGCCCAGTAGTCGCCAGTATTGCCATTGTTCATGCGGAATCGTCCGGTTGATCGCAGGTCGAGATCCCCATCGAACAGCACGTTCACCTGGTTGATCTCGACCCTCCCACCGTTGATCACGAGTCGGGGGTTGCAGTTGATCCAAAGGTTCATGCCCAAGGTCGTGGTCGAGTCAACAAGGTAGGTCTCGCTACTTCCGACATTGCAATCGGGATCGAAGTCGGTCCAACGTTTCATAGCGGGGGACGGAGGGATCCCGGGAGCTTGGCCGAAGGCCAGATCGTGGTCGTCGATGTAAGTCGCCGCTGCTCCACTACAAGGGGCGATAGTCAAACCCAAGTAAGGCAAGTAACTGCCTTGGCAATTGTATCGATGGTCCAAAGGAGCTCGGGTGACTCGCTGAGATCGGAATTGGGGTCGGGGGTACAACTGAAAGTACGACTGAGGTGGTCCGGTTAGACCTGGGACCGACGTGTCGATGGGCGTGGTGAGATCTGCAGGGTTGAAGGCACGGCTCGCTACTGCGCCCGGCTGTCCCGACAGGGCATAGGAGAGAATGGCCGACTTTGCACCTCCGGCCCCGGGGACCGGCAGAGCGCGGATCCAGCGTTTGTCACCATTCGCTTGAACCTCCATGGTGAAAGGAGCGGAGGCCCCACAACTTGCACCAGAACCATCTGAGTCCAGTGCGATCAGACCGGG
The DNA here is from genome assembly GCA_024638655.1 of bacterium. Taxonomy (GTDB): domain Bacteria; phylum Actinomycetota; class Acidimicrobiia; order Spongiisociales; family ZC4RG35; genus Ww567. Next base: position 1,319 of record JAHEJW010000065.1, on the reverse strand, counting down.
TGAGTCCATGAAATGGGTGACCGTGATCTTGCCTTGCCCATCTGCCGTCAAAGCGTCACATCCGTAAGGTTCAAGTAGGACGAGGGGCACAACATCGCCCTCGCCTACGTCTGCCCTGACCCGGGCAACACTGTCGACGGTGGTGGTTCCGCTGTTGAAGCCGAGTACGGCCGCAAACGTGAAGTCACGCACTCTTTGGATAGTGACACCGACCCTTTGACAGGCCACACCATCAAAAACCGCGTTCGGGGTTTGCGTTCCCATAAGTGGATGAGAGTCAGGCACCGGGTGAGTGATCGTTATCAAGTACGGGTCAGCTGTCCCCGATTCCTGCCTGGCAGGCCCAATGGGATCGCAAGCCGAGGCGAAAGTCGCACAATTCGGTGCGGTAGCTGCGGCGGACTCGTCCTCAAGGTTGGTCAAGACGTACTCCCACGCCGTCTGACAGGCAACGTCAGCTCGGCTACCCGTGAATGGCTCGATTTGACTCGCCCCAGCAGTCGAAGCGGCATCGGCAGACAGGCGGTCAGCCCGGATGTCCTGGCGGAGTCCAGCCAAATCCACGGCTATGGCTGCCACCCCGAGGAGCAGAACCATTGATATCGCAACGATCACGAGGCTTGCCCCGGAGTCGTGTGCCGACCGGATAGCGTTCTCGCGCTCGGGCATCAGCTCGGCTCGAACCTATTGACGGCCTCTGAGTCAAGGTTAAAAGTCGAAGAGAACACGAGAGCGTTGAAGGTGGTGTCGCGCCTGACTTCGACTTGAACGCGCCTCTCGTTGTTGGGTCGGCCATCGTTGAAACATGGGGACGCCGGATAGGTCGGTGCAGCGGTCCCTGTCTGAACTCTGCTGCGCGTGGCGTCGTTGGGATTGACAACTGGATCACCGTCCGGATACACGTACGCAACACATACGTACCGTCCCGGAACGCCAGGATCCAGGGTCCCCGTGGCATCGTTGACCACCTGCGTGGCTACCTCATTGAGCCAAGCATCGATATTGGCGAAGTTCGGAACCACCGGCAGAGTCGCCGCGTAGCGACCCCCTTCCCGCGCAGCGTGAGTCAGAGACAACTGATGGTTATAGGCGACGCCGGCGCTGACCATGCCGACGATGAGCATCACGATCAGGGGAAGGGCGAGCGCGAGCTCCACTAGGGCCGCGCCCCGGTGGTCCCCTCTCCGATGGCTCCCACGGTTGATCAAGGTTTGGGCCTCCCGGGCCAACACCAAGGGTACCCCACCCTGAGTGACGGTCAACAGCGGAATGACGCAGACTCGCGAAAACTTGGCCTACGCCCGGTTCTCTACCCACCA